>CAYHQQ010000008.1:92846-98081 GCA_964358855.1 uncultured Phycisphaeraceae bacterium
CTTGAAGGCTGAAGGCGGAATTGATTCAGCCTTCCGCCTTCAAGTTCCGCCTTCCGCCTTTGCATTTCATTCCTGATCACACACTCTCTGCCTTCCTCCGTGCCCCTCCGTGTCCTCCGTGTTTCACATTTCCTCAGGGTTCGAGCGGCGATTTTCCTGCCGCGACCTTCGCCCGGTTCCCGCGTGCCGTCGCCCGCGCCACAAAGGCCTTGTACTCGCCCTCCAACGCCGGCAGATCGCGCCCGATGTACGCGGCGAACACCACCGTGCCGTCGCGGCGCATCCGAAACGCGTCGGCCGAGGCCCGCCCAAGCTCCTGCTCCACCCGGCGCCCCATCCGCCCCGCCGCCGCGTCCGTCAGCATCTCGCGCAGGCCTAGGGCGTACTTGCCCTCCTCGGCCTCTCGAAGAAACTGCACCAGCCCCCACACCTGCGCGTAGTACATGAGCGGCGCCCAATCGCCCCCGCCGTTGCCGGGGTCCGTGATCAACTCCTGCGGCGTAGTCCTCAGCAGCGTCTTGAGCGGCATCAGGTTGCCCCGCTGATTCGTCCACTGCAGCGTCTGCCACCGCTCCAGATTCGCCCACGGCATGAACTTGGGCACCGTCACATCCGCCTGGTCCCACCGAAACCCTTCCATCACCGTCGCCACACCCTCGTCGAGCCACACCGGCATCGTCTCGCGGAACGTCGTCTGCACGTACTGGTGCCACCCCTCGTGGGCGGCGATCACAAACGTGTCACGCGGCCCGATATCAAAGAACACGCCGCGCCCCTTGTGGCTGAACCCGCCCCGCTCGATCCGCAAGAACGGATCGGCCTCATCGCCCAGGAGCCGCCGCGTCAGCTTCTGCCACTGCGCCTTGGTCGAGAGCAGGTACGTTTCCATCGTCCGCGTGGGCCGGGGCAACGGGGCGATCGCGCTCGTGTAGTTCGAGAGGGCGTGCTCGAGAAACGACGGGGCCCGGTCGACGATCATCCCGCCCGACATCGTCGTGTAGATCGCGTAGCTCGGCGTGCGGTACACCCTCCCCGCCGCGTCGTCAAAAGTCCACGCCTCGTCGGTCACGACCAGCGGAGCCGCCGGCGCGGGCTCGGCCGCGACCGCCCCGGGGCTCGCCGTCCCGACATTGGTCGAGGGCGAGCACGAGGACACCGCCAGACCGATCAGTCCGGCAAGCGTCCAGGCCGCCCATTTCCAAGCCGTTGGCGTGTGGTCGACTGGCTTCATGATGCTCCAGTTTATGCGTATGGGACTGATAGGACCTATACGACCTATAAGTCCCATCGGTTTCACCCCAGCTTCGCCAGTGCCTCTCTTGCCGCCCCCAGGTCCTTCATCACCTTGGCGAGCTGGTCCCGCGTCTGCTGCACCATTGCCGGCGGCGCCCTGTCGGCGTAGCCCGGGTTGGCCAGGCGACCTTCGAAGGTCGCCGCGGACTTCTCAAGGTCGGCGACCTGCTTGGTGAGCCTGGCCCGCTCGGCACCCGCGTCGACCGCGTCGGCGAGGTTCGTGACCCGAAGCTGCAAGCCCTCGAACGCGAAGGCCACGCCTTCGTCCTTGGGGTCGCCTTGCGAGAAGACGTCGATGCCGGCGAGAGTGCCGACGAGCGTCTGGTTCAAGGTCACAAAGGCCGCGATCGACGCCGGAAAGTTCAGCGTCACCTTCCGCTTGGGCTGCACGTTCTGCTGTGCCCGCACCTCGCGGATGGCGGTCACGAGGGCCTGCACCCGAGCGAACGCCGCCTCGGCCTCCGGACTCACCGCATCGCTCGAAACCTGTGGCCAGCCCGCATGGCAGAGCAGCCCTTCCTTGGTCGCCTTCCCTTGATGCATCGGAGCACCCAGCCCGATCCAGGGCAACTCGCCCGCGCCCATCCGCAGCTCCTTGAGCCGCTCGTAGATCACCTCGGTGATGAACGGCATCACGGGGTGCGCAAGGCGCAGCAGCGTGCCCATCGCGTTCCACAGCACCGTCCGCTGTCTCGCGTCGCTGGCCACCGTCGGCTTGATCGCCTCCAGGTACCAATCGCAGAAATCCCGCCAGATCACGTCGTAAAGCGTCTGGGCGTACGCGCTGAACTGAAACTCATCGAGCGCCCGCGTCATCTCCTTGGTGGCCGTCGCCAGGCGCGAGACCATCCAGCGGTCGACCACGCTGACATCCTTCCACGATGCCTGTGCCGCTTCATCAGGCCCATCCTCGCTGTCGGTGTGGGCCGCCCAGCCCGCGTGCGTGTCGGGCGTCTCGGCCTGCTTGCTCTTCTCCAGAATCGAAACCGCAAAGCGGCTCGCATTCCACAGCTTATTCGCAAAGTTCCGCCCCATGTCGAACTTCGACGAGGTGTTCCGCGCCAGCGGCATCTCCGCCGAGGCTTTCACCTCGCCAGAAGCGACGCCGTAGGCCGTCACCATCTTCTTGGATTTGTCCTTGGGCGAGTCCTGAATCACCGCTGGCACGCGATAGCCGTCCTTGTTCGTCACCATCTTGGGCGCGAACACCTCGCCGGTATGCGGACAGATGAGATCCACCTGCAGCTTCACATCCTGAGTGTGCGTCGACATCGTGCACAGCGTGAACCGCATCGCGTCGGACCCGTGCGTCTGAATGATGTCGATCGGATCGACCCCATTGCCCAGCGACTTGGACATCTTCTGTCCTTCGCCGTCTTGAATGACCGCATGGATAAACACGTCCCTGAACGGCACGACCCCTCCTCCCCCGCCGCAGGCGGGGGAGGTGGCCGAGTCCGCGAGGCCGGAGGGGGTGTCTCCCGAACTCGCCGTGAAGTACCGATTGAACATGGTCATTCGACTGACCCAGAGGGTGATGATCTCTCTGGCAGTACAAAGAGTGCTGCTGGGATTAAATGCCTCCAACAACCCCTTCGTCTCTTCAGTGGGTGCCGGCCACCCCATCGTCGACAACGGCCAAAGCGCCGACGAAAACCACGTGTCGAGGACGTCGGGGTCTTGAACGAAGTTGTTCTTTGCAAGATCCTCTCGGACGTCATATGGGCAACCTATTTCGTCGCACCAATCGGACGGATCATCCGTCAAGAGGCAGATATAGACGATGTGCTTGCCGTCCTCCGGCATCGTTTCCATTCCGGGGGACCAAAGAAGGGGTTGCCACCGGTCAATCGGCGTCGAGAAGACACATGCAAGCTTGTTGACTGAGTCGTTGAGCCGATCGTTGGGAGCTCGCGTCAAAGCACTCGCCAGTCCGCAAGCGTGCTCGTCGGCGCAGTATCCTCCTTCCTCAAACTCCAATTCGCAGCTCCACACCGGTATCCTGTGCCCCCACCAAAGCTGCCTTGAAATGCACCAATCCCGAATGTTGTCGTGCCACTGTTCAAACGTCTTGGCGTACCGGTCCGGATGGAACCGCATGGAGCCATCGCCGTCAGAGCCCGACGCGCTAGCGAGGGAAGGCGTACGGCCACCCTTCGCATCCTCTTCTCCGTTCGCCTCCGAAGTACTCGGTGCCCCAGCCTCGACGTGCGCCGACCCTTGCTTGCGCGTCGGGCTCTGATCGGTTCTCTGATCCGCAACCAACGCCGCATTTGCGCTGGCCGCCATCCTCGGATCCGTCACCCTCACATACCACTGATCGCTCAGGTAAGGCTCCACCTGCGCCTTGCTCCGGTCGCTGTACGTCACCGACTGCCGGTAGGGCTTCACAGATTCCAGCAGGCCGTGCGACTTGAACTCCGCCACCACCTTCTTCCGTGCATCCATCATCGACAGGCCGACGAACAAATGGGCCGACCCCACATCCGTCCACCCATGCTTGTCCGACACGTTCCCATCCGGCGACATCATGTTGATCACCGGCAGCTTGTGCCTCTGCCCAAGCTCCCAGTCGTTCTTGTCATGTCCCGGCGTCACCTTCAGAAATCCGGTCGCGAACTTGGCCTTGGGGTCGTTCTTCTCTTCCTCGTTTCTCGCCATCGCCTCCGGCAGCACGACGTACGAGTCCTCGACGATCGGGATGACGCGACCGACGAGCGGCAGCTTCACCGACAGGCCGCGCAGCGAGATCGCCCGCGGATCGTGCGGATTGATCGCCACGGCCGTATCGGCCAGATACGTCTCCGGCCGCGTTGTGGCGACGGTGACCCAGGCGGGTTCGTCGGCGGGGTGCTGATCGGCGCCGGGGTAGCCCAGGCGGGAGAGTTCGTCCCAGGTGACACTGGCGTGGACCCCGGACGCACCCCCTCCGTCGCCTCGAAGACTCGCGACACCTCCCCCGCCTGCGGCAGGGGAGGAGTGCACCAGCGGATACCTCAGGTACCAGAAGCTCGTGTCAATTTCTTCGTCAAAGCACTCATCATCCGCCACCGCCGTCTGCAGCGCGGGATCCCAGTTCACCAGGCGTTTCCCGCGATAGATCAGCCCATCGCGAAACAGCCGGAAGAACGCCTCGCGCACCGCCTTCGCGCACACCTCATCCATCGTGAACCGCTGACGATCAAAGTCGCACGAGCACCCCATCAACTTCAACTGATCCGTGATCTGCGTCTCGTAGTCGTCCTTCCACGCCTGCACTCGCGCGACAAACACCTCACGCCCAAGGTCGTGCTTCCGCAGCTTCTCCTCTTCCCAAAGCCGCTTCTCCACCACCGCCTGCGTCGCGATCCCCGCGTGATCCGTCCCCACCATCCACAACGTTTCAAACCCCATCATCCGCTTGGCCCGGATCAAGACATCCTGCAGCGTGTTGTTCAGCGCATGCCCAAGGTGCAGCCGTGCCGTCACGTTGGGCGGCGGGATCAAAATCGAGTACGGCTGTGCCTTCCCTTCAATCACCCGCTGCGGGTCGCACCCAAACGCCTTGACCCCCATCCACCGCTCCCGGATCCGGGTTTCGTGCTCGCTGGGGCTGTACGTCTTGGCAAGTTCGGCGGTCGGATTTGAGGGCTGAGTAGGCTGCATGGGCCGATGGTAAGGGCGACAAGTCCCAAGCGTCAGCGAACCCTTAGCCAACGAGCCCCGAGCGTCAGCGAGCGGGTTCCCAGGCTCCCAGCGATCCCGGACCACCCCCACCCAGAGTTCGTATCCTCTCCCATGCCCTCGAATCCCAAATCTTCCGGCCGCATCGTCGCATGGGTCGGGATCGTGCTTCTCCTAGCCCTTACCGCGGGCACCCTCTACTGGATCACCCGTCCGACCCCGCCCGAAACAAAGCCCGCCCCCGCGGGCCACGCGGCGGCGGCGCCCGGGGGCCGGCGG
>CAYHQQ010000009.1:0-86477 GCA_964358855.1 uncultured Phycisphaeraceae bacterium
AAACACTGAAATCCCCGCATATCCATCTTGACAATTAGCACAGTCGCTCCCCCGCAGGAGCGGGGGAGAAGCTGTTAGACATTGAAGAGGAAGTGGCACACATCGGCGTCTTGCATGATGTAGTCCTTGCCTTCGATGCGCATTTTGCCGGCTTCCTTGATCGCCTTTTCGGTCTTGTGCTTCTCGAGGTCGGCGACGGAGTAGATCTCGGCGCGGATGAAGCCCTTTTCGAAGTCGGTGTGGATGACGCCGGCGGCCTGGGGGGCGGTGGAGCCGATGGGGACGGTCCAGGCACGGATTTCCTTGGGGCCGGCGGTGAAGTAGCTTTGGAGGCCCAGCAGGTGGTAAGCGGCGTGGGCGAGGCGGTTGAGGGCGGGTTCTTCCATGCCCATGGACTGGAGCATTTCGAGGCGATCGGCGTCGCTGAGCTCCGAGAGTTCGCTCTCGATCTTGGCGCAGACGGGGACGACCTCGGAGCCTTCTTTGATCGCGTGCTCGCGGACGCGCTGGGCCATGGGGCCCTGGCCATTGACGTCGTCCTCGTCGACGTTCATGACGTAGAGGACGCGCTTGGCGCTGATGAGGCCGAGCTGCTTGAAGGCCTTCTGATGGTCGGGGTCGTCGAAGTGGACGAGGCGCGCGGGTTTGCCCTCGTTCAAGATGGGGGCGAGCTTCTTGAGGACTTCGTAGCGGACGATGGCTTCCTTGTCCCCGCCCTTGGCGGCGCGTTCGGCCTTGGAGAGCGCGCCGCTGACGACCTCGAGGTCGGCCAGGACCAGCTCGGTGTTGATGATGTCGATGTCGCGGAGGGGGTCGATGGTGCCGGCGACGTGGGTGATTTCTTCGCCGCCGGGGGCCTTGGTGAAGCAGCGGACGACCTGGAGGATGGCGTCGGTCTCGCGGATGTGGGAGAGGAACTTGTTGCCCAGGCCCTCGCCCTCGCTCGCGCCCTTGACGATGCCGGCGATGTCGACCAGGCGGAGCATCGCCGGGATGACTTTCTGCGACTCGATGTGGGAGCGGATGATCTCCAGACGCGGGTCGGGGATGGGGACAACGCCCACGTTGGGCTCGATGGTCGCGAACGGGTAGTTCGCGGCCAGGGCGTTGGCCTTTGTCAGGGCGTTGAAGAGGGTGCTCTTTCCGACGTTGGGGAGTCCGACAATTCCTGCTTCCATAGGGGGAGCATGGTAGACCCTGGAGGAGCGGGGGCGGCGGGCGGCAAGGGCCGCACACTCCGCAACGCTGGCACCCCGTGGGGTAACGACCTGAGGAACTCCAGGGGCGGGAATGTCGATGGACGAGGCGTGAGGCAACCGCGGCGGACAATCAGGATGATCGGACGAGCGTTCTCACTTGTGGAGCTCGTGATTGTCGTCGTGATTATCGGGGTTATCGGGGCGATCGCGATCCCCAGATTCAGCAGCGCCTCGGAGAGGGCGCTGGACGCGGCCATCACGGCGGACCTTCAGCGGATCAACAAGGCGATCGAGATGTACACGGTTGAGCACCTTGGGCGTCACCCGGCGATCATGGGCGACGGGTCGCTGGCGTCGAACGGGTTGCTGGTTGTTCGCCACCTCATCGCCAACAGCGACGACATGGGGAACCTGAGCAAGTCGGGGATCTTTGGGCCCTACCTCTCGTCGTGGCCGGCGAATCCGATCAACGGGGCCAACGACGTGCGCATCGATGGCGCCAAGGCGCCGGCGGGAACGCACGGGTGGCGCTACGACTCGGTCCAGCAGCTCCTGGAGTCGGATGCGTCGGGACGCGGTGTCGTCGGTGGCGGCGGAAAGCTCGACTTGAGCGGTGACGCCGGAGCGATTGACCTGGGCGGGGGCGGCAAGGTGGTTGGGGAAGTCATCGAATGACGACGCCGGTGTTCACGGGAACTCCTGGAGTGTGGTTCATGAGTCCCATAGGACTTATGCGGGCCATGCGACTCGTGCGATCCGATCTACACGCGTGAGACATCGGCGGGGCGGGTGCCGTGGGTGCCGGGGAACTGTTTGATGCCGTCCTGTTTGGTTTTGCGGCCCGTGCCTTTGGCGGTGGGGCTGCGCTCGGGGATGATCCAGTCGGCGTTGGGGAGGGACTGGCTGTGCTTGAGGGCGGCGTCGGCGGCCAGGAGCATGGTGTCGTCGGCGTTCTCGTAGAGGTTACGGAAGCACTGGCGGATCTCGACCTCGGCTTGTTCGAAGAAGTGCATGGCGGCGGCTCGGTCGCGGGCGAACTCCAGGTCGGCGCCGTGGGTGCCGTTCTTGCGAAGGTCCATGTCGAGCTTGGCGAGGGTGCAGGACCAGGCGTGCATGAGGATCGCGACGTCGGCGAGGCGAGCCTGAACGACCTGGCGGTCGAGCATCTTGACGTCGAACTTCTTGGACATCGCCTTGAACTGGTACGTGAACTCACGGACGAGGTTGGTGAGTCGCTCGCCAGAAGCCTTGAGGTCGGGGTGGAGCTTGGTGAGCAAGGGTGCCCGACGGCGGATGCCGAAGTAGACCTCCAGGCCCAGGGGAATGGCGATCTTCATGATCTCGGGGCGGATGCTGTTCTTGACGGCCTTGGCGAGGAACTCGCCCAGGGGCTCTTCGCTGTCCTTGAGGAGGGCGTTTTTGATGCCCAGCATCTGCTCGGCGAGCTGCTTGCCGCCGTAGCCGAAGATGTAGGACTGCATGACCTCGTTGGCGCCCTCGACGATGAGGTTGATGCGTGAGTCGCGGAAGACGCGTTCGACTTCGTTCTCAGTCATGTAGGACTCGCCGCCCATGATCTGCATGCCGTCGTTGACGGCGCGCCAGCCCCATTCGGAGCAGAAGACCTTGCACATGGCGGTCTCGACCTGGATGTCGTCGTCCTTGCGATCGAGCATGCCGGTGGTCATGTAGAGGACGGCATCCATGGCGTAGCAGTACGCGGCCATGCGGGCGACGTTGCGGCGGACGAGCTCCTTGTCGGCCAGGGGCGCGCCGAACTGGTGACGGGTCATGGCCCACTTGGTGGACTGGTCGCGGACGCGTTTGGCGCCGCCGACCATGCCGGCGGAGAGGGTGCAGCGGCCGTAGTTGAGGCAGGAGAGGGCCATGTTGAGCCCGCGCCCTTCGGCGCCCAGGCGGTTGAACTTGGGTACCCTGACGTTGGTGAAGCGGATGCGGGCCTGCCAGGTGCCGCGGATGCCGCACTTGCTGCGGTTCTTCTGGAAGATCTCGATGCCTTCCATCTGGGGGTTGCAGACCAGGGCGGTGACGCGCTCGGACTCCTTGCCGGTCTTGGGGTCGGTGATTTTCTGCTTGGCCATGACGGTGAAGAGGCCGCTGAGGGCGCCGCTGGTGGCCCACTTTTTCTCGCCGTTCAAGATGTAGAACTCGCCGTCGGGCGTGACTTCGCAGCGGGTTTCCTGGCCGCCCGCGTCGCAGCCGACGTTGGGTTCGGAGAGGCAAAAGGCGCTGAGCCAGTCTTTGGCGAGATGGGGGAGCCAAAGCTTCTTCTGTTCATCGTTGCCGAAGAGCATGACGGCCTTGCAGCCGATGGACTGGTGGGCGGAGACCATGACGGCGGTGGAGCCGCAGGACCAGCCGATGCGCTCCAGGACGCGGTTGTAGCTGGAGATGCCCATGCCCAGCCCCCCGTGCTCTTTGGGGATGGTCATGCCCAGGACGCCGAGCGAGAAGAGCTTTTTGACGACCCAGTCGGGGATCTCTTGTTCCTGGTCGATGGCGATGGCGGGGTGCTCGCTCTTGAGGTACTCGTCGAGGCGGGCGATGAGCTGGTCGCACTCGGCCTGCTCGCGCGGGTCCTGCTGGGGGTAGGGGAAGTAGAAGTCTTCCTTGAGGTTGCCCCAGAAGAGGTTTTTCACGGGGCCCATCTTGGTGGGCTCGGCGCCGAGCCATTCTTCGGCCTGCTCGAGCAGTTTTTTGTCGGCTTCGGAGATGCCTTTGAGATTTTTGAGGTCGGCCATGGGGAGCCCCTTGAAGTTGATGAGGACTGAGGACTGAGGACTGAGTGAAGGCAGGAAAGACAGTTCACCACAGAGAGCACAGGGAACACAGAGAGAGAGGCAGTGTTCAAAGCAGGAAGACAGAAAGGCATTGAAACACGGAGGACACGGAGGAAGGCAGGGAGAGGGTGGAAGGCAGAGTTGATGAGGACTGAAGACTGAGTGAAGGCAAAAGGCAGAAGGCGGAGTTTGAAGGCTGAAGGCGGAGTAGGACGTCAGCGCGGCGGTTTGTTGAAGAAGGCGGTGATGGCTTGTTTGCCTGCCGGCGTGTTGCGGAGGCGGACGAGCTCGTGTTGTTCGGTGTCGAGGGCGGCCTTCCAGCCGCGGGCGAGGCCGGCGTCGATGGCGAGGGCGACGGCGGTGGCGGCCTCGGTCTTGGGAAGGTCGGCGCGGATCGAGTCGAGGGCGCGAAGGGCGGCGGTGGCGAAGGTTGGGCGGCTGATGCAGCGAAGAGGTGACGTGTCGCGGTCGATGCGGCCCTTGGCGCGGCGGTCGACGATCCAGCGCATGGCGGTGGGGATGAGGTCGGCGAAGGATGGTGCGACGGCGTCGAACATGCCGGCGGCCTTGGCCTCGTCGAAGTTCATGGGCTTGCCGGTTGCCGTCATTTGGATGGCGGTTGCGGGGTCGAGCCTCGCGGGGAGGAGATTGGTGCCGCCCCAGCCGGGGCAGATCGAGAGGCCGGCTTCTGGGAGGCCGATTGGGTAGGGCTTGCCGGAGAATGAAGGTGCGGCGACAAGGGCGTCGCAGTGCATGGCGAGTTCGAGGCCGCCGCCCAGAGCGGCGCCGTTGATGGCGGCGACGGTGGGATAGGGGAGGGCCGAGATCATGGCGAAAACGCCCGAGGCGTAGGCGAGGTAGCGGTGGAGCTGGTCGTCGGTGGCGTCCTGGATGGTTTTGAGATCGGCGCCGGCGATGAAGACGCGTTCGCTGGCGGAAGCGAGGACGAGGCCGGCGGCGTCTTTGGGGAGGGCGGAGAGTGTGGCCTCGAGGCGCTGGATGAGCGGGAGGTCCAGGACGACAACGGGCTTGCCGGGCTGAACGAGTCGGATGGTGCAGATTCCAGCGAAATCACCGGTGTGTTCGCGGTCGATCTGGAACGGTTCCGGCGTGGTCATCTTTGCTAGTCTAGCCGATCCGAGTGGCTGTTCCACCTCCTTGGCGCGGTGAATGGCAAGGTGCTTTGGGCGTGGGTTTTGGGACTCGCGCTGTCGTATTGTCAGGCATGACCGATTTCATCTCCGAGATGCAGTGGCGGGGGCTGATCGCACAGACGACGGGCGAGGAGAAGCTGCGGGCGCACCTCGCGGGAGGTGTTCGCAAGGCGTACGTCGGGTTTGATCCCACGGCCGACAGTCTCACGATTGGGAATCTTGTGGGGATCATGGTTCTCGTGCGATTCGCGAAGGCGGGGCACCAGCCGGTGGTGGTGGTGGGGGGCGGCACGGGTCTGATCGGCGACCCGTCGGGGAAGAGTGCGGAGCGGTTGCTGCTCACGCCCGAGGGTGTGGACGCGAACGTGCGCGGGCAGACGAGGATCTTTGACGCGATCTGGAAGCAGGCGGGGCTTGGGACGCCGCCGATCCGCAACAACTACGAGTGGCTGGCGAAGCTGAGCTACCTGGAGGCGCTGCGGGATGTGGGCAAGCACTTCTCGGTGAACATGATGATCCAGAAGGAATCGGTGAAAGAGAGGCTGCACAATCGCGACCAGGGGATCAGCTACACCGAGTTCAGCTACATGATCCTGCAGGCGTACGACTACAAGTATTTGTGGGAGCACGATGGGGTGACGATGCAGATGGGGGGGAGCGATCAGTTCGGGAACATCGTGTGCGGGGCGGATCTGATCGACAAGCAGTGGAATCAGACCGTGGCACTGTTGGCGGCGCATGAGGAGGCGCAGTTGCTGGCGGAGCCGACGGAAGTGCAGGCCAGGGAGCAGGAGATCGAGAGGCTGGAGCGGTGGCTGGCCGAGCGAGCGCCCTTGGAGAAGCACGGGCTGACTTGGCCCCTGGTGACCAAAACGGACGGCGGGAAGTTCGGCAAGACCGAGAGCGGAGCCGTGTGGCTGACGGCGGACCGGACGAGTCCGTACGCGTTCTATCAGTTCTGGCTGAATTCGGCGGACGCGGACATTCCCAAGTTCCTGCGGATCTTCACGCTGATGAGCGAGGAGCAGGTCAAGGAGCTTGACGCGAAGCACGCGGCCAACGCGGGGGCCCGCGAGGCGCACCGGGCTCTGGCGCAGCACATGACGACACTCCTGCACGGCGAGGAGCAGATGCTGCTGGCGGAGAAGGCGGCGCAGGCGCTGTTCTCGGGAGAGATCGCGGGCCTGCCGCGGACCACGCTCGAGGAGGCGCTTGCGAGTGTGCCCAGCAGCACGCACGCGCTGGAAGATCTGGAGCAGGGCGTGGCGCTGGCGGAGTTTCTCGTGAAGGTGCAACTCGCGTCGTCGATGCGAGAGGCGAAGGAGTTCTTGAAGAACGGGTCGGTGTCGGCCAACGGACGCAAGGTGGGGATCGACGACAAGCTGACGGGGGCGGACCTGCTGCATGGGAGCATGATCGCGCTGCGGCGCGGGAAGAAGAACTGGCATTTGACGCGTTGGGAATGATGCCGGTGCCATGGATGATCCCGCTTCGGGTCATCCTTGCGTGGAACCCGAAGCGCACGAATCACCCAGCAAGGATGACCCGAAGCGGGATCATCCTTGGCACCATGTCGCACGATGAGCTTGCCCGCGGGCGAAGAAGTTTGGAGAGAAGAAGGCATCGAGGCAAGCGGCATCAAGGTATCAAGTGGGGTGGCGGGGTCGTCCCGCAGGGTGATCCTTGCGGGTTGAATTGACGAGTTCGTTTTCCCAACAAGGGTGGTCCGAGGCGGGGCCATCCGTTTCGCACGGCCCGCAATCGGGCTTGCTCGGGCAATTGGGTATCCTTTCGGTCGTCCCCTGGCAGCACAATGAACCCTATCTCCGCACTTATCGCGTCCACCGGCCTTTGTTCGGCGCGGGCTTTCCTGCCCGCGTTCATCGCCGCGTTGATGCTCCGGTTCGGGGGCGATTATGAGACGGTGCGCGACGCGGCAGGAGGACTCATCGGGGCCGGGCACGTCGCGACGTGGTTCACCTCCAACACCTGCCTGATCGTGCTGGGCGTTCTGGCGGCGCTCGAGTTCGTTGCCCAGCGAAGTCACGACGCCCGGGCGGTGCTCGCTGAGATCGACCACTGGGCCAAACCGGTGATGGGGGCGATCACGGCGTTTGGCCTGCTCTCGGCCGAGGATGTCGCGACGGTCGATCAGATCAACACGCAGCACGCGGGGATGACGACTCCGATCTTCGCGCTGCTGGCGGCGGGGGGCACGTATGCCGTCGCCAGAGCACGCAACGAGGTCCAAAGCCTCCTGCACGATGCCGATTCGGACAACGCCACGGGTATTCATGGGATCATCGCCTGGGCCGAGGACGCGTACGCCGTCTTCGGCATGCTGCTGTTCATTCTTCTTCCCGTGCTTGTTTCCATTCTGATCGGCCTGAGCATCGGTGTCGTCTTTCTGCTTCAGCGCCGGGCTCACGCTCGCGAGGAGGCGACGCGAGTGCCATGCACGGCCTGCTCGACGCTCATGTACCGGAGCGCGGTGCGGTGCCCCTCGTGCAAGGCGACCAACGCGTCGGTGTGCCGGATCAACTGGCTTGGCGTGGCGACCAGCGAGCCGGCGGACGCCGCGAGGCAACCGGTTGCGCTCTTGTGCAAGCGCCGCTGTCCAGCTTGCGCGAGCCGGCTTGCGGGCCGCACGCCCCGGCAAACCTGCACGGCGTGCGGAACACCCGCCTTTGCCGATTCGGGGGCGGTGTCGAGTTACGACGCGGCGATCCAGTCACGGTTGCTGCCCACGCTGGGCCTGTGTGCGGTCCTTGGCGTGGTGCCGGTGCTGGGCCTCATCGCGGGCGTGTTGTACTACCGCATCAATCTGGTCTCGCCGTATCGCGCGTACATCCCTCTTGCGCGAAGCATGCTGATGCGGTGGGCGCTGCGTCTGCTCTTCTTCGTGCTGATTGTGTTTCAGATCATCCCGGGCGTGGGGGCCGTCACCGTGCCGCTCATGGCGCTGCTCAACTACCTGGTGTACCGCAAGGCCTTTCTGGCGCTTGCGGGCTGACTGATCAGAGCCCGACGCGCCAGCGAGGGAAGGCGCCGGGACTGAAAGGGTGTGCGGTTCTTCGTGGACACACGAATGTCTCAGCAAGGATGACCCGAGGCGGGATCATCCTTGGCACCATGCACATCGCTCGCTGACGCTCGCGGCTCTGTTCGGCCTGCGCCGCACTCGGGGCAACCGGGGGAGGTTTGGCCGCGGAGGTCGTAGGCGCAGGCGGGGCAGCGGCCGCGTTGCCATCGCAGGCTGCGGCGGACGTGGCGGGTGAGGAACACTGTGAACCACAGGGCGGTGGTGAAGGACGTTGAGTTTACGATGAAGCCTGGCCAGAGAATCCCAAGAGGTAGCGCACGAAAGTCGGACACGAAATCAGCTCCGCGCGATGGGGTCGGCGAGGACGCTCGCGGCTCGAGCAAATCGCCGTGCAACACCTGCGGTGAAACACCTTCTTGAATGAACGCGGTGCAGTACAGGCTTCGCATCGGCCAGCCGCGGAAGTCATCGAGCGGGAGTCCCCGGACGGGGCGCCTCGATATTGGAGAGATACCGATGGTCGGTGTCGGCAGCTCAGTCCTCAACGTGTCTGGAGCGGTCAAGACCCACTCAACAAAGGCCGGCACCGCTCCCGGCGGCCTTGGAATCGTGTCGATCGGCAACGAGTCGTAGTTTGATGAGTACCACGGCATGAAGGTGAAGCGTGGGAGTCCGTCGAGCCCGGGAATAAACTCGTCGTAGTACGCGAATCGGCGCGTGAGCGTTTGGGTGTGGAACTGGACCACCTTGGCTCGAAGCGACCCTTGGTTGCTGAGGCTGACCTGCCATTGATCCGTCCAGGACACTCTCGGGAACGCCTCGAACGCCGCCGACCACAACGCAATGCCAACGTTCATCGCGGTTCCGACGAGCAGGAGGAAGCCCGCGAGAAGTAATCGGCCTTTCCACATCGTGGCAGTCTACCACGGGAATGGACTGCTCTGACGCGTGCGGTTGTCCGGCAAGGATGACCCGAAGCGGGATCATCCTTGCCACCACGGACGTCGCTCGCTGACGCTCGCGGCTCTGTTAGGACTTCGTGCACCTGGGAAGCTCAGCGGGGCAGTTCCCACGGCGTTCCGGGCGTGTAGCCGATGAGGTCATAGAGGTCTTTGCGGGTTTGCATTTCTCCGAGGAAGGGTTCGACGCTGCCGGTGGCTTTGAGTTGTTCCAGGGCGCGGGTGACGGCGCCCATGGCGACACGGAGGAGGCTCACGGGGAAGATGACGATCGAGTAGCCCATTTCCTGGAACTTGGAGAGGGGGATGATCGGCGTCTTGCCGAACTCGGTCATGTTGGCCAGGAGGTAGGGGTGTTTATCCTCGGGGAGTGCGTTGCGGAGTTCGTGGGCGAACTTGGCGAATTCGGTTTCGCTGGTGAGGCCTTCGGGGAAGATCATGTCGGCGCCCATGAGGGCGTAGGCCTTGGCGCGGGCGAGGGCGGCGTCGAAACCCTCGACGCCGCGGGCGTCGGTGCGAGCGCAGATCACGAAGCCTTCGATGGAGGCGCGGGCTTTGTCGGCCCACATGATTTTCTCGATCATGTGGTCGAGGGAGACGAGCTCTTTGCCGTCGAGATGGCCGCAGCGCTTGGGAAACTTCTGGTCTTCGAGGTGGAGCCCGGCGGCCCCGGCTTTGGCGTAGTCGATGACGGTGCGCCGGACCATCTCGGCCTCGCCAAAGCCGGTGTCGGCGTCGGCGAGGACGGGGAGGCCGCTGGCGTCGGCGACCTCGCGGATGACGCGGCAGAAGTGTTCGAGGGTGAGCAGCCCCACGTCGGGGACGCCGGCGCAGACGCTGGTGGCGGCGCCCGAGACGTAGCAGGCCTCGAAGCCGGCCTTGGCGATGGCGCGGGCGGCCAGAGCGTTGAAGGCGCCGGGGGCGGCGACGCACCCCTTGTCCATCGCGGTTCTCAGACGCGTGCCGGGAGAGAGGGGGGCGTCAGCGAAGAAGTCGGCATGCGAGGGCGGCGTTGGGGACGTGGGGGGAGTGGGGGACATGGGGGCATGATATGATGGATCGCCGGGCGGATAGCTCAACGGCTAGAGCACTTGCTTTACACGCAAGGGGTTCGGGGTTCGAATCCCCGTCTGCCCATTGGAGGAGAGGCACTAGGCACTGGGCACTTGGCACTAGGGTGAAGACAGCGGATGAATTTACTGGATGCCTTGTATCTCGTCGGGGTTGGGGCTTTGGCGCCGTGGTGGATGCGCAAGAGCCGTGAGAATTGGCGCGAGCGGATGGGGCATGCGGCGGTGATGCCGGCTCCGGCGCCGGGGCGGCCCAGGATCATGCTGCACGCGGTGTCGGTGGGGGAGGTGAGTGCGCTGCGGCACCTGGTGCCGATTCTGGCGGCACGGTGTGAGCTGGTGCTGTCGGTGGGAACCGATACCGGGATCAAGCGGGCGAGGGAGCTCTTTGCGAAGGACTGCACCATCGTGCGGTATCCGCTGGACTTCTCGTGGAGCGTGCGCCGGTTTCTCGATGCGGTGAAGCCCGACGCGGTGGGGCTGGTTGAACTTGAATTGTGGCCAAACTTTGTGAAAGAGTGCGAACGGCGTGGGGTGCCGGTGGCGGTCGTGAACGGGCGGCTGAGCGAGCGGAGTTTCAAGGGGTATCGGCGGGCGAGGAGTCTGCTCTCACCGACGTTCGCGAGGCTGAAGTTCGCGGCCGTGCAGGACGAGGCTTACCGGCAGCGGTTTGTCGCGATGGGTGTGGCGGCGGAGCGGTGCACGGTGACGGGGTCGATGAAGTGGGATGCTGCGACGATTGCGAGCACGGTGGACGGGGCGGAGGAGCTTGCGCGGGAGATGGGGATCGATCGTTCGAGGCCGCTGGTTGTCGCGGGGAGCACGGCGGAGGATGAGGAGGCGCTGTTGCACGCGGCGTGTCCGCCGGGTGCGCAGCTGCTTTGTGCGCCGCGGAAGCCCGAGCACTTTGACGAGGCGGCCAGTGCGATGAAGGGGTGCGTACGACGGTCGGAGAGGCGGGCGGGAGCGCCGGGGACGAACAGGTTTGTGCTCGACACGATCGGCGAGCTGCGCAAGGCGTACGCGCTCGCGGATGTCGTGGTGATGGGGCGGAGCTTTGGCTCGCTCTACGGGTCGGACCCGATCGAGCCGGCGGCTCTGGGAAAGCCGGTGGTCATCGGGCCCATGGTCAAGGACTTTCAGTCGATCGTCGAGACCATGGACGCGGCGGACGCGATCGTGCGGACGACGCGGGAGAAGCTCGGGGTGGACCTCGCGCGGCTGATCACCGACGGGGCGATCCGGATCGGGCTTGCGACCAGCGGCGTCGCGTGCGTGCGGGCGAATCAGGGGGCGAGCGCGCGGCACGCCCAGATGCTGCTCAGTCTTCCAGGTCGTCCTGCGACGGCAAGGTGAACGCATCGTCCATAGCGGATGCCGAAGGTGGACGCGGGGACTCGTCGTCGTCGATGCTCGTGTCGTCGTCCTCTGCCTCGGTGTCGTCCGCGGACTCGACAGGCACGGCGGGCGGCGCGGGTGTCTCCGCGCGGGCCAGCACGTCGGCGGAGATCGTGTCGTAGCACGAGGCGAGAAGGCCGACGAGGGGGAAGGTTGAGCCGACAAAGGGGCTGGGGCCCAGGCGGCGCAGGAGCGGGTGGGCGACGGGTGGGGCCGCTATGCGGGTTTCGAGTTCGGCGATTTCGGGGCCGATTTCCCAGTAGCGATCGATCGATACTTCGAGGGGGATGGCTTCGACATCGGAGACGCCCTGGACGCGGCCCACGTAGAGGCCGCCGCCGCGCTGGCCCTGAGCGCGCATGTGGCGGAGGCGGTCCAGGAGCTCGGGTCCGGGCAGGCCGCGGACGCGGAACATCAGGAACGGGTCGGAGGCGAGGCGCTCGGCGAAGAGGTAGGCGGTGCACGCGACGTGCTTGCACCATCCGCGGGTGGAGACGGGCGGCGGCTCGGTCTGGCGGGGTGGGTGGTGCAGCTGCGGCCCGGCGGGTGGTGTCGCGGGTGATTCGGGAGCGGCCTGCTCGGGCGTGGAGGCCGAAAGCTGCTCGCTCAGCGACGCCATGCCCACGACGCTCCCGGGCTGCACACGCTTGCACGTGCAGCTCACCTCGACGTCGGCGGCGTCGGTGGGGAAGAGTTTGATGCCAAGGGGGACGAACTGGTCTTCGATGCTTGTCGGGAGCTCGCCGGCGAGGAGTTTGGCGGCGTACACCGCGACCTCGGACATCGCCTGTACGACCTTGAGCCACTGTTCGTCGCCGAAGGTCGGGAAGACGAGCTTGACGGCGTACGCGCGGTCGGCACGCCCCTGGACGGAGGCGAGGATCTGGCCGGCCTCGATCGTGAGCGAGCGGGTCTGGCCCATTTTCGCGTACGAGAGGCCTTCGACAAGATCGGGTCCTGTGGCGAGCGTCTCGACCAGGCGCACCCAGCGCTGGGCGGCCCAGCTGGTCATCCATGGTGCGGCCTCGGCGGCGCCCATGGAGACTTTGATCCCGCCGCGGACCTTCTTGGGGTGGAGGCGTGGGGGAATTTCACGGCGCTGCCCGAAGCCCGAGTTGGGGTAGGAGCTGGGCGTGGGGCCCGGCGTTGGGGGAGGAGTTGGGTTTGGGGTTTGGCTCATCGGATTGGACTACATCTCATCGATGATCGCGTCGTTGCGGAGGGTGAGGAGGTCGCGGAGCTGGTCGGTGTTGAGTTCGGTGAGCCAGGTTTCGCCGCCGCCGATGATCTTCTCGGCGAGTTCGGTCTTCTGCTCGATCATCTGGTCGATGCGTTCTTCGAGGGTGCCGCGGACGACGAACTTGTGCACCTGGACCGTGCGGGTCTGGCCGATGCGGTAAGCGCGGTCGGTGGCCTGGTTTTCAACGGCGGGGTTCCACCAGCGGTCGAAGTGGAAGACGTGCGTGGCGGCGGTGAGGTTGAGGCCCACGCCACCGGCCTTGAGGCTGACGACGAGGATGGGGGTTTTGCCGTCGGCCTTCTGGAACTGGTCGACCATGTTCACGCGCTGGCCTTGCGAGGAGCCGCCGTGGAGGAAGAGGATGTCGCGCCCCAGATGGTGCTTGAGCATGGAGGTGAGGATGTGCCCCATCTGGCGGAACTGGGTGAAGATGAGGGCCTGGTTGCCCTCGGCCAGCAGTTCCTCGGTCATCTCCAGGAGGCGGATGCACTTGCCCGAGCGGCCTGGTGCGGGCGGGCGGGCCATGTCGGGCGTCCAGTCCTTGAGCATCTGGCTGGGGTGGTTGCAGATCTGCTTGAGGCGGATGAGGCCGGCGAGCACCATGCCGCGGCGCTGGATGCCGTCGGCGTTCTCGACCTCGTGGAGCATGCGGCGGACGCACGTCTCGTAGAGCTCGGCCTGTTCGGCGGTGAGCGGCGCGTACTCGCGGCTCTCCAGTTTGGCGGGCAAGTCGGCGACCACGTTGGGATCGCTCTTGAGCCGCCGAAGAATGAACGGGCGGACAAGACCTTTGAGCTGCTCGGCCCGCGAGCGGTCGCGGTAACGCTCCACAGGGACAGCAAAGCGCGTGCGGAAGTTGCCCGGGGAGCCCAGGTAGCCCGGGTTCAAGAAGTCCATGATCGACCAGAGCTCGCTGAGGCGGTTCTCGACGGGTGTACCGGTGAGGGCGATGCGTTTGTCGGAACGCACGCCGCGGACCGCCTGGCTCTGCTTGGCCGCGGGGTTCTTGATGTACTGCGCCTCGTCCAGAACGATGCGTCCCCACTCGACGGACTGGATGAGCTCGCGATCGCGGTGAACAAGCGTGTAGGTCGTGATGACCATGTCGCAGCCGCTGGCGGTGTCGGTGAAGGCCTTGCCCAGGCGCCGGTCGGCGCCGTGGTGGGTGAGGATGCGAAGGCTGGGGCAGAAGCGCTGCGTCTCGTGGATCCAGTTGCCCACGACCGACATGGGGACGACCAGCAGCGTCGGCTGGATGCCATGGTGTGGGGGAAACGCGGGATCGAACGACTCACCGGCGTCGGCGATCTTGGCCTGAAGGGCTTGCTCGCGCTCATAGGCGAGGAGGGCCAAGAGCTGGATGGTCTTGCCCAGGCCCATGTCGTCGGCGAGGCACATGGAAAGGCCCATGCGTTCGAGGAACAGGAGCCAGGCGAGGCCGCGGAGCTGGTAGGGGCGGAGCGTGCCGTGGAAGGTGACGGGGGGATCGACGGGGATGAGCTGCTTGTGAGCGGCCTCGGCGTTCATGAGGCTGGCGACCCAGCCGGTGGCCTCGAGCCCGGTGACGGCGATGCCGGTGGACTTGACGTCGGAGGCGTACGCCATGCGGAGGGCATCGCCCACGCTCATCTCGCCGCCGGCGGACTCGCGGATGAACTTGATGGCGGCGTGGACGTCTTCGGGGCGGATCTCGACCCAGCGGCCGTTGATCTTGACGAGCGGGCTGTTCTTGCGGGCGATCGCCTCGAACTCTTCGAGAGTCAGGGTTGTCTCGCCCAGAGCGATCTCCCAGCGGTATCGGACCAGGGCGCCAAGGCCCAGCTGCGCGGGTTTGACGCTTGAGCCCGCGGCGTTGGCGGGGCTCATGCCGGGCTCGAGGGCGTCGCTCTCGATCTTGAGTCGGGCACCCAGGCGCGAGGTGGGCGAGTCCCACCAGTCGGGGCTTTGGACGCCGAAGCCCTGCTCGCGCAGGAGCGGGCCGATCTCGCGGAGGAACTCGTAGGCCTGCTTGGTCGAGAGCTCGATGTCCACGGGCTCGGCGTCCTCGAGGGCGGTCTCGAGTTTCTTGAACATCCGGGCGGCGCGGCCGAGCTCGCCCAGGAGAAGCTCCTGGGGCTGATCGATGCGACGACCGGTGACGGTGAGCGAATCGGTGGGCAGGCCCCAGATGTCGGCGGCGTCGACGATGAGGGTCGGGAGGTCGATGGACTGGAGATGGAAGCTCAGGCTCCACGGAGCGTCTTCGGGGGCGTTGGGCGCGATGGGCTCGGCGACGCGGAACAGCAGACGCCAGGCCGAGCTCGCGCCGCGCTCTTCGAGCACCGAGAGCCACTGACGCATCCGCCGGGCCGTTTCCTGCCGGACGGCCGGTGCGCCGGGGACGTCGTCGTTGAGGTCCAGCAACCCGTGGAGCATCGCCACCGGCTGGTCCTTGGAGGGATCGCGCGAGGAGACGGCATCAAAGAAGCTCTCGCTCACCAGCGAGCGGCGAGCCCAGCTGTCGGCGATGCGGCAGATCGCGTCTTCAACGATCGACCATGGGGAGTGGGCCGCGGTGTCGACGGCGGCTCTGGCGGAGCCGGGCATGGCGGCGACGAGTTGAGAGACGCGTTCGGCGGCTTTGCCGTCGGAGAGCCAGGGCTGCCAGCCGGCGATGGTGCGGCCGTCGGAGCCTTGACGCACCACGGGGACGAAGCGCTGTTCGGCGAGGAGGGCCAATGTGAGGCGGGCCGTGACGGCAAAGTACTCGATGCTGGGGGCGATGATGAGGCGCGTCTGGGAGGGGCGGTCGGCCTCCTCGATGAGCCACTCGAGCATCGGGGGCGCGTCGGTGGGAGAGACAAAGACGCAGGGAGCTTTGAAGTGTGCGATGGTGGGCGCCACGCCATTGGTCTCGGGCGTCTGGCCCGAGAGCAGGATGAGCGGGCGGCTGGGCAGCGCCACGCCATGGAGGGCGGGAAGGGCGAGCGTGACATCGCCGGCGACCAGAGGGACGCCCGGGGTCGCCAGGAGCGAGAGCAATTCGGGCGTCTGGATCGCGAACAAATGGGGCGCGACATCGGCGCTCGCGGAAGCGTCCGCAGATGGTGTGGTGGGGTGAGAGCCGTCACGTTCGGCCCAGAGGCCAAGACGTCCGCCCGTCCAGATCGCGTGAATCACAGCAACGTGGGCCAGAAAGGGCTCCCAAAAAACGTGGTGGCTCGGCGGGCGTCCGATGCCCGTCGCACGAAGCCACTGCACACCACTCGACTGAGGGCGCTGGGACTCGAACCCAGGACCCGCGGCTTAAAAGGCCGCTGCTCTACCAACTGAGCTACGCCCTCGACATGAACCCCCCAGTACCCACATCTCAAGACGTGAGTTTCGCGGGGCCGCCGCCCGGTCGGATTGTGTCCGGTGGGTGGCAGAGGCGATGATAGGGACCGAATTCGCCGAAGTCGTGGCCATCACCAAGCTTTGACTCGCGGCGGCGATGATCTACCATTGACCCTTCGGAGCCGATCACGACGGAGGGCCTCTTGGCGAGGTCTGAGGCGTGAACAGGGGCTTGCCCAGCGCGGCTGGTGGCAGGTCCAGCTCCTCGTCAGACCGGCACAGGGCCGGGGTTGACGTTCTTGCCGCGGTTTCCGTCGCTCGCCCGATGCACCAAAGAGGTGAAAGGGTTGACGAAGGGCCGCTGCCGAAAGGCCCTTGGTTCGCCGATCGCTCCCGAAAGGGAACGGGCGGTGTGAGAGTTGGAAAAAGACCCGGCACAGCTTTGAATGCCGGTCCGGATTTCTGTCTTGCTCTGATCTTTCGCTGATCGTCGTTTGATCATCGTTTGGGCGATGGTGTAACGGTAGCACAGCAGTTTTTGGTACTGCTTGTCATGGTTCGAATCCATGTCGCCCAGCTTGTGGTTTGTCCCTCGCGTTTGTGATCCGTCTTGATGTCGAACTCCACCAACAACCTCTCGGCCATCATCCTCGCCGCCGGCAAAGGCACGCGGATGAAGTCCGATCTGCCCAAGGTCGTCCACCCCGTGGGTGGTCGCGCGATGGTGTGCGCGGTCGTGGACGCGTGCCAACGGGCCGGCGTGGACCGGGTCGTGGTGGTGGTGGGGTACCAGCAGGAAAAGGTCCGCGACGCTCTCGCCGGATACGACGTCGAGTACGCGGTGCAGGCCGAGCAGCTTGGAACGGGTCACGCCGTGATGAGTGCCGCCCCGCTGTTTGCAAACGCCGCACCGGGCGAGACCTCGCTGGTGCTGTGCGGCGACGGCCCATTGATCCGGCCCGCGACGATCGAGACGATGCTCAAGACGCACCGGGCGGCACGGGCCGCCGCCACGCTCGCGACCAGTGTGATTGAGGATCCGACGGGATACGGGCGGATCGCCCGCGACGTCGCCGGGCGTTTCCTGGCGATCGTCGAGCACAAGAATTGCACTCCTGAGCAGCTCAAGATCCGCGAGGTCAATCCGAGTTACTACTGCTTTGACTCACTCGCGCTCTTCGAGACGCTCAAGCTCGTGAAACGCAACGAGAAGAGCGGCGAGTACTACATCACCGATGTTCTGGAGCTGGTGCTCGCCAAGGGCAAGCGTGTCGAGGTCATCGAGGCGGTGCCGCCCCAGGACATTCTCAGCATCAACACACCCGAAGACCTGGCGACGGTCGACTCGATCTACCGCTCGCGCGGCACGGTCGGCGTCATCCAGGGATCGCAAGGCGCAGCACGAAAGGCGGCCCGGTGACGATCACCAATATCTACAGCGAGCTCAAGCTCTTCTCCGGACGCGGGAGCCGTGTGCTGGCCGAGCGCGTGGCGGCCCACATGAAGGTGCCGCTGGGCTCTGCCAAGACGATCTCGTTCCCCGACGGGGAGCTGATCGTCAAGCTCGACGACGACGTGCGCGGGCGCGACTGCTTCGTGGTCATCTCGACCTCCGAGCCCGTCAACGACAACCTGATGGAACTCCTTGTCTTCATCGATTGCCTCAAGCGGGCGAGCGCCGCCCGCGTGACGGTCGCGATCCCGTACTTCGGGTACGCCCGCCAGGACCGCAAGGACGAGGGACGCGTGCCGATCACCGCCAAGCTCGTGGCGAACCTCATCACCAAGGCGGGGGCGGACCGGGTGCTGGCGATCGACCTGCACGCGGCCCAGATCCAGGGCTTCTTCGACATTCCGGTGGATCACCTCTCGGCGACGCCGGTCTTCATCGACTACTTCAAGTCGATCCGGTCCACCCTGAACGATCTGGTTCTTGTCAGCCCCGACGTCGGCAACGTGAAGGTCGCCGAGGGGATGGCCAACCAGCTCGGGGGCGACCTGGCGATCATCAACAAGCGACGCCTCAGCGGGTCGAAGGTCGAGACGGGCAATCTCATCGGCACCGTCGAGGGCAAGACCGTGCTGATGTTCGACGACATGATCTCCACGGGCGGAACCATCATCGAGGCCGCCAAGCTTGTCCTGGACCGCGGGGCCAAGTCGGTGATCGCCGCGGCGACGCACCCCGTGCTCGTCGGTCCGGCGATGGAGCGATTGGCGGGGGATCTCATCTCCCGCGTGGTGGTCTCCAACTCGATTCCGTGCCAGGACGCCGACGGCGGCGACAAGTGGGCCCCCATTCGGCACAAGGTCGTCGAGCTCTGCGTGGGCTCGCTCGTGGGTGAGGCGATCCTGCGTATCCACAACAACCAGTCCATCTCGGCCCTGTTCCGCTCGTCGGCTGGGCCCAAGCGTTAGCGATTCGATCCGATTTCAAACACGTCAACCAACAGCATCAGCACCAGGATTCAGAAAGAGGAAAAAGCCATGCACGAGAAAGCACCAATGCTCCAGGCCACCACCCGCGAGAAGCTCGGCAGCCGTTTCTGCCAGCGCATCCGCAAGGCTGGCAAACTCCCGGCGGTCGTCTACGGACACGGTCAGGACCCCGCCCCCATCGCCCTTGATTTCCACGAGGCCGTGGGACTCATCAGCAAGGGCGAGAAGGTCTTCCGCCTGGACTTCCCCGGCAAGACGAGCAAGGACGAGGCGCAGATGGTGCTCCTCAAGGACCTGCAGTTTGACTACCTGGGCACGGCGATCGTGCACGCGGACTTCGCCCGCGTCGATCTCAACGAGCGGGTGCGGACGCGCGTGGCGATCCACCTCATCGGCGAGGCGGTCGGCCTCAAGCAGACGGGCGCGATCCTGATGCACCCCACCAACGAGGTGATCGTCGAGTGCGCGGTGAAAGACATCCCCGAGTTCTTCGAGATCCGGATCGACGAGCTCGACCTGGGGCACTCCATCACCGCCGGTGAGATCAAGCTCCCCCTGGCGGAGATGAAGCTCATCACCGACAAGAACGCCATCCTCGCCCAGATCATCATCCAGCTCGAGGAGAAGGTCGGAGAGGCCGCCGACGCCGTCGCCGGCGCCGCCGAGCCCGAGGTCCTCACCGCCAAGAAGCCCGCCGAGGGCGAGGCCGCTGCCGGAGCAGCGGGCGCCAAGGACGCCAAGGGTGGAGCCAAGCCCGCCGCCGGCGCCAAGCCCGCGGCCGGTGCGGCCGGCGCCAAGCCTGCCGCCGGAGCGGCCGGAGCCAAGCCCGCCGCCGGGGCCGCCGCCAAGCCGGCACCCAAGAAGTAACCCAAGGAAGCACCTTCCCAGAAACCACCCCGCGAGCCGGCGGGGGCAAGCCGAATGCCGTGACGCTCGTCATCGATTCGACTTGCCCCCGGCCGGAACCCAGAAAGCCAAATGAAGCTCATCGTCGGCCTTGGCAATCCCGGTACCACCTACCAGAACACACGTCACAACGTGGGGTTCATGGTGGTCGACCGACTTGTCAAGGCGCACGCCGGCGGTTGGGCGGTCAAGGGGCAGTTCAACGCGGCGTGCGTCGAGGCGACTCTCGGCGGCGAGCGGTGTCTGCTCATCAAGCCGACGACGTTCATGAACAAGTCGGGGCAGTCGGTCGGGGCCGCCATTCGTTTCTACAAGCTCCAGCCCGCCGCCGACATCCTGGTGATCGTCGACGACATCTATCTTGATGTCGGCGTCGTTCGCATCAAGCCCAGCGGCGGGGCGGGTGGGCACAACGGGCTGATCGATATCGAGGCCGCTCTTGGCGGCGACAACTACCCGCGATTGCGGGTGGGCGTCGGGGCCAAGCCCGCGGTGATGGATCAGGCCGATTATGTCCTCTCGCGATTTCGCGAGGACGAGAAGCCCCTGCTCGAGGGCGGGCTCGATCGGGCCACCAAGGCGGCGTTCGCGTTTGCGGCCAAGGGGCTGGACGCGGCGATGAATCAGTACAACGCACCGGACAGACCGCCCAGGGAGAAACCGCCCAGGCCGCCGGGGATGGATGGACCGCCGGGAAAGGGCGGGCCACCGGGAAAAAATGGACCATCCGGGAAAGATGGTCCGCCCGGAAGAAATGGGCCGCCCGGGACGGACGGACTGCCCGGGAAGGATGGCCCACCGGGGAAGGACGGCCCACCCGGGAAGGATGGGCCGCCGGGGAAGGGCGGAGGGCCAGAAGCAAGGGTCGCGAATGTGGATTTCAGATTTGAGATATCAAACCCCCGACCGCAAGTCAGAACCGATCCCCAAACCAACCACAAGCTGAGTTCGAACCGTTCACCAGACTCCACTCAGCACGCAGCACTCAGCACGATTCCCACACTCACCTGAATCAAACCAAGTCCAAGAACCAAGTCCAAGAAGGAAAGTACCCATGGCCACTGTGACCAAGAAGACCGAGACCAAGACCGCCGACGCCAAATCCACCGAGGGCAAAGCCCCCGCGACCAAGCCCGCCGCCACCAAGGCCCCCGCGACCCAGACCGCCGCGGCCAAGCCCGCGGTTGCCAAAGTGCTCGCCTCGGCGACGACGCACGTTGACGCGAAGCGGACGACGATCTACGAGGCGATGTTCCTGCTGACGCAGGCGGTCGCGGCCGATTTCTCGGGTGCGATCGCGCACATCCAGGAGATCCTCGCCCGCGGGCACGCCGAGATCATCTCGATGCGCAAGTGGGACGAGCGGCGCCTGGCGTACGAGGTGAAGGGCAACAAGCGGGCGGTGTACATCCTCTGCTACTTCAAGGCTCCCAACGAGCAGCTCGGGCATATCGAGCGCGACTGCCGTCTGAGCGAGAAGATCCTGCGATCGATGATCCTCCGCGAGGAGAGCATGTCCCTCGAGCAGATCCAGGCCACCGACGGGCGCAAGGAGCTCGAGGTCGAGGCCAAGCTGCGTGCCGAGCGTGCGGCCGCCGGCCCCAACGCCCCGGAGCTTCCCATCACGCCGGTCGCGACGATCCCGACCGAGTCGGATCAGGGCGAGGGGTACCGGTAAGACCTTGGGACACCCCCCTTCCTTTGTAAGGATGGCCCTTTGACCCGGCCCTGGTCTGTTCTATACTTGTTCGGATCGTTCACGTTCGCACACCTGCCGGAGACCAACCATGCCGAATCTGAACCGTGTCATGCTGATGGGAAACCTGACCCGCGATGTGGAGCTGAAGTACACCGCCAACAACTTGGCGATCGGCAAGCTCGGCCTGGCGGTCAATCGTCGTTGGAAATCAGCTGAAGGCGAGCAGAAAGAGGAAGTGACATTCATCGACTGCGAGGCGTTCGGCAAGACCGCGGAGAACATCGCCAAGTTCTTCTCCAAGGGTCGTCCGATTTTCCTCGACGGTCGACTGAAGCTGGACCAGTGGGAGAAGGAAGGACAGAAGTTCTCGAAGCTCAAGGTGGTCATCGAAGGCTTTGAGTTCATCGACAGCAAGAGCAGCAACAACAGCGGTGGCGGCGGTGGTGGCGATGGCGGCGCCTCCGAAGAATCGGGGGGCGGCTATCAGCGCAGCGCGCCACGTACGTCCTCGGCCACGGCTCCCAAACCCAGCACCGGCGGACACACCCCAGTCGGCGAAGAAGACATCCCGTTCTGATAGATTTCCCAAGTGCCTAGTGCCAAGTGCCTAGTGCCTGTTTCCGATCGTTGAGGCCGCGTGCCTGTCGCCCGCGAGCCTCTAACTTTCCCGACCCGGCGGCGTCGATGGCCCGCCACTCGAAAGGACAGCATCCCATGGCCGTGAACATTGAACTCCTTCTGATCGAAAACGTCGAGGCTCTGGGCATCGTCGGCGATGTAGTGAAGGTCCGCACCGGTTACGCCCGCAACTTCCTTCTTCCGCGCAACCTGGCGACCCAGCCCAGCCCCGAGAAGATCAAGGCGCTGGCAGGCAAGCGGGCCGAGGCCGAGACGATGCTCGCCGAGCAGCGTCGCCAGCGCAAGGAGCTGGCCGGCAAGCTCCAGGGCGTCGAGGTCACTCTCATTCGTTCGTGCAATGATCAGGGCATCCTCTACGGCAGCATCACCCAGCAGGACATCGCCACGGCCTTGCTCGCGCTGGGCCACGGCGTCAAGCCGCGTGACATCCGCATCAGCCAGGTGATGAAGCGCGTCGACACCTTCGACGTGCACGTGAAGCTCGACAGCGACCTTGACTCCATCATCAAGGTGATCGTGCAGCCCGACCGCAAGCTCGAGCTCGAGCGTCACGAGGCCGAGGCCAAGGAAACCAAGAAGCCGGCCCACGCCGAGCAGGCCGAAGAGGGCGCTGAGCAAGCGGCTCCCGCCGAGGGCACCGAGGCCAAGGGCGAGGCCAAGTCCGAGGGCAAGCCTGCCGCCAAGGGTGGAGCGGCCGAGGGCAAGGACGCCGAGAAGAAGCCCAAGGTCAAGAAGGATCGTCCCGAGAAGTCCGAGAAGGACGGCAAGTCGACCAAGGAGGCCGACGCCGCCGCGGCCGCCGCCGCCAAGAGCGTGTGGGGCAAGCCCATCGACGACTCGGCCAAGAACCTGATTCCGGCGGCCCGCCCGCGCCGCGAACGCCGATAGGTATCGAGTGCATCAACAGAGCCCCCGGCGCAAGCCGGGGGTTTTTTCGTGGTGGCAAGCGCCAGGTCCGTTCAAAAGCCAGACGCGACCGTCCGAATACCCCGACCCCCGGCCGGAAGTTCCGACAGGCTCAGCATTCCTTCTCTCGACATCGCGGATGGTGTTGGCGGCCTCACCTGAATCGTGTATTGTGCAGAGGGCTTCCATTCCCTCGCGTCTTGATTGAAGCAGCCAGGGGCTCAACCCGCTCCGCGCCCGTCGCGACCGAAGTGTCCGGAGAACTCAGAGATGCTGCAGGCTCCCTGTTCAATCAGTTCCACCGCGGTGGGCCAAGCGGCTCTCGCCCTCGCCAACCGCGGTCCATCGGCAGGCCGTCTGGGCTCGATGATCGGCGCCTGTGTGCTGGCGGGTGCGGGAACGATCGCGACCGCCGGGGCTCAGACCTTCAACTTCAACGACGGCATTCAGGGATGGCGCGTCTTCAGCATCCACCACCTGGGCGACCAGGTGTCCGGGCGGGCCCCCGTGGGTGTTCTCCCCGCGTTCGATTCGTCCTTTGGCCAGCCGGCGCCCAGCCTGCGGATCGCCGACATCGCGGGAGAAACGTGGATTGGAGCTCCCGCTTCGGCGCTGGGCTCTCGCCCGGGCCTGTACGGGGAGCGGCTCGAGTTCGACGTCATGTACCGCCTGTGCGACAACGCGACGTACGCCTCGGCGGGCATCGAGAGCGCAACGATGAGCCTGTGGATCGCCGAGCCGGCGCCGGCGCTGAACGTCTGGCTCCACCGCAGCTACACCTTTGCTCCGGGGCTCTGGCGAGTCGGCAACGTGAACGGGCCGCAGGCGACCCAGACCCAGATCACCGAAGTGCTTGGCAACCTTCAGGGCATCTACATCCACACCGAATGGAAGACTGGTGCCGACGACACGAGCGTGGACAACATCGCCATCGGCCAGGAAGCCGGCTGCTCCGCCGACTTCGATGGCGACGGCACGGTCGACTTCTTCGACTACGACGCGTTCGTGGTCTGCTTCGAGGGCGGCGCGTGCCCGCCCGGCAAGACCGCGGACTTCGACGGCGATGGGACCGTCGATTTCTTCGACTACGACGCCTTTGTGGTGGCGTTTGAGGGTGGGTGCTGAGTTCAACTCGCTATCTCGTGGATTTCGGGTCGGGAAGGGTCGCAAAGGGACAATCATGAGCATCCAAGCTGTTGTCAACGGCGTGCGCAAATTGGTTCGCGGGCGCGTTCCAAGAGGGCTGGTTTGGAACGCAGTGGCGGTCGGCGTCGCGGGCGTTGCTTTCCCCGCGCTCGGCCAGGCGACGCTGATCCACTCGTATCCCTTCAACTCAGACGTGACCGACACCGTCGGATCGGCGAACGGCACACTCGTCGGCGGGGCAACAGTCCTGGACGGATACCTGTCGCTCCAGGCGGCGCAGCAGCAGTACGTTCAGTTCGCCGAGAATCTGGTTCCGCAGAGCGGGAGCATTTCGGTCTCGCTTCTCGCCCGCGCCCAGACGCTGCCCGACAACCATTTCGAACTCATCTCGCAGGGCCACAGCGGCGGTTGCGGCTTCTACATCGGTGGGGATCCGAGCCACAACATTCGCGTCGGTGACCCATGGTACATCACCGAGGAGCCCTACCCGTCCGACGGCGAGTGGCACCACTTCGTCGTCACCGTGAACGAAGCGGAGTCAATGACGCGGCTGTACATCGATGGAACGCTACTGCGGGAGCGCGCCGGCGATTTCTGCCGCAACTCGGCGACATTCACACGCCTGGGAAAGCAGTTCGAGCCGTACGCGGAGTATTTCAACGGCGCCATCGATGACGTCAACATTTACACCGGTGTTCTGACGCCGGCCGAGATCGCCGGGCTGACCTTCTGCGCCCTGCATCTGATTCCCCAGCAGCCCGTCGGGCGCACCGTCTGCGCGTCTGGCAGCGCCACACTCTCCATCACCGACTTCGGCTCCGATGACTTCACCTACCAGTGGCGAAGGGACACCACGCCGATCAACGCCGGCGCCAACCCTTCGGCGGCCACTCCGACGCTGACGCTGACCAATATCCAGTCCTTCGACGAAGGGCTGTACGACTGCGTCGTCACCAACGCCTGCCTCAGCATCGCGAGCGAGGGGGCGCAGTTGATCGTCTGTGCCTCCGACTACGACTGCGATGGAACCCCGGACTTCTTCGACTACGACGCGTTCGTCGTCGCGTTCGAAACGGGCGACACCAGGGCCGACTTCGACGGAGATGGCTCCATCGACTTCTTCGATTACGACGCGTTTGTGGTCGCGTTTGAGGCTGGGTGCTGAGACAGAAGAACTGGGCACGAGCGGAGAAGCCGAGGCTTCGCGGGCTCAGCCTCGGCGTGGGATTGCCTATTGGCAAGAAGGGTCTCAGGCCGGCGCGTACATCTCATCGAGCACCGCCCGCCAGTCGGCGTCGCTCTTGACGCCGATGAAGCGAAGACGCGCTTCGTTCGTGCGCGGATGGTGAGTCGCAAATCGGATGCCGAACTTGCGCATCAGTTTGCTCGTGTGCTCCTCGCCCTGGCGCATGCCGTGGTTGACAGCCAGAAGCAGGCGGAAGTGGTCCTCCAGGACCGCCCGCTGTTCGGCGATGGTCGGAGGCGTCGGAGGACGCCCGGCCATCATGGCGCGGGCCTGGCGGAAGATCCAGGGGTTGCCGATGCACCCGCGGGCGACGGCGACCGCCGCCACGCCCGTGTACGCGATCATGCGGAAAATGTCGGCGGCGTTCCAGATGTCGCCCGAGCCGAAGATCGGCATCCCCGCGTCGCCGCTCTGGCCCCGCTGCCGGCGCACGATGTCGCGAAGGAGATCCCAGCGGCTCGGGCCAACGTACTTCTGCATCACCGTCCGCGCGTGCACCGTCGCCCACGCGTAACCCATGGCGTGGGCCGCATCCAGAATCGTGTGGATATTCTGAGCCATCTCGGGTGTGTCATCGAAGCTCCGCCGGAGCTTGACCGAGCACGGGATCGACGCGGGTACCGCCTCACGCACGGCCTCAAGGATTCGAATCGCCCCCTCGGGCTCGGCCAGCCAATGCCCGCCCCGCGCCTTCGCCTTGATCTTCTTCACCGGACACGCAAGATTCACGTCGATGCACTCGAAGGAGAGCTCCGGACCCAAAGTCCCCGACGCTCCACCGTGCTCTGGAGAGTCACTCGCGCCTCGGCGGGACTCAAGACTTCGCTCGCTCACGCTCGCGGCTCCGTCGAGCGACGCCATGTCGTTGATCTGATCGACCAGCGTCTCGCAGGTTTCTTCCTCAAAGTCGCCGCAAGACTCACCCAGGCCCTCGCTCGCGTCGAGCTCGGACATCGGAGGCAATTGCTCGCCCCCGGGCAGCCTCAGCGCCACTCGCGTCGACGGGAAGTATCCGCTCTTGTTCCCGTACGCCATCGTGCGGTAGAACTTCTCGCCCTGCTTGCCCTGCTCCGCGGCCTTCAGTGCCGCGGCGGACATCTCGCCGGGGTTGCTCCCCATGATCTGGCAGGCCAGGGGGTGATCTTCCGGCCCGCTGGGAACGTTTTCGTGGAGTTCGCCCAGGTCGGCCTTGGCAAAGCCGCGCCCGCCCGCGAGCATGGTGCGGTCGAGCAGGGCCTCGGTGACGCAGAACGGACAGCCGTGGCGCCTCGCGATGATCCGCATGGCGGCATCGGAATACCCGGCGAGCCCGGCCTGGAAGAACGGCGCATCAAAGCCTGGAACAGCCCGCTGGATCAGACTCGCCTGCGTCCCCGGACGCCCACCACCAGCCCAGATCTCGGCGAGTTCCTGGGCCACCGTGTGCGCGTCGATGTTGTCCGAGCCGGGTGCGATGCCGGGGGTTGGAGCTGTGGCGTTGCTGGATTCGGGTTCGATGACGGACACGCGGGATTATTGGCGTGGTGGCACGACAAACGAGCCCCGAGCGTCAGCGAGCGGGTTCATTCGTGAGCGGTATCGGCACCCACTCGCTGACGCTCGGGGCTCGTTTCACCGCAGCAGAATCCGTACGCGAATGGTGATCACGCCATTGGGCTTCTCACGCTGGAGCTTGGTGAGCAGCTCGCCCGAGATTGTCCACTCGTGCATCGCATGGTCGATGGGGTCGTCCCAGTCCTTGCGACCCGTCGACTTGAGGAACTCGACGCGAACCGCCTTGCCCTTGGCGTTGAACGCGATCTCGACCGTCGGGTTCAACGGGTTGCCCGTGATCAGCGCGACATCGCTGATCACCGGGTTGGTCGTCTGAACCTCCAGGCCCTTGATCGCCAGGGGTTTGCCGGCCTCAAACTTGAGCGTCTCGTTGATCGAGTACGGATTGGACTCCTTGTTGGACTTCTCGCCCTGGGGCTTGCTTTCGAGGCCGGGGATCGGAGTTCCCAGTGGCGCCGAGGTCGTCGTCGGCGCCGGCGAAGGGGGCTTGCTCGGCGCGACAACTGGGGTTGCGGCCTTAGGCGTCGGCTCCTCGCCTTGCGTGCCCGTGCTGTCGCTCGGCTTGGTCTGCGTCAGTTCTTCCGCGCCCGTGCCGGGCATGGGAACCCACACGACACCGATCGACGGCATCACACGCATGACCTGCCCGAACGCCTCGGCTGCAATCTCACTCGCCTGGATCGCCGGTGCGATGAGTTGTTCAACCTCGGCGACAGTCACGCCGCGATCGGGAACGGGTGCGGCGGCGGGCGCGGTTGATGCGTCCGTTGCTTCGGAAGCAGAGTCGAGCGGCTTGGCCGGTGTTGCTTCGCTCGGGCTCGACGCGGCGTCAGGCGTGGGGGCCTGATCGGGAATTGGCACGAGAAGAGATGTTGCTTGCTGATCGCTCGCGCTGGCTTCCTCGGTGGGCGTTTCAGACGGCGTCATGGAGCCGTCGTCGGTCCCCTTGGGCCTTTCAACGCCCGGCGCGGCGCTCTCGGCCTTTGAGAGCGCGGGCTGATCGACCTCCGAGTGCGGGGCCGAATGTGGGGTGGCCACGGCCTCGCCCAGGAACGCCTGTGCCTCCTTCGCTTCCGACTCGGCGATGCCGAGTCTCAGGTCGGCGGTTGGCGGAGGAGGCGGGGGCGGTGGGGGTGGGGGTGCGATCTCGGGTGGCTTGGGAGCCGGCTCGGGCGGAACCGTGGCTTTCACCGGCTCCGCGGGCGGAATCGGGTCGGTTGGTGTCGGTACGGGCTCGGCGGGAGGGGGGAGGAGGGGATCGAGCGCGAGTGGAACTTCGAGATCCCGCCGGGCGTCAAATCTCGCCACCGGGGATACCGGGGTGGGGGCGGGGGTGGTCGCGAGCCACGTGCCCACGCCGACGTGCGCGGCGAGACTGACAAGGATTCCCAAAGCGAGCGGGAGATTGGCGTGCCCGTGGGTCATTTGATGATGAAAAGTATTCCGCGAAATGAATCCGGGCCGACAGGTACAGGTACGATTACCAAAACAGGTCCCCTAACCTTTATACGCCCCCCGGCTGCCCAGCGGACGTGTCCGCGGGCTCGGGCCCGGCAAGATTTCGGAGAATCTCATGGACTGCATGAAACGACTGGTCTCTCGCTCCCTCATTTCGACGATGGCCGCGATCGCAGGAATTGCGCTTGCCCCGGCGGCCTTCGCCCAGGATAAGGCGACGCCCGCGACCAAGCCCACCGAGGTGAAGTCCACCAAGACAACCGAGCCGGAGACCAAGGTCAAGGCCAAGAAGCTCACGCTGGGCGACGATGCCCCGGCGCTCAAGGTCGAGAAGTTCGTCAAGGGCGAGGAGATCAAGAAGTTCGAGAAGGGTCACGTGTACGTCGTTGAGTTCTGGGCGACGTGGTGCGGCCCGTGCATCGCCGGCATGCCCCACCTCAGCGAGGTCCAGGAGAAGTTCAAGGACAAGAAGGTCCACGTCATCGGCGTGGACGTGTGGGAGCGTCCCTACTCCGCCGACACCTTCGACAAGGTCTCCAAATTCGTCGAGACCCAGGGTGACAGGATGAAGTACACCGTCGCCTACGACGGCGAGTCCAAGACGATGGACACCGCCTACATGGCGGCCGCGGGCAAGAACGGCATCCCGTGCGCGTTCATCGTCAACGGCGACGGGAAGATCGCGTACATCGGGCACCCCGGCCAGGCCGCGTTCGAGGACACGATCCAGCAGATCGTCGACGGCAAGTTCGACATGAAGAGTGCGGCCGAGAAGGCCTCCAAGTCGGCGGAGAACGAGCAGAAGACCGCCGCGATCAACAAGAAGATCGGCGAGCTCGTCCGGGCCGACAAGTGGGACGAGGCGTTTGTCGAGATGGACAAGCTCGTCGCCATCGACCCCGAGATGGTCGTCCAGGTGGGCATGACCAAGTTCAACCACTACATGGACGTGAAGAAGTCGACCGAGGCCTACAAGGTCGCGACCGACCTGATCGAGGGCAAGGGCAAGGACAACGCCCAGCTGCTCAACGCCATCGCGTGGACGATCGTCGATCCCGAGAAGAGCGTTGAGAAGCCCGATCTCGACGTCGCGATGAAGGCCGCGGCCCGCGCGGTCGAGGTGACCAAGAGCAAGGACGCGGCGGTTCTCGACACGCTGGCCCGCGTGTACTGGCTGAAGAAGGACAAGGCCAAGGCCGTCGAGATCCAGACCAAGGCGGTCGCGATCTGCAAGGACGACCAGATGAAGGAAGAGCTCGAGGAGCGCCTTGGCGAGTACAAGGGCGAGAAGAACACCAAGAGCGACAAGGACGAGATGGACAAGAAGTAAGCGTCCCGCCCGCGATTGAATCCAGGTTTGTTTCCCAACGGGGCCGGCATCTGCCGGCCCCGTCGTCGTTTGGAAATGCGAACGCGAAGACGCGGAGGGGAGCGGAGGGAGACGGAAAAGGGCGATGAACGCAACAAGCGCGGAATGAGACACAGAGGAGCGGGCGGTGGAAAGACATGGGACATTGGAACTCGGAGATTGGGGGCTTTGGATTCTTCCCCACTTCCCCCTCCGCGGACTCCGCTCCTCTTCGCGTCTTCGCGTTCGCATTTGTCTCGTGCTTCAGACGAGTTCTGCCCAAGCCCTTTCCAGGCGTTTGACCGAGACGGGCACGGGCGTGCCGAGCTCCTGCGTGAAGAGTGAGACGCGGAGTTCCTCCAGAAGCCACTTGAAGTCGTCCAGCCCGGGGTCGGGGCGCCCCGTTTTGTTGCGTGCATCAAGTCGCAGGAGGTAGTTTCGCCAGAGCGAGGCCATCTCGCCCATGAAGCGGGCATCGCGGTCCACGCCCGAGGTCTGCAGCTTGCCCAGACGCACCACCGCCGATTGCAGGTAGCGCGGCAGGTCCTTGAGGTGCTCGTAGGGCGTGGCCGCCAGCGAGCCCTTGTGGACCAGGAGAACCAGCTGTAGCCGGATGTCCGCGGCGGCGGCGGCCCAGGCGGGAGGAACTTGGCCGGCGAGCCGGAACTGGAGTTGCTGGTGCAGGGCCAGGACCTTGGAGACGATGTCGCCCGCCTCGAAAACCGCGTCGCGGATCGTGTTCCAGCGATCGCGGAGTCGCGCGACGAATTGCTCGCGGTTGCGGGGGAGTGTGTCGGCACCCGACATGAAGACGCGATCGGCGACGATGGAAGTCAGCTCGTCCTTGAGCTCCGCGGCCGAGCCCAGCGTGGCGTAGAGCGTGGCCATGCGGTTGAGCTCGGAGACCAGACGCAGGGCGTGGTCCAGCTCGTCCCTGGCGGCCAGGATGAAGAGGCGGCGGATGCCTGCGCGGTTGGCCTCGGCCGCGGCGCGGGGTGATTCGAGCACCTCCAGCGAGGCGTGCGTGCGACGATCGACCAGCGCCGGGTAGCCCGCCAGAATGGTCTTGCCCTGGGGAAGATTCACGCGCTCGGGTAGCTCGCCGAAGTTCCAGTCGGTGATGCGGTCCTTGGAGAGCGTCTTGCCCGCGGCGTTCACAAAGCTCTGGCGGGCGCGGTCGCCGTGCTCTTTGAGCAGGGTGTAAAGGTCGCGATCGGAGCCAACGAGTTCGCCTTTGTCATCGACGACGCGGATGAGGAAGCGGAGGTGGCGGGGGACGCCGTCGAGGCGCATGGCGTCGCGGGGGATGTTGATGCGGGCGAGTGTGCGGACCGAGTTGATGACGGCGTCGAGCAGCGGGCCCTTGCCGAATGGGATTGATGCGGCAACTTTCACGGCCAGAGCCTGGGTGTCGCCCAGATCCTTGCGCAGGGCCTTGGGAAGTGTGTCGAGGAGGGCGGCGACTTTGGCGGGAAGCAGTCCGGGGATCAGCCACTCGAGTGTCTGCGGATCGAGTTGGTGTAGCGTCTGCAGCGGCACGGTGATGGTGACGCCGTCGTCGGGCTTGGTCGTGTCGTACTTGTACTGAAGGTTGAGGCGGGTGCCAAAGGTCTCGAGCTTGTCGGGAAATTGGTCGGGCGAGATCTCGTGGGCGGCCTTGGGCGTGAGATCCGCCTCGGACATGAACAGGACCTTGGCGCTCGCACGCTCGGCGTGCTTGCGCCACATGTCGAGGGAAACGGTGCTGTAGATGTCCGGGGGCAGACGTTTGTCGTAGAACTCGAAGACCAGTCGCGGATCGACCGCGATGTCGGCGCGACGGGCGCGCTCGGAGAGGTTCTTGAGGTAGGTGACCAGATCACGGTTGTGCCGCCAGAAGGGCGCGGGCGAGACGAGCTGCTCGTCGACCAGCGCGAGCTGGATGAAGATCTCGCGGGCGGCGGGGGGGTCGATGGGGCCGAAGTGCACGCGGCGACGGCTCACAAGTTCGAGGCCAAGAAGCGTGACCTTCTCGTACGCGAAGACCTGGCCCGCGTCCTTGTCCCAGTGGGGTTCCGTGTGCGTGCGCTTGATCAGGTGGGCGGCCAGTCGCTCGACCCACGCGGGGTCGATCCTGGCAACCTCGCGGGCGTACAGCTTGGTCGTCTGCACAAGCTCGGCGGCCATGACGAACTGCGGGCCTTTGCGAAAGAGCGAGGAACCCGGGAAGATGTGGAATCGGGTGTTGCGACACCCGGTGTAGCCGCCCTCTTCGTGCTTCTTGCCCAGATTGCACAGAAGGCCGGTGAGCATCGCGCGGTGGACGGCGTCCTTTTCGGCGGGGAGCGTGTTGGCCTTGAGGTCCAGCGTGGTCGCCAGTCGCGAGAGCTGCTCATGGGTCGAGGACCACTCGCGGACTTTCATCCAGTTGATGAAGTTCTGGTGGCACCACTTGCGGAGCTTGCCGCTGGACAGCTCGGCCTCCAGACGCCGGAACTCGCGCCACAGGTTGAGCAGGCCGATGAAGTCGCTGTCGGGGTCGTCGAACTGGGCGTGGGCCTCGTCGGCCTTGTCGGCCATTTCCATCGGGCGGTCGCGCGGGTCCTCGACTGACAGGGCACTGGCGATGACCAAGAGCTCGGCGAGGCAGTGCTCGTCGTGGCCCGCGAGGATCATGCGGGCGATGCGCGGGTCGACGGGGAGCTTGGCGAGCTTGTGCCCCAGGGGCGTGAGCTTGTTCTCGTCGTCCATCGCGCCCAGCTCGCGCAGCGTGTCGTAGCCGTCGCGGATCTGACGCCCGTCGGGCGGGTCCAGGAACGGGAAATTCTCGGGGTTGCCCAGGCCAAGCGCGATCATCTGAAGGATGACGCTGGCGAGGTTGGTGCGCTGGATCTCGGGGTCGGTGAAGGCGTCGCGCCCGTCGAAATCGCTCTGGCTGTAGAGGCGGACGGCGATGCCCGGGCCAAGTCGCCCGCAGCGGCCCGAACGCTGGTTGGCCGAAGCCTTGCTGATGGCCTCGACGGGCAGACGCTGGACCTTGGTGCCGGTGGAGTAGCGGGAGATGCGGGCGAGGCCCGCATCGATCACCGAGCGGATGCCCGGAACGGTGAGGCTGGTCTCGGCCACGTTGGTGGAGAGCACGACACGCCGCGTGGTGTGGTTGGCGAAGACACGTTCCTGCTCGGCGGCCGAGAGGCGGGCGTAAAGGGGGACGATCTCAAGCGCGGTGGGCGGAAAGTGTGCCCGGAGATCGTCGGCGATCATGCGAATCTCGCGCTCGCCGGGAAGGAAAACGAGAATGTCGCCCGGGCCTTCGTAAATGAGCTCCTCGACGCTGCGGATCACGCCCTCGTCCAGACGCAGGTCATCGTCAGCCTCGGACTGGGCCGCCAGCGAGCGGTAGCGGACCTCGACGGGGTAGGTGCGGCCGCTGACCTCGATGACAGGGCAATCGCCAAAGTGGGCGCTGAAGCGTTTGGGGTCGATGGTGGCGGAGGTGATGATGAGCTTGAGATCGGGACGCCGTGGCAGGAGCTGGCGGAGGTAGCCCAGCAGGAAGTCGATGTTGAGGGAGCGCTCGTGGGCCTCGTCGATGATGAGCGTGTCGTAGTGGGCCAGCGGGCGGTCGTGCTGGGTCTCCGTCAGCAGCATGCCGTCGGTCATGACTTTGAGGAAGGTGTCGGGGCTGGTCTTGTCGCCAAAGCGGACTTTGTAGCCGACGCCCTTGCCCAGGGGAATGTCGAGCTCGTGGGCGATGCGGGCGGCCACCGAGCGTGCGGCGATGCGCCGGGGCTGTGTGTGCCCGATCATGCCGGTGAGGCCTCGCCCGGCGTCGAGGCAGATCTTGGGGAGCTGGGTCGTCTTGCCCGAGCCGGTCTCGCCGCAGACGACGACGACCTGGTGGTCGCGGATGGCCTGAGCGATCTCGTCGCGACGCTGGGTGACGGGAAGGTCGGGCGGGTAGGAGGTCCTGGGAAGGGCCTTGGCACGCCGAGCTGCGCGGTCGACGGCCCGGTCGACCTCGGCAACGACCAAGGGGCCCAGGCGATCGGTGGGTTTGCCGGATTCGAGGGAGGCACGGAGCTCTCGGAGCTGGCGGGCGATGCGGAAGCGATCGGTGACGAGGCACGACTCGAGGCGGCGGGCGAGTTGGCGGAGGCGGGGATCCAAGGGGGAAGATTAGGACTGAGTGAACAGGACTGAGGACTGAGCAGGAGTAAGGCGGAAGGCGGAACTTGAAGGCTGAATTGACTCAGCCTTCAGTTTCCGCTTTCCGCCTTCTGCCTTTCCTCAGTCCTCAGTCCTGTTCACACTCTTCCGGTCCCACCCGGAGCCGGTGGGGTTGGTACACTGGAGGCGATCCAACACCGGAGGCAGATGGCATGAGCGACCAAAACACATCGATGGAGCCGCAGGGCGCGTTCGAAGAGGTTTATGTGGACGTGCCGCAGTGGCCCAAAGCGATCGGGATCGTGAGCATCATCTGGGCCGGAATCGGGCTCACGTGCCTTGGGTGCGGCGTGATTGGCATGACCGTCGGACAGAACCTCATGACCGAAGAGATGCGGGCGCAGAGTCCGCCGATGACGTTCGGATTGATGCAGATGATTGTGATGGGGCTGGGCGGGGTCAACGCCCTGCTGCTTCTCGTGGCCGGCATCATGACGCTGCGGCGAATGGGCGTCGGACGCTGGCTGCATCTGGCGTACGCCCTGGCGTCGTTGCCGCTGTTTGCCGTGGGCATGTGGTACACGCTGCAGCAGCAGGACGAGCAGAAGCAGTGGTATCTTGAGCATCCCGAGAGCCCCGGCGCCAAGATGATGTCGGGCTCGGGCGGATCGTTGCAGTTGCTGCTGCTCGTGCTGCAGATCGTGCTCAGCCTGGGGTACCCGGTCTTTCTCCTGATCTGGTTCGGGCTGGTCAAGAGGTCGACCGCGAGCATGACGGGGTTTGCCGACGAGGGCACTGAGGCTCGGTAGGCTCACCGGGGCGTTTTGGGGGGCTGTTGACCGAACGGACATTTCTGGTGTGGTCTCGCGCAGAAATTCCTGCGCGCTGTTCGAGAATGCGCGCGGTTTTGGAACGCGCTCGGGTACACTTGTGCTGGTCGTGTTCAACACCAAAAGGAGTCTCCTATGCGTTCGAGCTTTGTTCTATCCATCTGTGCCGCGGCGGGAATGGCTTGCGCAGTGCACGCGCAGCCCGCGAATGACCACTGTGATTCGGCGGAAATCATCAGCGGCACCGGCGGGTTTGGCCTCGACAGCACCGGCGCCGACACCGACGGTGCCGCCGACACGTGCGCGACGGGAAACATCTACCAGGACGTCTGGTTCCAGTGGACGGCCCTGGCGACCGAGGTCGTGACGTTCAGCCTTTGTGATTCCACCGGCAACGACACAGTGATCGCGGTCTACGACGGGGCGGGTTGCCCGGCGGGCGGGCCCGTGGCCTGCAACGACGATTCGTGCGAGTTCCAGAGCCGCCTGTCGTTGTCGGTGAACTCCGGGCAGACGTACATGATCCGCGTCGGGTCGTATTCCGAAGGGGACACGATGTCCGCCACGTTGGCCATTTCCGGCACGCTTCCTCCGCCCGCCAACGACCACTGTGATTCGCCAAACGTGATCGACGGGTTCGGGACCTTCCCAGTGAGCACCGACGGCACCGACACCGACGGGGCGGCCGACACCTGCGGGGCGGGGACGATCTACCAGGACGTCTGGTTCGAGTGGACCGCGGCGGCCTCGGGGAACGTGCAGCTCGAACTGTGCGGCTCCACGAGCAACGACACCACGATGGCCGTCTACGACGGCGCGGGATGCCCCGGCGGTGCGCCCGTCGTGTGCAACGACGACTCGTGCGGCCTCCAGAGCAAGCTGAATTTCGCTGTCTCGTCGGGCTCGACGTACATGATCCGCGTTGGATCGTACTACGAGGGCAACACCATGAACGCGACGCTGGCGATCCAGAACTACGTCCCGGGCGTCGTCGCGGGCCCGATCGTGAGCCCGGTGAACGGGAACACGTACTACATGCTCGAGGCGTCGAGCTGGACGGCGGGCGAGGCCTCGGCGGTGGCCATGGGCGGACACCTGGCCACCGTGCGCAGCGAGGATGAGAACAACTGGCTCTTCAACGACCTGATGAAGTTCGACGGGTATCAGTTCCGGCGCGGCTGGATCGGGATCAACGACCAGGAGTTCCTCAACTCGTACGTGTGGACCAGCGGCGAGCCGGTCTCCTACACGAACTGGGGCGGCGGGGAGCCCAACCACGCCAACGGCACCGAGTTCTACGGGCAGATCCCGTGGTACGCCACGGGCTGGAACGACAACAGCGATCTCCCCGGCGACGACCCCTGCTATCCCCTCGTTGAGATCATCACGGTCACCGGCTGCCCGGCGGACTTCGACGGCGACGGCACCGTCGACTTCTTCGACTACGACGCCTTCGTCGTCTGCTTCGAGGACCCCGACTGCACCAACGCCGACTTCGACGGCGACGGCACCGTCGACTTCTTCGACTACGACGCCTTCGTGGTCGCCTTCGAGACCCCCTGCCCCTGATGGGTGCACGCGGCTGACTTGCCGCGGCGCAGCGACCTGGAAGCAGGTGCAAACACGATGGATTCCGCCGCCCGCGTCGAGAGACGCGGGCGGTTCTTTTCGTCAGGTGCCTCGGAAGAGATCGACGATCCGGATCTCGCTCCCGTCGTTCGTGGCTCAAGGCCTTGAATTCACGCCAGCAGCGGCGTGAGGATGTTGCCCGAGACGTCCGTGAGTCGGAAGTCGCGACCTTGCTCGCGGAAGGTCAGCTTCCTGTGGTCCACGCCCAGGAGGTGCAGCAGCGTCGCGTGCAGGTCGTGCACTTCGACGGGGTTCTCGGCGATGTTGTAGCTGAAGTCGTCGGTCTTGCCGTAGCTGATGCCGGGTTTCACGCCCCCGCCCGCGAGCCACACCGTGAAGCAGCGCGGGTGGTGGTCACGCCCGTAGTTGGCCTCGGTGAGCGTGCCCTGGCTGTAAACCGTGCGCCCAAACTCACCCGCCCACAGCACCAGCGTCTCATCAAGCAGCCCGCGACGCTTGAGGTCCTTGAGCAACGCGGCCTGCGGCTGATCGACGGCCTTGGTCTGTGCCGTGATCTGCGTGGGAAGGTTGTCGTGAGCGTCCCAGCCGCGCATGTAGAGCTGGATGAATCGCACGCCGCGCTCGGCCAAGCGCCGGGCCAGGAGACAATTGGCGGCGAAGCTGCCGGGTTTGGTCACGTCGGGGCCGTACATGTCGAGCGTCGCCTGATCCTCGTCTGAGAAATCGGTGAGCTCGGGCACGGACAACTCCATGAGGTAGGCCATCTCGGCCTGGGCGATGCGGGCCCGCACCTCGGGGTCCAGCGACTCGTCGAACTCCTCGTCGTTGAGCTTGGTGACCAGGTCGAGCATGGTCCGCCGATCGTCGCGCGAGACGCCGTCGGGGTTCTTGAGGTACATGACAGCGTTCTCGCCCGCCCTGATCTTGCATCCCTGGTGTTCGCTGGGAAGGAACCCGCTCCCCCAGAACCGAGCCGAAAGGGCCTGCATATTGCCCAGCCCCTGCGTGATCATGACAACAAATGAGGGCAGGTTGGCGTTGGCCGAACCCAGTCCATAAGAACACCACGAGCCAAAGCACGGGCGTCCGGGCTGCTGGTTTCCGGTCTGGAAGAAGGTGATTCCCGGCTCATGGTTGATGGCCTCGGTCTTCATCGAGTGGATGAAGCAGATCTCCTTGGCCATGGCGGCGGTGTGGGGGATGAGCTCGCTGAGCCACACGCCGTCCTGGTTGTTGGCGTGGCGGGAGAACTTGAAGAGGGAGGGGGCGACGGGGAAGCGTGTCTGCCCGCTGGTCATGCCCGTGAGCCGCTGGCCCTGGCGGATCGAGTCTGGGAGATCCTGGTTGAAGCGGTGGCGCAGGCCGGGCTTGTAGTCGTAGAGATCGAGCTGGCTGGGAGCGCCCTCCATGTGCATGTAGATGACACGCTTGGCCTTGGGAGCCAGGTTGAGCGCGGGGCGCGTGGAACCCAGCCCCGCGATCGTGTCGCCCGGTGAGACGCCCGCGAGCGGTTCGCCCGCGCGAATGATCGAGGCCAGGGCCGCGGCGCCGAAACCGGCCCCGATCGACGTGCCCACCGCCTTGCCGACTTTGCCGAAGAAACGCCGGCGGGTGAGATTCAGAAGATGTTCTTCAAGGGCATCCATGGGAGCTTCCGGTCCGAGGGTGGCACCGCTCTCCAGAGCGGTGCTTCAGGCATTCGGAATCCACCGCTCTGGAGAGCGGTGCCACCTGGCACGGATCAATCTTTCACGATGGCGACGTCGGCGGAGAGGACGGCGTTGGCAAGCATCGTCCACGAGGCGAGCTCGGCCGGATCGAAGTAATCGGGCGGCGGACTGTCGCCGACCATGAGCATCTTTGACGCGTCGGTCGGGGCGGCCTTGTAGCGCTCGCGGAAGGTCGCGAGCGTCGAGAGGAGCGTGGCGCGGGTCGCCGGCGTGAGTGTCCGTCCGGTGCACCGTTGGAAAAGCTCGTCCACCATCACCTCGTCGGTGCTGCCCAGGGGTGAGCCGTGGAGCAGCACACGAAGTGCGAGCATGCGGGCGGCCTCGACGAACTGCTCGTCGTTCCAGAGCGTCAGCGCCTGAAGGGGCGTGTTGGTCGTGAGCCGTCGGATCGTGCAGTACTCGCGCGTGGGCGAGTCGAGCGTGAGCATCGAAGGCGGCGGCGACGCCCGCTTCCAGTAGGTGTACATGCTGCGCCGGTACAGGTCGTTGCCCTTGCCGCGCTCGTAGACGCGGGTGTTGGACTGCGGCATCGCCACCTCTTCCCAGATCCCCGGCGGCTGATACGGCTTGACGCTCGGGCCGCCGAGCTGCTCGACGAGCAGCCCCGAAACATAGAGGGCCTGATCGCGGAGCTGTTCGGCCGAGAGGCGCTGACGCGGATAGAACGAGATGAGCCTGTTCGCCGGGTCGATCTTGAGCGCGTCGGGGCGGAGGCGGGATGACTGGCGGTAGGTCGAGCTGGTCACGATCGCCCGGACGAAGCGCCGCACGTCCCAGCCCGACTCGCGGAAATCGATCGCAAGGAAGTCCAGAAGCTCGGGATGGCTGGGCCACTCGCCCTGCATGCCGAAGTCCTCGGTGGTGCGGACCAGACCCTTGCCCATGAACTGTTCCCACAGCCGGTTGACCGTGACGCGTGCGAGCAGCGGGTTCTGCTCGCTCACGAGCCATCGGGCCAGGCCCAGCCGGTCCTTGGGGGCGTCTTGAGAAAGCGAGCCCAGGAACCTGGGCACGCCCCGCTGGACAGGGCGGGTCTTGTCGGGGTGGTCGTACTGGCCGCGCGTCATCACAAATGTGTCGCGGGGCTTTGGCATTTCCTTCATGACCATGGTGACTGGAACCATGGCCAGCGCCTGGGCGATCTGGGTGTCGGTCTGGGCGATGCTCTTGGTCAGCTCGGCGTAGCGCGGGCTGAAGCGCAGTCGCCAAGCGTTGTCGACATCCTTCCGGCGCGCGGCGGTGAGGGTGGGTTCCGGCAACAGAGCGCCCGCGAGGGGGCCCGAAAGCACTTCGGCGCGTGGAAGGTCCCGATGGAAAACGCCCGCGGGCCCGCCCGTGTTGACGATCTTGAGCATGACGGTGTTGAGGCCCGCCGCGAGCTCAATAGTCGCCTTGTCGGAGTCAGGGATGATGCCGCGCTCGATGTTGTTCTTGTACTGCTCCACGCCGTTGACAAAGACTCGCAGGCCGTCGTCGCTGCCGAGGGAGAGATCGAGCTTGCGAGCGGTGGGGGAGTAGACGCGGTGGGCGACGTAGTGGACGTTGAGCCCGCCGGCGAGTGCGGCGGCCCGGCCGTCCTTCACGCCGTCGTTGTACGCCCACTTTCGCGCGACCGTCTTGTCCGGACCTTCCTTCGCTTCGTAGTCCTTGGCGAGGTCGATGACCTTGTCGATCTCGGGGCCGAAGGTCTGGTCAAAGATCGTGGCCCGATCGTTGCCCGGGAACGGGCCGATGGTGTACCAGCTGCCGGCGCCCTCGGGGAGGAACGCCAGCCCCGCATCGGCGATGGTGCCCACGCCCAGGCGCACGCGTCCGAAGACATGGAAGTCGTAACGCGTGTCGTACTCGAGGGTGACCTTGAGCTGCGTGCCGCCCTCGTAACCAAAGGGCTCGTTGGCCAGGAAAAGGGCGGTGCGCCCGCCCTCAAGGTTGTGCCCGTCGACCGCCCAGCCCTCGCCGGTGTCGGTGATGGTGTTGACGACCTTGAAGTCGCCGTTGGTCTGCTCGAAATCGGCCCACGCCCATCCGAAGGTGATGTCCCTTGACTGCGTGGGGTCCTTGATCGACGTGGCGTGCACGCGCATCCGCGAGAGCACCGCGTTGCCATTGGGCGCACGCCCCACGCGTCCCGCCCCAAGCGATGGGTCGGCCAGCGCGTCGAGTGAGAGCAGACGCAGGCCCGTGCCCTCCGTCTTGATCGTGATGATGTGGTGGTCCTGCTTGGGGTTGTCGCCCGAAGCCAGAACCGACGCGTCGGGCTGCACAGTCAGCTTGGCGCCCTTGGTGGATTCCGCGGAAACAACCTCCGACGCGGCCCAGGAAACGCCCGTGTCCTTGAGGATCTTGGGGATGAACGTGTCGCGCTGGGCCTGCTCCTCGGGCGATGGAGTCTCGCGATCGGCCTTGAGCTTCTCAAGCTCGGCCCGAAGCTCGGTCAGCCGGGCGTCGATCTCGGGACTCGGGACCGCCATGAACGGCTCCAGCGCCCGCTTGTTGTCTGGGATCTGCGAGTAAATGCCGGGCTCTTCGATCGAGTTGAAGAACGCGATCATCGAGTAGAAGTCGTCGGCCGTGACGGGATCGAACTTGTGATCGTGACACCGGGCGCACCCGACAGTGAGACCCAGGAAGACCGAGCCGGTCGTCGACACGCGGTCGACCGCGTACTCCAGGCGGTACTCCTCGTCGATCGCGCCGCCCTCGTCGCTGGTCACGTGACAGCGGTGGAAGCCGCTTGCGACCTTCTGGGCCACCGTCGCGTTTGGAAGCAGATCGCCCGCGAGCTGCTCGATCACAAAGCGATCGAAGGGCATGTTCTCGCGATAAGCGCCCAGCACCCAGTCGCGATAAGGCCAGATGGATCGCCCGGCATCCATGTGAATGCCGCTCGTATCGGCGTAGCGGGCCTGGTCGAGCCACGGCACGGCCATGCGCTCGGCGTACCGCGTGCGGTAGGGTTCCTCCGTGAGAAGGCGATCGACCTGGCGCTCATAGGCGGTTGGCCCCTGCGGGCCCTTGGAGTCGGCCTCAAAGGCCGCAACCTCGCCGGGCGTGGGCGGAAGGCCCGTGAGATCGAGGAAGAGGCGACGCAGGAGCGTGACGCGATCGGCCTCGGGGCTCGGCGCGAGGTTGCTCGACTCCAGGCCGCTGAGGATGTAGCGGTCGATGGGGCCCTTGGCCCACGAATCCTGCTTGACGGCCGGCGGATCGGTGTTCTTTGGCGCGACGAAGGACCAGTGCGGCTCGTACTCGGCGCCCTCCTCGATCCAGCGCTTGACGATCGCCAGTTCGTCGCTCGAGAGCGGCTTCTTGTTGCTCGTGCGCGGGGGCATCGACTCCGCGGCGTCGTGGGAGGTGAGGCGCTGCCACAACTCGCTCTTGCCCGGTTCGCCCGGGACGATCGCGGCGCGGGGCTTGCCCTTGCCTTCGCGCTGGGCGACGGCCACCTCGCGGAGATCGAGGCGCAGGTCGGCCTGCCGCTTGCCCGGATCGACGCCATGACACAGGAAGCACCGGTCCGAGAGGATGGGACGCACGTCGCGGTCGTACCTGATCGGCGACAGAGCGCCTGGGGGACGATCCAGGGGCGCGGCGGCCAGGGTGGCGGAGGGAGCGCCCCCGCCCAAGAGGATCGCGCCACCCGCGACCGCGAAAGCGGATGCCAGAGCTGCCAGATACCAGCGTTCGATCATGACGGAGAGTGTAACAGATATCAGGTCGTGCTCCAACAGACAAAGGCGGAGGAATGAGCCCCATACCGGGCTAGACTGGCGGTACGATCGGACAAAGGAGCTTCTGGTATGGGACTCATGGACGGCAAAGTGGGGTTGATCGTTGGGATCGCAAATGACCGCTCGTACGCGTGGCACATCGCCGAATCGCTCAAGAACCACGGGGCGAGGCTGGCGTTCACCCATCTGCCGGGGGAGAAGAACGAGCGACGGACGCGTCGGGCGGTCGAGGCCCTGGGCATCGCCGACCCCTGGCTGGTGCCGCTGGACGCCGGGAGCGATGAGAATCTCGACCAGGTCTTCACGAAGTATGCCGAAAGCTTCGACCGTATGGACTACCTGGTGCACTCGATCGCCTACGCCGAGACCGAGTGGCTTCAAGCCGGCAAGTTCTCCCAGACGCCCCGCAAGGCGTACCTGACGGCGATCGATATCTCGGCCTACACCCTCCTGGCGATGGCCAACCGTGCGCGCCCCATGATGTCCAAGACCGGCGGCTCGATCATCTGCATGAGCTACTACGGGGCCGAGAAGGTCGTCCCGGGGTACAACGTCATGGGCGTGGCCAAGGCGGCCTTGGAGTGCACGACGCGGTACCTGGCGGCCGAACTGGGGGCGGAGAAAATCCGCGTCAACGCCATCAGCGGCGGGTACCTTCGAACGCTCGCGGCCTCGGCGGTGGGCGGCACCGACACCATGGGTGCCCGAAACATCGAACGCTCGCCGCTCAAGCGAAATGTCGAGGGCAGCGACGTGGGGAACACGGCGCTGTGGCTCTTGTCAGACCTGGCGGCGGGCGTGACGGGGGAGACGATCTACGTGGACTGCGGGGTCAACCTGATCGGGGCGTGAGGGCGGACAGAAATGGTGTGTTTCACTGGACTTGCGCCGGATTGGCTCAAGTTCCGACAGCGCCATGGCCGATGGCGGGGTATGAGTGTGTCTGGGACCAACCCTGCACAGGCGATCGCCGGGCTCAGCGCTGCGCAGCGCGCCACCCTCGCGGCCCGCGAAACCAAACCCAAGCCGGTCGCCAAACCGCCCACCGGGCATGACGAGGCCGCCGACTCCGTGGAGTTGAGCAACGCGGTGCGCTCCAACAAGGGCAACGCCGACGAAGAGTCGCACGAAGATCGCCAGGAACACCCGCCCTACGAGCGCGACAAGAAGCCCGCGATCGACGTCGAGGGCTGAGCGTACTCTGGCGGCATGACGCCTTTGACGTTTGAAATCAAGGAACGATCGACGACGACTCACGCGCGGGTCGGGCGTGTGACGACGCTCCACGGGTCGTTCGACACGCCGGCGTTCATGCCCGTGGGCACGCGTGGAACCGTAAAGGGAATCCTGCCCGGGCTCGTGCGCCAGACGGGCGCGCAGATCCTGCTCAACAACACCTACCACATGCTGCTCCGCCCGGGGCCCGAGCTTGTCCAGAAGATGGGCGGGGTGCACAGGTTCATGAACTGGGACGGCCCGATCCTGACCGACTCGGGCGGGTATCAGGCGTACTCGATGGCGGATATGAACGCGGTGGACGACGACGGGGTGACGTTCAAGTCCATCGTCGACGGAGCGATGGTGCGCCTCACCCCCGAGCGGGCGACGCAGGTGCAGAACATGCTCGGGCCCGACATCCTGATGGCCTTTGACGACTGCCCGCCGTCGCAGGAACAGATCCGCGAGCGTGAGCGAGCGCCGCAGGATTCTGAGCATCGCTCGCTGACGCTCGCGGCTCCGCCGGATCCTGACCCCAGGATCTCGCGAGTGATCCGCCGCGATTCCAAGGCCAAGGTCTACGACCACGTCCTTCGCGTCAAGACCGCCAATGAACGAACCGTCCGGTGGCTCGAGCGGTGCAAAGCCGCCCACGCGCGGGCGAGCGAGCAATCTCTCTTTGGCATTGTTCAGGGCGGGACCGATCTCTCGGCGCGCGAGTGGTGCGTGGAGCGGGTGTGCAACATCGACCTGCCGGGATACGCCATCGGCGGCGTGGCGGTGGGGGAGGGACCCGCAGAAATCGCAAGGGTCGTGGGGCACACCGCGCCGTTGATGCCGGTGGGCAAGCCCAGGTACCTGATGGGCGTGGGGTACGAGCGGGACATTCTCGCCGCGGTTCGAGCCGGTGTCGACATGTTCGACTGCGTCTTGCCCACGCGAAACGGGCGCAACGCCAACGCGTTCACGCCCTCGGGCCAGATGAGACTCCGCAACGCGAAGTTCGCCCAGGACCAGGGGGTTATCGACGCCACGTGCGATTGCGTCGCTTGCGCGGGTGAGAGCGGCAAGGGGGGCTTCTCAAGGGGGTACATTCGGCACCTGTTCATGGCGGAGGAAATGCTCGGGCCCATCCTGGTCAGCCTGCACAATCTGAGGCACTTTCAGCGGTTCATGAGCGACCTGAGGACGACGATCGCCACGGACGATTGGTCGGGGCTGGCGGGGCGCTGGCCGGCCGCGACAGCGGGGGCAGGGGCAGGGCTCCAAGAGTGACCAAAGGAGGCTTGAGCGACGGCTGACGCATACCCTTCCATTCTGGTCTATTCACAGAACCCGAACAAGGGGCCCGGTATGAGTCTGATGTCGAGCGTGATGGTGTCGGTTGGCGCAGTGGCCACGGGACAGCCCGAGGGCAATCCAAGCAATCAGTCGGTGGGTGGCCCGGCGGTTCAGCCGGCCGCCAGCCCCGAGCTCAAGGCGGTCACCGGTACTCCCGCCTCCACGCCCACGACCACCCCGGCTCAGCCGCCGAGCATCATGCCCATCGTGCTCATGGTGGGCGGGTTCTTTATCATCATGATGTACATGAACAGCCGGAGCGAAAAGAAACGTCAGCGCGAGAAGCAGGCGCTCATCGACGCGATCGGCAAGGGCGACCTGGTGCAGACGCTGGGCGGGGAGATCGGGACCGTTGCCGAGATCCGCGACACGGGGATCGTGCTGCGGTTCGACGAAGGGCGCGTGCTCTACACCAAGGCGGCGATCGTGGCGGTGCTCAAGTCGGCCAAGTCCAAGGAGAGCACGCTCGTGGAGTCGAAGGTCGACTCGCGCGAGGGGGCGGGCGTGTAAGAACGATTGAGGGCTGGGGCGTTTGAGCGGCGGACGGGATCTACCACAAAGCATCACGAAGACTTGGACGAACACATCCGATGGGACGCCTCTATCAACGAATCGCCATTCAGGTCGCCATACTGGCGGTCGTTTTGTACTGCATCTGGCCGCCAGAGAAGCAGCTCAAGTTCGGCAAGGATCTCGCCGGCGGCATCTCGCTGGTCTACTCGCTGCAGCTGAGCGACACCGACGACGCCACCGAGGTGATGGCCAAAGTGGCCGAGGCGCTCAAGAACCGCGTCGACCCCAACGGCGTGATGGAAATCTCGATCCAGCCCATGGGTCGCGACCGCCTTGAGATCTCCATGCCGCTCCCCCGCCAGGAGGTCAAAGAGCTGCGCGCGGTGTTTGAGAGCAAGGTCAAGAAGCTGGGCGAGTTCAAGCCCACGCAGGCCAAGCTCTCCCAGGCCTTCGAACTCGCGGGCGACAAACGCGACGCTCGACTGGCGGAGATTTCCGCCGGGCAGAGCGTCCTGCTCGACAAGCTCAAGGAGGCGGCCACGCTCTACGACGCCAGGTGGGCCCTGGACAAGCGTTTGGAGGAGCTGACCACCGACATCGACGCCGTCGAGCGTGCCAAGGTCATCGCCCAGCGAGCCGAAGTCAATCCTAAGTACCGCGAGGTCGTCGACACGCTCCTGGCCAACGCCGTCTCTCCCGACGTCGTGCGACGGGTGCTCGAACTCCCGACCCAGACGCGCCGGATCAAAGACCCGTTGAACGGCGAAGCGGCCTTCGCCATCGACCCCAGCCAGCAGGAGATGAGGCTCGCGGACCTCCTCAAGCGATACCCGCTCAGGGTGGCCGAGATCAAAGACGCCGTGGAGGCGTTCGCGACCTACGCCTCCCAGCGCAAAACGCTCGACGACCCGCAGGACCTCGTCAGAATGCTCCGTGGTGCCGGCGTGCTGTCGTTCCGGATTCCCATCGCGGTCGGGCCGGGCGACAAGGCCCACCCCGAGGAGAGCCAGCTCCGCCAGGAGCTTCGCGAGAAGGGTCCGACGGCCTCGCGTCGCCCCGACGCGCGGTGGTTCAAGATCAACCAGATCGCCAACTGGTACGACTCGGTGCCCATGCGCGAGCTGCTCATGGCCTCGCCGCAGCAGTTCTTCGCGTCGCGCAAGCTCGTGGGCGAGCCGTACCTCGACGGTTACTACATCCTGTGCTGGGACACCGACAACGCGAAGCTCACGCCCGACAACGGCGTCGACTGGGGCGTGGCGTCGGCGGGCGACGACCGCGACGAGATGGGCAAGCCGGCCGTGCGGTTCGTCATGAACACCGCCGGGGCCGCCCTGCTCAACGACCTGACACGAACGCACGTGGGCGAGCCGATGGCGGTCCTGCTCGACGACGAGGTGTACACAGCCCCGAACCTCAACAGCGCGATCTCCAAGCAAGGGATCATCACCGGCATCGACTCCGAAGACGAGCGGCGTTACGTCATCAAGGTGCTCGCCGCGGGCGCCCTGCAGGCCAAGCTCAGCCCCGAGCCCGTCAGCCGCAGCATCGTCGGACCAACCCTGGGCGCCGACAATCTCCGCGCAAGCTACCTGACGGGCGCTGTCGCGTTCGTCCTGGTGGCGGGATTCATGGTGGTCTACTACTTCGGCAGCGGTGCGATCGCCGTCGTCGCACTGATCTACAACCTCGTGCTCGTCCTGGCGATCATGGCGATGAACAAGGCCGCGTTCACGCTCCCTGGCATCGCCGGCGTCGTGCTCACGTTCGGCCAGGCGGTCGACTCCAACGTGCTGGTCTACGAGCGCATGCGCGAGGAGTTCCACCGCGGGGCCGACCTCAAGACGGCGGTCAGGCTGGGCTTCTCCCGCGCCCTCCCGCCCATCATCGATGGCAACGTGTCCAACCTGATCATCTGCGTCGTTCTGGGGTACTTTGGCACCCAGGAGATCCGCGGCTTCGCGGTGACGCTGGGCATCGGCGTCCTGACCACGCTCTTCACCACGCTGGTCGTGAGCCGGCTCATGTTCACCGTGCTCATCGAGCGGTTCGGCTGGCGCCACGCCTCGCAGCTGCCCATGGCGGTGCCGTTCGTGCAGAGGCTGCTCTCGCCGCACGTGAATTGGATGAAGCACCGCTGGGGGTTCCTGTCAACCCTGGTCATCTTCCTGGGGGCGATGGGCTACGTCACCTGGCACCAGGGGGTCGACCTCCTGGGCATGGAATTCCGCAGCGGAACGGCCGTGACGCTGACGTTCAAGCAGACCCCCGGCCCCGACGGCAAGCTCGTGCAGATGAAGGCGACGCGCGCCGAGGTCGACAAGCGGATCAAGGCGATCGAAGCGGCCGCTCCCGAGGGGAGCCCGCTCAAGCAGCTTCGTGAGGCGCGGATCCTGGCGGTCAACCCCGACTCGGACATGGTGACGTCCTCGACGTTCACGATCAAGTCGCGGGTGACCGATCCCGACGCGGTTCAGAACGCGATCGTCGTGGCGTTCCGCGACATGGTCGAGTCGCAGCCACCTCTGCACTACAAGGGCTCCGACCAGGGCCCCGACACGGGCCCGCTCTTCCCGATCGTCGGACAGGTCCTTGGCGAGAGCATCAACATGCCCGGCGTGCGGACCCCCAGCGGGGAGTTCGCGGGCGGGCTCGCGATCGTGCTCGAGAACATCGAGCCCAGGGTGAGCGTCGCCGAGATCGAAAGCCGAGTTGCCGAAGCCCGCGCCAAATTCACCGACGTCGCCTTCAACCAGCAGGAGGTGGTGCTGCTCAAAGGGACCGAGGACGCGGCCGAAACCGCCGTGATCCTCGTGCGCAACCCGAGCATCTCCTACCGGGACGACCCCAGCCTGTGGGCCACCATGGTGCGAAACCGCGAGTGGGGCATGGTCAATTCCGCCCTGACCGAGGTGCACACCCTCGCCAGCGTCCAGAGCTTCACCCCGGCGATCGCCAAGGCTTTCGCGGCCCAGGGCGTCATCTGCACCGTGCTGAGCCTGGTCTTCCTGACCATCTTCGTGTTCATCCGATTCGGCACGGCCCGCTGGGCCATCGCCGCGACCGTGCCGCTCTTTGCCGACGTGATCGGCATCATCGGCCTCATCGGTGTGGCGCAGCTGCTCCACGACACCCCCGCGACCCACGGCATCGCCCGCTCGCTGGGCATCCTGCCCTTTGAGCTCGACCTCGCTCAGATCGCGGCCGTGCTGACCATCGTCGGCTACTCACTCAACGACAAGATCATCATCCTGGACCGCATCCGCGAGAACAAGGGCAAGTCGCTCTACGCCAGCGCCCAGATGATCAACGACTCGATCAACCAGACGCTCAGCCGGACGTTCATCACCGCGGGCGTGCACATGATCACCACGATCGCGCTGTACATCTTCGGCGGCGAGGCCCTGCGAGGCTTCGCGTACACCTTCAGTCTGGGCGTGATCCTGGGTACCTACACCTCGATCGTCTCAACCCCGCTCGTCTGGTCGTCCAAGCTCGAGAAAGTAGTCCCCCCGGGCCTTCCCCCGGGCATCGCGCCCCCCGCAGCCGTCCCCGCCTTGGAGGGCGGAATCCGCTGAAGCCGATGGGTCGGTGTTGAAACTCCGCGACCGATCGGGCCGATAAGATGGCTGCTGCCGGTCGTTGGACAGGACGCATAATCGACGGTCTATTTGGGAGCCAGGGTCATGGAATCAGTCGCGGTCAGGCTGGCTGGAGCTGCGGGTGCCTTGGCGGTGCTCTGGGTAGGTGTGTACTGGCTCTATCCCTCCTCGGGACGCCAATACGGGGTGGTGGATCTGGGGCCCACACCTGCGGTGCTGGCCGACACTCTGCCCGCCGCCGTGCGATCAGAGATTCGACGCGAGCGCCAAGTGCAGCCAGTGCCGCCGGTCCAGCCGGCTCCGGTCGAGACCTTGCCGCAGCCCAAGCAGCCCGAAGCCGTGGTTCCAGTCCCCGCGCCGGTTGTGACCAAGCCCGCGGTGGAGGCCCCGCGATTCGAGACCTACACAGTCAAAGCCGGGGACACGCTCGAGAAGATCGCCAAGGCTCGCCTTGGGTCCTCGGCGTACTCGAAAGCAATCGCACAGGCCAACCCGTTGAAGGACCCGCACCGGCTGAAGGTGGGAGAACTGATCAAGGTGCCGCTGGATCCGTCGAACATCCAGGGCAGGGTGGTGCCCGAGGTGGGCAAGCCCGCCGGTGAGGTCGGTCAGCCCGCGGGCGCAGGATGGACGGAATACACCGTCGTCCCCGGCGACACGCTCTCGAAGATCTCCCTGACGGTGTACGGCTCATCAAAGCACTGGCAGCTCATCCTCGACGCCAACAGCAAGACGCTGCCGGGAGCCGAGAAACTCCGGGTGGGCATGAAACTCGTGCTGCCGCCCAAGCCCGCTGCTTGAGCGGTGTGGGCGTTCCCGCGCGGTTGTGATACAGTCCGGTGATGAAGACGCACAGACACGAGCGCTCACGCGGCACCGGCAAAGCAAAGAAGGCCGAGGCGCCGCGATATGTAGTCACCGGTGGGGCCGGGTTTGTTGGTGCCAATCTGGTGGCGGCCCTCTCGGCGCGCGAGCCCGAAGCCGAGATCATCGTGGTCGACGACTTTCGCACCGGAAGCCACGCCAACATCGTCGAGGCGTACGTGCGAGCCGGGCTGGCTCCATTCTCGGGAGTCGTGCTGCCCGTGGGCGTCGAGGAGTTCGACTTCGACGCGATGCTCCAGGCGATGCACGTCGACACCGTCTTCCACCTCGCCGCCATCACCGACACAACCGTAGCCGCCGAGGCCCAGATGATCGCCGTCAACGCAACACCCATGCTCTCGCTGATGCAGGCGTGCGTGACGGCCGCGGTGCCGCTGGTCTACGCGAGCAGCGCCGCCACGTACGGCACACCGCCCGAGGCGGCCAGGCGAACGCCCTTTGCCGTCGGCTCGGCGGGCGTCCCCAACAATGTCTACGGGTTCAGCAAGTGGCTGATGGAGAGCGAGCACCGGCGGCTGGCGTCGTCGCTCTCGGGACAGCCTCAGATCGTGGGGCTTCGATACTTCAACGTCTTTGGCCCCGGAGAGGCGCGCAAAGGCAAAATGGCGTCCATGGCCTACCAGCTCGCCACGCAGATCCTGGGCGGCAAGTCGCCCCGGCTCTTCCGGGATGGGTCCCAGGCCCGGGACCAGGTGTACGTGGGGGACGTGGTGGCATGCACGATGGCCGCGGCCGGGCTGGGGGCCAAGGCCGCACCAATCCCCGGGATCTACAACGTGGGAAGCGGCGAGGCGACCAGCTTCGCACAGGTCGCGGGGGCCGTGCGAAAGGGGCTTGGGCTCAAGCCTGGCGACCGGGAGATCGAGTATTTCGAGATGCCGGCGGAGGTGAGGGCGTTCTATCAGGACTACACATGCGCCGATGTTTCGGCGAGCAAGGCGGGCCTGGGGTGGTCGCCCATGCATGATCCGGTCAAGGCGATCGAGGAGTATGCGCGGGAATTGCGCAAGAGCGCCGCAAAAACCTGAGAAAGTGCGTTGCCCTGTTTGGGACAATGTTGATTTCCGGGGGCGCGATTCGCAGAAAGTTCGTATGTGGATTATCGGAATTTCGTTGCGAAAGTGGACGAGATTCGAGTAGACTATCATCAGGAGGTTGAGGGGAGACGATGATCGCAGGATTTGGGTGGGTGAGTGGAACACCGTCAGGGACGAACGGAAATAACGCGTGGATCGGGCTGGCCGGTGCCACGCGAGAACGGTGATGCGACAGAAGGAAAGGATGGTCGCTATGGGGCTCGATTTCGCGATCGATGAGCTCTACGCCACCGGGTGGACAGCCCTAGATAGCTCAGGCTGTCTCCGTCACTCCGATGGCCGCTGGTTCCCAGGCGTGGCACGGGCCGCCGAGGAATTCAAGGGATCGGGATTCGATCTTGCGGTTCGTCACATCCAGTTGTTCGATTGCTACCGGGCCGAATGGAAGGATTCGGCCGGTGCGCCGTCGGGAGCGGTTGTGGGACGTTCGCAGGCCGAGGCCGCCGTCTACGCCTTGTCGCACCTGCGGCGTCGGCTGTCGGGGGTCGCGGCCGGAGTCTGAGTTGAGCCCGATCGGCGTGGGTCGTTGACGCGATCGGGTGAGACAAACGGTTCGGTGAGTTGAAATCGAATGTGTATTGAACACCCACCCGGAGTGCCCGGGTGGGTTTTTCGTTGGTGGGAGCGGGGAGCGGCCCGGGCGCGGGTCTTTGACGGGTATTTGACGCCGCATTGGGGCGGCATAACCTCCGGGGTCCTAGATGGTCCGCCTCGATGGCCCCATCGTCTAGCCTGGTCTAGGACGTCAGGTTCTCATCCTGAAAACTTGGGTTCGAATCCCAATGGGGTCATTTCGTCGCCCGGCACGAGAGTGTCGGGCGATGTTGTTTTTGGGTCGTCGCGAGCTCGGGCCGGCAAGGGTCAGCACCCGCCCTCAAAGGCCACGACGAAGGCGTCGTAGTCGAAGAAATCGACCGTCCCGTCGCCATCAAAGTCCGCCGACACGTCCTGGGGGCAGCCCTCGCCCATGAAGCAGATCACAAAGGCGTCGTAGTCGAAGAAATCCACCGCGAGGTCGGCGTTGAAATCCGCGAGGCACACGGCGCGGCCGGCGTCGATGAGCGACGCGATGCCGTCGTCGCGGTGCCCACACCCCATCGCATAGGGCACGCCGATGAAGACCTCGCGTGCCGAGACGCACAGGCGGTCCTTCATCCAGAGTGCGTCGTGAGGGCCATACTTGGCCCGGACCATCGACGCGACGCCCGAGACAAACGCCGCGCCGTAGCTGGTGCCGCTTCCGTCCGCATAAGCGTACTCGGAGCCGTCGAACCACATGCTCGTGACATCGGTGGCCGGAGCCCCGATATCAATAGGCCGGCCCCAGTCGCTGAACGCTGCCCTGGTCCAGGGTCCACCCGGTGAGGTGCCGGCGAGGCCACCCACAGCGACGACCTGATCGAAGCGCGAGGGGTATATGCGGTTGTCGTTGTTGTTGAGGTCGAGGGCGGCGTTGCTGACCGAGGAGACGCAGAGGACGCCCGCGGCGCCGGCGTCGACAACGGCGGTTTCAACCAGGTTGCTGGGGAACGTGGTCGCGAAGCTCATGTTGATCACGCCCGCGCCCTGTTCGACCGCGTGGTAGATGCCGCAAGCGACGGAGAAGGAGTTCCCGACGCCGTCGCATCCCAGAACGGTGACGGGAAGGATTCTCGCGTAGGGGTCGGTGAGGGCGATGAGGCCCGCGACGTAGGTTCCGTGGCCGACAAGACCAGAGCCGGGCAAGCACTCAGACTCGTCGGTGTCGACCGTGTCGGTGATGAAGTTGTATCCGCCGAGTTCCAGGCGGCTGATGAGGTCGGGGTGGGGTGCGACACCGGTGTCGAGGACCGCCACGAGCGTGCCGGAGGGTCCGCGTCGGCTGGTCGCCGGGGGCGGATTGATGCTCCGGTACGCGGGCTGCTGCGCGTAGGTCTCGGCGTTCGTGCGGAGAAAGAGGCTCTGGGTCGTGCCGTGCTCGGGGCTGGCGACGGTCCGGTTTTTCTCTGCGACCCGCACCAGTGCGGTGTCGGCGCCAAGTTGCACCTCGTACGCGTCCTCCTGTCCGACGGGGACGCCGAGCAGGTGGATTCGCGCCGGTGTGAACTGCCTCAGCGAGGTGAGGGTGAGCGATGGGTGTGCGGCCCGAACATCGTCCAGTGTCGTGCCCGGCGTGGTGATGATGACGAACTCGCCGGGGATGGGCGTGCCATCGTCGTGCCCCAGGGCGAGCGGCGCGAGGAAGGAGAGAGCGACGAGCGCGGCGGATTGGTTCAGGCTTTCCATGGAGAGCACACCGTAACAAAGGGTGCCCACGCGGCCGGGTGGGCTCCGGAATTCATGAATCGACACTGGACCTCGCGCAGGGCGCGGGAGACGGACGGAACTCGACCCATCGCGGAGGGTTCAGGATACATCACTCCATAAGCCTCGGCCATCAAGGAGAGGGTTTGGGCGTCGTGAACGGGCCATAGTGCTGTCGTCAACGACGCCGCACCGGCCGATAACGCGGCTTGCGTGAGTCCCATGAGCTCATCTCCGCCGGTCACGGCCACCTTCCCCGAGTCGCAGGCGCTGAGCATAAGGGACGCACCGCGGAGGTTGAGGCGAGCGATTTCCGCTGCGGTGAGCCAGCCATCGGCGAGTTTCAGACCCGACGCGCCCGGATTGGACGGGATGAAGCGGGCGTGCCCGGCGAAGTGGATGTGGGAGAAGTCGGCGCACCGGTCGGTGAACGCCTTGCGGGTTGCGAGCCCGCCGGTCATCACCGTCGCCTTGGGCACCAAGGCGCCGATAGTGTGGGCCTCGGATTCGGCGCGGGGCGCCCGCTCGTCGGCCACGCCGACAAACAGCGCGGGACCCGCTCGCGGGGCGGGCATCCGGGCCAGAACGCTGGCGCTGGGGGCAAGCCCAAGGTCCACGCTCGAGATCAGGCGGCGCTCGCCCAGGGCAAGAGCGCCGAAGGGGACCATGTGCAGCGGGGCGGTTGGAATCACCACCAGCGCGGTCGCGCCATTGATCGCGCCCGCGAAGGGAGCGACGAGCAGCGAACTGAGCGCGGCGAGCTCGGCCTGAGCGTCGCGGGTCAGTCGCTCGCCGCTTTGGCCCTGCGGCAATCCCCGCACCAGCGCGCGGCGGATCTGGAAGTTGAGGGCGTTCACCCCCGCCTCGACCGCGCTGATGGACGCAAATCTCCGATGCGTCGTGGTCGAGCGGCGAGTGATCGCAAAGGCAGAAAGATGCCCGCCCTCGGCGAAATACTCCAGCACAAGCCCCGTGTCTGGGACCAGAGCCGCCAGATCGGCGAGCGGGGTCGGTGCCGCAAACGCGCCCGCGAAGCCCGAGGTCGCTCCCAGCCGGATCACCAGGGCTTCGGCGGCGGTCTCCCTGCGCCGGATCTCGCCCGCCGCCCGCTCGCGCTGAGCGGGTGTGGGCTCGCCCGTCTCGTGAGCCCGGGCGTAGAGCGCGCTGAGCTCGCCGTTAATGGCTGCCAGGGCGGCGACCAGGGCGCTCGCCGAGTCGTCGTCAGCAGAGGCGGGGGCAGCGGCCTCGCGATTCTGGAGTGCGTCGAGAAGCGATCGACTCTTCGCCGATTCAACGAGCGTGAAGGCCTCGCCAAGCGCGCCCGGGTCGTTGGCATCGAGCACCGCCGTGGCACAGTCCTCCCAGATCGTCGCGCGCTCGCCCAGAAACGCCGAGCGGAATCGGTCGGTCTGCATGGCGCCACGGCAACGCTCGGCGTGCCGGACGGCCCGCCTGAGTGACGCTGCCGCGGGTTCCTTCTTGCCTTGCAGCATCAGTCCTTTGCCCTGGGTCTGCAGCAGGTCGGCCGCCAGCGGGGCGAGTCCGAGCGTCTCGGCGACCTGGATCGCCCGGGCGGTTTGTTCGCAAGCCCGATCGCCCTGCCCCATGGCGAGGTACACGTTCGCGGACAAAAGGTTGATCCACGCCAGGGCCGCGGGACGATCGGCGACACCGGTGCCGGCGTCATCGAGCAACGAGAGCGCGGAGCCGACATCGCCGTCCCTGGCTCTGGTTTCGGCGACGATCGCCAGGGCCCTGGCTCGACCGGTGGTGTTCTGGTGCCCGGCGAAGAGGCGCTGGGCCTGTTCCAGGGTCGTCAGTGCGGTTCGATCGCCACGTCTGACCTGAACCCGTCCCAGCCCCAGGCACGCCCGAGCCATCTCGGCCGTCATCTTGTGCTGCTCGAGCACGGGGATGGACGAGGAGTACGCGAGCTCGGCCTGAGAGAGCATCCCAAGGCCAAAGAGGACGTCGGCGTGCTCGACGGCCAGGCGAGCGGCGTCGCCCGGGGCGGACGCCTCACCCAGCACGCGGCGCGCCTCCTCGAAGAGCTTGAGCGCGTCGTGCGAGCGGCCCTGGCGCGAGGCGAGGTCGGCGAGGTTGCCAAGCACGATTCCGGCGTGTCGATGGGCGCCGGCGAGGCGGAAGGCCGCCAAGGCCGCGCGGAATGCCGATTCGCCCGCGGAAAAATCGTCAAGATCGAGCAGGGCCTCGGCCCGATTGTTCTCAACGTGGGCGAGAAGGGGCGGCTGGGAGGCGAGCGCGAGGGCGGCGCGGCGGAAGTGCTCGATCGCGGCTCGCGGCCGGTCTCGCATCCGTTCGAGAATGCCCAGGTTGTTCTCCGCACGCCCGACGAGCACGCGATCGTGCGCCGCCTCGAACGCGTCGCGGGCGAGGGTGCCGCACTCGACGGCCTCGTCGAATCGAGTCTGGCGGGCGTGGATGTGCAGCATGGTCAGGCGGATTCGACCCACCTCGACCAGATCGTGGGCCTCCTGCGCCAGGGGCAGCGCCTCGCCGAGTGTGGCGAACGCGTCGTCGTAGAGGTTGGAGTAGGTCAGAGCCTGGCTGTGCACGCGCCGAACTCTCGCGCGAACCGACGCGCTCGCGCGCGCGTCGGCCAGAGCGATAAGGGTGCGCGTGGTCGACACGGCCCGGGCAAGGTCGGCCATGATCCGCGATTCGGCCTCGTCGGCCAGTCTGCCCACCATCTCCGACCCGGCCTCGCCAGGGGGGAGTTGTGCCGCCACCTGGGTCCAATCCGGGCCGTCAAGCTCATCCACCAGCGCCTGGATGGCCGGGGCACTCGTCATCCGATCTCCAATTGCGGGAGGGCGATCACGCGTTCTTGGTCGCCGACCTGGACGACGAATCTCAGGTCCCAGCGCCCGCCGGTAAGTTCGAGCGTGAAGCGACCTCGCTCGTCGATGGTGCTGGTCCTTGCGTTGCCCGAGCCGTGAAGAACGTAGCCGACGCTGGAAGGGAGCAACTCACCCGAGATGGCGATCTGTCCGGTCACGCGGTGCACGCCCGAGCCGACGTTTGGCGCCAGGATCTCCAGATCGATCTCGCCGCCCTCGCAGTCGAAGGTCATGTGGCGGGCGTCCAGAGTCGCCGAGGAGCGAAAGCCGGCGAGGCCCGGAGTGGCGACGCTGTCGAAGACGAGCTTGGCGATCGCGTCGGCGGCACGCTCGAGCCAAGTAGGGCTTTGCGTTCGCGGACCCACGAGGCGCAGGGCGGACTGGACGAGTGCCGACGGTGGTTCGTGCAGTTCGGCTCGCGAGAGCATTCCCAGTGCGTCTTTGATCCGGGCAAGACCGGCACGGAGCTCGGGCGAAGCAGTCAGAGACTGCTCCACCTTGGCCGCGGCGTCGGGCGAGGCCTCTCCAAGGGCGTAGGAGGCGAGGTCTTGGTGGGTTGTCGGCTGGATCGTCATGGGCTTCTCCGTCTGTTGCCGCCAGTAAGGAGCCCGCCGTGGGCCCGTACGTACATCGAAGCACCGATTTTGGCGAGCCGCTTGTGCCTTACGGAACACGTACGTCCGCATCGTCGAGCGGGCCCAGGGCCTCGGCGAGCTTGGCGAGGCATCGGGCACGCGTCGGGCCGACACTTCCCACCGCGATTCCCAAGGTCTCCCCGATCTGGTCATAAGGAATCTGCACGGCGGAGAGATAGAGGAGGCGCAGGAGGCGTTCGCAACGGCCGCCCAGGTTGGAGAGGGCGGTGTCGAGCATTTGCTGTCGCTCCCAGTGCTCGGCCCGATCGTGGGGGAGCTCGGCCGAGAGGTCGGCCCGAGAGGTTTGCTCGAGCGAGACGCCCTGGTGGGTCCGGTCGCGTTTAGCCGCTTTCCAGCACTCGCGATGGGTGGAGGTCATCAGCCACTTGGTCAGGGCTCCTGGGTCCTTGATGGCCGGGAGCTCGCGCACCAGCGTGGCAAAGATGGTCTGGAAAACGTCGTCGCACGTCTCATCCGAGAGGCGATAGCTGCGCGGGATGGAGTAAACCAGGCGCTTGTACTGATGGACGAGCTTTCGCCACGCGCGTTCGTCACCCTTGGCGGCGGCCAGCACCATGGCGTCGTGCTCGACCCCGTGGGCTGCGTGATCCTCTTGCGGCGATGCGCCTTCCAAACTCACGGTCCTCCGCCCGATCTCCGGGCGGAGCGTCGAGCGGGGGACTGTATCGAGCCGCCGACCCCCGCGTCGGACGGCAATGCCGCCGCCCGCGGGCTGGGGAGAGGTCCATGTGGTCCGGTTGGGCGCGACCAGCGTGATCGTCAAGGCGTGCCCCGCGTGCCCTCCCGGAAGGGTTCACGCGAGGCACGCAGGGTGGACCGGGCTGACGTGACTGGTCGTCAGCATCCGGTCTCGAAGGAGACGACAAAGTCGTCGTAGTCGAAGAAATCGATGGCGGTGTCGTGGTTGAAGTCGGCGGTTGGAGTTCCAGTCTCGAAGGCGACGACGAAATCGTCGTAGTCGAAGAAGTCGATCGCCCCATCGGCGTTGAAGTCGGCGGCACAGATCGTCACCGCGACCGAGGCGCTGCGATTGAGGCCGCACGAGTTCGCGACGGTGCAGGTGTACTCGCCCACGTCAGCCTGGGTGACGCCCGCGAGGCTCAGGTGGGCCGTCCGAGAGCCGCTGACCACGGTTCCCCAGGGTTGAGCCCCGTCGACGAGGGCAAGGCCGTTGCGGGTCCAGAAGAATTCGGCGGGATCCGCGGCGTTGGTCGTCGCCTCGAGCAAGACGTTTGCGCCCGGGCTGGCGGCGGCCGGTGGCACAACAGACACTTCCAGCGGGCTTCCGGTGAAGACGGAGATATTGTTGACGACGTTCCAGCTCTCGTGGGACTCGATCCCGAAGTAGAGGATGGGTGTGGTGATGCTTACGGGCGTGGGCGCGATGGGCGTGTCCATCACTCGCCCCCAGACCATCGAGTGGACGGGGTCGAGAGTGAGCTCGACGTGGAGCCAGCCGCTGTCGAGCGTGCCGACGATCGGCGCGGTGCCCGACGCGACGATCGTGCTTCCGTTGGCGCGGATGGCCCACTCGCCCCTGCCGTTGAGGGACATCCACAGGGCGCCAAGGCTCTCGAAGTTGTTGAAGAGCGAGGGGCCCGACGTGTAACCGATGTACGTCGCGCTGGTGCTCCCAAACAGTTGCACGACCTCGGCGGACAGCGTGAACGTGCCGGTGGGAGGGGTGAAGGGCAGCAGGGCGGCGGCGGTCGCCTCGCCAAACGCGGTGCCGTTGTACGGATCGAGCGGATCGATCTCGGCGGGGTCGAGCGACGAGCCCGCAAACCCCCAGCTCGCCATGCCGCTCTGGTCGGTTCCCAGCCAGCGCGTGCCGTTGGAAGGGACCTGCGGCCAGTAGTCCTTGAGCGTGTCATGGATGCCGGCCTCGCGAAGCCGCCCATTGTTTCCGTGCGGGCGAGGGCCGGGGCGGAAGCTCTCCCTGATGAGCAGGTCGCACTGGGCCTGGCATGTTTGGCCCGCGGCACCCAGGCAGACCAAGGCGATGGCGAGGGGAAGAGTCGAGCGGGATTCGGGCGCTGACATGTTCGTTGATTTCCTTTGGGTGAGGTGCGTGCGGGCTGTGTGTCGGGTGCGAGGTTCGCTCAGCATCCCAGCTCGAAGGCCGTCACGAAGGCGTCGTAGTCGAAGAAGTCGACAGAGGCGTCGCCATCGAAGTCGGCGGTGGAGGCGCCGGTCTCAAAGGCGCCGACAAAGTCGTCGTAATCGAAGAAATCGACCGCGTTGTCGCGGTTGAAGTCTGCGTGGCAGGTTCGAGTGAACCAGTCCGGCAGGACGGCGACCCAGGGGTGGTACTCGGCATCACCGGCGGCTTCGGCGACCCGCTCGCAGCCCGCGACGGTCGTGCCGTCGTGGGAGATCAAGAGGTTGCCTGCCAGTCCCGTGAAGGGGGAGAGGATTGTGCCGGCGGGAAGGAGCTGGCTCTCAACATCGAATGGAACGGCGTCCCGCCAGACCGTGCTGTGGGCGCCGACGCGTCCGCCGATGAAGCGGGCATCGTCGCTGATGGACCAGGCCTCGCCAAAGCCAGTCGGTCCGCTCTCGAGAATGGTCATTCCCGTCTGCGGCGTCCACTTGAACGCGCGGCTGCTGCCGCCCGTCACCCATCCCAGGCCGACCACGGTGTTGCCGTCGGCGGAGACCGCGCGGGCCCAGGCCCAGTTGCACCCGGGGGGCAGGCCGAGCGATTCGACCTGACCATTGACCCATCGCACGGGGGTGTTGTCGTAGGGGTATCCGCGCCCGCTCGAGCCAACGACGACCGAGCCGTCGGCGTTGACGCCGTAGGCCTGGGCGGAGGGAGCGCCCGGGAGCGTGGGGAGAATCGTGGCGACTCCGACGCCGACCCAGGTGACGGCCTGACCGCCCCCACCGTAACCATTCACGGTGCCGACGGTGGTTGTTCCGTCGGCGGAAATGGCGGCGACGTTGGGAAAGAACATGCCCAGCGCGAGGGGAAGAATCTCGTCGGCGCCGGCGTTCACGCGCCGGAAGACCTGGGCACCAGGTCCGCTGGATCCGGGGGCGACCCCCAGCACGCCAACAACGATAGAGCCATCGGCCGAGATCGCGTACGCGCCCGACGAGGTGCCGGAGCTGGGGGTGTTGGCGAGCGAATTGAGGCCGCTGTCGGGAGTCCACACAAACGCGCGTCGGAAGTAGCCGCTGCTGTGGAAGTAGTCGTTAGCTCCGACAACCACCGGTCCGGGCCCGATCGCGAAGGGGACGGCGACCTCTTGGCCGCGTCCGCCGAGCGTTCCGATGTATTGAAATCCTGTGGTCTGTGCCATCGCCGTGCCGGAAATCATCGCGGCGATGGCAAGGATGGGACCGTAGCTGCAAGTACTCATCTTGGGGGATCTCCATGAACGGGCGTTCGTGCTGAGAACGCGGCCGCTCGTCTGTGGGGAAGGAGCCACCAAGCCGCAAGCAGATACGTCGAGACCGACATTCGCTGCGGGCCGGCTTATCTGGACCCGGCGACCAAAGCACAACGCCGGGAGCCGCAAAGCCCCCGGCGCGTGGTCTCGAATCTGTAGATCCGTCCTGCTTTCAGGGGGGATCGTTCAGCAACCGGCTTCGAAGGCGACGACGAAGGCGTCGTAGTCGAAGAAGTCGGTGGTGCCATCGGCGTCGAAGTCGGAAGTCTTTCCGGGTGGGCAGGCGATCCCCTCAAAGCAGTTCACAAAGGCGTCGTAGTCGAAGAAGTCGACGGTGCCGTCGGCGTCAAAGTCGGCGGAGCACGGGGCGGTTGAGCACTCCCGGGTCGTCACAATCCCTTCGAGCAGCCCGGGCGAGCCGATGTCAAACCCGTTGAACACGAGTGTCATGATGTTGAGGTCGGCCAGGTTGATGCCTTGAAGGCTCGCGGCCCAGTTGACGGGCAAGTCGTTGTCGGTCGCATTGCAGTGTCCGGGCAGGAGCTCGATGCTCCAGGCGGTGCCGAGTCCCGGGCTCGCGTTGACGGCATCGACGGGCCAGCCGTTGGCGTCGTCGTAGTTCACGACGTCCACCACGGTGGCGTCGGCTTTGCGCACGCTCAGGCATTCGTTTCCGCGCCCTGGGTTGTTCGCCAGGCCGCCGATGTTTGGACTTGTCTCAAGGTCCGACCAGCCCGTGAGGGCGGCGACGTTGCAGATGTTGCCCCAAGCCGCACGGAACTCGGATTCGGCCTGGAGCGCGGTGGCGGCACCGAACTGCGGGATGAGAACGAGCACCTGGTGCGAGGCCAGCACGGTTCCGGGGGCGATCGGACCGGTTCGCCCGTCCTCGTCACGGATGTACCAGCCCGAGACGTCCAGGGGAGTCGGGCCGGGGTTGTAGAGTTCCAGCCACTCGCCCCTGGACGGGTCGCCCGGGTTGCTGTTGGGGTGGAACATGATCTCGGTGATGGCGGCCTCGCCGGTGGGAAGCTGGTGGGTGGCGGTCCAGACGATTCCAGGAGAACCGGCCGAGCCCGTTCCGCGAATATCGGAGAAGAAACCCGTGGAGATGCTGTCGTAGGCGCCATCGATGTGCGTTGTGGACCTGACCCAGTTCAAGCCGAGGTCGTTGGCCGCCTTGCTCAGGGCGGTTGGAAGCAGGGAGATGCTCGACGCGGTGTCGTCGGCGGGCCAGAGCGTTGCGGGCGAGTAGCTCGGGTTCTCGTAGTTCACGACGTCGACGGGCTCGTTGGCGGCGTCCACGAGCGAGAGGACTTCCTCGATCGGCGTGGCCCGCTGCGCGCGGTCCTGCCAGGAGCCGAGCCCAAAGACCCGCACGCCCGCGGGCAGGTTCCACGCGATTCGGAACTGCGTGACCACATCGGCAGGAACACCCGGCCCGCTGGCGGCCGAGAGCACGATGACCTCCTGAGGCTGCATGATCGTGCCCGCGGGAATCAGTCCGGTTCGAGCGTCACCCTCGATGTCGCGGAGCGCCCACCCGGAGATGTCGATCGCGGTGACGCCGGAGTTGAAGATCTCGACGAACTCCTTGCCCGCGTCGTCGCCGTTGGGGTCGTACATGATCTCGGTGATGACGACATTTGGCTTGTTCTCGAACGAGTCGAGGATTCCGTTGGTGTTGGCGTCCCACGCGCCGCCCACGCCGCTAGCGCCCCCGTGGGCGTTGATCTCGCAGGAATCGATCACCCGATTGGCGTTGCGATCGTTGTGCCAGTCCAGGAGTATCTCGGTGAGGTCTGGCAGGGCATTGGCGTTGCAGTCGCCCTCGCACGAGTCGGGGATGTTGTTGTAGGGATAGGAGTCCAAAGCGGTGCCGCGAACGATGTCGACGGCGTCGTTGATCCCATTTGTGTTGCAATCGAGGGTCTGTTGATTGGGAAGGGCACCGGGCGAGCCATAGGAGTCAAGACCGGGGAACGCGGGGAGGGCGTTGCCCGCCAGCCTCGAGCCGAGCCCGTCGCCGGGTCCGGAGCGGCGCCACGCGGCACCGGTGTTGTTGTCGGCGATTGGAGATGGTCCGACGACAAAGTCCCGCAGGAGCTGGATAGAACCGCTGTCGTTGCCGTCGGGCCAGGGGGTCTCGGCTGTGTCGTCGGTGTCGTAGGCCACCTCGTCGACCACCTCGCGCTGGCGGTCGACGAGCTGGAGCGTGTCGCCCGTGTTCCCCAGGCCTTCGATGGTCCCGGTGACCGGCACGGGGTCGCTGGGGTAGTTCCAGAACGATTCGACAAAGATGACCCGGATCCCCGGCCCCCACGCCTGGTCCCATGAGGCCTGCGTGGCGACGTAGGTCGAACGCCGTGTGCTGGGGCTGCCCAGGAGGCCGCCTCGCCTGGGCGCGATGATCGCGACGGCGTGCGAAGCGAGCGTGGTGCCGCTGGGGATGTCGGCGGTCCGCCCGCCGGGCGTGATGAGCGACCAGCGTGAGAGGTCGACGGGCGCGGCGGTGGGGTTGTAGATCTCGACCCATTCCTGGCCCTCGTCGGTGCCGTGGGGGTTGTACATGATCTCGGTGATGACGACGGGCCCGAGCTCCTGCCCGTGGGCGGCCCCGGCGAGCATGGAGAGTGCGGAGGTGGCGAGGAACAAGAAGCGCATGAGCAAGGACTCCATTGGATGGTGCGAGGGAGGTGGACGGTTCAGCGGTTTGGGTTCATGCGGGCCGCGAACTCGCGCAGGAGCTCGAGGTGTGCGGGCGTCAGCGTCACGCGGGCCGCGCCGAGCTGGGCGGTGACGTCACGTGATGCCGCGATGGTGAGAAGGTCTTTGGTTGAAAGGTGAAACGCCAGCGACTCGTGAGAGCCGTCGGGTTTGCTCTTGCTCTGGTATCCGCTTTTGCCGGGGGCGACAGGCTTGGCCTTGAGGCTCTTGGCGTCGGCGGTGAAGATGCCCGGGGGTGAGGACGGGGCCAGGACGCCCGGCGCTTTCGAGATGAGGGAGAGGGTTCCTCGCACCGAGAGCTCGCCATGTCCGGGTTCGCGAACGTGTCCCTGGTACTCGGACAGAACAGTGAGCTCGACGGCGCTGAGCGAGGGATGGCCGCTGGCGGAGGCGCGAACGTCACGGAGCGTGAGCGTCATGCGCGTGCGGTCCTTGGCGTCGTCGTACACGACGACGATCGAGGCCGGGAGCGAGGGGCGGGGCGTCGGGTAGGCGAGCTGGGCGGCCGCCTGCTCCCGCGCGACGAGCTGGGCGGGTGTGAGGGGCGACCGGGCGCCGGTGTGGCGTGCGCCGGCGGGCACCACAGCCCATGCGATGCCGACCGCGAGCGTGAGGACGACGGCGGAGGCGGCGATTCGGGTCTGGGTGCGTGTGAGGGAGAGCGGCATGGCGGATCTCGGCTGGGAGGTGGAGGCGGTGGGGGGGATTGGGGTGGAGCGCCCGAGATCACCGGGGGTGGCCGTTGGCGGCGGTGGCCTGGTTGTACCAGCGGCGCATGTCGTTGAGTTGATCGAGATCGAGCGTCTCGGCGTGTCCGTCGAAAGTGACTGTCGTCGCCTTTCCAAAGTGACGGAAGTCCAGGTGGCCAAAGGTCGTGGTGGGGAGCGCCGCGTCAAACCTCCCGGGCGCGAGCCAGGGAATGAACGCCGGGACCGAGTTTGAGGTGGGGGTGGCGTGCCAGGGGCCTTCGAGGCGGTGGAAGCCGGGAACTTTCTGGCCGCCCGAGTTGGAGCGCACGCCGCGCGACGAGGCGAAGATCATGAGCTTGCTGGGCATGATCACCGACTCGAGCTTGTCGACGACGAACGTTCCCCACCTGGAGTAGGAGGGGCGGTAGAAACCGCCGCGGTGGGCGTCGCCCCCGACGTAGGTCGTGTTCATGCCGAAGGTTGGGTGGCGTGAGAATGCCGCCTGGAAGTTGACGGCCTGGGTCCGATCGCTCGAGAGGTCTTCGATGGTCGTGCGGAGCGTTCGATCGAGGACGAGCGCGGGGCGCGCGTAGTCCAGGTAGGGCATCAGGCGCCAGGGGTAAGGGCGGATGGTCTCGCCGAAGAGGCGTCCGTCTTCCGAGGCGCTCGTCGCGCTCTCGTGGACGATGAAGGTGCGCCGGGCGGGCTTGGCCCAGGATCCGCGGAGGTAGCCGGGGAGCAATTTGCTCTTGTTGTCCTGGGCGTACATGGTGAAGGCGGAGCCCACCTGCCGGATCGCGGCGAGCTCGCGGACCATGCCCGCGGTCTTGCGGGCCGAGCTCAGCGCCGGCGCGAGCATTCCGATCAGCAGCACGATGATGGAGATGACGACGAGCAATTCGATGAGCGTGAAGCCCGCGGCGACCAGCCCGCCGGCTTTGGACGCCCTGGACGTTTCGATGCGAGGGCTCTGGGGCACGGCGCGTCCGGGCGTGGGATCGGGCGCGGCAACTCTTGGTGCCGCGGGCGATTTCTGGGCGAATTCGACGCCCTTGGGAACGTACGAGCCTTCGGCCAGCTCGAGATGGTCGAGCCAGTACGCATGGTCGTTGCGTTTGCAGACGAAGAACCGCCCGTTGTTCTCGGGGTACTTGCTGCGGTGGTAGCGCAGGTAGATGAAGCGCTCGTCGACCGACTGGATCTCGACCTTGCCCGACGCGTGCGACATCGAAAATCTCGCCCGTCCGGCGAGCCCGGACTCGTCGACGAGGGCCTGGGAGAAGATCCGCCAGCCCTCGACGATGGGCACCTCGAAGGGCTCGTTGCCGGCGGTGGGGCGCCCCTGGAAGACGTAGTACTGGGGGCAGCCGATGTACGAGAACTCGCGGAAGAGCGTGGCGAGGGTTTGGGGGTCGTCGTTGATGCCGCGGATGATCGGGCACTGGTTGACGCAGATCACGCCGCACTCCAGGAGCTTGGCGATCCCGGCTCTGGCCTCGGGCGTCAGCTCTCGCGGGTGATCGAAGTGGCACATGAGGTAGATCCGCTTGTCGGGCGTCGAGTGCTCGCGGAACATCGCCTGAAGATCGGGGTCGTCCAGGATGCGGAACGGGTTGAACGCGGGCATCTTCGAGCCGATGCGGATGATCTTGACGTGGTCGATCTCACGCAGGGCCGAGATGATCTCCCGCAGGCGACGGGTCCCCATGATCAAAGGATCGCCGCCGGTCAGCAGCACGTTGGAGACCTCGGGGTGCTGGCGGATGTACGCAAGGCCCTGGGTGACGTCCTTGCTCACCTCCTCGTTGTCGTTCATGAAGAGCCGCTTGCGGAAGCAGTAGCGGCAGTACGCCCCGCACACCTCGTTGCACAGAAGCAGCACCGTGTCCTTGTACTTGTGCTGGACGCCGGGCTCGACCGTGACGGCGGCCTCGTTGCTCGCGTCGAGCTTGCCCCAGTCGTTGAGCTCTTCCTTGCGAGGGATGATCAGCTGCTTGATCGGGTCCTTGGGATCGGTCCAGTCGATGAGGCGCAGGTAGTAGTCGTTGGCGCGGAAGACGTATCGCTCGGAGACCTTCTTGAGGAGCTCGCGATCCTCGTCGGAGATGCCGGCGATCTGGTCGAGCGAGGTGAGGTACTTCACGCGACGTGGCGATGTCTGCGTGGCGGGCGACTGGAGTTGGGGAAGGCTCTGGGTGTGCATGGGACGTCCTCTGGGGCACGCCGCCGAGGCTTGCCCGAATCCGTTCAATGTGGTCGTCGAACTCAAACGCCTCGGGCGATCAGCTCGCCCGCGCATCGACGGTGACGCACTCACCCACAAGGAGCGGCGCCGTTGTGCCGAAATACCGCCTGTGCGCGGAATTCACGATCGCCGCCACCAGCTCGGGAAAGCTGAAGCCGGCCTGGCGTGCGGCCATCACGTACGCACCGCCCCAGCCCAGCGAGGCCATCGAGTTGATCTCCAGAACGAACGGCTCGCCCCGCTCGTCCACGCGGATGTCGACCCGCGCGTAATCGCGGAGATGGCACGCGGCGAACGTGCGGAGCGAGAGATCACGCAGCCGATCGGCCAGTTGCTCGCTCACCGGGGCCGGACAGACTCTTGTCGGCTCCTGCTCACTCTTGTGCACCTTGTCGGCGTGGGTCATCATCGCCTCGTGGCGACCTGTGAAGTCGATTTCAACAAGGGGGAGGCAGATGCCAGGCGTGCTTCCCAGGATTCCCACCGCGATCTCGCGACCCGCGATGTACTCCTCGACCAGCGCCTCCTGCTGGTAAGTCTCGACGATCGCACGCACGCCCTCGTCGAGCTCGGCCCGGTTGTGCACCAGTTTGAGCCCGAAGCTCGACGACTCGTGGCGGGGCTTCACCACCAGGGGGAATCGCAGGCCAGAGGCGTCGCCACCAGGTCCGCCCAGAACGGCAAACGCGGGCGTGGGCACTCCGGCCTGGACCATCAGGATCTTGGTGATGACCTTGTCGAGCGCCAGGGCGTGCCCCAGCGGGTTCGAGCCCGTGTATGGAATGCCGGCCATTTCCAGCATGGCGGGCACGTGTGTGTACCGGCAATCGCCCTGAACGCCGTAGGAAAGGTTGAAGGCCATGCCGCCGGGCCTTCCCGTTCGGGCGTCGGGCGCGAGAAAGTCCTTGAGTCCCGGGAGCATGGTCATGTCGCCCTCGAAGACGCCGACCTCGTGGCCGGCCTCGCGCAGGGCGTCGATGACGCGCTGCACGGACTGCTTGCCGTAGACCTCGGGAGAGGGACGCCCAAAGGGGGCGATGATTCCGGTATTCTCTCGGTTGCGAACGACTGCGATGCGCATCGAAACTCTCCACACAAGGACGTATTGCCGGCGCCTCACGGCGCCGGGGCGGGGGTGGGGATGGGGGCGGGGGCACGGGCCGATTCGGGCTCGGCCGCGGGGACTGCCGCGACGACGACGAGGGGCTCGCGCCTGGCCTTCTTCTTCTTGACGGGCGCGGGATTGAGGTGCTGGAAGAGGCGCAGGCTGGCGAACTTGCACACGCCGATGACCGCCGCGAGAATCACGAGCACCAGCTCTGGGTACCTGACGAGCACATCCTGCACCGTCCCCACCGACGCCATCGCGGTGATGAGAAGGGCGACGCAGACCGTCGCCGAGGCACGCCAGACCGCCGACCGAGGACCCTCGCGGCGAAGTGTGGTGGCGAAGGCATCGCCCGTGAGAGTGAGCACGACGACGGGGAAGAACGCCACGCGCTCGATGTGCGGCACGCCGATCGCCAGGCCGACGAGCATGGCCAGCACGATCATGACCGAGACCGCCACGAGCGTCGCGGCAGAGCGTCCGAAGTACGCAAGGCGCATCGCCTTGAGCCTGGGCCGCAGCACGACGACCACACCGATGACCAGCGCAAAGAAGGCAACGCCGATCGCCGCACCCGTTACCTGGAACGCGATCGCCAGCAGCACCGAGCGGAAGGGTCCCAGCACGCGGATGCCCAAGGTCAGGCGGACGATGACCACGACCAGCGCGCCCACGGGGGCAAAGAGCAGATGGTGCGTCCGCGCTCGAAGCTCCGGGGGAAGGGAGTCGAACGACAGATAGCGAACCAGGCTTTCGGCACCCGGAAGGGTTGAGCCCTTCCAGAGCATCAGAGCCAGCGGCACCAGAACGAGCCCCGCGACCACGAGCGACTGGGCGGGCGTGAGCCCGCGTGCCGCACTCGGACGTGATCGGGAGGGGAGAGGTGGGGGAATGTGATTGGCCGCGTCTTGGGCTTTGATGGACATGGAGTTGTGGCCTGTCGCCTCACCACAGGAGAGCGATGCGGCGTCGCGAGTACACCTTGCGCCGTGGATTCAAGGAGATTCGACGCCGACCGCCTCAAGTCCGGCTACACCGCCGTCCCGCCTGGGGTCGGCGGCGGCGGAGAGTTGGCCCGACTCGTCCCATTGAAGGGCCTGGACCGCGCCGAGCTTGTAGTTGAGATGAGGCAGCGATTTGACCGGTCCGACCTCCCGGGCCAGCGCCGCGCCAACTTCGATGGGCGCGGAGCGTTCGAGCCAGACGGGTCCGGAGATCAGAGCGTGGGCTCGCGGCGCCACGACGGCTTCGGCGACCAAAAGGCCCCGATCGAGCACGCCGCTGATGACCTGAACCACCGAAGACGTGATGCGACGGCTGCCGGCCGAGCCCAGCGCCAGGAGCGGACGCCCCTCCTGGTCCAGCACGAGGGTCGGGGCGGCGTTTGACTGGGGCAGACTGCCCGGGCCCAGGCGATAGGGGTGAGGCGAGCGCGGGCAGGTGCTCAGGTAGTTGTTGTACACGAATCCAAGCTCGGGATTTGCGACCTTGGCCCCAAAGACCGACTGGATGGACTGGGTCAGGGAGACAACGTTGCCCTGTGGGTCCGCGGCGCACAGGTGCGTCGTGTTGCCGTCCTCTCCCATGGTGTCGCGAACACGCTCGGGCTCGCGATGTTCGCGAATATCTTCCACGAGGCGCTGGGACCGCTGGGCCGAGACCATCCACCGCGCGATCGAGGGTGACATGTCCAGAGGGTGGTCGGGCCAGCGTTCACGCTCGCGAAAGGCCGCCCGGGTGCTCTGGGCGACGTAGACGTGCCAGGAGGCCAGGTCGTCCTTGGGCCGCAGGAGCCCTTCGAGGATCCGCAGGGCAAGCAGCACCTGCGCTCCGCCGCCCGGCGGCGGGATCGAGACAACCCGGCGTCCGCGGTACTCGATCTCCATCGGCTCTCGCTCGACGGGAAGTGACAGGTCCTTGAGATCGGCGGCGTCGATCAGCCCGCCGCGTAGCTCCATGTCGCGGGTGATGGCGCGGGCGATCTCGCCCTCGTAGAAATCCCGCACGCCGTGGAGGGCGAGCCGCTCGAGCGTTCTGCCCAGGACGGGCTGACGAAAGCAGAACCCGACACGGTGGGGCGCGCCGTCCTCGCCGAAAAAGAGTCGCGATTCCTGAGAGTCTGGGGCGAAGAATGGCGCGGTCCACTTGAGGAGCCTGCGCTGCAGTCTGGTGATAGCGTACCCCTCAAACGCCAGACGCATCGCCGGACCGAGCACCGTCGCCAGCGAGAGTGTGCCAAAGCGCCGCAGGGCCTCATCGAGCGTGGCTGGTGTCGAGGGCACCGTGGTCGATCGGATGCCGCGCTGCTGGGCCCTTGGCCCCACGAGCTTTCGAGTGAGTGATGCCGGTGCGTGCGAGTGCCCGTCGAGCACGAGGCGTCGCGGCCCGTTCTTTCCGCCCGCCAGGTGGATCAGCATCGTGGTCTGGCCGCCCAGCCCCGATTCTCCCGGCTCGCAGACACCCAGGGCCCAGGCGGCGGCACAAGCGGCGTCGACCGCGTTGCCCCCCAAACGGAGCATCTCCTGGCCCGCGCTTGCGGCCAAGGGGTGGGCGGCAGCAACCCCGCATGTCCACCCGGCGGGCCGGCGGATTGCGCGATCTTGCCCCAGGGGGCGATGTGTGGCAAGAGGAATCATGGCGGCGGGTGATGCGGGGATCGATCGCACGAACTACCCGATAGGAGCGTCGAAGGCCCGGGGAAATACACCCCGGCGCATCAGAATACCGTCCGCCATGGCTGGCCAGCGTCGAGCAAGAGGCCGCCGACCTCCCGAACGTGCTTGTTTGGGGAATCAGGGCTTGGTTGCCGTAATGTTGGCGCTGGTGACATAGTCGCCAATGCGTTCGCCCTTGGGGAGCTTTGCGATGATCGCGCGGTAAAGCGGGTCCTGCCAGTCGGTCATGGCGTCGATGTAGTCGCCCTTGCGCTCGATGCGGATGTCGGTGAGGCCGGCCTTGCGGGCGAAACCCTCGATCAGGCCGATGAGCGATGCGCCGGCGATGCAGCCGACCAGCGCCTCGGCGTCGGTTCGCACGTCCTGGGGCAGGGTGCGAAGGAGCACCAGGTCGGAGACGGCGACGCGCCCGCCCGGCTTGAGCACTCGGGCGATCTCCTTCCACACCCGGGGCTGGTCGGGCGAGAGATTGAGCACGCAGTTGGAGATGACCACATCGACGCTGGCATCGCCCGCGGGGATGTTCTCGATCTCGCCCAGGCGGAACTCGACGTTGTCCAGGTTGGTCTGGGCGCTGTAGCCCACGGCGTTGGTCCGTGCCTTGGAGATCATGGTGCTGGTCATGTCGACGCCGATGACGCGCCCGGTGGGGCCGACCTTTGCTCCGGCGATGAAGCAGTCAAAGCCGCCGCCCGAACCAAGGTCCAGGACCACCTCGCCCGCGCGAAGCGACGCGAGCGCTGTTGGATTCCCGCAGGAAAGTCCCATGTTCGCCGCGTCGGGCGAGGTCTGCAATTCGGACTTGGAATAGCCGATCGCCAGGGCGAGCTCGCCCGGTGTGAATGTCGAAGGGCCGCAGCATCCACCGCCCGACACGGGCGGCGTGCAGCATCCAGAGGACGCGACGGGCTTGGACGTTTCTTTCGCCGCAGACCAGGTGCCGCTCTGGGCGATCTTGGAATATCCGGTGCGAACGGCCTCGCGGACGGCGTCGGCCTTGCTCGCCGAGTCGGTGGCGCCGCAGCAGGACGGACCGCAGCAGGACTTGGCGGACTTGATTGTGTCGTTGGTGTTCATGGGGACTCCTTGTTGGTGGTGCTGAGTGTCCGGGGAGATGGGTCGGGGGCCGCGAGGGCGCCGGGGAGGGTCTCGACGAACTGGCGGATCTGGTCGCGAACGCGCCGGTAGTGGGGCATCGCCTCCTCGTCGCTGGCGGCGTTCATCGCCAGGCGGGGCGGGTCGTCGAACGAAACGTGCAGGACGCGCGTGGCGCCGGGGAAGACCGGACAGGACTCGTGAGCGGCATCGCAGACAGTGACGACGTAATCGAACGGAACGCCGATATCGATCGGGCGTTTGGAAGTGTGGCGGCTGATGTCGATGCCGACCTCGGCCATCGCCCGCATCGCCAGGGGGTTGAGCCCCTGGGGGTGAGTCCCGGCGGAGTACGCGTCGACCGTGGTTGCACGCAGCGCTCGGGCGAAGCCCTCGGCCATCTGGCTCCGGCACGAGTTGCCGGTGCAGAGAAAGAGCACGCGGGGGCGTGTGTCGGTTGTGCCCTGGGGGTCAGCCACAGCAACTCCCCTTTCCGCCGGTGCCCGGGCAGCACTGGTCGAGGGCGTCGGCCAGGGCACGGAGCATTCCCGTCAGCTCGCGGAAGCGGACGGAATAGAAGACGGTGCGTCCCTCCTTGCGGGCCTCGAGGATTCCGGCGCCCGCCATGAGGGTGAGATGGCGCGAAACGACCGAGAGATCGACCGAGCAGCACCCCGCCACCTCGCCCACCGAGCACGCCCTGCCGCACTTGGCCAGGCAGGCCAGGAGGACCAGGCGTGTGGGGTCGGAGAGGGCCCTAAAGAGCGAGGCGTCGAGGCTCTGGTCGATCTTGCCGGGCCTCCTGGCCGCCTGCTTTGGGGTGAGATTTCGTCGTGTGCGTACTTGCGTCATTATGCAAGTATAGCGTCCGACCGGGCGGGGTCAAGCCCGTCGGGACTGCGTGGGGCAGGGGCCTTTGCGGCAGGAGTGCTTTCGGCTAGACTCCCGCCATGAGACATCGCGACCCCCAGCCTGTCATCGATCACTTTGTCGCCCTCGCACTGTCGCACATCGACCGCGAGTTCCCAAACAAGCTCGACCACGTGATGAACGACGCGACGGAGATCAGGTCCCCGCGTCAGCTCCACCCGATCTTCTACGGCTCGTTCGACTGGCACTCGTGCGTCCACGGGCACTGGCTCCTGATCCGCGCGCTTCGCCTGTACCCGACGCTCGCGCAGGGCGCCGAACTCCGCACGCTCCTGGACAAGCGGTTCACGCCCCAGGGGGTGGCGGCGGAGGTGGCGTACCTCGCCCGCCCGCTGCGGGGGACGTTCGAGCGAACCTACGGCTGGGCGTGGCTGCTCAAGCTCGCCGCCGAGCTGCGGCTTGGGGTCGCCAAGGACTCGCACGCCGACACACCCGCGGCGTTTGCGCGATGGCAAGGTGTCTTGCAGCCGCTGATCGACGCGTTCGTCCAGCGATTCCTGACCTATCTCCCCAAGGCCACCTATCCGATCCGCGTGGGCACGCACAACAACACGGCCTTTGCGCTCGCGCTTGCGGTCGACTACGCCCGGGCCGCCGCGCACAAGCCGCTCGAGGAGATGCTCGCGTCCAAGGCTCGCGCGTGGTACCTCAAGGACGCAAACTACCCCGCGTGGGAGCCCGACGGCACCGACTTTCTTTCGCCAGGGCTCATGGAGGCCGAGTGCATGCGCCGGGTGCTTCCGGTCGCTGAGTTTGCCGCGTGGTTCAACCGCTTTCTGCCCGGGCTTGGCGGGCGCGAGCCCATGACGCTGTTCACGCCCGCCACCGTCAGCGACCGCACCGACGGACAGATCACCCATCTCGACGGGCTCAATCTGTCCAGGGCGTGGTGTTTCCGATCGCTGGCGGGGGCGCTTCCCGCGGGCGATCCGCGCCGCGCCATCCTCGAGCAGGGGGCGAGCACCCATCTGGAATCGGCCTTGCCTCATGTCAGCGGCGACTACATGGGTGAGCACTGGCTGGCGACCTTTGCGCTGCTGGCGATGACCGAGTAGTGGCATGGGCATCCTGCCCATGATTCGTTGCTCGCGCGCGCCTGCCGCCGCTGAGTCCAGGAAAGGCAGAAGACACGAGATGGAAGCCTGTGCCACTCAATCACGGGCTGGAAGCGCGTGCCACGTCGGGTGTCCACCCGCCGCCCAGGGACTTGTAGAGCGCGACCAGATTCGTGCCCACCACGGTCTGGCTCTGTGTCAGGGCGGCCTGAGTCGAGTAGAGCTGGCGCTGGGCGCTGAGCACGTTGAGGAAGTCCGACCGACCCGCGGTGTAGAGCTGCAGCGAGAGGTCGACCGCCTGCCGGTTGGCCTCGACCGACTCGATGAGTGCGGCCCGACGCTGCTGCTCGCGCGTGAAGTTCACCAGGGCGGTCTCCACGTCCTGGAGCGCCACCAGCACGCTGGCGCGGTACGCCAGGAGCGCCTGATCGGCGGCGGCCCGGGCCTGCTCGATGTTTCCTTCGATCCGCCCGCCCGAGAAGATCGGAAGGCTGGCGGCGGGGCCGATCGACCAGTATCGGTCGGCGAGCGTTCCCAGCGACGCGACGCGATTGCCCTGCGTGCCCAGCGATCCCGTCAGCGAGAATCTGGGGTACTGGTCGGCGATCGCGACACCGATCCGGGCGGTGGCGGCGCGAAGGTCCGCCTGGGCCCTTTGGATGTCGGGGCGACGAAGCAGCAGTTCCGAGGGCAGGCCGATGGGCACCTCGCTGGGAGGCACCGCGGCGTCCGACGGGGCGTCCGATGAGAGCTCGGCGAGCAGCTCGCCGGGCGTGCGTCCGAGCAGAACGCTCAGGGCGTAGATCGACGCGTGGATCTGGGCGTCGTATCCGGGGAGCTGCGAGCTGGTCTGCGTCAGGTTGGCCTTGGCGTTGACCACGTCGAGGGCGCCGATGAACCCGGCGTCGAATCGCTGCTGGGTGAGGTCGAGCGAGGCCTGTTGGGCCTCGAGATTCTGGCGCGTGATCGCCAGTTGCCGCTGGGCGCCGCGGAGATCCAGGTACGTCGTCGCGACCTCGCCGGCGATCGTGACCATCACCGCGTCGCGGTCGAAGAGGGCCGAGTCGATCTGGGCGTCGGCCGCCTCGACGCCCCGCCGGACGCCGCCGAAGATATCCAGCTCCCACGTCGCGTCGAATCCGGCGCGGAAGAGGTTGCCTGTCCGCCCGCCCGAGCGGCTTCGCGAGGCGTTCACCGAGGCATCGACCGACGGGTAGAGCCCGCTTCCCGCGACGGTGCGGGCGGCGCGGGCCTGGCGCACGATGGTGTCGGACTGGGCCAGCGTCAGATTGCCCGCCGCGGCGCGTTCGATGAGCGACGTGAGCACGGGATCGTTGAACTGCGTCCACCACGCCGCGATATCGGCGGGTCCCGGGACCGGAGTGCTGGTGACTCCCGCGGACGAGGCGGACGTCCCCAGGCCGGCCCAGGACTCGGGCGTTTGGGCCTGAGGCTCTTTGAAGTCGGGGCCCACGGTGCAGCCGGCAAGCGTGAGGCACGGGGCGAGCAGGAGCGCGAGTGTGGGATTCGTGTGTTTCATGGCGAGAGGGTCCTCACTCGTAGCGAAGGGCCTCGATGGGGTCCAGGCGGGCCGCCTTCCACGCGGGGTAGAAGCCAAAGACAATGCCGACCACCGCCGACACCACGATCGACGCGACGATCGCCTCCATGGACGCCTCGACGGGCCAGTTGAGGAAGCGTTTGACCATGAGCGCCGAGCCTCGTCCCATCAGGAGGCCGACGACGCCGCCGGCCAGGCACAGGAGCGTCGCCTCGGTCAGGAATTGAAGCAGAATGTCGCGTGAGCGGGCGCCGACGGCCATCCGCAGGCCGATCTCGCGGGTGCGCTCGGTCACCGAGACGAGCATGATGTTCATGATGCCCACGCCGCCGACGACCAGGGAGATGAGAGCGACCGCCAGGAGCAGGTTGGTCATCATGCTGGTGGTGGAAGACAGGGCGTTGGCGCTCTCGGTCATGTCGCGGATCTGGAAATCCTCGGGCTCGCCCGCGCGGATGTGATGGCGCTCGCGAAGGAGGTCGGTCATCTGCTTGATCGCGGGCTTGATCTGGGTGGGGTCGGCGGCGGCGGCGATGATCTGGTTGACGTTGATGAACCGCGCGGTCGAGGTCATGCCCCCGGTGGTCGACGCGGGCGGGAAGACGCTGGTCCCGCCGGGGAAGACCGAGCCATTGGACGCGGCGTTGGTCGAAGTGGTTGCCGTGTTTGCCGAACCGCCCCCGCCCCCGCCCCCGCTCTGAAGGCGAAACTTGATGGTGGTCCACGGGGCGAGGATGATGTCGTCCTGGTCTTGTCCAAAGGCGTTGGCGCCCTTGGGGGAGAGGACGCCCACGACGCGGAACGTGACGCTCTGGAGGCGGAACTCGACACCCACGGGCGAGTTGCCGCCAAAGAGCTGCTTCACGATCGTCTGGCCCACGAGGCACACGCGGGCAGCGTTGCGGACGTCGCCTTCGGTGAAGCAGTCGCCCTCGGTGAGGTTGCTCCACTCCCGCACCCTGAGGTAGTCGGGCGTGGTGCCCAGCAGGCTGAGGGGGATGTAGTTCGTGTCGCCGAAGATCGCCTGGGCGTTGCCCGACCGCACGATTGGGGCGGCGGCGGCGATGCCGGGGCAGTCTCTGATGATCGCGGCGCAATCGTCGGGCGTGAGGGTGAGCGACGAGCCACCGCCAAAGCTCACCCCGCCCGTCGCGGCCGCCCCGGGGAAGACGATCAGGTTGTTCGCACCCATGCTGGCGATGGTCCTGGAGATCGAGCCGCTGGAGCCCTTGCCGATCTCCATCATGGCGATGACGGCGGCGATGCCGATGACGATGCCCAGGACCGTGAGGGCCGAGCGGGTGATGTTGCGGCGCAGGGCGTGGAGGGCGGTCTTGAGCGTTCGGATGGGTGTCATGGGCGTTCTCCCGAGACGATCTGCTCGACAGAGGTGTCGGTCTCGACCAGGCCGTCGCGGAGGCGGATGTTCCGCTTGGTGTGCGAGGCGACGACGGGGTCGTGGGTGACGATGATGATGGTGATTTTCTCGTCGCGGTTAAGCTGCTGGAGCATCCCCAGAATCTCCAGGGTTGTGGAGGAGTCGAGGTTTCCGGTGGGCTCGTCGGCGAAGAGGACGGGGGGGTGATTGACCAGGGCCCTGGCGATGGCGACGCGCTGCTGCTGCCCGCCCGAGAGCTGGGCGGGTGTGTGGTCCATGCGGTCGCTGAGCCCCACGAGCTTGAGCATCGACTCGGCCCGCTCGCGGGCATCACGATCGGACAGGTTTGCGGCGGTGTACGCCAGGGGCATCATGACCTGCTCAAGGGCGGTCGTGCGCGGGAGCAGGTTGAACGACTGGAACACGAAGCCGATCTTGCGGTTGCGGATCATGGCACGCTTGTCGGAGGAAAGGCGAGCGGTCGCCTCGCCGTCGAGCCAGTATTCGCCTGAGGTCGGGCGGTCCAGGCAGCCCAGGGTGTTCATGAGCGTGGTCTTGCCCGAGCCCGACGCGCCGGTGAGCGAGACGAGCTCGCCGCTGGCGATCGAGAGCGAGATGCCCTTGAGCACGGGGACGTCGAGGTCGCCCATGTGGAACGTCCGGCGGATGTCGTCGAGCTGGATGAGTGGCTTGTCCATAGGGCTTTGAACCGTGGCGATCACCGGCCCCGTCCCCCGCCGCGGAACATCTGGGGGGCGAAGGGGTTGGTGCTTCCCGCGGCTGCTGCTGCCGCACTCATCTCGCCCACGATGACCTCGTCGCCTTCCTCCAGGTCTTCGCCCGAAACCTCGGTGGCATTGCCGTCGCTCAGACCGACCTTGACGGAGACGGGCGTCACCTCGCCGTTACGCAGGACCCAGACACGACTCGTGGGCTTCCTGCCGCGTGGGGGCGCGTCGGCGCCTTTGGCTGCTCGCTCGGGAGTGCCGGCGTTCGGGGGCGACCTTTGTGCGGCGGGTGCGGCGGCCGCATCGCCGGTGGGGGACCAGCGCAAGGCCGCGTTGGGCACGGTGAGCACCTGCTCGCGCCGGTCGATCATGAAGCGGACGTTGGCGGTCAAGTATGGAAGGAGCTTCATGCTGCTGTTGTCGGTGGTGATCTCGACGGTGTAGGTCACCACGTTCTGCGTCATCGTGGCGTTGAGGCGCACCTTTCGCACCTCGCCGGTGAAGGTGTCGCCCGCGAACGCGTCGGCGGTGAAACTCACCGCCGCGCCGGGCTTCACGTGCCCGATGTCGGCCTCGTTGACCTGCACGAGCACCTGCATCCGCGAGAGGTCCTTCGCCAGAAGGAACAAGCTCGGCGCGTTGAGGCTCGAGACGACAGTCTGCCCGATCTCCACGCGACGATCGATGACCACGCCGTTGACCGGGGACCTGATCGTGCAGTAGACCAGGTTGCGCCTTGAACGCTGCAAAGACGCCTGGGCGATGGCAACCTGCGAGTTGGCCTGGACGATCTGGGCTTCGGACACCGCCAGGCTCGCGGTGGCCTGCTCGTAGGCCGAGCGTGACGCGTCGTAGTCCGCCTGCGAAAGGGCGCGCGACTCGCCGAGCTTCTGGGCCCGGGCCCAGTCGCGCTGCGACTGGTCGAGCTTGGCCTTGGCCTGATCGCGCCCGGCCTCGCCGACTTTGACCGAGGCCTGGGCCTGCGCGAGCGACGCCTCGTCCGAAGCGACCTGGGCCGCATAGATCGAGTCGTCGATCGTCGCGAGCACCGCTCCCTGGACCACGGTCGACCGGTAGTCGATCGGCTTGCCGTCGGTGTCTGTGCCGAACGTCGCGATCTGCCCGTTGACCTGGGCGCCGATATCGACGACGTCCTCGGGCACGACCGTCCCGGTGGCGCTGATGCTCGACACGACGTCGCCCCGCTTCACGGGGGAGGTTCGGTAGGACGATTGGCCCGCGCTGCCGCGCTGCTGGTACCACCGCCAGCCGAAATAGCCGCCCGCGCCCAGGGCCGTCAGGACGAGAATCCACAGAACCAGCCGCTTCATGATGCTCTCCTTGCACGCGTCCTGGGTGAGGGGGAACGTGGGCGCGTGCGTTGGCTGCTTTGGTTGCGAGGTGAAGCCGGAGTTGCCGCGGGCCTCAAGACCGAATCGGGGCCCCGGGCAACCGTATCCATGTGCTGCGACAGTTTGTCGAGCAGACGCCCGAGGCGCTGGATCTCCACCGGGCTGAGCCCGGCCATGAGTGTGCGGCGCCAATGGTCGTGGGCGGCCCGGGCGCCCGTCAGGACCGCGCGCCCGGCGGCGGTCATGCTGACGCGGCGCGTCCGCTGGTCGGCAGGGTCGTCGCGTCGGAGGATGAGCCCTGCGCGAGACATGCGATCGAGCGTCGCGCTGAGGCTCGGCGGCTGGACCAGGAGGGCCTGCCCCAGCTCGTTCATCCTGGGATTGGGTTGCCCCTGCTCCTTGAGTCGCGAGAGTGTACGAAGCACGCCCCAGTGGGCCGGACTGGTGCCAAGGCGGGCAAAGTGCGGCTCAGAGAGCCTGCGAATGAGGCCCTCGATGCGAACGAGCTGTCGAAAGGCGGTGAACGCGATGGGCTCGCCGGCGGTGTGGGTCGGAGTTTTCTGAGGGCGCCGTTTCATTCGTTCGCTCACGAAATATAGCGAGGAGCGGCACCCTGGTCCAGCCTCGCCTCGGCGGGGTGTGCCAGGGGGCTCCCTACTTCTTCCATTCGGGCATGCGACCGGGCGTCCAGGGGCCGCCGGCCTTCTCGACGACGTCCTCGAGCGCGCGGATGTCCTTGGTCAGCGACTTGAGCTCCGCCAGTGCCTTCTCGAATTCCGCGGCCGCGAACTGGTACTGCTCCTTCTGCGTGCCCGTGGGCGGGGCGGTTGCTTCCCGCGATGTGCTCAGGGCGTAGGAGACGCGCTCGTTGATCGAGGGTGTGGCGGCGATGGAGCGTTTGCGAGGGGTCGGATCGCCGCTGAGTGTGGCCGACAGGTCGAGCACACGAAGCCGAAGGGCCTCGTGCTGCGCGATCGCCTCGGCCCCCAGGGCCGGCGTCGCGTCGATCGCCTTGCGAAGCAGCGAGAGGTTCTGGCTGATCTCACCGACCAGCCGGCTGGCCCCCTGCGCAGCGCGGGAGAGCTCCGAGGCCTTCTGCTCGAACGCGAACTTGGCGGTGCGGGCCTCGCCCTTTGCCGCCAGCGTGCCGGAGGCGAGGTCGACGACCTCAAACTCCACCGAAGCGCCGAGCTCGGTCTGCTGCCCATCCACGATCTGCGAGAGGCTCGCCGAGTACTTGCCCGGTAGCGCCATCACGCCGCCGGTCTCGATATCCCACGGCGCCCGCTCGCCGCGCCCGAAGCTCGCGGGGTCGGTCTCGGGCAGCCGCAGATCCCAGCTCACGCGATGCACGCCCGCGTCACGCGAGACATCGAGCTGGCGGACCACCCGCTCGGCCGAGTCGCGGATGGTGAGGATCACGCGGGGATCCTGCTCGCGATCCTCGCCCCGGAATTCCTCCACCGTCGGGTACGTCCAGTCTTCCTTCTTCTGGGCCTCCTTGCGGCGTTCCTGACGTGACGTCACCTTCTCCTTGAGCGAGTACGTGATCACCGCGCCGCCGGGGGGATTGGGAGCGGTCCAGTAGCTCGCGCCCCCGGTGCCTCGCCCGCGCGTCGCGCCCAGACGCGAACGCTCGATGTACGCAAGGGCCGGCTTGACCGGGAAGATCACGGCCTTGCGCTCGAACATCTCGGGCGTCGCGACCCGAAGCGCTGTGAAATCGTCGAGCACGTAGAAGCCGCGCCCGAAGGTCGCCATCACCAGGTCGGTCTCGCGCTTCTGGATCTCAAGGTCGCGCACCGCGATGGTGGGCAACCCGCCGAGCTTGGTCCAGACCTCGCCGGCGTCGAGCGTGAAGTAGCACCCGTACTCCGTGCCGCAGAACATGAGGTTGGGGTTGACGTGGTCCTCGACAAACGCCAGAACGGTGTCGCGCTCGGGCAGGTTGCCCGCGATGGACTTCCACGTCTCGCCGCGATCGTCGGAACGGAGCAGATAGGGCTTTGCGTCGCCCATCTTGTGGTTGTCAAAGCCGATGAACAGCGTGTCCTTGTTGTGGTTCGAGGCGGCCACGCTCGACACGTACGTCATGTCCGGCACGTTGGGGAAGCTCGAGACCTTGCGCCAGGTCTTGCCCGCGTCGCCGGTGATGTGCAAAAGCCCATCGTCGGTGCCGACAAAGAGCAGCCCTTCGACAAGCGGGCTCTCGGCGAGTGCGACCGCGTTGCCGTAGATCGAGGTCGAGAGGTGCTTGCTGGGGGCCTCGGGCTTCTGGATGACGCCCATGACCTTGAGCGTGTTGCGGTCGATGCCGCGGGTGAGGTCCTCGGAGATTCGCGTCCACGAGTCGCCGCGGTCGTCGGAGCGGAAAAGGAAGTTGCCCGCGAAGTAGAGGCGAGTCGACTTGTGCGGACTCAGGAGCAGCGGCGTGTCCCAGTTGAAGACGTACGCCTTGTCGCCGGGCTTCTCCTGCGGCTTGATCGTGATCTCCTCGCCGTTCTTGCGATCAAACCGCACGAGCCCGCCGTCCTGACTCTCGCTGTACACGATGTTGGGATCGGTGGGGTCGACGACGGTCTCGAAGCCATCGCCGCCGGTGGTGGTGAACCAGTCCTCGTTGGTGATGCCGGCGCGATCGGTGGTGCGGCTCGGCCCGCCGATGGTGTTGTTGTCCTGCGTGCCGCCGTAGACGTTGTAGAAGGGCAGGGCGTTGTCGACCGCGACGCGGTAGAACTGCATCACAGGCAGATTCGGGAAATGCCGCCACGCCGCGCCCTTGTCGAAGGACTCGTAGAGCCCGCCGTCGCAGCCCACGATGAGGTGGTTGGTGTCGGCGGGGTCGATGTAGACGACGTGGGTGTCGACGTGCTTGTCGGCCTCGGGAACGCGCCTGAACGTCGCGCCGCCATCGTCGGAGACCTGCAGAAACGTGTCCTCGGCGTACACGCGATCGGGGTCCTTGGGGTCGGCGAAGAGCTCGTTGTAGTACTGCGGACTGCTGGTTCCGTAGCCCGAGCGCCGTTCCCACGACTCGCCGCGGTCGCGCGAGCGGTACACACCGCCCTTGCCCGCGCCGTTGGCCCCCGCGTCCAGGATCACGTAGAGGATGTCGGGGTTGGCGGGAGAGATCGCCAGGCCGAGGCGGCCCTTGTCCTCGCCGGGCAGCCCGCTGGTGATCTTGCGCCAGGTCTTGCCCGCGTCGTCGCTCTTGTGAAGCGCCGACTCAGGCCCGCCGTTGACCAAGGTCCAGACGTGACGCCGCCGCTGATACGCCGTCGCGTAGAGCGTGTCGGGATTGCGCGGGTCCATGTGGACCTCGTTGACGCCCGTCATATCCGAGATGTGCAACACGCGTTCCCACGTCTTGCCGCCATCGGTCGTCTTGTAAAGCCCGCGCTCGCCGCCGTCAGACCACAAAGGCCCCATGGCGGCCACATACACCACATTGGAATCCCGCGGGTCCACGCGGATCATGCCGACGTGCGCCGACTCCTTGAGCCCGACGTTGGTGAACGACTTGCCCGAGTCGCGCGAGACGTAGACGCCGTCGCCGCGGGAGACCGACCGCTGGCTGTTGTTCTCGCCGGTGCCGACCCACACAGTGGCGGGGTTGGAGGGGTCGAGCGTGACGCACCCGATGGCGAACGAGCCGTAGGAATCGAAGATGGGTGAGAAGGTGTTCCCGGCGTTGGACGTCTTCCACAGATTGCCCGACGACACCGCGACGTACCACTCGCTGGTCTTGTTGGGATTGACGGCCAGATCACCGATGCGCCCCGAGGTGATCGCCGGCCCGATGGATCGGGCGGCCAGCGGCGCGAAGGCCCCGGGCTTGACCTTGGGGGTCGGGGGAGCGACAGGGGCGGTGGGGGTCTCAGCGGGCTTCGCGTCGGGCACGTGGGCGGGGTCGGGCGGAGACGCGGGAGGGGTGGCCGGGGCCGGGGTTGCGGGCGGCTGGGCGATGGCCGCCCCGGCAGTCGCGATCCAACCCGTGTGAATGACAAGGCTTAGGAGGGCACCGAGCGACGCGAATTGGTTGAAGCGCACAGACATTCTCCGGGCCGTTGGGGGGGGGGCGTGGGGTGGGGGGTCAGATGGGTGCGGCAGCGAACGAAGAGCATACCACAGGGCCCCTTGGTACCGCCCAGCGGCAAGAAAGGGGCACTTTCGCCGAAACCGGACGCGAACGCGACGCGTATGGACGTCTGCCCCCGGGGTTCTCTCGGCGGGCAAAGGGGCTTTGCAGGGGTTGGCGGTTCACCTCGTCGGTTGTTGTCCCGAGAGCACCTCTGCTCCCGAGCCTGGACATTCCGGGCCTTCACCTCTCTCGCGGGGTTCTCGTCGCATGCTTTCACACTTTCGCACACCAAGCCGTTTCGTGTCGTTGGTCGTTTCGGCCTTAGTCTGCCTGGGTTTCGCCGCAGGGCCGCAGCAAGCCCGAGCCCAGGAGTGCCCCGACGGGTGGCGGTCGGACTTTGAAAATGGGTGGGCGGGGGTCATCAGGGGATTGCCGGGTTCAAGCACGTCGAGTGCTTCCGTGAATGCCGTGACGGTTTGGGACCCCGATGGGCCCGGACCTCGGCCGGAGATGCTAGTGGTCGCCGGACTCTTTGATCAAGCGGGAAACACCACGGCGAGAAATCTGGCCATGTTCGACGGCGAGCGATGGACTGGCTTGTCCTCGCCACTCCTTGCGACGACGATCAACACTGTGTGCGTCCACCAGGGTTGCTTGATCGTGGCGGGAAGCACCTATCTCAATCCGAATTACGTCGAGACACAGATCGCGAGCTTTGACGGAGTGAGTTGGTCTTCACTTGGGACAGTCGCTCCTTTGTCGGCGTCGAGCGGAGGCGTACTTACGTTGAAGGCCGTCGGCGACGCGCTCTACGTCGGTGGATACTTCTCAGCCATCAACGGGTCGCCGTTTGCCGGGATTGCCCGCTGGGACGGCCACGCGTGGTCCGGACTTGGGAACGGACTTCCCGGGAGTGGCGCAACGGCTCTCGAAGAGTTCCAAGGCAAGCTCATCGCCGCAGGCAGCTTTTTGTGGGCGGGTGACGGGCCTGTGAACTCCATCGCCTCGTGGGACGGACACACCTGGAGTCGCCTGGGCGCCGGCCTTGCAGGCTCGGTCTACTCGCTGACGATCTTTGAGAACGCACTGATCGTCGGGGGTAGTTTCCAGAACGCGGGCGGTCAAGTGACGCGCTGTCTCGCGAGGTGGGACGGGCAGACGTGGGACGTGATGGGCGGCGGGCTTCTTGGCATCAACTTCCTCTCGATTTCGATGCTAACGGTGTATGAGGGGCAGTTGCTCGCCGGCTGCATCCGGAATCCCCCAAGCCAGCAACCATTTGACATGATGGCTCGCTGGGACGGATCTCAATGGGCACCGATGCGCAGCCCCTGCTTCGGAAAGCATGGGCAGATTCGGATCACGCAAGCCGCGGAATTCCGCGGCAAACTCGTGGTTGCCGCGAGCGACATGATTTACATGGACGGCGTCTACGCTCTGGGGCTTGCTCAATGGGATGGGTTGTCGTGGACGTCAGTCTGCCCGGGCATGGGGATCGCGTCATCCGACCTTGCCCTGTCGGTCTGGCCGCGAATTATGGGCATGACCATGTTTGAAGGGGATCTCGTCGTTGGGGGGAGCTTCGAATCGATAGGCGGAGTCGATGCTCAGAACATCGCCCGATGGGATGGTTCGGTCTGGCGGCCCTTGGGCGCCGGACTCGATACCGGATTCAGTCACAACGGAGTGGGCCCCGTTACGGTCTATCGTGGGGAGCTCATGGCAAGCGTGCTTTATCCCGGCAACACAACTGCCGTCATGAAATGGAATGGCGCCACGTGGGTTTCACTTGGGTTGTCACCGGCAGGGTGGGGCCCGATCGTCGTGTTCCAGGACGAGCTTTACGCCTCGGCGCAATCACCGGAAATCCCGAACGGTCAGTACGGACTTTTCAGGTGGAACGGCGGATCTTGGCGTCGCGTTCCAGATTTTCGGGCGACGCTCGTGAGTTGTCTGCACGCGGAGTCAGATCGGCTGCTCGTCGGCGGGAACAACCTGAATCTGGGTGCGCAGGGATTCCAGGCGATGTCGTGGAACGGAAGCGCGTTCACCCCGCTGCCGCGAACGCCAGACTTTCGCGATGTTGTGCAGTTGACTGCGTTCGATGGTTCGACGTACGCCGTCTCCGGGAGCGCGGGAGGAGATGCCTTCGGTTCGATGGGATCGACGTACCGGCTCGACGGAGCCGCGTGGACGAATCTCCAAGCTGGCACGCGAGTCACTCGCCGCCCCGACTCACTGCTCCCGTTCCGTGGCGGTCTTCTCCTTTCTGGCGCCGGAATGACCATCAGCCCGAGCAACACGCCGCTGAGTCTGGTCTTCTGGGATGGCACGCGCTGGTCCGCATTTGGTCCGCAGATCGCGACGGGAATCTGCCTTCCGTACGCGGGCGGCCTTGCCGCATCAACTTTCAACAGCAACTCAAACGGTCAATCGAATGCGTTCATCCTCCGCTGGGGCCAGAGCGAAGGCCCGACCTTCGATCACCAGCCCGCCCCGCAGACCATCTGTGCCTCCGGCCGCACCAGCTTCCTCGCGCCCGCGACGGGGAGCGAAGGGCTCGCGTACCGCTGGCAATTCCGCCTGCCCACCGCCGGCGGCTGGGGCGAATGGCAAAACGCCCTCGACGGCCCCAACGTCGACGCCAGCGGCGAGACTCAATTCATCGCCCACGGCTCGGCCTCATTCACACTCACCACGCAGCCGCCCACGGGCATCAGCACCGACCCCCTCGGCTGGGTGAACCGCACGGTCGGCCTCCGCTGCCGTGTCGCAGGAGATTGCCGGACGATCGAGAGCAATGCCGTGGAGCTTCGCATTCACGGAGCGGACGTGAACTGCGATGGCCTTGTGAATGCCGACGATCTCTCCGACTTTCTCGAGTGGTTCGAGAGCGGGGATCCGAGGGGCGATGTGAACCACGACGGGGCGGTGGATTTCTTTGACTATGACAACCTGGTGGTTGCGATTGAAACTTGCTGCTGAAGAAAGTTGAAGAGGACTGGGGACTGAGGACTGAGAAAGAAAGGGCGGAAGCCTGAACTTGAAGGCTGAACTGGAGTCAGACTCCTACTCCGCCTTCCGCCTTCAACCTCCGCCTTCTGCCCTCTTGCCTTTACTCAGTCCTCAGTCCTCAGTCCTGTTCAACCCACTTCTAGGCCGGCAACAGCCGTCCCACCGTGACCGGCTTGATCGGAAAGTCCCTCGACGCGTTCCGCAGATCCGCCTTCGTCACGGCGTTGATCTTCGCCAGTTCCTCGTCCAGCGTCTGATACTTCCCCAAGTACGTCCAGTGCCGTCCCAGCCGCTGCATCCGATCCCCCGGCTTCTCCGCATTCAACGTCGCACCTGTCGCGATGCGATTGCGAAGCCGCTCCAGATCATCATCCGTCACACTGTCCACCAGCGACTCAAGCTGCCGGTTGATCTCGGCCTCAATGTCATCCATCCGCTCGGGGTCCCCCGCCGCGAAGATGTAGTACTCCCCGATCCCATCGTGCCCGTCGTACGACGCCTGGGCCTCCTCCGCCGTCCCGCTCTCCACCAGCGCCCAGTGCAACCGGCTGTTCTCACTCGCCCCCAACACCTGCGCCAAGAGCGCCGCCGCATACTTCCGCTCATCGTTGATCGGCGGCGCCTCGCACAGCGCCAGAAAGTACGCACGGCTCACCTTCGCGTCCTTCAAATCAAACCGCCCACCCACCGGCCTGGGCTTCGCCCCATTCCGCGTCGCCCCCGTCCGAGTCCAATGCCCGCACAGCCCCTCAATCTGCTTCACGCACTTGTCAAAGTCCAGCTTCCCCGCCAGCGCCAACACCGTGTTGTCCGCCGAGTACCGATTGTCGAAATACGTCTGCATCTGATCGCGGCCCAGCGCCTTGATCGTGTCATCCGTCCCCAGCACCCGGTGGCTCATCGGGTGCTCGCCGTAGTGCTTTGCGATCGAAGCCTCGTACAAGACCCAGAACGGATTGTCCTTGTACATCGCGATCTCTTCCAGGATCACGCCCTTCTCCGTGTCAAAGTCCGCCTGCCGAAGCGCCGGCCTCATCATCGACCCCAGCAGTTCCAGCGTCCGCCCCGCGTGCTCCGGCAGCACCTGGGCGTAAAAACACGTCATCTCATTGCTCGTGTACGCGTTGTTCCGCGCCCCGATCTCGTCATAAGCCCGGTTCAAGGCCTCCGCCGTCATCGCCGCCGTCCCCTTGAACATCATGTGCTCAAGAAAGTGCGACACACCCATCACCGGCGACGCTTCGTCGCGGGCCCCCGTCTTGACAAAGAACCCGGCCGCCGCCGTGTGGGCCGCCTGATCCAGTTCCGCGATGATCTGCAACCCGTTGGCAAGCGTGGTAGACTTGAACTCCATAACCGGGAGTGTACCGGCACCGCCACCGCCCCGCATTTCCGCATCCTCAGGAATCGCCCAGGAAACAAAGATGCTCACTCTCCTCTGTGCCGCCATGTCGATCTCCGCGATCACCACACTCTCCCAACCCGTCGCTCCCGCCGGCACCTCCAAGCCCGGTCAGCCCCCCGCGACCACGCCCACCGCGCCCACACCCGCCGCCCCGGCCCCCTTCGTCCGCAAGCCCGAGGCCGCCATGAAGCTCGGCTGGACCCTGGGCACCCAGGCCTGGACCTTCCGCGACCGCACCCTCTTCGAAACCATCGACACCGCCAAACGCTTCGGCCTCACCCACATCGAATTCTTCAACGGCCAGAAACTCAGCAAGGAAACCGGCGACGTCAAAGTTGGCCCCGAACTCAGCAAGGAACACCGCGACCTCCTCAAGAAGAAATTCAAGGACAACACCATCACCGCCAACAGCTACGGCGTCATCGGCATCTCCAAAGACGAGAAGGCCGCCCGCGCCAACTTCGACTTCGCCAAGGACATGGGCCTCGTCACCATCAGCTGCGAGCCCGAACCCGACGCCCTCGACCTCGCCTCCAAGCTCGCCGACGAGTACAAGATCAACCTCGCCATCCACGACCACCCCAAGCCCTCCCGCTACTGGAACGCCGACATCGTCCTTGACGCCATCAAGGGCCGCAGCTCCCGCATGGGCGCCTGTGCCGACACCGGCCACTGGACCCGCTCGGGCCTGACCACCATCGAGCAGCTCAAGAAGCTCGAAGGCCACATCATCGAGCTCCACTTCAAAGACGTCGCCACCGGCGCCGACAAGAGCATGAAGGACAAACCCTGGGGCACCGGCGACGGCAGCGCCAAGGAAATGCTCGCCGAACTCAAACGCCAGAACTTCAAGGGCGTCATCCTCGTCGAGTACGAAGACGGCTCCGGCCCCGAACTCGAAGCCAACGTCGCCAAGTGCATCGACTGGTTCGACAAAACCGCCGCCGAACTCGCCGCGCCCGCCAAGAAGTAATCCGGCTCCTCCCCCACGCAGTGGGGGAGGTGTCGCGAGTCCTCGATGCGACGGAG
>CAYHQQ010000010.1:0-12668 GCA_964358855.1 uncultured Phycisphaeraceae bacterium
TGCGGGCGGGGGGGCGGCGCGGGGGGGGGGGGTCGTGTGGGGGGGGGGGGGGGGGGGGGGGTCGTGGGGGGGTGGGGGGGGGGGGAGCGGCTTTGGTGGCTCAGCGATTATTCGCGGGTGATGGTGGCGTGAGTTATACTCGCACCCTGCCTTGGGAGCCGGGAGTCGTCGCGCACCGCCATGAACTTCACCACCGCGTCGTTCGCCGTTCTGCTGACTGTGGTCTTTGTGCTGCACTGGTCGCTGCGCACGGTGCGGAGCCGCAATGTTCTGTTGCTGGTCGCGTCGTACTTCTTTTATGGGTGGTGGGACGTGCGGTTTCTCGCCCTCATGTGGGCGACGGGCACGATTGACTGGGCGGTGGCGGCAATGCTTGATCGGACGGGTTCACCAGGGGCGCGCAAGCGCCTTCTGTGTGTGAGCCTGGGGTGCAATTTGACGGTGCTGGGGGCGTTCAAGTATTTCAACTTCTTCGCGGACTCCCTGGTGAGCGTGGGCGCGTTCTTTGGCGTGGAGATTTCGCCCGTCACCATCCACGTGATTCTTCCGGTGGGGATTTCGTTCTACACCTTCCAAGCGATGGCGTACGTGATCGACGTGTACCGGCGGGAGATTCGCGCGTGCCGTGACTACCTCGACTTTCTCACGTTTGTCGCGTACTTCCCGCAGCTGGTGGCCGGGCCCATCGAGCGAGCGGGGCACCTCTTGCCGCAGATCCGAAATCCGCGGGTGTTCGACGCGGCGCTGGCCAGGGACGGGCTGCGCGAGATGCTGTGGGGGTTTTTCAAGAAGATGGTGGTTGCGGAGAGTCTGGCTCTGGTCGCCGACCACGTGTACGCGTCGCCGGGCACGGCCTCGGGCCCATCGCTCGTCATCGGGACGGTGGCGTTCTCGCTGCAGATCTACTGCGATTTCTCGGCGTACTCGAGCATCGCCCGGGGCGCGTCGGCGCTGCTGGGCGTGCGGCTGTCACGCAATTTCCTGTATCCGTACTTTTCGCGGAGCATGACGGAATTCTGGCGGCGGTGGCATGTTTCGCTCTCGTCGTGGTTTCGCGACTATCTGTACATCCCGCTGGGCGGGGGGCGTGTGGGGATGGCGCGTCGGGTCTTTAATGTGATGGCGGTCTTTCTGATCAGCGGGCTCTGGCACGGGGCCTCGTGGAACTATGTTGCGTGGGGGGGGCTCAATGGGCTGCTCGTGCTGCCGGCGATTCTGGGGTTGTCCAAGGGCGGATCGCTTCGACCTGAAGGGGCGCCTCGCACACCATTGATGGTTCTGGGCGACTTCGCGAGGATCGTGGGCGTCTTTGTCGCGACGTGCGCCTGCTGGGTCTTTTTCCGCTCGCCGACTTTGCACGACGCGATCCATGTGTTCGGGAAGATCGCCACCGACTCGTGGAGCGTGCAGTCGTGGCGGGAGGCGTGGGCACACGTCGGGGAGCTCTCGCCCTGGCGGGGGGGGACCGGGTCTGCCCTGGCGATGGTGCTCGAGTGGCTCACACGGGGATGGGGCGTCGTGGTGGTGCTCGTCGAGTGGTTCACGAGGGGGCGCGAGCATCCGTTGCAGGCGATCGCCCGCTGGCCGACGGCGGTTCGATGGTTGATCTACGGCGTGCTGGTGTGGTGCGTGCTGGTGTGGGGCATGAACGCGTCGTCCGCGTTCATCTATTTCCGATTCTGAGGGTGAGCTTCATGACGACAGAGCACACGCGGCCCGCGATGGACAGCCCCTGGAGGTTTGGTGCGCGCCTGGCGGCCTTTCTCTGCATGCACGGCGCGATCGTCGCGTACCTGGTGTGCAAGGCGCCCTCGGACACGAATCACTTCCTGGCCTCGGTGGTCGAGAAGCACGCGCGGGCGGACTCGATCGCCGCGCCTCGGATTCTCTTTGTGGGCGGGTCCAACCTGGCGTTTGGGCTCGATTCCCTGACCATCGAGAGGGCCACCGGCATCCCGACGGTCAATCTTGGTCTGCACGCGGCGCTGGGCATGGAGTTCATGCTCTGCGAGGCGAGGGGCGTGGTGAGGGCGGGCGATACGGTCGTGCTGAGCCTTGAGTACGAGCATTTCTTCGGAGACATCACGGGGGATCTGCTCGCCGATGTGGTGCGGTACAGGCCGGAGTTGGTGGGAGATCTTTCGCTGCGCCTCGATAAGCGGCTGATGGACCGGGCGCACATTTACCTGGGGCGCCGGATGGCCGCGGGTTATGAGCGGGTGCGATATGACCGCAACCCGCGGTCGGAGGTGCCGTACTCGCGTGATGGGTTCAACGAGCGCGGTGATCTGATCGCCCATCGCGGGCTGGAGCAGCGGCCGGCGGCACTGACGGCGCGGCTGAGCGGGCATCTTGCGGTGATTCCGCCGATCGACGCTCATGAGCCCCGCCGACTCCTGCGCCAGTTTGTCGAGTACTGCGACAAGCGAGGGGTTCGCGTGTACTACACGTTTCCGCCGGTGTCGGAGGAGAACACGCGGCTCTTTGAGCGAGAGAGCTCGGCGGTGGTCGCGGTGCTGCGGGAGTCTGGGATGCCGGCGCTGCTGGACACTCCGCAGGAGGTCGCGTTGCCGACGGCGTGCTTTTTCGACACCTCGTACCACCTTCTGGGTGAGGGGATACGCCGGCGGTCCGAGGGCATCGCGACGGCGCTTGGCGAGGCGATGAGCAAGCCGGGCAAGTGAGACGGACGAGCGGACTTGTGAACTCTCGTGTCGGCGGGCGACTGGTGGCCTGAAGTGATCGTTATTCTCGTGTACACTTCCGTCGAAACCCGGAGGACTCGCCATGGCCGCCAAGCCCACCCCCCCGCCCCGTTCCTCGCCCACGCCCGAGACCGTTCGCCTGTATGAGGGCGAGGCCGAGCGGGTGCTGTCGTCGGACATGTTTGCCGATCGGGTGACGCTGTTGCCCGGGGCGGGTGGGAAGCTGCACACCGACACGCGGCTGCGGATTTTGTGGGGGCAGGATCTTTTGCGGGATCTGCTTGATGGGCGGTACCGGACGGTGATCTGCGGGGTGAACGACGAGGACAACTCGCGGGGCATCATTGCGCAGCTGTGCGAGCTGGTGCACGCGAGCCAGTGGTCGGCGGCGTCGGTGACGAGTTACGCGAAGATTTTCCATGAGTCGGTGAGTGTGCATGCGGCCCATGATCGCGAGCCTTATGTGTTGAAGTTTGATCTGGACAGTTTGTTGATTCTGGCGATTCTGAGGCCGCATGGGAGGAAGCATTTGACGCTGGACGATTTGTCGCGAGGGTTTGTGACGTGCGCGAAGATGCTGCGGGGGCGGCGGGAGCGGCTGCCGGTGGCGACGGTGTCGTTTCTCAACGCGAGGGTGAACATGCTCAAGGATGAATCGGGGAAGGAGCCGAGCTTTGAGGCGGTGCTTCAGTCGATGTACCACGCCGGGTACCGGGGCGATGTGTACGCGTCGCCGCCGATGTGGAAGTTCGGGCATGTCGGGGTTTTCCCCAGCTATCCGTTTCCCGAGGGGGTGGATCGGATGAGGGCGGGGAGCTCTTGAAGGCAGAGTTGAGCAGGACTGAGGACTGAGGGGGAGGCGGAAAGCAGAAGGCGGAAGGCGGAGTTTGAAGGCTGAGTAGGAATCTGATCCGATTCAGCCTTCAAGTTCCGCCTTCTGTTTTTTGCCTTTCCTCAGTCCTCAGTCCTCAGTCCTGTTCAACTCTGCCTCCCCCTCCCCTCGCCCCATAACTGTTTGTGCGCCGAGCCCCCCTCCGTGAATCAGGGGCTTGAAGTGGCTGCGCCGATCAAGAGGGGAGACGGGGACATGGCGCGGCACTTTGGAGACTGGCGATGAACGAGCGTGACATCAGCGGGTATGCGGAGGCGGTGGGTGGGGAGATGATCAGCGAGCCCAAGTTGGGGGAAGGGGTGTTTTTGACGCCTCGGGTGCTGGATCGGGCGGCGTTTGAGCAGATGTCGACGACGCTGAGGGGGCTGATCCAGGGTGCGAGCGAGCATGGGACGACGCTGCGTCAGACGGTGGGGGATGTGCAGGGGTTGACTGGCTCGTTGCGTGCGGCGTTGGTGGAGCTGCAGCAGAGGTTGGATCGGGCGGCGCGGGTGATGCCGACGCTGGAGGAGTGGTTGAGGCAGGGGGAGGAGATGACGGCGCGGCCAATCGATCCCAAGCGGATCGCGTCGCAGCTTCGGGAGGTGCTGGACAAGGTGATGGAGTCGAAGCGGGCGGAGTTTGAGCACGCGGTGGCGCCGACGGTTGAGCTGTTGCGGCAGCTGCTGCGCGACACGGAGAAGGCCGCGCTGCAAGACCGGGATGTGACGGCGACGGCTCGGACGCAGGCGTCGCTGCAGGAAGAGCTGCGTGAGACGCTGGTGCTGTCGGACATGGCCGAGAAGATGGGGCGGCTGCGGCTGGCGGAGCTGCGCGAGGTGGAGGCGCGGCTGGCGAGCCTGACGAAGCAGACCAAGAAGCTGCAGGACGAGCTGACGATCGCGGAGGAGCGGTCGGAGGCGGTGGCGACGAGGCGGCGAAGGAGCGCGTAGGCGCAAAGCGGCAAAGCACAAAGCACAAATCAGAATTGCATCAAGCACAAGGCGCAGTCGTGCGCCGTGGGCTTGTCTTTCATTTGTGGTGTGTGGTTTGCCGCTTTGTGCTTTGCCGTTTCAATCGAGCGGGATGAGGCGGATGTTGCGGAAGTGGATCTGGGAGCCTTCGCTCTGGAGGCAGATTTTGCCGGCGACTTCCTCGACGTCGGTGGCGCGGTTGAGTTCTTCGCCGTTGACTTTGAGGATGACCAGGCCGTGGTCGACGATGATTTCGTACTCGTTCCAATCGCCGATGGGGCGTTCGGCGGTGCTGGTGCGTTTGGTGTTGCGGCCGTTGGTACGGTCTTTGGCGACGGTCATTTTGACGTCGTCGATGTTCCAGAAGTCGCCGGCCTGGCCGGACTGGAGCTGGGCCTCGACGCTCTTGGGCCAGACTTTGTCCTGGCCGACCATGCGGAAGAGGACGCCCGAGTTGCCTGCGCCCTTGGTGGGGTCGAAGCGCCATTCGAGTTTGATGATGAAGTTTTTGTAGTCCTTGGTGGTGCGGATGTAGCCGGCGGGGGTGCCTTTGCAGATCAGTTCGCCGTCTTTGACGTACCAGACGTCTTCGGGCTTGATGCCTTTGTCCTTGGCCTCGGGGACGATGGCCTGCCAGCCGGTGAGGTCCTTGCCGTTCCAGAGCTGGATCTCGCCGGGTGAGGGGGCGGAGAGGTCGCGGATTTTGATGTCGCGGAAGGCGATGCCGCCGCCGTGGTCCTGGAGGGCGAGGGCGCCTTTGGGCTGGATGCCGAAGCCGGGGGCGTCTTTGAATTTGCTGGCGGCGATGAGGGCCTGCCACTGCTTGGTGGGTTTGCCGTCGGATTCGAAGGCTTTGACCTCGGCGACCTTTTTGGCGTTGAGCCAGTGCTGGACGAGGCCATTGCGGATGTAGATGCGGGCCTGGTTCCATTCGCCGGCGGGGAGGGAGAGTTTGACCTTGGGGGCGGGGAGGAGGTCGTAGAGGGAGCCGGTGAGCTGGGAGTCTTTGAGGGCGCCTTTGGCGAGCCAGCCGGCGTCGTCGAGGAGCTGGTATTCGGGGCCGGTCATGTAGGTTTCGCCGGTGGTTTCGGTGACGCGCCACATGATGCCGGAGTTGGATTCCTTGTCGAGTTTGAAATCGCAGATCATCTCGACGTCGGTGAACTGGGCGGCGGTGACGAGGTCGCCGCCGCCGGGGCCGGTTTGTTTGAGTTCGCCGCCCTCGAGGGCCCAGCCTTTGGCGGGGAAGGACTTCTGGCGGTAGCCCTGCCAGAGGGAGGAGGCGTCGGAGCCGCTGTAGTTTTTCCAGCCCGAGGCTCTTTCGGTCTTGGTGGGGTCGGCGGAGAATCCGGCGAGGGTGGCGAGGAGTGCGGCGGTCAGCATGGCGGGGCTCCAGGGTTGGCGAGATGGATCTGTGGAGTGTACGTCACACGCGGGCGGCGGCTTTGACGAAGGCTTTGAGGTAGCGTTCGCGGAACTCGACGGCGGCGCGGGTGGTGGCGTCGTGGGTGACGCCCCAGCAGCTGGCGATGGGCTCATCGAAATCGGGGTCGGCCTGGATCATGAGGACGTCGTCGATGGCGAAGGCCGTGGGGAGGCGATCGGCGAGGTAGGCGGCCAGGGCGCTGACCTGGGGTGAGCCGATGCTGATGGTGGGGCGGGCGCGGAGGTCGTTCTGGTTGAGGTACCAGATGTCGGAGCAGACGACGACGTCGTGGGCGGGCATGGCGGCGGCGAGGGCGGTGCGGAGGGAGTTGGCGGTGGGGCGGTCGAAGGCTTCGGCGGCGAGGGTGGAGCCGGTGACGATGAGGACGGCCCGATCGGGGTCGGGGGGGGATTGGGGGTTGGTGTGGGTGAGTTTGGCCATATTGGGTGGGGCGGATCCGGCGTGGCGGGCCCTTGCGAGAGTATAATGGATGGAAGGGGAGCCCTCATGAGCGAAGCCGAATCGACACCTTTGACACCTGGCGGATTGCCTGGCCCGGCGGTGAAGGAGCGGGTCGCACCGCCGAAACTGGAGCAGTTGCCGCCGTATCGGGTGCTTTTGCACAATGATGACATCAACAGCCCGGAGTGGGTGGTGGGTGCGATTGTGCAGTTGACGCCGCACCCGGAGGTGAAGGCGATGGAGTTGATGTTGACGGCCCACGAGACGGGGGTTTCGCTGATACTGGTGACGCACAAGGAGCGGGCGGAGCTGTATCAGGAGCAGTTCACGTCGAAGGGGTTGACGGTGACGATCGAGCCGGCGTGAGGGATGGGGCGTGGGCGGGTTTTGGCGGGTGGATTGGAGGAGAATGGGCGACTTTGGCCCAAGCCTTGACCCGAACGGGCCGATCACTACGATTGGCTCTGGTCTCGGGCGAACCGAGGCTGACAAGTGCAGAAGCTGTTGTGGGAGGCCGCGGCAGCACCCAAAGGGGGCGTAGCTCAGTTTTGGTAGAGCGCATCCATGGCATGGATGAGGTCGAGAGTTCGAGTCTCTTCGCCTCCACTTGTAGAGAAACGCCGTAAGCCGCGAGGTTTACGGCGTTTGTCGTTGGGTGAGGGGGCTTGGGGGAGGGCTTGGGCGAGGCGTGGCGGCGGCGTGGTAAGCTGGCCGCATGGACGAGGACCAGGGCGATGCGGGTGGGAAGTCCGACCCGGAGCGCACACGCTCGATGGCGCCGGGCGCGAGCACCTCGGGTGCGGGGGCGGCGATTCCGGCACGAATAGGGCGGTACTCGATCCTTCGCGTGCTTGGCGAGGGGGGAATGGGCACGGTTTATGAGGCAGAGCAGGACCAGCCCAAGCGGGCGGTGGCGCTCAAGGTGATCCGCTCGGGAAGCCTGTCGCCGCAGCTTCTCAAGCGCTTTGAGTACGAGTCGCAGGTCCTGGGGCGTCTGCAGCACCCGGGGATCGCGCAGGTCTATGAAGCGGGAACGATGGAGGACGAGCGTGGGCGCCCGGTCCCGTTCTTTGCCATGGAGTTCATCCGGGGCGTGGCGCTGACGGAGTACGCGGCGTCGAAGAATCTGGGCACGCGGGAGCGGCTTGAGCTGGTCGCTCGCATCTGCGACGCGGTGTACCACGCCCATCAGAAGGGCGTGATACACCGCGATCTCAAGCCCGGGAACATTCTGGTCGACGAGTCGGGGCAGCCCAAGATTCTCGACTTTGGAGTGGCCCGGGCCACGGACTCGGACCTTCACCGGACCACCATGCAGACCGACATCGGTCAGCTGATCGGGACGGTGCCTTACATGAGTCCCGAGCAGGTCGGTGGTGACCCCGACGAGTTGGATACCCGGAGCGACGTCTACGCGCTGGGTGTGGTTGCGTACGAGCTGCTTTCGGGGCGACTGCCCTACGACCTGACCCGCAGGGTGGTCCACGAGGCGGCGCGGATCATTCGAGAAGAGGAGCCGACGCGCCTGAGCAGCATCGACCGCGCGCTGCGGGGTGATGTGGAGACGATCATCGCCAAGTCGCTCGAGAAGGACAAGGTGCGGCGCTACCAGTCGGCCGAATCGCTGGCGAGTGACATACGACGGTATCTCAAGGATGAGCCGATCGCGGCTCGCCCGGCGAGCACGTGGTACCAGGTCCGCAAGTTCAGCCGGCGGCACCGGACGCTCGTCCTGGGCGTGATCGCGTCGTTCGTTGTGCTTCTGGCGGGGTTGGGCACGACGCTCTGGCAGGCTCAAGTGGCCCGCGAGCAGCGCGACGCGGCGATCGAAGCTCGCAGGCGAGCCGAAGAGAGCGAGGCTTTCATCACCTGCGCTCGGTTTGAACCGGGCGAAGGGACGGTGACCTTCTTCAAAACGCTCACGCCCGCGGCGCTGCGGCACATGAACCGGCTGGCGAGCGTGCGGCACCTGCGGATCGAGGAGGCCGCGGGGTGGGATCACCAGACGATTGGGCTGCTTACCGCTGAAGGCTCGGGCGTTGCTTCTTTGTCCACGGTGATCCTTTCGGGCTACGCGTTCAACGACTTTGACGTGCAGGCTCTGGCCGCCAATAGCGCGGCCTTCGGCAGCGTGACGGCGCTGTGGCTGGCGGGTACTCAGGTCACCGACAAGGGCGTGGCGGCGATTGCATCGAGTGGCTCGGCGTTCTCCGCACTCAACACGCTGGACCTTGGTTTCACGCGCGTGACCGACGCGGGTGTCATTGGCCTGGCCGCCCAGGGCTCGCGGCTGGGCGCCTTGACCACGTTGTACCTCTATGGAAACAAGGTCACCGACGTGGGGGTGACGGCGCTCACCGCCAAGGGTGCGGCCCTTTCTGCGCTGACCACGCTGGATCTGCGGGGCACTCAGGTTACCGACGCGGGCGTGGCGGCCCTGGCGGCGAAGGGCTCGGCGCTGTCTGGATTGAAGACTTTGAATCTCTACGGCACGCAAGTGAGCGACGTGGGCGTGGCGGGCCTGGCGGCCAGCGGATCGGCGCTTTCCACGTTGACCAATCTGGACCTTGGGTACACGCAGGTGACCGACACGGGGATGGCGGCGGTGGCGGCCAGGGATTCGGCACTTTCGGGTCTGAGGACGCTCAAGCTCCGAGGAACACAGGTGGGCGATGCGGGCGTGGCGGCGCTGGCGGCGGAGGGGTCGGCGCTGGCGGCCCTGACGACTTTGGAGTTGTACGACATCAAAGTCACCGACAAGGGCGTGGCGGCGCTGGCCGCCAAGGAGTCGGTGCTCACGGCGCTTGCCACGCTGGACCTTCGCTACTCGCACATCGGCGATGTGGGCGTGTTGGCCCTTGCGGCGAGGGACTCGCGTCTTTCCGCCCTGACCACGCTGAACCTCACCGCCACGCAGGTGACCGATGTCGGCGTGAGGGCCCTGGCGGCGGAAGACTCGGCCCTTTTGGCGTTAGCCACGCTGAACCTCAGCTACACGCAAGCAACCGACGCGGGGGTGGCGGCGCTGAGAAAGGCTCGTCCACGGCTTTCGGTCGACACGGGCGTGACCGCTCTGAAGAAGGCGGGGGGGACTTGAGATCGGCGGGCGACGGCGCGGCGGGCATGGGAGCACGTGGCGGTTGTGGTATAGTGGGCACATGCATAGCTACAAGCTGATGGGCATCGCGGGAGCGGCATGTGTCCTTGCAGGGCTCGTGGGCGCGTGCGACAAAGCGGCGAGCAAGCCATCGGGGGGCGGGGCGGGGCAGGCTTCCAAGGATGGGGCGCCCAATGCCGCGGATGCGTATGAGAGCGTGCATGCGGCACTGGGACCGGCGTTGCTTGGGGCGAGCGGGGACAAGGCCAGCTCGACGGCGCTGACGGAGCGTGGGCACGTTGCGCCGGGGCCGGCGGCGCCGGACCTCTCGAAGCTGCTGAAGGAGCACGCGGAGGACATCGACCGGCTGGTGGAGGCGACGCGCCTGGGCACGTGCGACTTTGGCGTCGATTACACGGCGGGCTTGGAGGCGTTGATGCCGCACCTGGGGAAGGTGCGGGCTTTGGGCAGGGTGCTCAAGGCGGACGCGGGTCGGCTGTTGGAGGCGGGCGATCTGGACGGGGCGGCCAAGAGGATCGCCGCAATCGAGCGGCTGGCGGCGCACGTTTTGCGACCTGCGCACTCGATCATCGAGTTGCTGGTGGCGAACGCGGTCGCGAGGCTAGGGACGGAGTTTGTGAACCAGCATCCGGCGTTGGCCAAGGCTCCATGGAAGACCGACGTGCAGCAAGGTCTCGCGGAGCTGGAGCAAGAGATATCCCGCACGGGAGGGGCGATCTCGCACGACATGGACATGACGCTGAAGGCGCTGCGAGAGGGCAGCAAGATGCTGGACCTGAGATCGGGCGGTGGACGCAACTGGGCCGCGGTGGGGCAGGCGGAGCGCGAGGAGGCCGTCAAGAAGCTGCAAGCCATACAGGTGGAAGTGGGCAAGGCTTGGAATGGATCCGGAGCTGTTGCTCGCCTGGCGGCGATCGAGCAGCAGGCGGTGAACGACGGCGTGGGCGATCTGATGGCATCGCGGTCAAGAACCAGGAAAGCATTGGACGATCTGTTGGTGGAGATCAAGAAGGCCAAGACGGCGCTTGGCAAGTGAGCGGCGGGTTGTGGGCGGCGAAGCTGCGGTCGCGGGGTAGGCGGTGTTTGTCGTCGGGGTTTGGGGGGCGAGCGAGGTCTGGTTGCGATGTGCGGATCTGTGTGCTGCACGAAGTTGTGCGGAATGATGGTGTGTTGCGACGTAATCTGCACAATGTTGTGCATTCGCGGTGCATGTTGCGAGGAGCGGCGCACCTGTCATCCTTGGTGGAGTACGACTATGGGTCGTCTCGGCGCACGCATGCGCAGCGCCCCCAGACTGCGCGATGGTGCCGGATGGATGTAAGTGAAGGGCACGGGTTGACAGGGCGCAGGACGGACTGTTATTCTGAGCCGCATGAGCACCTCCAACCGCTTTCTTCATGTGATCGCAGTGGCGTTGTGTCTTGCGTTGCTGGTGCTGCTGACGGGTTGTACCGCGTCGTCGGGGGGCTTTCCGGCACGGTCGGACGATGAGGCCGCGGATCGAAGGGCGCTGGAGGTGAAGTACGCGAGTGCCGCGCGGATCACGCAGCATTACGCGCTTGAGGAGGGCAAGCGGCGCGATGATCGCGACGACGTGGTGAACGGCCGGATGGCGTTGATCGATTCGAACTACAAGACCTTTGTGCGCGAGTTTGTGCTTGAGAAGCAGGAGGCGGACACGGCGACGGATATCGCGGTCATCGGTCTGGGGACGGCGGGGGCGATCATCTCGCCGTCGAGCACGACGCGTGTGCTTGCGGGGATCTCGGGCGGGATCACGGGGTCGAAGGCGTCGTTCGACAAGAACTACTACTTTGAGCAGACGGCCAAGGCGCTCTACACGGCGATGAACGCCCAGCGAAAGGAGGTGCGGGCGCGGATTCTCAACGGCCTTACCGATGATCAGGTGAAGTATCCGTTGAGCCAGGCGCTGGCCGATCTGGATGACTATTACTTTGCGGGGACGTTTTTGGGGGCACTGCAGGCCATTCAGCGCGATGCGGGGGTGAAGGACGCGACCGCTCAGCGGAGCATCGACGTTCTTCGGGGGAAAGTCACGCATCCCCCGTCAGTGAACTTCATGAAGCAGGTCGAGTTGCTCGCCGTGGCGATTCAGAACAAGGTACCCGGCCTGAGTCTGGCCAAGTGCGAAGAGTTGATCAAGGCCATCGACAAGGATGCGCCAACAACCGCTTGGGCGAGTATGGGTGCGGTGAAGGAGTGGCTTATCAATCGTCAAGGTGAGAACCGCAGTGACGAGGCGAAGGCAGACACGATGTTCAGAGCGTTTAAGGATGCTGGATTGATCGACCAGTGACCCTTCAGTAAGCAGGAGGACGCGGCATGGCCAGATACTTTATTGACATTGTCGGGAGCTTTACGATGCAGCAACTCAGCGATTCGGTTCGAACGGAAGAGAACATTGGATTCTCCTGGTACCTGGACTGCAGAGTGACGACCGACAAGACGGGCGATGTGGTGAATCACTGTGAGTTCGAGGAGGATCACAATCGGCCGATGCCGTCGGTGACGGCCCTTGTTGGGGCGGGCAAGGCGGGTGGGTCTGGGCTGACGAGATTCTGGACGGGCAAGATGTTGGTGCAGAACGCGGTCACGGATGTTGACGCCTATCGCTAAGCGCGGGGAACATCATGGGTATTGGCGACATGCTGGGGTGGATCGGTCGTGCGGTGGGGCCTGCGGCAACGGTGAGCCTGGTCGCGTCGCGCAAGCCGATGTGGCAGTCGGCCACGGAGACGTGTCTGCGCGTGGTGGGGTGGCTCGCCGCGGCCGGGCTCGTCGTGGCGGTCGGATATGGGTGGACCCATTCGGGAGAAGCGGCGGCGAGGCTGCTGCTGTGGAGTCTGGGACTTCTCACGGCAGGGATGTTCATCGGATTTCTGTTTGGATTGCCGCGGGTCACTCCGGGAAGCGATGCGCCCGCGCCGGCGGGCAGGGGTTCGGGGGGCGGTGCGGGGAGCGTGGCGGGAGAGGTGGGTGGGGCGGCAGGAGTTGCGGGCGCTGTAGAGAATGTGGAGGGGGCTCCGTCGGGGCCCCCCCCACCCCGGGCCCCCCCCCAGCTGGGGAAAGCCCACAGGGTTTGGAAGGGAGA
>CAYHQQ010000010.1:12678-85814 GCA_964358855.1 uncultured Phycisphaeraceae bacterium
TTTTGGTTGGGGGGGGGGGGGGGGGGGGGGGGGGGGGGTTTTGGTGGGGGGGGGGGGGGGGGTGGGGGGGGTGGTGGTGGTTGTGGTGGGGGCTCCGTCGGGCCGCGCCACTCGCGGGCCCGACGCGATGCTGGAGATCGCCGACTGGTTGACGAAGATCATCGCGGGGCTGGGGCTTGTGAACCTGCGGGAGGCTCCGTCGCTCCTGGACCGCCTGGCCAGTTCGATCGGGTGCTCCGCGGGTGATGGGGCGCGGACTTTCTGGGGCGCGACGGCGTGGCCCTTTGGCTTCATGATCCATCGAGGTGTCGGGCACTGTGACCACAGTTTCGCGCTGGCGATGACGGTGTTCTTTCCGGTGGTTGGGCTGATGCTGGGGTATCTGACCACGCGGCTGTTCCTGCAGACGGCTCTGGTGACGAGCGATCGCATGACGCGCGACGCGATGAATGCGCCGATGCCCGTGCCGCAGTTGATGCGGCAGTACAAGCAGAGCGAGGCGATGGCGCAGAAGATCGCGGCGGGGCGGAAGCTCCCCGCGCATGGACAGGATCCCGACGACGCCACGAGGGGGCAGTTCACGGCGTTGAACGCGCAGTATACGACAGTCGCCATCGCGGACTATCTCGCCCGCGTGCGGAAGAAGGACGAGGTCTCGCAGCAGATGTACGACCTGGCGGTGGCGCGGCAGGCACCCAAGTCGTGGCTCGCGGCTCAGCCTGGAGATGGGTACATTCACGTGTTGGCGACGTCGGTTCTGGCCGACGCGGACGTCGATGATATTCCGGGGCTTCTGCGGGTCGCGGCCTCGGCGCGGATGAAGCACGTCAAGTTCCGCGTGATTCAGGCGTTTCAGAAGTTGCTCGAGGCGGAGCTGGTGGACGTGGACGAGATTCCGCTCATCCAATCGCTCTTGTCCGCGTATGTCATCGACGCGGACGGGCCGCTGCGTTCGCTCATTGAGCTGGTGAGGTCGAAGCTTGCGTAGGGAGTCCTAGCGATTGGGGCGGAAGCGGACTTTGTCATGGCGCGACCAAGGTCGGCGTGGCGTGTGAGTGCGGCGTTTTGTTGAGGTCGCCTGAATCGGGGAAAGGGAGGAACGAGTCGGCCGTGGCGATTCAGCCGCGACGTTGAAACCGCTGGTGCAGAGCCAGCAGCTTGGCGATATCTACCTGGTCTGCCGATCTGACGGCGTCGAGGTACTCTGCGCGAACAGCGCTGACGGAGCCGATGGTCGCCTCGGGCCATTCGATCAGTTCGCCCTTGTTGACTCTGAGCCAGATGTTGGCGAGCATGCGGGACCACCGGCCGTTGCCGTTGGGGAACGGGTGAATGCGAACGGCGACGTGATGGAGGCGGGCGGCCTGTTCGATGAGAGGCATCGCTGAGGTTTCCCAGGCTGCGAGATCTTGGGCGAGGTTGTGCAGGTCGATCTCGATCTGGCGGGGAACTGATCCGATGTTTGTTTCCGCTCGTCGGAGCGTTCCGGCCCAACTCCAGACACTGCCGAACATTTCGTTGTGGAGTTTGATCATCCAGGCGACATCGAATCGCGCGGAGCGGCGCGTTGGTCTGGAGATCAGGTACTTGATGGTCGCCCTACGGATGTTCTCGGCCTCGGCGGCGTTGAGTTCCGCGATCGTGCGGATGCTTCTGATCCGCAATCCGGAAAGATCATCGAGGGGAGTCTGTCCGGGAATGGGCTGCTGGGGAAGCATCAAACAGTCCAGAGCCTCCGTCTGGAGCCAGCGAGCAGTTCGTGGTACGACTTCTCGACCAGACGTTGGTAGGTCACCGAATCGACGGCCTGGCTTTCCAGGGCGCTTGTGCCTTGGACGAGCCGCGCCACAAGCTCGGCCTTCTTGCGAGCCTGCGCGCGGCAAAGCTCATCCACGTCGGACTCGCGGAAGTCGAGCTTGGAGCCCATTGCTTGAGCGACGGCTGTCACGTTGGCAAAGGAGGCCTCGTCGAGTCGCCCTCCCAGGATGCGCTTGATCGTCGGCTCTGAGACACCGCTTCGAGAGGCCAGCGTGGCGAAGCTCATGCCCAGAGCCTTTCGGCGGTGAGCCAGGTGAGTGGCGGAGTTGGGCGGTTTGGCGTCCAAGGCTGGTCTTTGTATCGTACATTATACGGATACAAAGTCAAGTAGGATCGTATGTGATACGATAAACACCTCCTTGGCACAATGAAGTCCTATAACGATCGAGTTTTGCTGAGAGCAGGGACATTCGGCTGGATTCGATCAGGCGTGCGGCGTCTTCCATCCTGCCACGATGTAGCACAGCCCGCCGCCGGCGGTGTGGTAGGTTTGGTCGCGCAGGTGCTGGGCTTCTTCTTGGGCGAGGCGCATGGCCAGGAGCCAGAGGTTGTTGAAATCTTCGGGGGTGCCGCCGCCGGCGGTGAAGTAGCGGCGGGAGTCGTCTTTGTTCCAGATCCAGAATTCGCGGGTGGACCAGTCGAGGATCTGGTCGCGGAGGGCTTGCTGTGCGGCGTCGGCGTAGGGGGGGATGAGCGGAGAGGCGCGGTTTGAGAGCGAGACTTTGATGTCGGTGAGTCCCAGCTGGGCGAAGAGGCCTGGGACGAGTTCGCCGATGGAGTTGTCGCCTTCGCCCAGGGCTTCCTTGCCGCGTTCGCAGGTGAGCTGGAAGCGGGTCATGGCCAGGCGCTGGTCGATGGGCTCGTGGAAGCGGGGGCTGCCGACGGCCTGGGCATTGGCGAGGTTGTTGGGTTCGGCGACCAGGACGCAGCCGCCGGGTTTGAGGACGCGGATCATCTCGCGGATGGCGGCTTTGGCGTCGGGCATGTGGATGAGGACGGTCTGGCAGGTGACCAGGTCGAACTCGGCATCCTGGAATGGGATGCGGGTTGCGTCGCCTTGGACGTAACGGGAGCGAGAGTCGAGGGCGCGGGCGGCGGCGATGGCCTGGGCTTTTGCGACCCATTCAGGTTCACGATCGAGGCCGACAAGGCTGACGTCGGAGGGGAGGTGTGGGAGGAGGACGCGGCCCCAGTGTCCGATGCCGCAGCCGAGGTCGAGGACACTGCGGGCGGTGTTGATTCCCCAGGACCGGAGCATGAGAGAGACATAGTCGTGATCCCACCAGTGGTCGCGCTGCTCGCCGAAGTATTCGGCGGAGTGGGCTTGGCGGGGGGGTGAAGGGGTGGCCATGGGGCGGAGAATAGCGGGATTGTCGCTGAGAGGATGGCACGTCTGTCGCATGCATCCTGCATGCGGGCGCGGGAGCTTGGGATCGCGAGGGTTGGCGTAGGTGCGGGAACGCTCCAGCGCCCTCTGGCCGACTCCTACGGAGTCGAAATGCACTTTCGCGGCCTCTCCGGGGGTTTCACCCCCGGCTACTGACGTTCAGGCCTACGGCCTGGAATGCAACGATTGGTTTGAACGGCAGCAGTTGGGCTTTGGATCAAGTCGTTGCCCTTTCGGGCAACAACGTGAACTGAAGGCGATCGCGGGCAACCAATTGAATTCCATCACAGGCCGGCGATGGCTTCTTTGGCGCGCTGGATGAGGGCGGAGTCGGGGGCTTTGGCCGCGGGGAGGTAGAGAGTGGATGCGGCGAGCATGTGGGGGCGCCAGGTGGGGGAGACGATGGAGATGTCCTCGAAGGCGGCGGCGGGGTATTTGTATTCGTGGGCTTCGGTGGCCTTGGTGTAGACCAGACGACGGGCGCCGGCGAGGAGGGCGGGTTTGCCCTCGTGGCGCTGGGCGTAGGCGAACGCGGCGCAGGCGGCGTGGTTGCGGCTGGTGCCGACCTGGGCGAGGATGCTTTCGGCGGCGGCGGCTGGGTCGCCTGGGATGTCGGCGGCGGCGAGGTCGAGGATGCTTGGGCCGGGGTTTTCTTGTCTGGAAAGGCCGGAGATGGAGGCGAAGTGGGCCATCCAGCCGACGCCCTGGAGCAGGATGAAGAGGCGCGTCTCGGGGGCGCGGGCCATTTTGAATGCGAAGTGAAGGGCGTTGACGGAGGTGACGGCGTGGACGGAGACGATGCCGGGGCGGCGGAGCATGAACTCGGCGGCGGCGAGGTGGACGACATCCCAGATGGCGCCGGCGCGGGCTCTGGTGGCATGTTCGCCCTTGGCGAGCAGCAGGGTGACGGCATCGGTGCAGGCTTGCTTTGGATTGGCGGCACGGATGGGGGCGAGCAAGGCGGCGGCCATTGCGGCGTCGGCGCCGGGGTGTGGGGTGGAATCGTCGGCCCAGTCGGCGGGGAGCTGGGCGAGGTGGGCGCGGACGAGTTCATCGCTGATGGGATGGCACTGGTCGTCGAAGGCGATGCCGTTGTTTTGGGTCGTGGGGCCGTAGCCTGCGAGACTGCGTCCGAGAGATCTGAGGGCGGGCTCGGCGTGTTGCCAGCCGATGGTCTGGAGGGTTCGCCAGGTGTTGGCGACGAAGATGGCTTTGTGGCCGATGGGGCGGATGTCCTTGGCGCCCAGTCGCCAGAGTTCATCGAAGGCTTCGACGGCGCCGCATGTGCGGGCGATGCCGGCGAGGGCGAGCTCGGCGGCGGCGGGGTCCCAGGCGGCGATGGCGGCGCGGAGGGCGGCGATGGCCTCCTGGCCGGCGGGTGGGTCTTTGGCGAGGGCTTTCATTTTGCGGGGCTGGCTTCGCTGGGCGGCCTTGAAGGAGTCAAGGGCCCAGAAGAACGGGAGGAGGCGTTCGCTCGCTGGGGAGTCCAGGGCGAGCAGGTGCGCGGAGTTGATGACGAAGACGCAGTGGAAGCCGAAGCCCGAGTTGCCCGAATCGACGTTGCGGATACCGGCGAGAAAGAGGGCGGCCATGAACGGCTTGTAGGTTGTGCCCGAGCGCAGGAGCTGGGCGGCGGCGTCGATGATCTTGTCGCGAGGCGTCTCTTCGATCAGGCGGACGATGGGTTCTATCTCGTCGCTGAAGCGGACGAGTTCGGGTTCGAAAGAGGCGTCGGCGGCCATGGCGTGGCCCATGGTCCCGATCGGCCCCAGGGTGCCCAGGAAGGCGGCGCCGGCGGTGGTGTGGAGGAAGGTGCGGCGGGTGAGGGCCAGGGGCGCGGCTTTGATGAATGGATGGCCCGAAGGGGAGGGACGGCGAGGGTCGGGTGTGGGTTGCATGAGAGGACCTTTCTGAGGCCGTCAGCATGGGGGAGGAGGAGCGTCGGCGAGAGAGCATATCGCGGGGACCGAGGAGCGGGCATGGGGCGGCTGCTCGGGAGCAATTGCTCATTTGGGGCCGGGTGCGGGGGCGTTGGCTGGTTGCACGGCCAGAATGGATTGCGCGAGCGCGACCACCTGTCGGCACGTTGATGCCTGCCGGGCGGAAGCGTCGGTGGCGTTGTCGGTGGGCGCTGGGCGATCGGTTGCGTCCGACGAGCAGGTCAGGACGATGACCTGCGTTTGTGGGGGACTGTGGCGCAGGGCTTTGCAGATTCGGCGTGTCTGGAGCTCGCCGGGTTGTCCGATGCTGCACACGACGACCAGTCTTACGCCTGGAGCCTGGGCGGCGGCGACTCGTTCGCTGACCAGGAGCGATCCGGGGATGACGGTGGCGACAACGCCTTCGCGGCGGAGCAACTCGCACAGGACGGCGGCGGCGGCCTCGTCGAGCGAGTCCTGCACGGGGAGGCACACGACGCCTTCGGCGGTCCTTGCGGGGGCTGGGGCCGCTCGGGTGAGGTCGCGATCGGCCAGCCATTCGAGGGCGAGTTCGCGGGCCGAGGCGCCGATTCGCGTTGCCTGCGAGGCGGTGATCAGTCCGCGTTTGAGGTCGCCGCGAGTGGCCGCGAGGCTATCGATGACGACGGTCTGGACGACGTCGATGGGGTCGGCGTCGGCGGAGGTGGCGGCGAGAATAGATGCCGCTTCTTCCTCGTCGGCGCACAGGAGGCGCTGGTAGTACCTTGTGGATTCGGAGAGCACGGGCTCATCGCCCAGAAGGATTGAGAGCGAGCTGAAGTGAGGGATGTGCTTTGTGAACACGACGACGCAGACGGTCATGGGCACGGCGAGGATCAACCCGATGGGTCCCCAGACCCATGTCCAGAAGATGATCGCCAGGATGACGCCGAAGCTGGACAAGCCGGTGCTCGTTCCGTAGAGCCAGGGCTCGAGCACAACGTTGTTGAAGATGTCGAGAACCCCGAACAGCACGATGACCATGACGAGGTGGAACCAGCCATCGAAGACGGCGACGGCGATCGTTGCGGGAATGGCGGCGCCAAGCCACGGTCCGATGATGGGGATGAATCGCAGTACTCCGGCCATGAGGCCGCAGAGAAGGGCGTTGGGCACCCCCAGGATCAGGAGCCCCAGGCCGACGGCGATGGCGAAGATGGTGTTGACCAGCAGCTGGGCGCGGAGGTACCTGCCGATGCGGGCGCCTGTCTCTTCGAGTGTCTGGGTGGTGAATCCGATCTGGTGGAGGCCCGCGAGGCGGATGATGCGATCGCGGATATTCTCGCGTGACATCAGCATCATCACCATGAGCAGGACAACGATGGCGGTTGAGGCGAGCGGTTGGGCGATCGATTTGATGATCGCCCATTCCAAGGGGAGCTGGGTGGCGGGCCGGGTGTTGGTGGACGCGGGGGTGCTCGCCGGGTCCGCGATCACGGGGGGCGGTGAGATGGGCGGAGCGTCGGTCTCACGATTCACCCCGTCGTCGGGCGGCCGGCTCGGTCTGCGGAGGATTTCCTCGCCGATGCCCTTGAGCGTCTCTGCGACGCGACTCATGGCACCGCCCGGACCGGCCTCGATTGAGCGAACCTTGCGAACGATCGTGTCTCGATAGGTCGGGAGTTCGTCGGCGAGGCCGACGACCTGCTGGCCGACGAACAACAGGCCGCTGCCAAGAATGCCCGTCACCAGCAGGGTCGCCAGCAGCACGGCGAGGGAGCGTCGCCGAACCCTGCGCTCGATCCAGGCCACGAGAGGAATGACAACAAACGTCAGAAGGATGGCGAGCGCCACGGGAACCAGAATCTGACGCCCCAGGTACAGCACCGCGACGAACACGATCGCGTAGAGCAGGCTCATGCGACGGTCGGTTGGCTCCGCTGGGTCTCGATCGTGCACTTGCGAGTCCCCTTTTCGCGGCCCGCGGTATGGTCGAAGAGCGCTGTTCAATACGTTTGCGGAACGTTGGAGGAAATATCCCTGCTCCGAAATCGCTCTTGGCGATCGGGCACGTGTGACCGTAGGTTGGTCTGGCGCATCATGCGGCCCAAGGGAAGGACGAGCTGGCCCTGCGACCTTGCGGCTCGTAGCGCTTTGCTGCGGGCGTCTTGGAGGAGAGTTAGGGCCGAGCGGGCTGATTCTGCGTCACGAGGATCACGACATTGCCGATCTTCTCGCCTGTTTCCACGAATCGGGTTGCTTGGACGATCTGGTCGAGGGGGTAGGTTCGGTCGATGACGGGGCGAAAGCGGCCGCTCTCGACAAGGCCTTTGAGATAGACCACTTCTTCTTTGCGATAGCGTGGGATCGGAAAGTACACCTTGATCTTCCCGCCAAAGAGCGCGGTTCGTAGCGCCTGGATCGGGTTTTGCAGCATGGGGCCAAGTTCCGAGGAGACGTAGATTCCGCCGGAGCGGATCAGGTGCCTGCATCGCGTCAGGGAGCTCTTGCCGACGGCGTCGAACACGACGTCGAAGGATTCATCGAGCGTGGTGAAATCTTCCTTTTTGTAGTCGATGACGCGGTCTGCTCCGAGGGATCTGACGATGTCGATGGCCTCGGTCTTGCACACGGCGGTCACGTGGGCTTTGTGGACTTTGGCGAGCTGGAGGCAGGCCGATCCGATTGCACCGGAAGCACCGTTGACCAGGACTTTCTTGTGGCGGTTGAAGTCGACGCGTCTGATCCACATCCCCGCGAGCATCGCGCCGTCGCAGATCACGGCGGCCTCTGCGAATGTGAGGTTCCGGGGTTTGTGGGCGACCGCTCCATCCTGGGGCATGCACATGTACTGGGCGTGGGAGCCGGGTGTTTCGTCCTGGGCGCGGCCAAAGACGGCGTCGCCCACCTTGAACAGCGTGACACCCCTGCCGATCTGCTCGATCTCGCCGGCGAATTCCGTGCCTGAGATTGGTCTTCGAGGCTTGGAGAGCCCGGCGAACAGTCTCACGATCCAGGGGCTTGCCGAGCGAAAGCCACAATCGGATCGATTGACCGTCGAGGCATGGACTTTGATGAGGATCTCGTTGTCCCTGGGCACGGGCTTCTCGACGTCCATCACACGCAGGACCTCGGGGGGACCAAACCGCGTGTGAACGGCGGCTCTCATTGTGTGCTCTGTCGGCAATTCGGGTCACTTTCTGGGTGCGGGTGAGGCAAAACTTTCACTTCTGAGTGTGGGTCTTTGGAAATGCCCGGCGCGCGGGGTGCGCGGGAGCCTGGGGCGCGGAAAGGTATGGTCGGCGGCTGGTTGGCGTTGCAAATCTTGCGGGCGAGGTACACTGAGGGCCCGGAGCACGCATGTCGACTGAATCTGTCCCCAATCGAATACTGGTGAGCATGCTCGATCGGCTGTACGCCGCGATCGTGAGCGGGCCGTCGATCAATTGTCGGCCGAGCTCGAGCCGTCTGCGCGTCGACCTTGCGGTGTTTGAGCGATTGGCGGACATGGCGCCGGGGCAGATTCTGGCGGAGTTGCTCTCTGAGCGTGGGGCGGTGAAGATCGCGGCGCGGGTTCCTGCTCCGCCGCAGCGGGTGGCGCGCCCGCAGGCGTCGGCATCGGCCGAGCGACCTTCCCCTGACGAAGAGCCGGATGAAGTGCGCCGGCAGCGCAAGGCTCACGGCGAGCAGCAGGCGCTGCTCTCGAAGCTGCGGATTCTGGCCGAGGAATCGCAGACGTATCAGCAGGACACGGGGGCGCACGTGTTGTACGTCGGGTATCCGCTCTTGAGCATGCAATCGGGCGGCGGCGCTGCGAGTGCGCGCGTGGGCGGGCGGCAGATTCTGGCGCCGATCGCGTTCATTCCCGTGGACCTGGTCGTTCGAACGGGCCTTCCTGGCGGGGTGGAGATTCGGTGCCGCGAGGATGAGGTGGATCGCGTGATTCCCAACGAGAGCCTGCTCGCGTGGGTCGAGCGGCAGACGGGGCGGGAGTCGGGAGAGTTGTTCGCGGATGATCAGGGGCAGGATCCGCGGCGTGAGATCCGTTCGATCTGTGAGTACGTGACCAAGGCGCTGGGCCTGGAACTTCCGGCGTTTCTTTCGGTGGGTGGCGAGGGAGAGGAGAAGGGCAAGGACTCGTTGGAGGTTCAGCGTGTGGCGTCGGGCGACCAGTTGGGGGAGCCCTGCGTGCTGGCGAGTGCGGTGCTGGGGCTCTTTCCAACTTCGAAGCAGGGACTTCTGCGGGACACCAAGGCGATGATCGCCGGTGCGGCACTCGCAGGGCCGGTCGGGCGGTTTCTGCACGTCGTGGCGTCGAGCAGGGTCAGACCTGCGGCCCAGGGCGTGGGTGAGGATTCGCTGGGTGCACTTCCGTCTTCGCAGCGGAGGCTGGTGACGCAGGCGGATCCGTGTCAGGCGCGGGCGGTCGCGATGGCGAGGGAGTCGGAGGCGCTGGTGATTCATGGGCCGCCGGGGACGGGCAAGAGCCAGACGATCACGAACATCATCGCGGACCACTTGGCGCGTGGGGAGCGGGTGCTGTTTGTGTGCGACAAGCGGACGGCGCTGGACGTTGTGGCCAACCGGCTGGAGCATCTGGGGTTGGGGTCGCTCTGTGCGTTGGTGCACGATGCGCAGCGGGATCAGCGGGAGCTCTACAGGTCGATTCGCGAGCAGATCGAGGGGCTTGCTGATACGAAGGTGCCCGCGACGACTGAGCGGCAGCTTGCCGGCGCCGACACCGAGATTTCGGCGATCCACGCGGAGCTCACGCGGCTGCGTCAGGCGTTGATGGGGGCGACGGCGAGTGGCGGGGACTCGATCCACGAGCTTGTGGGGAAGTGGCTGGGCGCGACGCTTGCGTGTCTGTCGCGGACGCCCGTGGTTGTGCCGCTCGATGCGGCGTTGCTGCGGGGGGCGACGGCGGAGGAGTACGAGTCGCGCACGATCGAGATCCGGTCGTTGCTCAAGCACGCGGCCTCTTGTGGGTACTGGGCGAATCCGTGGGCGGGTGCGATCGGTGTCACGCTTCAGGCGTTCCTGGCGATGCCGATGGAGGGGGTCCGGGCGAAGCTTGGGGCGGCGCTTGCGGCGGCGGGGGCGTGTGATGCGACCGCGCACGCGTCGATCCCGGCGTTTGTGGCGCAGGAGCTGCTGGAGACGCAGGCGAAGGATCGCGAGAGGCTTCTTGAGGCTCTGGCGAGGGCGATGGGGCATGGGGGGATTGCGGGCGTGTGGCTTGCGAAGGATGGCGAGGGCGTGAGGCGGGCATCCAAGTTGCTGGCGGAGGTCTCGACGCACCTGGAACGGTTGAAGGAAGCGACGCTGGATCCAGAGTTGGTGCTTGTGGTCCGCGAGAGGCCGCCGAGTGCGGCGCAGCTGGCGGCGTCGATCACGGCGCTTGAGGCGTACCTGACGGTTGCGCGATCGTGGCATTCGTTTGTGCATCTGGGCAAGCGCGGGGCGGCGAAGAAGGTGCTGGGGCCGCTGGGGTTCGTGCTCTCGCCCGAGGCGGCGGAGCGTGCCAGAGACTTCCTGTCGACCTTGCGCGCGGCACTTGTCGTGCGCTCGGTGCTGGATCAGTTTGAGGGGCGTGTGAGCACGGGACTGCCGGATGTTGTGGAGCTGGTGAGGGGCGCGGGGGCGCATGCCGACATGCTGGGCTTGTTGCGGCTTGTGGATGAGACGGCGTCGCTGCGCCCTTTGCGGAAGGACGTCGTGGGAGTGCTGGGTGGTGGGGGTGAGGACGGATTTTTGGATGGGCTGAGGCGCTCGAGATGTCGGGCCGAGGCGATTGGCGCCATGGAAAGTGAGTTGGAAGAGTCGGGGTTGTTTGCGCCGAAGTATCTGGACTCTGTGGATGGAGTGCTGCGGAGCGGGGGCGTGGTGTCGGGGCGGGTGGGCGCACTGGCGGCTGGGGCGCCCGGCATCGAGAATGTGCTTCGGGTGCGAGAGGGAGTGGCGGGCTTGCCGGGGACGCTGCAGGGAGCGATGGGGAGGATTCTGGCCGAGCCGGTCGATGTGGAGGCGGCGCTTCTTGTGCTGCGACAGGGTGTTTTGGCCGCGGAGACGCGCGGGCGGATCGAGGGCTCGAGCGTCGTCGCGACGCTCGACGGGCACCGGGTGCAGGCGCTCATCGACCGGTGGCGCGAGCTCGACGGGCTCAAGCACACGCTGGTGCGCGATTCGGTGATGGCAACGTGGGTCGGGCGTCAGCGGTCGCGGCTGCTCGCCGCGACGGGGTCGCGATTGAACAGCGAGGGGGCGGAATTGAGGCGGCGGGTGTCGTCGCGCGGGACGCACGCGCTACGCCTTCGCCAGGTGCTGGAGCTTGGGCGGGGCGTCGAGGGCGGGGATCCTTTGCTGGACCTGCGACCGGTGTGGATGGCGAGCCCCGAGACGGTGGCGCAGATCTTCGGGCGTGAGAGCACGTTTGACATCGTGGTGTTCGACGAGGCGAGCCAGTGCCGGCTGGAGGAGGCGCTGCCGGTGATCATGCGGGCGCGGCGTGTGGTGATCGCGGGGGATCCAAAGCAGCTGCCGCCTTCGCGGTTTTTCGAGGATTCTTCGCTGGCGGAGAGCAATTCGGACGACATCGAGACGGATCAGGATCTCTTTGAGCAGCAGCAGTCGGAGGTCGAGGATCTGCTGTCGGCGTCGCTCAATCTCGATCTGCAGCAGACGTATCTCGACGTGCACTATCGGTCGCGCAACGCGGATCTGATCGCGTTCTCGAACGAGCAGTTCTACGGGTCGAGGCTCCAGCCGATCCCGGGGCATCCGGCGAATCGGACGCGGTATGCGCCGCTCACGCTGTACAACGTGGGGGGCGTGTACGAGGATCGCACGAATCTGGTGGAGGCGGAGCAGGTCGTCAAGATCGTGCGAGACCTGCTGAGGCGCGCCCAGCCGCCGAGCATCGGCGTGGGGTGTTTCAACGTCGCCCAGCGGGATTTGATCGTGGAGCGGCTCGATGAGGCGGCGGCGGCGGACTCGTGGTTTGCGGGGGCGCTGGCGGCGGCGCGGGTGCGGAGGGGCGAGGGGTCGTTTGAGGGGCTGTTTGTCAAGAACCTGGAGAATGTGCAGGGGGACGAGCGCGACCACATCATCATCTCGACGACGTATGGGCCTGATCCGTCGGGGAAGTTCTATCGGAGGTTCGGGCCTTTGGCGATGCCCGGGGGCGGGCGACGGCTCAACGTGCTGGTGACGCGGGCGCGGTGCGAGGTGCACCTGGTGAGCTCGATTCCGCCGGCGGTCTATCGATCGTTGCCGCCGGTGGAGCAGGGGCAAACGCCGGGGGGCGGGTGGCTGTTGTTCTCCTACCTGAACTATGCCGAGCGACTGGCGAGGTTGTATGAACTGGCCCACCTCGCGGAGAACGCGGATGTTGCGTCCACGGAGGGCGAGGGGGCTGCCCAGGGCGCGGGTGGTGAAGAGGCGGATGCACGGGAGCAGGGCGATTCGGTTGAGGCGGGGGCGACGCTGAGGCTGCGGGAATCGCGGAGTGCGTCGGTCCTGGCGGCATCGCTGGGGCGGGCGCTGGTTGAGCGGGCAGCGGTGGGCGGAACGGTGCACTGGGGCAACGAGGGGTTCTGCGTCGACATCGCGATGGACCATCCGACGCGGGCGGATGATGTGACGATCGGGGTGTTGACGGATTTTTCCAGGTTTGACCTGGCGGGCGATCACGTGGAGTGGGACAGCTTCAGCACGGCGGTGTTGCGGGACCAGGGGTGGGCGCTGCACAGGGTGTGGAGCCCGGCGATTTTCCGGGACCTGCAGGGGAGTCTGGACAGTCTGGCCGAGAAGGCGGCGGCGGAGGGGGCCAAGCCTCGCAAGGAGGCGCTGTGAGCGCGGGTGAGAAGGAGCTGAGAGCCCATGGGTTGACTCGGCGCACGTTTGCCAAGCTGTCCTTTGCGGCCGCGGCGGGTGTGCCGCTGCTCCAAGGGTGTGCGGGTTCATCGCGAACGGGCCCAGAGAACAAGGAGAGCGCCCGGGCGTTTCTTCGCGATCAGGCGCGCCGGGCGGTTGAAGCGGCGCTGGTTCGAGCGGGGAAGTCGTCTGGTGCGTACCACAACGCGACGGCGTATGACGTGCGGGTGCCGGGTGGGAACATGGGGTATCCGGCGTTCTGGGTGCGGGATGCGGCGATGATGCTGGGCGGGGATCTGGTGGCGTGCGAGGAGGTTGAGGGTTGGATTCGGCTGATCTGTTCGACATTGCCGGGGCCGGGAGACCGGTTGATCAGGCCCGGGGTGGTGGTGCCGGCGTACTTCGTGCCCGATCACATCAACTTTGATGGCAGGGCGACGTTTTATCCGGAAAACTACGAGACGGGGGAGCGGCAGGGCGGGGAGCCTTGGGGGAAGTATCCGCCGCTGGATGACAACTTTTACTTCATTCACATGGTGCACGCGCACTGGCGGGGTACGGGGAGCACACGGCTGTTGCGGTCGAGGGTCGCGACGTCGTTCGATGAAGCGCCGCTGGCGAGGGTGTGCGAGCGGGTGTACGCCGCTCCGACTTTTGACGCGGAGACTGGGCTGGTGGTCGCGGGGGATCCCGACAGGGAGAACGCCAAGGACTGGGGATTTTGTGACAGCGTGTTCAAGAGCGGGAAGCTGCTGTTTCCGTCGGTGCTCAAGCTGGTGGCGGCGCGGCGACTGACCGAGATGTTCCATGCGTGCGGGGACGCGACGACGGCGGACCGGTATCGGGATGATGCGCGGCGGATCGGGGCCGCGATTGCGGCGACCTTTCTGGGAGAGTCGGCGGGTGGGGGTGGGGATGGGGGTGGGGGTGGGGGTGGGGCGTGGTTGCACTCGGCGAGTGGGATGGGAAATCAGGCTGATGTGTGGGGGAGCGCGTACGCGGTGCACTGCGGGGCGCTGAGCGAGCGTGTTGGCGTGCTGGTGTCGCGGGCGCTCGTGCGAGGCTTCCGCGAGAGGACGGCGGTGCGCGACGGGACGGCGCGGCATGTGCCCACGAGCGACCCGCGCGGGGGAGTGTGGGAGCGATCTGTGTCGGCGGCGGGGACCTATCAGAACGGCGGGTACTGGGGCACGCCGATGGGGTGGTACATCTCTGCGGTGCACAAGACCGATCGGGCAGCGGCGGCGGACATCGCCAGGGAGTATGTCCGCGGGTTGTGCCGCAAGGTGCTTGCGGACGGGGCGGTGGAGGCGCTCGAGTGGTTCAACCCCGACACCGGGGCGTCGGCCAATCCGCGGTATGTTGCGACGGTGGCCCTTCCATATCTCTGCCTTCAGGAAGCGGGAATCCTCAATCTTCTGGACTTTCCGGTGGGTGAAGTACTTCCGCGCGGCGTCGCATAGGGGGCGCGGACGGGCGGCTATCAGGTATGATGGGCGGCGTGAAGCATCTGCTGGTCGGCACATCCATTCTCGTCGCGTTCGTGATGGCGGCTCGATCCGCGTGGATGGCGCCGGAGATTGCGGCTGGCTATGAGCCTCCGCCCGCGGCCTCGCCAACGGGAGTTGGAGCGGGCACCGTGAAGGTCGCGCTGGATTTCAACCGCGACATTCGGCCCATTCTTTCGGATCACTGCTTTCGTTGTCACGGGACGGATCCGGACTCGCGCAAGCATGGGCTGCGGCTGGATGTTCGCGAGGTCGCCACGTCAGAACTCGACAGCGGGATGCGTGCGATCGTTCCCGGGGATGTGGAGGCGAGCGAGGCGGTCCGGCGCATCATGTCGGAGGATCCCGACGAGGTGATGCCCCCGCCCGACTCCAACACGCCATTGTCGAAGGAGCAGCGTGAGACGCTTGTGAGGTGGATCAGGGAGGGGGCGGAGTACCAGGCGCACTGGGCGTTTGTGGCGCCTCGGGCGATGCCGGTGCCGGTGGTGAAGGATCAGGCGTGGGCACGAGACGAGATCGATCGGGTGGTGCTGGCGAGGCTGGAGGAGGCGGGGATCGTGCCCGCGCCGGAGGCGGACCGGGCAACGCTTTTGCGCCGAGTCTCGCTCGCGTTGACGGGGCTTGGGCCGTCGCCCGAGGAGACGGCGGCATTTATCGGCGACAAGTCGCCGGGGGCGTACGAGCGGCGGGTGGATGCGCTGCTTGGGTCGGTGAGGTATGGCGAGCGGATGGCGGCGGACTGGCTTGATGTGGCGCGGTTTGCCGACACGCTGGGGTATCAGTCGGATCGCGAGTGCCGCACGTGGCCGTGGCGGGACTGGCTGATCGGCGCGTTCAACGCGAATCTGGCGTACGACCAGTTCATTCGAGATCAGATCGCGGGGGACCTGGTGCCCGGGGCGACGCGGGAGCAGCGGGTGGCGACGGCGTTTATGAGGCTGCATCGGCAGACCAACGAGGGCGGGTCGATCGACGACGAGTTTCGGCAGGAGTATGTGTCGGACCGAGTGCAGACGTTTGGCACGGCGTTTTTGGGGTTGACTGTTGAGTGCGCCCGGTGCCACGACCACAAGTACGACCCGATCCCGCAGGTGGATTACTACAGCCTGTGCGCGTTCCTGGGCGACATCGACGAGTCGGGGACGTACGCGTATACCACGGGTGCGGTGCCGGGGCCCACGATGCGCCTGCCGACGCGTGAGCAGGAGGCGGAGCTCGCGCGGCTAGGGGAGGCGCAGAGGGCGGCGGAGGCGCGCCTGGTCGCGGCGCGGGAGGCGGGGAAGGGCGCGTTTCTCGCGTGGCTCGCGGGGCAGCCCAGGTTTGAGGGTGCGACGCCGGTGAAGCGTGTCGCGCTGGAGGGAGGCGTTGACGGGCCGGGGTGGAAGGGGACGCTGCTCGACGGCGACACGGGGCCATCGGTCGAGGGCGTGCCGGCGTTTCGCAGGTGCGATCCGTACACGATTGCGATGTGGGTGAGGTGCCCGGACGTCCGGGAGCGGGCGACGATCCTGCACACGAGCACGTTCACGATCGAGGCGGATCAGCAGGGTTATCAGTTGATGTTCAAGGACGGGGCGCTGGCGTGGGAGATCATCCATTTCTGGCCGTCGTCTGCGGCGGCGATCAGGACGGTGGAGGCGTTCCCGGTGGGGCGGTGGGTGCACGTGGCGGTGACGTACGACGGTTCGTCGCGAGCGGGGGGCATGCGGGTGTATCTCGACGGAGCGCTGGCGCGAACGGAGGTGGTGCGGGACCGGCTTGAGGGGCCGTCGCAGGTGCGATCGTTCCAGATCGGGTATCGCGATCGCGATCTTGGACTGCGTGGGGGCGCGGTGGCGGATCTTCGGGTCTTTGACCGGGAGCTTTCGCCTGGGGAGGTGGGTGAGGTGCACGCGCCGGGGTCCTTCGCGGGCGAGATCGCGCGCGGGGAGGACGTTGGTGGACGGGGGATGGAGTACTTTCTGGGGGCGATCGACGGCGGGTGCCGTGAGGCGCGTGGGGCGGCGCGAGATGCTCACCGTGCGTATCAGGACCTGCTCGAGTCGATTCCCGAGCTGATGGTAATGGAGCAGGCGGCGAGGCCCCGGGCGTGGCATGTGCTGGCTCGGGGTCAGTACGACATGCCGGAGCTGGACCGGCCGGTGGGGCCGGATCGGGCGCTGGAGGGCGTGCTGGCGTTTGGGGATTCGCGACCCAGGAGCAGGCTGGGGCTTGCGCAGTGGGTGACGGACCCGTTGAACCCGCTGACAGCGCGTGTGGCGGTGAACCGGCTGTGGGCGATCTGCTTTGGGCGCGGGCTTGTGCCGACGGTCGAGAACTTCGGCGTGCAGGGGGAATCACCGAGCCATCCGCAGGCGCTGGACATTCTGGCGGCGGACTTTGTTCGCGGCGGGTGGGATGTGAAGGCGACGCTGCGCCGGATCGTGCTGAGCGCGACGTTTCGGCAGGCGTCGACGGCGTCGGCGGAGCTTCGCGCGAAGGACCCGCTGAATCTGCTGCTGTCGCGAGGGCCTTCGGTTCGCCTTTCGGCGGAGGCGATCCGCGATCAGGCGCTGGCGGCGTCGGGGCTGCTGGTGGAGCGTGTGGGCGGACCGAGTGTGAAGCCATACCAGCCCGCGGGGATCTGGGAGGATGCGGGCGCGAACGCGCAGGGCAACGGGGGGTATGTGCCCGACACGGGGGACAACGCGCACCGGAGGAGTCTGTACACGTACCGCAAGCGGACGGCCCCGCCGCCCTCGATGCTGGCGTTCGACGCGGGGAGCCGTGAGGTGTGCCAGGCGCGGCGGCTGCCGACCAACACGCCGTTGCAGGCGCTGGTGCTGATGAACGATCGGGTGTATTTCGAGTGTGCGCGAGCGCTGGCGGTGCGGGCGGCGAAAGAGTCCTTGGATGAGCCGCGGGCGAGCGTGCGGCGGGCCTTTGCGCTCCTGGCGGCGCGCGAGGCGCGAGCGGCGGAGGCGAGCGCGCTCGATGAGCTCTACGACCGACTGCTGGTGCAGTATCGGGACGATCCGGCGGGGGTGAAGGGCGTGTTGAGCGAGGGCGTGGCGGAGGGACAGCGGACGGCGCACCTGGCGTCGCTCACGCTGGTGTGTTCGACGATCATCGCTTCTGACGCTGTTGTGACCAGCAGGTAGCCTGGGGAGAGGTGTGCGATGGAATCTCGTTACGACGACATGATGAGCTTGACACGCAGGCACTTTCTGGGGGCTTCGGCGCTTGGGCTGGGCGGTATTGCGCTGGGGTCGATGCTGGGTTTGGGCCAAGAGCCGCCGCCGGACAAGGTCGTGGTTGGTGGTACGGGTGGGGCGGGTGGGACATTGGGGGGCACGACGCACTTTCCGGCGAAGGCCAAGCGGGTGATCTATTTGTTTCAGTCGGGCGGGCCGTCGCAGTTTGAGACGTTTGATCCCAAGCCCTTGCTTCGCGAGCAGCACGGCAAGGCGTTGCCCGATTCGGTGAGGCAGGGGCAGCGGCTGACTGGGATGAGCGGGAATCAGGCGGTGCTGCCCTTGGCGGGGTCGTTTGCCCAGTTCAAGCAGCACGGCAAGAGCGGGACGTGGGTGAGCGATCTGTTGCCGCACACGGCGAAGATCGCGGATGATCTGTGCGTGATCAACACGATGTACACGGAGGCGATCAACCACGATCCGGCGATCACGTTCTTTTGCACGGGGCATCAGCAGCCGGGGCGGCCTTCGATGGGGGCGTGGTTGTCGTACGGGCTGGGTGCGATCAACGCGAACCTGCCGGCGTTCATTGTGCTGGTGTCGAAGGATGGCATGCGTGACCAGCCGCTGTACTCGCGTCTTTGGGGGACGGGGTTCCTGCCCAGCGAGCACCAAGGCGTGCAGTTTCGAGCGGGGGCCGAGCCGGTGCTGTATCTGACCAACCCTGAGGGGGTTTCGCCGCACACCAGGCGGCTGATGCTTGATGCTTTGGGCAAATTGAGCGCCGATCAGGCGGGGGCGACGCTGGACCCGGAGGTTGGCGCCCGCATGGCGCAGAGCGAGATGGCGTTTCGGATGCAGACGAGTGTTCCGGAGGTTTCGAACTTCTCCGATGAACCGGCGGAGACGTTTGCGCTCTACGGCGATTCGGCCAAGACGCCGGGGACGTACGCGGCCAATTGCATCCTGGCCCGCAGGCTCGTGGAGCGCGGCGTGCGATTCATTCAGCTCTTCCATCAGGGGTGGGACCAGCACGGCGACTTGCCCGCGGGCATCAAGACGCAGTGTGCCCAGACGGACCAGGCGTCGGCGGCGCTGGTCACCGATCTCAAGCGGCGGGGGCTGCTCGATGACACGCTGGTGGTGTGGGGCGGGGAGTTCGGGCGGACGGCGTATTGCCAGGGGAAGATGGTCGACGGCAACTACGGGCGCGACCACCACCCGCGGTGCTTTTCGATCTGGATGGCGGGTGGGGGCGTGAAGCCCGGGATCACGTATGGGAAGACGGACGACTATGGGTACAACATCGTCAAGGACAGCGTGCACGTGCACGACCTGCACGCGACGATGCTGAGGCTCCTGGGGATTGATCACGAGCGGCTGACGTTCAAGTTTCAGGGAAGGTATTTCCGGCTGACGGATGTGTTTGGGAGCGTCGTGCCGGAGATTATGGCGTGAAGAGATTGAAACACGGAGGACACGGAGAGACACGGAGAAAGGCAGAAGAGATTGTGAAAGGCATGAATTCAGGCGCGCCAGACGATCGGCCAAGATTCAATCACTTCATGGCGAGAATGAATGGAAACACGGAGGACACGGAGAGACACGGAGAAAGGCAGAAGCGAGTGTGAAAGGCATGGCGTTATGCTTGCCTGACGTGCCGGCAAAGACTCAATCACTTTCTCTGCCTTCCTCCGTGTCTCTCCGTGTCCTCCGTGTTTCAATTGGCTCTAGAACAACCCAGCAAGGTCGCGCCAGTAGGCGGCGTAGGTTTTGGCGACGCACTGGGGGTGGTTGATGAAGACGTTGGGGCGGCGGAGGGCGATGAGTGCGAGGGACATGGCGATGCGATGGTCGTCGTAGGTGTCGAAGTGGACGGGCGGGGCGCTCGGGGAGCAGTCGATGCCGGGGCCGCGGCCGCCGCCGCCCCCACCAGGGGGTGTGATGGTCATGGCGCCTGAGTCGCCGGCGACGGGGGAGTCGATCTTGACGCCGATTTTGGCGAGTTCGGTCTGCATGGCGGCGATGCGGTCGGACTCTTTGACGCGGAGGGTGCGCAGGCCTCGGAGGACTGAGACGCCCGAAGCGAAGCTGGCGACGACGGCGAGGGTCATGGCGGCGTCGGGCATGTCGGACATGTCGGCCATGATGGGCAGGAGTGTGCGGGGCCCACGGACCTGCAGCGAGGCCCGCGAGCCGGCGAGGGCGGGCTTGAGGGTGCTGGTGGCGCCCATGCGTCCAAGAAGTTCGACAAAGCCGGTGTCGCCCTGGAGCGAGCCGGCGTCGAGATCCAGGAGCCGGCAGGTGGAATCGGGCACGAGGGCGGCGGCGGCCCAGAAGTAGGTTGCGCCGCTGGCGTCGGGCTCGACGTCGTACTCGAAGGGCGGGATGCCGTCGCCGGGGATGAGGTCGCGATTTGTGGGTGAGGCGGCGGCGGGGCCGACGCGGATGACGCGGTTGTCGCCAGCGGTCTGCACGCTGGCGCCCAGGCGTTGGAGGAGCCCGAGGGTCATGTTGATGTACGACTCGCTGGTGATCTCGCCGACGAGCTTGATGGTGAGGTGGTGGGGGAGCCAGGGGGCGATGAGCAGGAGGGCGGAGATGAACTGGCTGGACTGGGTCGTGGGGATTTCGAGAACGGTGGCGTCGGGAGGGAACGCGGGGGGGACGATCCGCATGGGCGGGAAACCGGGGCGGGCTGAGTAGGAGATGGAGGCGCCGAGCTTTTTGAGGATGTCTCCCAGCTCGCCGATGGGGCGTTCGCGCATGCGGGCGTTGCCGTCGATGACGATGGGGACGGGCGAGAGGAGGGCGGCGGCGGCCAGGAACCTGGTGGCGGTGCCGGCGTTGTTGAGATTGAGCAGGAGATCGCCGGTGGCGGGCGAGCCGTTTGGATGGACGGGTTTCCAGCGTCCGCCCACGCCGTGGACGACGACGCGGTCCTCGTGGACGTCGATGGTTGCGCCGAGGGTTCGCAGGGCGTCGATCATGCGCACGGCGTCGTCGGCGTCGACCAGGGCGCCGTGCAGGATGGATTGTCCTGGCGCCAGGGCGGCCAGCAGCAGGGCGCGGTTGGAGAGGCTTTTGGAGCCCGGGGGGCGGATGGCGGCGTCGAAGGGGCTGGCTCCGCGGGAGCGCGGCGGGGGCAGCGCGAGCGGATCGGGAATCTCGGCCAGCGGACGCCGGAGGATGTGCAATACGCCTTCGCTCAACTCGCGTGGCTGCCTTTCATGCGTCCTTGGCGTCGTCCTTGGAGTCCTTGCCCTTGGCCTTCTCGCTCTCGGGCTGGCGGAAGACGGCGACGACATCCTCGACGGGGACGACATAGAGGCGATTGTCGCCCTCAAAGTCGACGGGCACGCCGTGCTTGGGGTTGAAGAGCACGCGGTCGTAGTTACGGATGGGGTAGTCAACGTCGCGGTCGACCTGGGCGGAGATGGCGATGACCCGCCCGGTGATGGTGGGGATCTCGATCTTGTCGGGGAGGTGGATGCCGCTCTTGGTCTGCTTCTTGTCCTCGTCCTTGCGGATGAGCACGCGTTTGCCCATGGGCTCGATGACCTCAAGAGCCCTGGCGACACGCGGCCCCTTGGAAGATTCGTGGGATGCCATGGCTCACTGTAGACGTGCACCCGGGGGGCAAGGCATACCTATCCTCTAGCCCGTGATCACCGCCATCAAAGCCCTCGAAGCGCTCATCATCGACGTACCGGACTTTCCCAAGCCCGGGATCACGTTCAAGGATTTCACGCCCATGCTGGCGGATCCCAAGGGGCTGGCACTGGCCGTGGAGCTCATGACCAACCCGTTCCGCGGGCAGGGGGTCGAGCTGGTGCTGGGGGCCGAATCGCGCGGGTTTATCTTTGGCACGGCGATCGCCCAGGCGCTCTCGGCGGGGTTTGTACCGGCTCGCAAGCCCGGGAAGCTGCCGCGGAAGGTCGAGGCGGTCGAGTACTCGCTGGAGTACGGGCGGGACCGGCTGGAGATCCACGCCGACGCCGTCACCAGGGGGCGGCGTGTGCTGCTCGTGGACGATCTTTTGGCGACGGGCGGCACGCTCTCGGCGTGCGGGCAGCTGGTGCAGCGGCTGGGGGCGACGATCGTGGGGATGTCGGTTCTGATCGAGATTGCGGCCCTCAAGGGGCGGGAGAGGCTGACGGGCCTGGGCCCATTGCACTCGGTTGTCGTCTGCTGAAGTTGGGACGTCAGTCGGCGGGAAAGGTCGCGCTGGTGCGGTCGCTCTCCCAGACGGTGACGGATCGGAGCCGAGCGCCGCGTCCGGTGGAATTGATCGCGGGGGCGAGCAGGTCGAAGAAGACCTGGGCGATGTTCTCGACGCTGGGGACGGCGCCGGTTCCCTCGCGGAACTCGGGCGTGTCGACGTTGAGGTACTTGTGGTCGAAGCGGTCGAGGATGACCTCTTTGGCGATGCGCTCGAGTTCGCCCACACGCAGCGGGATGGCAGCACTGGCGACTGGAAGCTCGATGCAGGGCTCGAAGATGTAGTTGTGGCCGTGGCCGCTCTCGTGGTTGCACTTGCCAAAGGCCCGGCGGTTCTCCTCGATCGAGAGTGCCGGGACGTGGAGGCGGTGGGAGGCGGCGAATTCGAAGCGCTGGCGGAGGAGAGCGACGGCGGGCTGGGATGGGTTTGGGGTGTGCATCGACAGGCTCATGAAAGGCGTGAGTTTCCAGACGACCTGGTGGAGGAGGCCACCCAGGGCGGCGGCCAGGGGCGGCATGAAGTCGGCCATGACCGAGCCGGGCCAGCCGCGGGTGTCGGATGGGGCGCTGGAGTTTGCCCGGTGAAACGCGGCGGACAGAATCGGAATAACGGTGTGGCGTACGGCCCGATCAACCGCCTTGATGTCGATCAGGTATTGGAGGACCGGATCGACGGTACCCGAACAGGACACTTCCAATTCATCGAAACGGCCGAAGGAGGAGAGGGCAGGGGCACCGGCGTAGCCGTTATCCCCAAATTGGTTGAAACCGTCAGGGTCCGGTGCGGTAGAGTTGCACGCGAAGCGAACAGATCTGGTAAGCTTGACCACGCATGTAGGGTAGCCGCTTGACATATCGGTGAGTGTTCGCCGATAATCACCCGCTTAGGGTTTGAAAGCAAGTCATTCATGGAGTCTCTCAGATGAAGAATGTCGCAAAGATCCTCTCGTTCGTCGCGATCGCCGGTATTGGTTTGGCTGCTATCGGCTGTGACAAGCCCGCCGAGACCAAGAAGCCCACGACCACGCCCCCGCCGGCGCCGTCGACGACCCCCGAGAAGAAGTAAGTCGGTTCGAATCACGCTTGTGAAAAGACGGCCGCCCTTGGTGGGCGGCCGTTCTCTATTTTGGGAGGGAGGGCTTGGCGCCTATGGTTTGCGACCAATCAAGGGAGGACATTCGATGAGCCATTCAATCGTTCGAGGCGTGCTGGCGGTGGGTCTCTTGGCGATATCGGGGCTCGCGATCGGGCAGCCGGCGAGCGCTCCGGCGACGCCCGCGCCGGCGACGAAGGCTCCTCCGGCGACGACACCGGTTGAGACCAAGCCCGCGATCGCCAAGCCGCCCGAAGCCGCAAAGGTGGTGAGCCCTTATGTGCTGGGGTTCAAGATGAAGGACATCGACGGCAAGGAGCAGGACCTGGCCCAGTACAAGGGCAAGGTGATCATGATCGTGAACGTCGCGAGCCAGTGCGGCAACACGCCGCAGTACGACAATCTCGAGAAGCTGTACCAGGAGAAGAAGGACAAGGGATTCGTGATCCTGGCGTTCCCGGCGAACAATTTCCGCGAGCAGGAGCCGGGGACCGACAGCGAGATCAAGGCGTTCTGCACGTCGGGCAAGTATCACATCACGTTCCCGCTGTTCTCCAAGGTCTCGGTGACCGACAAGGACAAGGACCAGTGCGACCTGTACAAGACAATTGCCTCGCAGCCCAAGCCCATCGGCGGCAATCCCGAGTGGAATTTCCAGAAGTTTCTGGTGGACAGGAATGGCAACGTCGTGTCACGGTTTGACCCCAAGACCGACCCGATGAACGCCGCGGTGACGCGCAAGATCGACGAGCTCCTGGCGGCCAAGGCAGGCGATGCCAAGCCGGCGGATGCGACCAAGCCCGCCGATGCTCCCAAGCCGACTCCCAAGCCCAGCGACAAGCCGGCCGACAAGAAGTAAGACGGGACGAGCCGCGGAAAGAAGGCCAAAGCGAGGGTGTACGGGGTTGTGCGCGCCCGCGGCGCTGGGTGCGCGGGGTGCATTCTGAGGCTTTGAGCTGGTGAAGGTGGGAGCCCTTCTGGTCCGCCGAACGGCTACGCTTGGTGCCTATGGCCAAAGTCCCCAGTCTGGCGGCCCGAATCGCCGTTTTTGCATTCGTGACCTCGCTTTGCGGCCTGGTCGCGTGGTCTGTCTTCCGCTCGAGCAAGCAGGCGGTTGTGGGCGTGACGGCTCCGGCGGTCGGCGCCAATCCGTCGGATCCCAAGCGGGCGGACGCGGGGCCGCCCGCGGAGGCTGCCAAGCCCACGATCGAGACGACTCCGCCGGTGGTTGTGCCTCCGGCGGCGGCGCCCGCGGCGCAGCCGGGGGTGCCGCCCGCGGTGGCGGCGCCGCTCGCGAAGCTGGCGGTGCAGAGGCAGAGCGCGACGGCGGCGACGGGCGCGGTGGGGAGCCTGGACCCGGCCTCGGCCAAGCTGATGGAGGCGACGTTCTCGCTTCGCGGGGCGGGGCTCATGTCGGTAAAGCTGACGCAGCACTTCACGTCGATCAATCGGGACGCGAACGTGGAGATGCAGCGCGAGCGGACGATGCCCAGCGGGCAGGTTTTCACGCCGCTGTCGCTGCTGGGCGTGCAGATCGACACGACGTACGTGTCGCTGGCGGACGAGTGGGCGTGGAAGGAGATCGGGGCGGGCGAGTTTGAGGCGGTGATCGTCGAGGAGGCGTCGGGGACGCCGGTGGCCCGGGTGCATCGCAAGTTTGAGGTGCCCGACGCGTCGTACATCCTTCGCGTTTCGCAGAACTTCACGAATCTGACCCAGGCGGCAAGAACGGTGCGTTGGTTCCAGATCGGACCTTTGGAGCTGCCCGCCGACGTGGTGACATACGGCGGGGACAAGCGGCGGGCGCGGTTTGGCTATCTGGTGGACAGCTCGTCGGACCCATCGAGGCAGCTTGTGCTGGCCGACGATTCGGCGTTTTTGCTGGACCGCTCGCACGTGGTGGGTGGCGGGACGCCGTCGGCGGCGACGCCGCTGGATATGCCGCTTTGGCCCACGACGCACTCGGCTGAGCGCAAGTACGAGCTGGTGTGGACGGGGGCAACCAACCGGTACTTCGCGGCGGTGACGATCCCGCTCTTGCCGGCGTCGGCGGGCGGGACGCTGCTGGTGAAGAACCTGCCCAACATCGAGTCGGTCGACCGGCTGTTCGCATTCGACGGCGTCGACGGAGCGGTTGCGCTCCGGCTCAACAGCGGCAAGACGAGCGTGAAACCCGGCGAGTCGCTGGACATGTCGCAGGGGTTTTTCGCGGGTCCCATGTCGGCCCGGGAGATCAACAAGGACCCCTTGGGCAAGAACGCGGGGCTGGCGCAGCTCGTGCTGTTCAACTTCGGGGGCATGTGCGGGTGCTGCACGTTCGCGTGGCTGACGCAGCCCTTGCTGGGGCTTTTGACGTTTCTGCACACGATCACGGGCGACTGGGCGGTGGGGATCATCTGCCTGGTGGTGATCGTCAAGTCGCTCTTGCACCCGATCACGCGCTGGTCGCAGATCAGGCTGCAGAGGTTCGGCAAGCAGATGCAGGGGATGGCCCCCAAGATGGCCAAGCTCAAGGAGAAGTACGCCAGCGAGCCCAAGGTGCTGCAGGAGGAGACGGCGAAGCTCTGGCGTGAGGAGGGGATCAATCCGGCGGGGGCGCTTGGGTGCCTGCCGATGTTCCTTCAGACGCCGGTGTGGATGGCGCTGTCGGCGACGCTTTTCTTTGCGATCGAGCTGCGTCACCAGGGGGCGTTCTACGGGGTGTTCCAGATGCTGGGCTCGCCGGGGAACGTCGTGTGGTTCCTGGGGGATCTGGCCGAGCCCGATCGGCTGTGGTACTTTCCGGCGCGTGCGTTCAATATTCCGCTGATCTCGGGGCTCATGGGACCGATCTCGTCGCTCAACATCATGCCCTTGTGCCTGGGCGTCTTGTTCTATGTGCAGCAGAAGTACATGACGCCGCCCCCGACGACGGCGCAGACGCCCGAGCAGGAGACGCAGGCCAAGATGATGCGGTGGATGACGGTGGTCATGTTCCCGGTGATGATGTACAACGCCCCCAGCGGGCTGACGCTGTACTTCTTCGCCAACTCGGCCCTTGGCATTCTTGAGTCCAAGTGGATCAAGAAGCACATCGACACGCACGACCTGCTGAACGTGCAGAAGATCCGCGAGGCCAAGGCCAAGAAGGGCGGCGGCGGGTTCATGGCAAGGCTCCAGCAGATGGCACAGGCCCAGCAGGCCAAGAAGGCCAAACAGATTGCGGGGCAGGCGCCCAAGGACCCGGATCGGTATGTGCGCAAGAAGCTCTGACGGCTGAGGAATGGAAACACGGAGGACACGGAGGGGCACGGAGGAAAGCCGGGGCGAGGGGGAGTGGGAGAAGGCAGAAGGCTGAAGGTGAAGGCTGAAGGCTGAAGGCTGAAGTCGGAGTTGAATCAGCCTTCCGCCTTCAAGTTCAGCCTTCTGCCTCGTCTTCCTCCGTGCCCCAGCGTGCCCTCCGTGTTTCAACGCGTTGAAGCGACGGGTTGTGGAGGAGCGGGTGTGAACAGCGGCGACACCATCATTGCGATCGCCTCGCCGCACGCTCGCGCGGCGCGGGGGTTGATCAGGGTGTCGGGAGCGGGGACCCGGTCGGCGCTCCTGGCGATGGTGGGGGAGCGGGAGTGGGTGCGCGGCGTGTGGCCCATGAAGCTTTCGCTTGGGGAGGGGCTTTATGTCCCGGTCGTGGTCGCGTGCTTTCCCGGGCCTTTGTCGTACACGGGCGAGGACAGCGCGGAGATCCAGTGTCCGGGAAACCCGGCGCTCATGGACCGGATCGTCACCGAGATGATCAAGTCGCACGGCTTGCGAGCGGCCGAGGGCGGCGAGTTCACCGCGCGGGCGTACCTTGGCGATCGGCTCACGCTCGAGGAGGCCGAGGGAGTGGCGGCGGTGATCGCGGCTCGCAGCGCGTGGGAGTTGGCGGGCGCAAGAGCGGTGCTGGCGGGTGAGGCGGGAAGGCGATGGCGGGTGTGGATGGAGGAGTGCGCGACGCTGCTCGCGCTGGTTGAGGCGGGCATCGACTTCACCGATCAGGAGGATGTTGTCGCGATCTCGCCCGGGGAACTGCGGGCGCGATTGACGGCAATGGCGGGGGCGATCGAGGCGGAGGTCGGGCCAGAGCGGGCCAGCGAGTCGGGACGGGCGGTGCCGCGCGTCGTGCTGTTTGGGGCGCCCAACGCTGGCAAGTCGACGCTTTTCAATCGGCTGCTGGGCAGGAAGAGGGCGGTGGAGTCGGCGATCGCGGGAACAACGCGCGACGCGCTGGTGGAGCTTCTGGACCTGTCGGGCGACGCACCGGGCGGGGGGGCGGTGGAGCTGGTCGACGTCGCGGGGTATGACGGGGAGGACGGCGCGACTTGCGGACGGGCGGGCGACAGTGTGGAGGGTGCGGGCCAGCGGGCGGCGGTGGGATCGGTGCAGGATGCGGACGTTGTGGTGCACTGCGACCCGCGCGGCGAGTTTGTGATGCCGAGCGGGATCGTTCCGCGCGGCGCGATCATCAGGGTGCGGACCAAGGGCGATCTGAGCGATGCGAGGCCGGTGGATCCAGGGGTCATTTCGGTCTGCGCGATCGACGGATGGAATCTCGACCTGCTGCGACAGGGCATCGCGGGTGAGGCGTGGAGGGCGGCGGAGACGGCGGCGCCACTTGTTCCCCGGCACCGACGAGCGCTGGTGAGGACGCTGGAGGCGATTCGTGAGGCGGCGGAGGGGGCTCGGGCGGGCCCGAGGCTTGCGAGTCCCGAGATCGTGGCCGGGGCGCTGCGTGCGGCGACCGATGCGATGGGGGAACTGCTTGGACGGATCAGTCCCGATGAGGTCCTTGGGCGGATCTTCGCCTCGTTCTGTATCGGCAAGTGAGCCGGCCGGGAGCCGGTTGGATTCATCGAGGCGCAAGACTGCCTGATTGGGGCATTTCAGGCGGGTTTTGCGCGAAATGTGAAATCACAAGAATGCGATGGATCGGGCCGGACTCCGAGCGGGTAGACTGCGCCTTCCAGAGCACGGGGCGGTGTCGCCCCACTTTGTGGAGAGCCTTTGGAGCAAGGAGAATCAGTATGTTGAACAAGAGACTGCCACGTCGGGCGTGTTGTTGGCTTGGCGTGGTCGCCGGAACGCTTGTCGCGTTTGGAGCGATGTCGGTGGCGGGCGCTCAGCAGGGCGATGGGACCGCGGGTGTTCGCGGGCCGGAGAATGCGGCGGCCAAGGCGCCCAATGCTCCGCTCTCGAAGCTCATGGGCGTGGCTCTTCCGGGCGATGGCCTGCCGACGTTCACGCTGGGTGTGCTCGACAACGCTGCGCTCATCGCGCAGGACGATGCTCAGGTCGCCAACGGCGAGTTTGATCGTCCGCTGCGTGTGAGCGTGCCCAATCCGATCGCGTTTGATTTCGCCTCGGGCCAGTGGTTTGATGTCCCCGGGCGCGGGCGGCTGTGGGTGGCGCAGGTGAGGTCGGAGGGCGCGTACGGCCTGCGGCTTGAGTTCTCGAGCTTCAATCTGCCCGCGGGGGCGATGATGAGCGTGTCGGCGCCGAGCCGTCCGGATGCGTCCCAGGGCCTGTACGAGGGCAAGGGGCCGGGCGAGGCCGGGTCGTTCTGGGCGGGCACGACGTTTGAGGAGACGGCGCGGGTGGAGTTGTTCGTGCCGGCGGGCGTCGAGCTGGCGAACGTGCCGTTTGTGATCAGCGGCGTGCAGCACATGTACCGCGACCCGGTGACCGGTGCGGGCAGCATCGGGGATCGGGCGTTGCCCTGCGAGCAGGACGTGACGTGCTATCCGGCGTTTGCCAACGTGGCGGCGGGCGTGGCCCGCATGTACTACGTCGACGGCGGCGGGTTTGTGTGCACGGGGCAGCTGCTCAACGCGCTCAACGGCGATCTGACGCCGTACTTCCTGACGGCCAACCACTGCATCAGCACCAACAGCGTCGCGCACACGCTCGAGTGCTACTGGTACTACCAGACCAGCGTGTGCAACGGCGCGGTGCCGGACATCAACACGGTGCCCAGGTCGGATTACGCGACGTTGCTTTCCACCGGCACCCCAAGCGACTATTCGTTCCTGATGGTTGAGGGGACGATTCCCCGCAATCTGTACTGGGAGGGGTGGACCCTCTCGATGCCGTCGGTGGGTGAGACGGTCTACGGCGTTCACCATCCTGGCGGCGAGTTCAAGCGGTATTTCGCGGGCTCGGCCGCGACCAGCCCCACGTGCGCCGGCTCGACCAACGCGGACCACATCCGCGTGAACTACACCAACGGCACGACCGAGCCGGGCTCGTCGGGCAGCGCCGAGTACCGCAACTTTGGCGGGGGAGACTACCGCGTGGTCGGGCAGCTGCACTGTGGGCGGTCGGCCTGCGTGGTCGATCCGGCTGAGAATCGCGGGTCTTACGGTCGGCTGGACGTGAGCTACAACGCGGGGATCAACGCCTACCTGGGCGCGGGCTCCGACGACGGGTATGAGGTCAACAACACGTGCGCCACGGCGAGGAACCTGGGCGGCGTGGGCAACACTTATTGGGGCTACCTGACGGTCAAGTCCACCAACGAGGACTGGTACAAGGTCACCGTCCCCGCGGGCGGCACGGTCACCCCCAGCCTCTCGTTCACGCACGCCTGGGGCGACGTCGACGTGACGATGTTCGACGCGTGCGGCGGGGCGCTGGTGGCGAGCTCGACTGGAACGGGCAATTCCGAGTCGTTCACCTACACCAACACCACCGGCTTTGCCCGCGACTACTACATCCACGTCTATCTCTACAACGACACGCGGAACTACTACAACTTCTCCACCAACGTGCAGGCGGCGCCGGTTCCGGCCACCGACTCCTGCGGCAGCGCCCAGACCATCTTCGATGGCGGGACGTACACCGGCACCACCGTCGGCGCATCGCTCGACGGCGCTGATACGTGTCGCACCGGTGAGGGGCCCGACGTCTGGTACAAGTACACGGCGACGTGCGACGGTGTCATGGTTGTTGACACGTTTGGCAGCGGCTACGACACGATTCTTTCGGCGCACACGGGCTGCCCGGGCAACACCGGCAACCAGGTCGCGTGCAACGACGACACCGGCGGCCTGCAATCCCAGATCGTCTTCTCGGTCACGCGCAACACCACCTACCGCATCCGCGTGTCGGGGTACAACGGGGCGGCGGGCAACTTCACCCTTCACGCGAACCTCTCGCGTCCTTCCAACGACAACTGCGCTGGATTCGTGACCATCGGGTCGGGCGTCTATTCGTTTAACTCCTGCGGGTGCACCACCGACGGCCCGGCCGAGTCGGCCTGTGCCTACTTCGGCTATCCCCAGGTCGACAACGACTTCTGGGTCCGGTGGTACGCCGATTGCAATGGCGATGCGACCGTCACCACGTGCGGCAGCACGTTTGACACCAAGATCGCCGTCTACCCCGGCTCATGCCCCTCGGGTCCGGAGTCCACGCTCGCGTGCGACGACGATTCCTGCGGGCTCCAGTCGATCGTGACGTTCCGGGTGGTTGCCGGCCAGCCCTACCTGCTCCGCTTTGGCGGCTTCAACGGGGCCGCGGGCTCGGGCACGCTGTCGATCAGCTGCTCGACCATCACCTGCCCCGCCGACTTCGACGGCGACGGCACGGTTGACTTCTTTGACTACGACGCCTTCGTGAACTGCTTTGAGGGCATCGTCTGCCCGCCCGGCAAGACCGCCGACTTTGACGGCGACGGCACGGTTGATTTCTTCGACTACGACGCCTTCGTGGTCGCGTTTGAGACCCCCTGCTGATCGGGAAAAGTCCTGATTCAGCGATCGTGATAGCACAAGACCCCGGGCATGGGCCCGGGGTCTTTTCATTGGCGGGGTGAGCGATGTGCCAGACAGGTCGGGGGCTGCACAGGGCGGGTGCGTCCAGTTTCCCGAAACACACCAACTTCTGCCTAGAATTGAGCATGACCTATAAGGGCGTCTATCGAGACGGAATAGTCACGCTTCAAGGTGATGTCGATCTCCGAAATGGAGCGGCGGTCGATGTCAATTTGCGAAGCGTTCCGAAGAAATCGCGGCGCAAGACACTCTCGGCCAAGGCCTCTGCAAAGAGAAAGGCCACATCCAATGTCGCCGCGCTCTTTCGAGCCAACGGATGGGAGCTTTTGCCGCAAAGCAAAATGACCAAGGAGCAGCGCATCGCGGCGGCACTCGCGGTTCAAGGGACCTGGAGCGATCGTCCCGATTGGAAGGGTAAATCGACGGTACAGATCGCCAAGGAACTCCGCGAGCGGGCATCGCGCCGTGGGCGGGGGCGAGATGCCTGAGATGCTGATTATCGATACGTCCGTGCTGATCGACCACCGCCGAAATCATGCCGACGCGGTTCCATTTGTGCTGGGCTTGTTGAACAAGCACGTCGCGAGCATTCACCCGGTGTCCGCCGCAGAAATGCTCGACGGCGCATTGAATCGCGCCGACATGCGTCGGACGATCGAGTTCCTGGGGGCGTTCAGGCGATTGTCGGTGAAGTCCGCCGACTTCGAGGTTTGCCTGGCGCTAATGGCACAGGTTCGACTCGCGCACGGCATCGGATGGGCCGACTGTCTAATCGCCGCCACGTGCGTTCGACTTCAGTTGCCGCTTGTGACGATGAATGACAAGCATTTCAAGGCGATCCGCGGTCTGAGGGTCGTTCGGCCCTATTGAGTTGACGCGTCCTGGGGATGGACGGTCCTGATACGACGATGATTCCGGGCCCTTTCGTTCCTGTCTCCATCGCGACTGCGCACTGGCGTTCGTCAGAACGGATCCCAAAGGCCTTTGAGCACTTCTTTCGACGTGCTTCTGGCGAAATCCGACCGGGCGCGGCGGATGGTGTTGGCGAGCCGGCGAGCTTCGCTCTTCTTGCCCTGCTGGGCGCGGATGCGGGAGAGAATGGCGACGGCGTCGGGATCGTCGCCGAAGCGGAGGGCCTTCTGAGCTGCGCGAGCTGCTTCGGCGTAGCGACCGGCGATGTCAAGGACCGCCGCGAGGTTTTCCCAGGCACGCGCGTTCGCAGGATCAAGTTCGAGAACGCGACGGTAAGCACGCTCGTGCCGCGCGCTGCTGTAGATCCGCTTGTGCACACAAGCGAGTTCGCGATACTCGGCAATGGCGAGGAGAACCTCGGGGGCGCGACGGTGCTTGCGTGCCGCAACTGAGACACTTGCGACGGACCTGGCGTCGAAGTTATTTGCGCGGTAAAGGCGGCGAATCCGTTCGATGAGACGTTCGACGGCGTTGTCGGAGACAGAGCGTTTCATGGAGGGAGCGAGTTGACGGAAGGGGCGGTGGGGGAACCCTGGTTTCTCCGACGTCGGCCGCGGGGTGCCCCAAGTGTGTTTCCGCGAGGTGCGTGCGGGTGCAGCGAGGCCAATGACACGCAGGGTTGTCCGCACTCATCGGCCTTGGACCTGCAGGGTTCACGGTGATCTGCGTGGGCCGATGAGTGGCACGCGCGGGATCAGGTTCCCAGGGTGAGACCGGTGGGCTGGGGGCGGACGGCGTGGGTGGGCTGGAGGACCAGGCCGAGTGGCACGCGCTTGCCGTCGGCGGGTGGCATGCCTTCCTGATCGATGTGACGCTGGATGGCCATGATGCCCTCGATGAGTTGTTCGGGGCGTGGGGGGCAGCCGGGGATGTAGATGTCGACGGGGAGGAACTGGTCGCAGCCCTGCACGGTCGCGTAGGTGTCGAAGACGCCGCCGGTGGAGGCACAGGCGCCCATGGAGATGACCCACTTGGGTTCGGGCATTTGCTGGTAGACCCGCTGGAGGACTGGGAGCATCTTGATCCCGATGCGCCCGGCGACGATCATCAGGTCGGCTTGGCGCGGGCTGAACCGCATGACCTCGGCCCCGAATCGGGCGAGATCAAAGCGGCTGCAGGCGGTGGCCATGAGCTCGATGCCGCAGCAGGCGGTCGCAAAGGGCATCGGCCAGATCGACGAGCGGCGAGCCCAGTTGATGACGCGGCGGAGCTGCGTGGTGAGGACGGTATCGGCGGGAAGTGCGGCTTCTAGACCCATGCCCGATGATAGGTGCACCGACCCCCGAAGCGATCGGCGCCAGGAGCGGCGGAAACCGACCATTCCGGGCGCCAACTGTCAGCCCGCCAGGTCGGGGCCGGCTGATCTGCAGCGCGGGCGAGTCGGGTACCGCACGGGCCGCCCAAGTCAGCGGCGTGACACCGGCGGCGCGTACCCTCCCATCCATCGTGATGCAAGATGCACTCCAGTTTTGCGGGGGTTTGGTTCTGCTACTTGTGGGAGGCCGGCTGCTCGTCTCGGCCTCGGTCGATACCGCCAAGCGCCTGCGTGTCTCGCCGCTGGTGGTTGGGCTCACTCTGGTGGCCTGGGGCACGAGCGCGCCGGAGCTCGCGCTCAACCTCATCTCGGCGTACAAGGGACGCGGTGATCTCGCGCTTGGCAATATCGTGGGCGCGAACATCTGCAACATGGCGCTGGTTCTGGGCGTCTGTGCGATGATGAGGCCGCTGGTGGTGCAGGAGCGGCTCATCAAGGTTGAGATCTGGCTCAATGGTGCGATCGTGGGCTTTATGGCACTCCTGGGGATGTTCACGGGCTTCGCGAAGTGGGAAGCCGGTCTCATGCTCGGCGTGTTCGGGGTGTACAGCACGTGGACGATTATGGCGGCCCTTCGCCAGACCGACAAGGCACCCTCGGCTGACGCCGCGGATACGCTGGGCGATGATCCGACGCGCGAGGCGTCCCCGATGGGATGGTTCATGATCGCGGCGTGTTTCGTGGGAGGTCTGGTGCTGCTCTCGTATGGGGGATCGCTGGCGAGCGACGGGGCCTCAGGGATTGCGCTGTCCATGGGTGTTCCCGCCACGATCGTCGGGGTCACCATCGTCTCGATCGGCACCACGCTCCCCGAGATGGTCACGGGCGTCATGGCCGTCCGCAAGGGCCAGACCGACCTGGCGATGGGCAATGCCATCGGGTCGTGCTTGTTCAACGCGGGCGCGATCTTCGGCATGGTCGGGCTGTTCGCACCGCCCGGCGTGGACGGCACGCTCACGCTGCCTTTGGCCTACATGGGCCTGCTCGCCATAGCGCTCGTGCCGATCAGCCGCACATTCGGCAAGACGGTGTCGCGACTGGAAGGCGGACTCCTGTTGGCCTCCTACGCGGTGTTCCTGGGCGTGTCGGTAATCCTGGCGACCAGGGGTTGACCATCATCGCGCCCAAGGACTTGGAATATCGAACCTCGACCGTTCGGGAATGACCGTGATGCGGCGATGACCCCTACGTTCGAAGCCATTGAGGGAGATTCTCATTCGGGCGGCCCAGGCGCGGACGCCCCCGCTTTGGAGGCTCTCTACGACGATCTTCAGCAGCCGGCCTCGAAGGCGACGACGAAGGCGTCGTAGTCGAAGAAGTCGGAAGAGCCGTCGCCATCGAAGTCGGCGGTCTTGCCGGGCGGGCAGAAGAGCCCCTCGAAGCAATTCACGAAGGCGTCGTAGTCGAAGAAGTCGACGGTGCCGTCGCCGTCAAAGTCGGCGGCGCAGATGGTGAGGGTGGCGGTGCGGGTGGTGTTGGTGTGGCAGGGGCCGGTGACGACGCAGCGGAAGCCGTAGCTGCTGGGAGAGGCCCATGCTCCGGGGGTGATGCGGAGGTTCTGCTCGAAGGCGCCCTCGAAGGTCAGCACGCGCCCGTCGGGGGCGGTGAAGTCGCCGTCGTAGATGGGGGTGAAGCCATCGACGCCGTTGGGATCGGCGATCTCCCACTGGTCGGTGTTGGGCCCGCCGCCCAGGACGCCGATGTACATGGTCACCGGAGCTCCGGTGGTGGAAAGGTCATCGGGCTGGTGTGTGAACTTGATGGTGTGGTCGAAGGTGACGCTGGCGGGCTGGCTGGTGACGCTGCCGCAGGAGTTGGAGACGACGACGCGGTAGTTTCCGGCGCGGGTGCCGCCGCAGTTGGCCTGGCCGATGCGGAGCTGGTTCTTGAAGACGCCCTCGAAGTCCCAGTCGATGAGGCGGTCGAAGTTCTGGCAGGATTCGGTGAGATCGTTCCAGGTGCCGGGGTTGTTGTCGTCTTCGCGCTGCCAGACGTAGCTCAGGGGCCAGGAACCGGAAGCAAAGACGTTGAGCGAGACGCCGAAGGGGGTGTAGGACTCGTCGATGGTGTCGACGGGGCCCAGGGCGATGCGGGGCTGGGCGCAGGGCACGGCGGAGGCGTTGAGGTAGAGGATGCCCGTGTGTCCCGTGTTGAGACTGATGTTCGGGTAGGAGCACGTGTTGGTCTCATCACGAACGGCGAGCAGCAAGGCGTTGCCGTCGGCGCTGAGGCCGCGGACCGAGGCGATCGAGAGTCCCGAGCCAAAGATCGGATTGGACTGGTTGTCGATCGAGTTGATGTAGAACTCGAGGTCCATCGGGACGCCGCCATTGATGGACGGGCGCCAGATGAAGGGGCGCTGCAGGCCGCTGTGCGACGGCGGGGGTGCGCCGTACTGAGCGGTACCGACGATGGTGTTGCCGTCGTCGCTGATTGCGGTCACATAGACGTCGCCGAAGGGGATCGGCACGCCGCTGTTTGGGTCGGGGAAGGCGTCGGGATTGCCCAGGTTCTGGGGGACCCAGGTGTTGCCCGAGAGGGACCAGCGGACGAGCCTTGCGCCCTCCTGTCCGGGAAACTTCTCGGCGACGAGCTCGGGCGTGGCGCCCATGGCCAGGAGCGTGCCCGGGGCGTTGATGGCGGCGTTGTCCTTGGCGCCCAGGTAGGGGTCGAGGATGGTCATGACGCCGTTGCGCCAGACGACGGTGCGGCGGAGGCTCTGGGCGGGGTCGAGGTCGTAGCCGGTGATGACCGACCCGTCAAAGTTCACACGGTCGGCCCGCGAGGTGCCGTAGGTGGTCTGAAGCTGATCGAAGGCGCCGGTCACCGAGTCGTAGCGGAAGCCAAAGAAGTTCCCGCACATGCCGAAGGAGGGCCCGCCGCTGGGCGTGGTGAGGAGGGCGGACCAGGCGCCGCCGACGAGGTATCGCCCGTTGCCGGAGATGGCGTTGGGAGAGTTGATGTCGTAATCGCAGCGTGTGCCGCCGTAGTAACGCCCTGTGGCGCCGTCGAGGAATCTGGGGAAGGAGCCGGTGGGGGTCCAGCCGGTCTGGGCGGTCCAGCGGTGAGAGATGGAGGGAATCTGGCAGGGATTGATCGGGGGGCGGGGCTCGCCGGGCGTGCAGTTGGTCATGCTGCCGAAGCAGTAGCCGTTGAAGCAGTTGAGTGAGCCCCAGTCGGTGAGGTTCTCGGCGGACATGGCCAGGGCGCCAAGGTCGGCCGAGGAGTGGACGCCAGAGCCACCGTCGGCGTAGACGCCGGGGATCCGGACATAGCCGCCGGTGCGCGTCCAGGTGTATGGCACGTACGCCTCGACACTGGCGTCGTAGATCTGGCCGGCGACGCCGTTGCCGTTGGCGGCGATGTCGTTGCCCAGGCCGGTGATGACGAGCTTGGGCTGTGCGGACGCGACGCCGCAGAGGCTTGCGAGGATGAGGCAGGGCGAGACGAGTGAGAGTCGCTGCATGAGGATCTCCAAGGGGGCGTGTCTGAGAGTGGGAGGAGAGTGTGCGGGCGGAAAAGCGCCGAGTCTGCGTTTCCGCATCCTCGGCGTGGAGGGGTGAGGGGATTAACGCCGACGACGGGTGGCCAGGAGGCCGCCCAGACCGATCAGGCCGAGCGAGGCGGGAGCGGGAACGTTGACGCCCTCGATGAGGATGGCGCCATCGAACGAGGGAACGCCGTAGAACGAGCCGCCGTTCTGCCAGCCCGAGTCGGGGTAGAAGCGGACGTGCTGGCTCTGGCCGTAGTGGCTGGTGGAGCTCCACTGGCGATCGGGGCCGAAGGGGCCTGTGGGGCCAACGGGCGTGAGGCCGATCCAGTACTCACCGGCGGAGAGGTTGATGTTGAGGCCGTCGGCCCGGATTTCCCAGACGCCGTTGCCGGCGACGTCCATGCCGTTCATGGTGACGGTGACGAGGCTGCCCTGGCCGGTGGGGTTGGCGCGGGGGTTGTTGGCGGCGATGGGGGAGTTGCCGGACTTGGAGAAGACGTTGAGCACAGCGCTGGTGACCGAACCGGGATTCCAGGAGAGGGCGCTGAAGTAGGTGGAAACGCTGTTGATGGTCCAACCACCGGCGCCGACGGAGACGTCTTCGACGGCGAAGGCGGTCCAGCCGTTGAAGCCGGGTGAGACGGAGTTGGGCACGCCCACGCCGTTGGGGCCGACATCGATGGCCGACTGGTTCCAAAGGATGTCCGCCTGGCTGGATCCGGCGCAACCGGCGACGAGGGCGAACACGGCCAAAACCTGATTCTTCATTTCTCTGCTCCCAATGAGGCTATCCCGAGGTCGAGACGCACTCACAAGAGTCCGAGTCGCCGGGTCAAGGAATCCTATCGTCTCTGGATGTGTTTGTGAAGACATTTCTAGAGAAACTGGCAAAGTTTTTCAAAAAGACCTTCTCAAAGGCCGATTGTCGGGTAAGATCGGTGGTCAAGGATTCGACTTGTGGGAAAGGTTCGGTTTTCATGAGCCTCACAGAACCAATTCAATTCGTGGAAGAGAGTCGTTCGGCCCTCCAGGCGGTTCGCCGGGCGTTGATCGACCTGTACGAGGCGATCGGGGCGAATCCCGAGACGCCGCAGGATGTGGCCCGCAAGTACAACATCAACCGCAATCTCACGTGGAAACTGTCGCGGGTGATCGGGGCGCAGGACCCCTTTGCGGCGCTCAATCATCTTCCGGGGCAGCCGGGGATCGAGCTTGCGATCGGGGCGTTTGAGAAAGCCGGTGCGCCGACGGCGGCGGTGGGCAATCTTCGCACCGCGATGAACTCGCTCTTTGAGGTCGTGCGTGAGCACGCGGGCGATCGTGAGCACCTGGAGTTGACCCTGGAGAGCATGGGGCTCTTTGAGCGGGATGCGTCGGCCGAGAGCGGGCGCGAGCTTGCGTTCCGCGGCAACAGCAGCGTGTGGGGCGTGCAGGCTCGCACACGTGTGGCGGCCACGCTGCTCGCGCCGGGCGCTCAAGCCGGGACGCTGGATTACGCGATGGTGTCGGGGTTGGTCGGTTTCCGGAGGCTGCGCCCGAGCGTGCAGTGGCGCCTGTACCGGGCCCAGCAGCACAACGACAAGGGTGGGGCTCTTCCTGGTGCGCCGAGTCTGGAGGAGATCGAGGCCAAGAGGCCCGGCGACCTTCCGCTCCTGCTGAGGGAGTTCTGCTCGCCCAACATGCCCACGCTGCTCGCGAGCGAGGGGCCCGAGGGGCGAGAGATCAGTCTGCCGGGAGGGCAGATCGGGAATCGGGCGGCGTTTGACTGTTTCTTTGGGTACATCTATCGCGGGCTTCCCTCGGCCAGGACGCCCGACAACGAGTTTGGCTCGACAGCGGCGACGGTGACGCTTCCGGCTGAGACGCTGGTGTTCGATCTGATCGTTCATCGCGACGTGCAGATTCCGTCGATGCCAGAGGTGGCTCTGTACGGTTTCCCGCACGGCGGGCCGGAGGATCCTTCGGCGCAGACGGCGCGGAACATGCTGCCGATGAGCGAGCGGCCGATCGAGCTTGCGGGCTCGCCGCCGGCGGTTGCGACGCCCCTGGCGCCGGGGATCGCGCGGGTGATCGATCGCGTGTACTCGCGTCTCGGGCACAAGGCCGCGGATTTCCGCGGGATGCGGCTGACGCTGCGTTATCCCCCGATGTCGTCGAGGCTGGTGATGCGCTGGCCGCTGGTGTGAACCGGGCCCGGCGCGAGAAAGTCCAGTTTCAACAGGGCGTCTCAAACGCGACCACGAAAGCGTCGTAGTCGAAGAAGTCGACGGTGCCGTCGCCATCGAAGTCGGCTGTGGTGCCTGGCGGGCAGGCGCCGCCCTCGAAGCAGATGACGAAGGCGTCGTAGTCGAAGAAGTCGACGGATCCGTCGTGGTTGAAGTCGGCGGGGCAGAAGGTGGTGCGGTAGGCGCGCATGTCGTTGCCGATGCCGCAGACGACGAGGGTGCCGTCGGCGGCGAGGGCCGGGCCGCCGATGTTGATGTTGGGAACGGGGACGTTCCACAGGGGCGTGAGGTCGGGGGAGAAGGCAAAGAGGCGTCCGTTGCTGAACGCGCCGTTGCTGAGGAAGACCTTGCCGGCGGCGTCGATGGCGAAGTGGGGTTGGAGGAAGTCGGCGGCGATGGGTCCGTCGAGGGCCTGGAGTACGTGGCCGTCGGCGGGGTCGCGGCGCTGGAGGATGTTCCCGGGGGCGAACATGTAGACGGAGTTGTCGGGGCCGACGCCAAACTCGCTCTCGGTGGACCACTGGCAGGGCGTGCTCCAGCGGATGGTCATGGCGGAGCCCGAGTCGTTGATGGCGTAGAAGGAATCGACTGGGGCGTTGTTCTGCGAGCGGGAGAGGTAGATGGTGCCGTCGGGCGAGACCATGGGGTTGTTCTGGAGGGTGAAGCCGGGCATGACGGGGCTCTGGTACTCGAAGGCGCCGGTGGTGATGTCGAAGCGTTTGATGGTGTGTCCGCCCGCGACGGCGTCGGCGATGTAGACGGCTCCGCCGTCGCCCGAAAGGCGTGCCGCCGCGCCGCAGTTTCCGCTGACGGAGCAGAGCCTGGCGGTTCGCCACACACGGGCACCGGTGACGGCGTCGAAGCGCCAGATGAAGCGGAAGCTTGCGATGATGGGGTCGCCATCGGGAGCGAAGACGACGCCGTCGTACGCGCCCGAATCGATCTCCTCCTGGGTGTGCCAGAGTTCGTTGCCGTTGGTCGCGTCGAGGCAGTACAGGGGAGCGGCGGCGGATGCGCCGTTCCCGCCGCGTGAGGCGTAGACGCGACCGTTTCGCACGCCGCCGACCCATGTCGTCCAGTCGCCGCTGACGAAGGGGATGTTGCGGCTCCAGAGTTCCTGGCCCGTGTCGAGGTCGATGGCGACGATGGGAGAGAGGTTGGAGCCGGGCTCGGGGGGAAAGCCGGTCTGACGCACGGTGAAGACACGACGGGCCTCGATGCAAGGGGCCCAGGCGATGATACTTGAGCGCGGCGCGGTGGACCACACGGGCGTGGGGGCGGCGGGGCCGGTGGAGCTGGATTGCCCGTTGCGCCCGGCGTTGCCGCCGAGGTTGGTCCATTGGGCGGCGGCGGTGGAGCAGGCGGCGAGGCTTAGCACGAGGGGAACGATTGCGTTTGTCAATGGACAGCCTCCGACACCCTCCCCCGGAGACACGATACCCGGCGGCGCGGTGCAACTCAAGAGAAATCCGATCAGCAGGGCGTTTCGAACGCGACGACGAAGGCGTCGTAGTCGAAGAAGTCGATGGTGCCGTCGGCGTCGAAGTCGGCGGAAACCCCTGGCGGACAGGCGGTCCCCTCGAAGCAGACCACGAACTCGTCGTAGTCGAAGAAGTCAACGGCGCCGTCGGCATTGAAATCCGCGGGGCAAGGGATACCAAAGCGCAGTTCGGCCTGGTAATTGGCACCGATGGAGCTCATGGGCGAGCTTGGATTCACCGAGGCGTCGGCGACAGCGTGCAGTTCGTACTCGCCCGGAGGCAACGTGCCGAGTTCGTCGAAGTCCGCGGTGCTGATCGACTCGTAGTAGTGGTGAACGGTTGAACCGCCGGCTCGAAAGAGAACCACGCTGCTCCCGGCGTAGTTGGAGGAGACCGATCCAAACAGCCGGTACCGCACATCCGCGTCGACTCGGAACCGGACGACCAGGACCGAGTTGGAGAATGATTGCTCAAGGTCGGGGGCGTCGGTGGTGGTTGAGGCGCCGCACGAGCCTTGCGCGAGGATGGCATCGGCGCTCATCTGGCTGTACTGCGTGGCGTCGGCGCAGCCGGCCGCTCCGCTCTGCGACGTGCCGCAGACGGAGGGGAAGCTCGAGAAGGGCACGTTGGTGCTGATCGTGTCGCCGTCGTCGGTGTAGAAATCGCTCCCGCCGACGGCGGCGTAGGTCGAGCGCTGTGAACCCAGGATCGTCACCTGGGCGTTTGCGTGCTGTGCCACGCACAACGCCGCGATGGGCGCCAGCATGAGAAAGGATCTGTCCATCGTGTTCTCCCTGGATACTTGACGGAAGTTCTGTGTCCACGTGTGCGGCGACGCCCTTTTTCAGCACGGAGTCTCGAACGCGACGACGAAGGCGTCGTAGTCGAAGAAGTCGATGGCGCCGTCGGCGTCGAAGTCGGCGGTCTTGCCGGGCGGGCAGACGATGCCCTCGAAGCAGCTCACGAAAGCGTCGTAGTCGAAGAAATCGACGGAGCCGTCGGCGTTGAAGTCGGCCGGGCAAGGGGGGCAGACATCGGCGATCCCGTCGTGGTTGGAATCGGCAAGGGTGCCGGCGGCGATCTCGCACTCGTCGGGGATGGCGTTGGCGTTGCAGTCACGGCTGGTGTGGTTTGCGATGTCGGTCGCGTCGTCAACGCCGTTGTTGTTGCAGTCGTAGGGCCCGATGCGGGCGACGTAGACGTCTTCCTCGCCGTTGTATGTGGCGCTGTAGACCAGATAGCACCCCAGCTTGTCGGAGGCGATGTCGTAATAATCGCCGATCTTGTTCTGGTTGGGCCAGCCGATCCAGGAGTCCCAGACTGGCCCGATGGCGGTGCTGGGGGTCCAGGTGAAACCGCCGTCGCTCGACGACTTGTACTTGGTGACGCTGTGGTGGAAATCGCTGGTGCCCTGTGTGTCGTTGTAGATGACGTCGAGGCGGCCGTTGGGTGAGACGCCCAAGGTGCCAAACCACTGCCAGGCGTTGGCCCCAGGTGCCTCGTCGTTGACCTTGAACGCGGCGGACCAGGTCTGGCCGCCGTCGGTGGAGCGGACCATCATGACATCGAGCGGGTCGCTGCCGACGTAACCGACAGAGGAGAGCATGTAAACCCACCCGCGGCGCGGGCCGCTCGAGCGGTCGACGTCGATCCAGGCCTGGCCGAGGATTCCGGCGGGATTTGGGCTGTTGGGATCAAAGCCGCTCTGGCCCTGGGCCATGACGATGCCGTTGACGGCGACGGGGAAGGTTATGGTGCCCAGGTTGAGTTTGGCGTCGCTAGAGCGTGAGACGGAGAATTGATCGAAGCCGTTGTTGCCGCAGATGTAGAGCTCGCCGTCGGGCCCGACGGAACTGGTGCCCCAGAAGGGCAGGAAGGGGGCGTTCGTGAGGTCGGGGTAGGTGGCGCCGGCGTCGCGGGAGCGGGCGAAGCTAAAGCCGTCGCAGCAGGTGTAGTAGCTGGTCCAGTGGGCGTAGATGTTCCCCTGGCCGGCGCCGGCGTTCATGCCGATTGTGAACCAGTTTTTGTCGCCTCCCGCGGCGAAGACGGGGGGGAGCCACGTCTGGCCGCCATTGGTTGAGCGGAACATGTCGCAGGTGTATCGCCCGGTGATGGTGGTGAGGCTGTAGTAGTGGACTGTGCCATCGGGTCCCCAGCGGAGGACGGGATCGGAGCGGAAGACGCCGGGGTTGTGCGTGCCTTTGGTGAAGGTGCGTCCGCCATCGACGGACCAGGCGTAGCCGGCCTGGCGGAAGTTGGAGGAGACGGTGTCGAACTGTCGCCAGCCGACGACGATGCGAAGGCCATTGGAGGGGTCGACGGCGATGGAGGGCTCGTTGGCGGCGTCGCCGATGATGTTGAGTTGGCCGGCGCCGACGTTTGCCTGGTGGGTGGGGGGGAAGGAGCGGGGCCAGAGGATGCCGGGATCGCCGAGCATGGTGGCGGGGGTGCCGGGCGCGTCGCCGGGACGTTCGCCGCGATCATGGGGCTGGGCGAGAGCAGACGCGGCAAGGCAGGTTGAGATTGAGAATGTGCAAGCTCTCATGGCCGGGCTCCTGAATGCGCCGGAGTGGCTGGGCCATGGGCCGCGCCCAATCGGGCGAGGCTCCAGCCGCGGCATGCCACACGCCGACGCCCGTCAGTCTAACCTGCGAGCGAGCCGAACACAACAGAATGTGCGATCAAACCCCTAGCAACCAAGCTCGAACGCGAGCACAAAGGCGTCGTAGTCAAAGAAATCGACGGCGGAGTCGCTGTCAAAGTCGGCGGTCTTGCCGGGCGGGCAGGCGATTCCCTCAAAGCAGGTTACAAAGGTGTCGTAGTCGAAGAAATCGACGACTCCATCGCCATCAAAGTCGGCGGGGCATGGGGCCTGGAACTCGAAAGCGCCGCAGTCGATGATGGGCGCGGGGCCTACACCCAGGTCGGGCGTGAGGGGATCCTGCCGAAAGCGAGGGCGCCCTGCGAGGTCGGTCGACGTGCCGGCGGGGACCAAGGGGTTGCTTGCGCGGTCGATGGCGGGGGAGCCGGAGCTGAGGCGATAGTCGTCATCTGCGGTGCGTGCGATGTTGTCGGGGCCGTCGGGATCGGAGAAGAGCGGTGGGGCGGCGAAGTTTCCGGTTCCGGGCAGCGACCCGTTCCAGCCCTGGACGAGGCTGGAGTTCACTTGGACTGAGGGATTGCCGAAATTTGAGTGGTAGATCGCGGCGTTCTGGCCCGAGCCCTGGAAGCCTGTGTTTCCCCAGAGGATGGAGTTGTCGATTCGCAGCGACCCGCTGAGCGACAGGATGGCGCCGGCGGAGGTCGGGCCGCCGTTGTCGGCGATGGTGCAGTTCACGATGCGGGTGGTGCCGGCGTTGAGGAGGATGGGCGAGCCTTCGCGACGGTTGGGCGACAAGGAGCTGGGGTGCCCGGTGATCTGGCAGTTCACGATGTCGAGCGTGGGCGACAGATCGTTCTGGGCGGCCTGAAGATAGATGGCGTCGCCGAGGTCGCCATTGGAACTGTTGTCGATGAACGTGCAGCGGCTGAGCGTTGCGTGGCCGCTGGCGAAGAAAGCGCCGCCCCCGCCGTTGGCGAAGTTTCCCAGGAAGAGGCAGTCCTCGATGAGAGAGGTGCCGTCGCTGCAGAGGAGGCCGCCTCCGGAGGTTGCGCCGAACCAACCGAGGTTGTCGCGGAATTCGCATCGGCGGACGGTGGGGTGAGCCGTGGCGCTTCCGAGTCCGACAACGGGGCCCGTGTAGATGCCCACGCCCTGGGAGCCGATGTTGGCGTCGAAGAGGCAGTCTTCGATGCTCGGGTGCGAATTGCCGGCGGCGGCGAGGCCCGCGCCGAAGTACGGGCAGGAGTTGGCGGTGAAGCGGCAGTGTGAGATCGTCGGCGAGCCGCCATCGATCATCAGGCCAGAACCGGCCCAGCTCGCGGTGTTTCCCTCGAACGTGCACCAGGCGATGGTGGGGGAGGCGTTGACCAGGAGCATGCCGCCGCCGTGCTCGCGGTCGACGACGTTGCCCTGGCTGTGGTCGGTCGCGCTGCCGGCGCGGATGGTGACGCCGTCGAGTCGCGATGTTGCGCCCACGTTGGTCGCGCGGACGACGTGGGCCGAATTGTCCGGGCCCGGCTCGCCCGGAGCGTCATTGGCGTTGAGGTCGCCCGACAGAATGGTCACGTGGGCGTTCACGTCACGTTGCTGGAGCGATGACTCGGTGCCGGCGAAGCCGCCGTAGACGCCCACGCCGCTTGGGAGGACGAAGCTCACGAGGCGTGAGCCGCCCGGGGATGTTGGCTTGTACGTTCCGGTGCCGACCCAAATCTGGGTTCCGGGAGGGGCAGCGGCCAGCGCGGTCTGAAGGCCGGGCCCGCCCCGAAAGGCGTCAGCCCATGACGATCCGTTGTTGGCGCCGGTGGACAGATCGGCGCGAACGAAGAAAATGCCGTCAGCGCGCGCGAGGGTCGAGACGCAGAGTGCCCCCGCCAGTCCTGCCTTTGCCCAGTATGTGGAAACGTACATAGGAGTCCTCCGCCCCTCACGATAGGGCCGCATGGTTGGCGGCCTTCATCATGATCGCGTGGAGAACCCGTTTCATTGCAAAGAGGGCTGCGTTCGACGGTGAAATGTCGATTCAGAAGCCAACTACCAATACAGCCCCTCATATCCCTTTCCGGCCTTTCGGAGGTCGGGGATGTTCATGAGGTCGATGACGCGCTGGTCGGGCTTGAAGTTCACGCTCGCCCAGGTCGCGGGCTTGAGGCGGTGGGTCACGATGAGGGTGTCGGCCCAGGCGATGACCTCTTGCAGGTTCTGGGTCATGAGCTCGGCCAGGTGGGGGACCATCTGGAAGGCGAAGCTGCGGTTGGCGCCCACCAGGGCCTGGACCGAGAGGTGCTCGTCGTAGATCTTGAGGGGGTGGCCCTTGCCGCAGAGGCCTTCGACGACGGCGACGATGGGGCTTTCGCGGACATCGTCGGTGCCTTCCTTGAATGCGAGGCCGATGATGCCGACTTTGGGGCGGCTCTCGTGCACGACGCGTTTGAGGAGGGCTTTGATCTGGACCTCGTTGCTGACCAGTGTGCCGGCGAGCATGGGGAGGGCGGTGGCGGTGTCGCGGGAGGCGTCGAGGATGCCGCGGAGGTCCTTGGGGAGGCAGGAGCCGCCGAAGGCGAAACCGGGCTTGAGGTACCGCGCGCTGATGTTGAGTTTGGTGTCGGCGCAGAAGACGTCCATGACCTTGTGGCTGTCGACGCCCAGGGTCTTGCAGATCATGCCGATCTCGTTGCCGAAGGTGCACTTGAGGGCGTGGAAGCAGTTGTCGGCGTACTTGACCATCGAGGCTTCGGAGGGCGAGAGGAAGAAGGTGGGGCAGGTCTTGAGGCCGGGGTAGTTGTCGGCGGGGTACATGGACTTGCAGATGTCGGCGGTCCTGGCGTCGGTGGGGCCAAAGACGATCTTGGGCGGGTTGTAGAAGTCGTAGACACTGACGCCCTCGCGGAGGAACTCGGGGTGGCAGACGTAGCCGATGCCTTCGCCCATTTTGCGGCCGCTGGATTGTTCGAGGATCTTGATGAGGTTCTCGTGGACGTTGGGCAGGCTCGTGGAGCGGCTCATCACGATGTAGTGCTTGGGGGCGTGCTTCTTGATCGACTCGCCGATCTGGCGGCAGACGGTTTCGAGGAAGACGGCGTTGACGCCGCCGCTGGGGGTGCTGGGGGTGCCGACGCAGACCAGGGCGGCGTCGGAGGTGCGGACGGCCTCGTCGGCGTCCATGATGGCGGAGAGGCGGCCGTTCTTGAGAGCCTTTTCGAGGAGTTCGGGAAGGCCTTCCTCGACGATGGGGGCCTTGCCGGCCCGGATGAGGTCGACCTTGGCCTTGCTGACGTCACAGCCGATAATGGTGTGGCCGAGATCGGCGAGGCAGCCGCAGGAGACGGCACCGACATATCCCAAACCGAAGATCGCGATCCGCATTGGTGAATCCTTGTCCTGAGTGAAGCTCGCCAGCCGGGCTGGACGCCCTGATACGCCCCCAACGTCCGGGAAGTTCGGCCTTCCGGGTCGGTTGGGCGGACTCTAGGTTCATCGGCCAAATGCGGGGCGGGACGCAGTGGAGAGCGGTGGGAGGGGTGCCTGAGAGAGGTTCTCGGGCGGGAGGCGGGTTGATCATCGTCGGATGTGCTAGCGCGGCGGAATCCCACGGGTTAGAACCCGTGGGCTTATGTGGGGCGACCGAAAGAATCAGGATGTTCGCCTCAGCGCCAGACCCAGCCTGATGCTCCTGTCAATCGCCCCGATCATGTTGTCGAGGGTGACTTTGTCGCGCATGAGCACGTGGCCGCGTTCGCCGACACGTCGGACCTCCTCGCTGCCCTTGAGAATGGTCGCGATGGTGGAGACCATGGCGTCGAGGTTGCCGCGCTCGTAGCGCCAGCCGGTTTGTTTGTCGCCGCCGGCGGCACCCACCAGGATCTCGCTGTCGGCGCCGACTTCGTCGGCGATGACGGTGGGCTTGCCGAAGGCCAGGCTCTGGTTGATGGCCAGGCCCACGGCGCCGGGGTAGACGCTCACGTCGCTGGTGGCGATCCAGGCGTAGTCGTCGCCCTCAGGGACGCGGCCGGTGACGATGATGCGCTGGGGGTCGAGGGCGGCGGCCTTGGATTTGATTTCGTCGAGCATGGGGCCGCCGCTGATGAGGACCATGACCAGGTTCTCGTCGAGGGCCTTGAGCTTGGGCCAGGCGTCGAGGAGGTCGGTGTGGCGTTTGTCGATTTCCATGCGGCCGATGCAGAGGAGGATCTTCTTGCCGACGAGGTTGCGTTCTTTGCGGATCTCTTCGCCGCGGGCGCGGAGCTGGTCGCCCTGGGTGAAGATCTTGCGGGTGTCGATGGTGTTGTTGGCGACGATGGCGCGGTCGGCCGGGTAGCCCATGGCGACGAGCTCGGCCTTGCTCGAATCGCCGTAGCAGATCATGCGGTCGAACTTGCTGTAGAAGAGTTTCTTGAGCGGGGAGATGAAGCCGGCGGCCTTGCTGTAGCTGTGGATTTTGGACCAGCCGATCACGGGGGTGCCGGTCTTGCGACAGAGGCTTGCCATTTTCCACACCGTTACGTTGCGGATGTGGGCTTCGGTGATGAGGAGGTCGGGTTTGGATTCGTTGAAGAGGCGGACGGCCTCGGGAGCTTTGAAGAAGAGGATGGGGCCGATGCGGAAGGGGATGCGGGTGCAGGAGATGAAGTAGGGGCGGGCGGAGCCGCCGATGGCTTTGCCGTCTTTGAGGGTGCCCAGGACCTGGATTTGATAGGCGCCGTCGGCGGCGCCACGTTCGTTGAGGCCGTCGAAGATCGCGGTGCGGTAATGCTCGATGGTGGGCTGGAGGATCCAGACCCGGGCAGATCGGGCGTCCCTGGGCGTCGTGTCTGTGGAATTGGCCGGCGTTTGGAGCGTCACGGGAGCTACAGTAGGGTGAACCAGTCGCAAGCAAGCCGGGATAGCAGGCCCGCACGGAGAGATTCTCAATGGTCGTTCGAGCTATGAGGTGGATCAAACGCCTCATCAAGCCACCCGTCGTGGTGGGACGCGCTTCGCACAGTTGTCCGACGATGAGACTCGGGAGCGAGTACGGCGGTTGGAACTTCAACCCCGAGCTCCTGAGCAAGGACAGCGTCGTGTATTCCGCCGGGATCGGGGAGGACACGTCGTGGGATGAGGCGCTCATCGCCCGGTACGGACTCACGGTTCACGGCTTCGATCCCACGCCCAAGTCGATCCGGTGGGTCAAGGCACGGACGATGCCGCGGGGCTTTGTGCTCCATGAGTTCGGGATCGCGCCAACCGATGGGGAGCTGATCTTTCACGCGCCCGAGAACCCCGAGCACGTTTCGGTCTCGGTCGTCGAGCGCAAGACCCAGACGCAGCGGATTGTGCTCCCTGTGCGAGAACTGGTCGGGATCATGAAAGAGCTCGGGCACGACCACATCGACCTTCTCAAGATGGATATCGAGGGGTCGGAGTACGGCGTCATCGAGGATCTGCTTGCGCGGAAGGTGCCGGTCAGGCAACTGCTCGTCGAGTATCACCACCGATTCCAGGGCGTCGGCGATGCGAAGACCCAGGCCTCGATCGATCTGCTGGAGCGCAATGGGTACAAACTCTTCAAGATCTCCAAGAGCGCCGAGGAATACTCGTTTCTCAGGGTCTGAGCCGGCTTTGGACGGGGCCCATCCCGGGGCAAAGGTCAGGCGTTGGCCCGATACCACTCGATGGTTCGCTTGAGACCTTCCTCGAATCCAACCTCGGCCCGCCAGTTGAGGAGCGTGGCCGCGCGATCGGTCGAGAGGCTGCGGCGGGGCTGTCCATCGGGCTTGCTGGTGTCCCACGTGATGGTGCCTTTGAAGTCGACGAGCTTCACGATGAGCTCCACAAGGTCCTTGATCTTGATCTCAAATCCCGCGCCCAGATTGATGGGCGTGGGATCGTCCATGACCTCCGACGCTCGGAGAATTCCCTCGGCCGCATCTTCAACGTAGAGGAACTCGCGGCTCGCCGAGCCCGTCCCCCAGCAGACGATCTCCTTGTCACCGCGGTTCTTGGCCTCGATCGCCTTGCGGATGAGCGCTGGGATGACATGGGAGCTGCTGAGATCAAAGTTATCGAACGGCCCGTACAGGTTCACTGGCAGCACGTAGGTTGCGCGGAAGGCGTACTGCAGGCGGTAGGCCTCGAGCATCTGCCACGCGGCCTTCTTGGCGACGCCATAAGGCGCGTTGGTGACTTCGGGGTAACCGTTCCACAGGTTTTCCTCCCGGAAGGGGACCGGGGTGAGGTTCGGGTAGGCGCAGATCGTGCCGACCTGCACAAACTTGCCGCCTCGTTCGTGAAGGCCGTCGAGCCGCGATTGCTCGATGAGGTGCAGGGCCATGGCCATGTTGGCAAAGAAGTATCGCCCCGGGTTGGCGAGGTTCGCGCCGATGCCGCCGACCTCGGCGGCGAGGTGGATGATGACGTCGGGTTTGTCCTTTCCGAAGGCGTTGCGGACCAGGCGCGCCACGTCCGTTTCGCTGGTCAGGTCGCACTCTGACCGCCTGGGGATCATGATGTTCGCCGGAAGGACCCCCCGTTCGCGGAGCTTTCGACAGACGCAGCGTCCGAGAAACCCGGCACCTCCGGTGACGATGACTCTCTTTGCGTTCCAGTCCATGGTCTTGGTTGCGGTCGTGTCAGGTAAAGAGGACATGAAATCGGCTCCAGAGTGTGGCGTTGCCTGGTGGGCTGGGACTATACCGGTCCCGAAGTGGAGGGGCCGGAGTCGAGCGTCGCCGACGTCTTGCGACCTGAGGCTGGTTGTGCTGATCGGCCTGGTGTCTGGATTCTTGATTGTGCCCCGAAAGGTAGTTGAGGGGTGGCGCGGGCCAATGCGTTTGTCGATAACGGACGGTAAGACCCCCTAACGTGGCTGTTCATGACCTTACCCGACCCCTCATCCCCGCCCGTTGCTCCGCTGGAGGACTTCCCGGTCGTTCCAATGAGAGTCACGGGGAAGATGGGGCGGGCGGCGGGGAGCGGCGCGGCGTGGATGATGTCGGCGACGGTGTTCACCAAGATTCTGACTTTTGTGGCCCAGATCGTGCTCGGGAGCCTGCTGACGCGCGACGATTTCGGCCTTTTCGCCATGGCCGTCGCCACGACCAAGTTCGTGACCATCTGCCAGGACGGAGGCGTTCGGGACCTTCTGGTTCAGCGAGGGCTGGGAGACTACGAGAAATTCTCGGGGCGCGTGTTCTGGTTTGCGATGTGCTTCAATCTCGTTGTGGCGACGCTGGTCGCGGCGGTCGCCTGGCCGGTGGCGAACCTCTGGTTCAAGGACGATCGGCTCGTGAATCTGCTGTTGGTTCTGGCCCTCTCGGTTCCGCTTGGAACCCCCGGGGCGGTGCTCAACTCCAAGCTCCGTCTGGACTTCAACTTTGCGGCGACCAGCTGGGTGATGATCCTCTCGGGAGTGGTCAGGCAGGTGGGAACCGTCAGCCTGGCTCTGGCGGCGTGCGGCTCGATGAGCTTCGTGGTTCCGGCTGTCCTCGCGGCGATTGTCGAGAGCGCGGCCTCATGGTGGTTCTCCAGGGACACGCCTTGGAAGCGAGCACCGGAGTTTGGGACGTGGATCGATCTCTTCAAGCAGGCCAAGTGGTTGATCTTCGGCTCGGTCGCCAATCTCCTGATCGATCGCGGGCCTTACCTCGTGATGCAGCCCTTCCTGGTGCTGGGCGGGGTGAATGTGGCGTTGGCCACCGGAGTCCTGGGTGAGTACTTCTGGGCGTTTGAGGTGACCGCGCAGCTCGGTGTGCTGCTCTCGTACAACATGCAGCTCGTGCTGATGCCGGTCCTGTCGCGATTCAAAGACGACATCCCCAGATTGCGCGACGCCACCATCCGGTCGATGTCGGGACTGATGATGATGGGCTCGTTCTCGAGCCTGGCCATGGCCGTCATGATGGATCCGCTCGAGGGGCTGATCTTCAACGGAAAGTGGGCCAACGCAACGCCGGCGGTCGCGGTCTTCGGGCTGTTCTTTCCGTTCAGAATTCTGTACGGGCTGACGACGGCGGTGCAACTGGCGATGAACCAGTCGCGGACCTGGTGCCTGCTCTCGTTCGCCGAGGGAATCGCGTTCACGCTCGCGGGCGCGGTGGTGGCCATCGTCGCGGCCAAAGGCTGGATGGGGACGCTGGTGGGCGTCGACGCGGCCTCGCTGGCGTGGGCGACGGGCGGCACGCTGGCAATCGTGCGGATCTTCGCGACGCTGTGGGTCATGCGGCAGATCGGCGCCAGGCGTCGGGCGGTCCTGGTCGAGATGATCTGGCCTTGGCTGCTCGCGGTGCTGAGCGCGGCGATCGCTCACTCCCTGGACGCGTGGCTGAACCTCGAGGGGCTTGTGACGCGAAGGTGGGACGTCGAGAAAGCGGTGTGCGAGATTACGATCGGGAACTCGGACGGTTTCGCGGGGTGGTTTGTCGCGATCGTGCAGGGCTGGGGACTCAATGCCCGCGCGGACGCTGCGATCATCGAGGGCACCCGGTTGGTCTTGCTTGGGTTGACCATCACCATCGCCTTTGGCGTGCTCGCTCGAGTTCTGATGCCCGACATGCTCAGGGAAGCGTGCCGCGTTGCGCCGGGCCCCTTTGGGCGGCTTGGCCGGCGGTTCCTTCGCCTGGCGCGCGACAAAGGGTGACGCGCGGCTCGGTCAAAGTGCCCACATGAATGGTGTTGGTCTAACCTCGCGCGGCCAGGCGGGGTGAAGGTTGGTCCGAGAGTGCGAAGACGGCGTCTTCGGCGGCGTGGGCGACGTGCGTCCAGCCGTCGCGGTCCTGGGTGGCATCGGCGAACGAGATGGCCGGGCCGACGCGCAGGCGGATGGGCTCGCGACGCGGCACGCGGTGTTCGGACGAGAGGGCCCGGTGGCAACCCTCGAGGTGGCAGGGCACAACGGGGACGGAGGTGCCCGCGACGAGCATTCCGAGCCCTGGCCTGAAGGGGCCGGGTCGGCCGTCGCGGCTGCGGGTGCCTTCGGGGAAGAGGATGTATCCGCAATCGCCGGTGAGCAGCTTGGCGCGCAGGTCGTCGAGGGCGTGACGCCCGATCTTCTTGCGCCACATGGGCAGGGCGTTGAGGACCATCGAGGAGAAGACCGCCAGGGGCGGGGTTTCGAAGAAGACGTCGCCCGCGGCGATGGGGTAGGTCGAGCCGCGGACCGATCGCGGGAGGCAGGCGGCCAGCACGAGCGCGTCGAGGTGGCTCGTGTGGTTGGAGATGAGCACGAAGGGCGTCTTTCTGGGCAGGTGCTCGCCGCCCTCGATGCGGAGGCGGTGGTAGATCTGGAAGTACGCCCGGAGCCCGCCGGTGGCAACGCGATTGGTGAGGTAGGAGACCAGGCCGGGCTCGCGTCGCTCGCTCTTGAAGCGCTCAACGGAGTTGAGCATGAGGTCCTTGGCCGGTTTGTATTCCCACTCGGTCATCACCACACCCCCCACCCGCCGGTGAGGATGCGAAGGGGCGCCTGGGGCGCGATTCCGTTGAAGTGCAGGATGTAGTGGTATGCGCCCGGGGCGACCAGGAGCACGCTGTTGAAACGGTCGAGCAGCCCGCCGTGCCCTGGGAGCAGTGTGCCCATGTCCTTGATGCCGATGTCACGTTTGATCGAGGATGATAACAGGTCGCCGAGCTGACCAAGGCCGGCGACGAGGATCGCGAATCCGCCCATGCGGAACGGAGTGTCCATCGGGGTGCCGGCGAAGACCAGGCGTCCGAGCAGGTAGGCGGCCAGGGCGGCGGCGAGCATGCCGCCGATGTGTCCTGTGAGCGTCTTTCCCGGGCTGGTGTTGGGCACGAGCTTGGGCCCGCTCAGGCTGGTGCCCACGGCGAAGGCCGCCAGGTCGTTGAGCTGAGTGCAGAAGAGCAGGAGCAGGATCATGGGGCGGAAGTGGTCGTCCTGGGCGAAGGAGCCCAGGCGGCCGATGCCGATGCCAAAGAGCAGGAAGGCGCCGCAGCCGAGTCCGACGCGCTGAATGTACCCCGCCGGGCGGTCTTCGAGGATCGACACGCAGGCGATGACCAGGGGGACCAGGCCCATGAGCGTGGAGGAGAGGTGCGGCCAGTGGTCGATGTTGACCAGGGAGTAGATGATGATCCCCGAGGCGACCATCGCGGAGGTGAGGCGCTCGCGGAAGAGCCCCGTCGCCCGGGCGAACTCGCGATAGCAGAGCACGGCGAGCACGCCGATGGCGATCATGGTCCAGAGCTGGCCGGCCAGGATGGGGACGATGATCGCGGGGGCGATGAGCAGCCAGGTGCGGACGCGGGTTCGGGCGGTTTTGCGTGATTCGGTGGTCTGGTCCGGCCGGCGTGTGGAGATCCAGAGTCCCAGGGGCGAGAGGAGGATCGCGCCGACGACGATCGCGAGGATGAGCCGCGTCACCGGGTGGTCCAGAACGTCGAAGGGGACGGCAAGCTGTCGGAGACGCTCGAGATTCACGGTGGGAGTTTATTCGGCTCAGAAGGTGTCGTCGAAAAAGGCGGCGAGCTGGTCGAGGTCGGCGAGGGTGTTGTAATGGGCGAGGCTGACGCGGACGACGCCGTCGTCGAGGTCGAAGCCCAGGTGCTCGATGAGTCTGCGCGAGTAGAAGTGGCCGAAGCGCAGGCCGAGACCTCGGGCGTTGGCCGCCTTGGCGACCTGGGCGCTTTTCATTCCTTCGACGGCGAAGGCGACGGTGCACTCGCGTCCGGGGTCGGCGTTTGTCGAACCAATGACCGTCACGCGTTTCTTGGCGCGCAGGATCGAGAGGAGTCGCTCGGTCAGGGGGCGCTCGAGCTCTTCGATGATGGCAAACGCGCGTTCGAAGACGCGGCGGTCGAGCGGGGTGTCGGCGCTCTGGCCCGTGAGTACGCAGCAGAAGTCTTTGAGGGCGGCGATGGCGGCGCATCCTTCGTGTGAGACGCCGCCGAGTTCCCATTTGCGGTGTGTTTCTTCGCGGGGAACGAAGGGCGGGTTGGGGCCGGTGAGCTCTCCCCAGGCGTCGTGCGTGCCGAAGAGGGCGGCCATGTGGGGGCCGTAGACCTTGTAGGTGGAGTAGACGTACCAGTCGCAGGCGAGGCGGGCGACGTCGGGGGCGTGGTGTGGGGCGTAGGCGACGCCGTCGACGAGTATGCGGGCGCCGACGGCGTGCGCAGCGTCTGCGACCGCTCGGGCATCCCAGGTCTCGCCCAGGACGTTGGAGACCTGCGGGAAGGCGACGAGCAGGGTGCGATCGTTGAGGAGGGACTTGAGGGTGTCGATGTTGGGGCGAAGGGCCGAGCGGGGGCCGGAGGCGGGCGGCTCGCAGTGCCAGGGGACGATCTCGAAGCCGCGAGGTTCGATCTTGCCCCAGGGCCAGACATTGGCCTCGTGTGCGGCGGTGCAGATGATGATGCGGTTGCGACCCGGCTGTTTCTGGTGGGCATCGGCGTAGGCGCCGGCGATGAGGTGGATCAGGGCGGTGCTGGAGGAGCCCAGGATCACATCACCGGAACCCTGGCCGAGCTCGAAGCCGGCGGGGCGGTTTGGCGTGGGGGTGCCGCCATTGAGGTAGGCCTTGACGACCCGGTGGGCGGCTTTGACGGTCTGGGCGGCCCGCATGGATTGGGGGTATTCGCCGCCGAACTGTGAGTAGCACTCGAGAAAGTGGCGTTGGACGGCGTCGATCGCCTGAATCGGGATCTGAGATCCGCCGGCGTTGTCCAGAAAGATGGTGCCGCGATCAAGGGCCGGAAACTGGCTTCGGGCGAGGGATGCGAGGTCGGCGTTCATGGCACGAGCGTACCACCGGACGTGCCGGGAAGTATGGCTATGTTCGGGCGATCTTTGCCCAAGAGTGGTCCGGAGGCGGCGGGCGGCGAATCATTCCCTCCCGGACTCGAATGCCCGTCTGGGCGAGGTTTGGGACCAAAATCCGGGGCGGGATCAGGAGCAGTCATGGCGATCATCAAGAAGACGGTCCGTTGGCGGACCAAGAAGCGCAACGGCAAGAGCCGCAAGTGGAAGACCGGCGTGGTCGAGGTGCATGTGCCCGACAGCCAGGTGAAGGCTGCTGCTCCGGCGGCTGCGGCGCCGGCGAAGGCCAAGGCCTAAGAGGCGTATGGTGGCAAGGATGATCCCGTTTCGGGTCATCCTTGCAGGGGGTCGCACGCGCGGAGAGCATCGGAAGCGAAGGGTGGCTCTGCAAGGATGACCCGAAACGGGATCATCCTTGCCACGGATCATTTTTCTAGTTCGGCCCAGCGGGCGTAGAGGCGGGCGACCTTGGCCTGAGCTTCGGCGTGCTTCTTGCATGCGTCGGCCATCTTCTTGTGGTCGGTCGCGGTTGCAGGGTTGTTGACGACGGCCTCGTGGGCGTGGGCGACGGCCTCGGCCTTCTCGATGGTCTGCTGCATCCCGTCGAGTTCCTGCTGCTCTTTGTACGAGAGCTTCTTTTTGGCCGGGCCTGTGGGCTTGGGGATGGGAGGCGATTCGGCCTTGGGTGCGGGGGCGGCGATGACGTTGTGGAGGCGCTCCCACTGGTCGTAGTCGGTGAAGTACCTGGCGCCGCCGAGGCCGTCGAGGGCGAGGATGCGGGTGGCGAGTCGAGCGATCATCGCGCGGTCGTGGGTGACCAGGAGGACGGCGCCGGGGAAATCCTCGAGGCTTTCTTCGAGCACTTCGAGCGAGGGGATGTCGAGGTCGTTGGTGGGCTCGTCGAGGATGAGCAAGTCGGCGGGCTCGAGCATGAGGCGGGCGATGTGGACGCGGGCCTGTTCGCCGCCGCTGAGGGCACGCACGGGGTTTTTGAGCTGCTCTTTGGTGAAGAGGAAGCGAGCGGCCCAAGACGCGACGTGCATGAGGCGTTCGCGGTAGATCACGCTGTCGGATTGGGGGCTCAAGGCATCGGCGAGGGACATCGCGGGGTCGAGCTCGGTGCGGTGCTGCGAGAAGATCACCACGCGGAGCTTTTCGGCCCTGAGAATGGTCCCTGGCGGGGGCGTGCCCATCGGCACGTTGACGGCCTCGGCGGCGGCTTTGATCGCCTCTGGAGTGGGGGCGTCGGGCTCGATCTCGCCGGTGAGGACTTTGATGAGCGTCGATTTGCCCGAGCCGTTGGGGCCGAGCAGGCCCAGGCAATCGCCGGGTGAGAGCAAGAGGTCGACGTCGGTGAAGAGGCGTTTGCCGCCCAGGTCCTTGGTGATGGCGCGGGCAGTGAGGAGCTTTTGGGTGCGGCGGTCGGTGGCGGTGAAGTCGATGCCGGCGGCCTTGGGGCCCAGGTTGCGCAGCTTGAGCTCTGCGAGTTCGTCCATGCGTTCGAACGATGACTCGATGCGGCTCTTGTTCTTGGTTCGCCTGGCCTTGGCGCCGCGGCTGAGCCAGCGGATGTCCTCGCGGACCTGGTTGGAGAGGGCCTGCTCCTGGCGGGCCTGGCCGTCGAGGAACTCGCTCTTGCGGCGAAGGAACTCGGAGTAATTGCCGCTGATGGAGAAGGTGCCGCCGGGGTAGCTGCGCGAGAGTTCGACGATGCGTGAGGCGACGGATTCGAGGAATTCGCGATCGTGGGTGACGACGACGCTGGCGAAGGGGCGGCCGTCGAGTCCGCCGCGGAGGATGTCCTCGAGCCACTCGATGCCCTCGACGTCGAGGTGGTTGGTGGGTTCGTCGAGGAGGAGGACGTCGGGCTCGCGGGCGAGTTCGCGGGCGATGGCGATGCGTTGGCGCTGGCCGCCGGAGAGGGAGGCGGTGGGCTGGTCGAGGTCTTCGAAGCCCACGCGCTGGAGGACGAGGTCGGCGGCGAGTTCGATCTCGTGGTCGTCGTGGAGGTGGGGTGGGGGGTTGTCGTGCAGGGCGGAGACGACGGCGGAGAGGATTGTTGAGCCTTCGGGGAAGCGGTCGGACTGGGCGACGTAGGCGACGCGCACGCCGCGTTTGACGTTCACGCCTACGCCGGGGCGGTCGCTGTCGGGGGACTCGATGCCGGCGAGGATTTTGAGGAGGGTGGACTTGCCCGAGCCGTTGGGCCCGATGAGGGCGAGGCGTTCGCGTTCCTCGACGGAGAAGCCAACGCCCGAGAAGAGGGTGCGGGAGCCAAATGTTTTGGCGAGGCCTTGGGCTGTGAGGATGGCGGCCATGAGCGGGGAAGGTATGCCGGGGGGAGGGGGAGAAGTTGAACAGGACTGAGGACTGAGGACTGAGGAGAGAAAGGCGGAAGGGCGAGGGCGGAGAAGAGGGCGACTGATCAACTGCATTGAACTTGCCAGAGACCTACGGTGGTTTGGCTCAATGGAAACCATGCGCTTTCGGCTCACCAAGTGGTATTTCGACGCGGTCTCCCCTCAGGGGCAGGTCGGCGTGGTGTATCGGGTGCGGCTGGTGATCGGGCCGTGCACGTTCTGCGTTTCGGCGCTCCTGCGGGCGGATGCTCCGGGTTTGCTCCATGAAACGTCGGCCCTGTGCACGCTGGGACACCTCGATGAGGAGCCCGGGCAACTGGTGTGGCGTTGTCCGAGGTTGGAGTTCGAGGGACGGTGGCGAGCGGCGGCATCGCCTGTCGAGCGCACGTTGATTGCGGGTGCGGGCGGCTCGGTTGTCTGGCGGTGTCTCATGCCCGCGGCGGATGCGGAGGTCGCGTGGCGCGGCGAGCGATGGACGGGGCGGGGGTATGTCGAGTGTCTGGACATGACGATGGCGCCGTGGCGGCTGCCGATTGATGAGCTTTTGTGGGGGCGATTCGTGGGGCCCAGGTCCTCGATCGTGTGGATTCGCTGGCGGGGAGAGCACCCGTTGACGCTTGTGCTCGATGGGGGCGTGGAGGCGGCTGGGGCGGAGATCGATGACGAGGGACTGGGGGTGCCCGGACGCTGGGACCTGAGAATGGAGCAGCCGGCGGTGCTTCGTGACGGCACGCTTGAGGAGGTTTCGTTGCGTCCACTGGGGAAGCTTGCGAGGATGATTCCGCGGCGCATTCGCGCGACGTGCGAGACCAAGTGGCTGGCGCAGGCGGTGCTGCGGCGGAGCGACGCGGACACTCCGGAGCGTGGATGGGCGCTGCACGAGCGGGTTGTCTTGGGCGAGGGGAGAGCGTGATGCTCGGGCGCGTGCTGTATGGCGTCGCGTTCATGTTGGCGCTGCCGCTGGTGCTGGCGGTGTGGGCGTGGCGGCTGGACGCGACGGTGGGGCCCTTTCCGCGTGTGGAGTGCGGGGCGTGGGTGGGATGGGCGGTCGGGGCGGCGGGGCTGGGGCTGCTGAATTGGTCGTTCTGGTCGCTCTGGCATTTTGGGCGCGGGCTGCCGATGAACGCGTTTCCGCCCAAGGTGTTTGTTTCGCGTGGGCCTTATGCGCTCCTGCCGCACCCGATCTATGTGGGCTTTTGCATCGCGTTGGCGGGGTGCGCGATTGCGCTGGGCTCGCCGGCGGGATTGTGGATTGTGGCACCGATCGCCGCGCTGGGGTGCGCGGCGCTTGTTGTTGGCTACGAGCGAGATGCGATCCGACGCCTGTTTGGCGAGAGCATGAAGCGGCCGCGGCTTTCGATTCCAGAGGCGAGCGACCTGCCCCCGACGGGCTGGCATCGGAGTGCGGCGTTGTTCCTGGTGCTGTTGCCTTGGCTGGTGGTGTATGAGGCGGTGGGGCACCTGCCGGTGCCCGGGGCGATCGACGGGCGGATGGCGTTTGAGCGCGGGTGGCCTGTGCTCTTGTGGACCGAGCCGGTGTACGCGAGCACGTACGCGATGGTGGTTCTGGCGCCACTACTGGCGGCGAGCAGGCGGCAGCTGCGGTGGTTCTGCCATGTTGGGGTGCTGGGCACGGCGGTGGGCACGCTTTGTTATCTCGTGATACCGGTCACGAGCCCGCCGCGGGCGTTTGAGAATGAGGGGTTTCTCGGGTGGATGTTGACGCTCGAGCGGGCCGACGGCCTCGAGGGGCGGAGCGCGTTCCCGTCGTTTCACGTCTTCTGGGTCCTGGCGGCGGGCCGGGTGCTCGCGTGGCGGTGGGAGCGACTGGGCTGGATGGTTTGGTTGTGGACGGGCGCGATCGTGGCGAGCTGCGTGACGACAGGGATGCACGCGATCGTGGACGTTCTGGGGGGCGTGGCGTTTGCGGCGGTGGTGTGGAGGCATCGCCCCATCGTCGAGGGGGCCCTTGCGCTGGCGCAGCGCGTCGCGAACTCGTGGCGCGAGTGGCGGCTGGGCCCGGTGCGCGTGATCAATCACGGGTTCTTCGCGGGGCTGGGGGCGGGAGGCGGGATGCTGATCTGCGGCGTGCTTGTTTCGGAGCGGGAGGCGGCGTGGATCGCGCTGGTGGCGGTGGTGTCGCTGGTGGGAGGAGCGCTGTGGGGGCAGGCGTTTGTCGGGCGCCCGAATTCATCGCGGCCCTTTGGGTACTTTGGCGCGGTGGTGGGGGCGGGCGTGGGGCTGCTCGCGTGCGCGGGGGCGGGCGTGCTGGATTGGCGTGGGGCGGCGGCGCTGGCGGTGGCTGCGCCCGTGATCCAGGCGATCGGGCGATTGCGGTGTCTCGTGCAGGGGTGCTGTCATGGGGCGCCGGTTCCAGCGACGGCGTGGTGGGGGATTGTGTATCGGCATCCGCGAAGTCGTGTCTGTCGCGTCTCGGGGCTGGAGGGTGTGCGGGTGCATCCGACGCCGGTGTATTCGATGGCGGGGAATGTTGTGATCGGCCTGATGCTTGCTCGCCTGTGGAGCGTGCAGGCTCCGGCGACGTTTGTGGTCGGGATGTACTTCATCGGCGCGGGGCTCTTGCGATTTGTGGAGGAGCACTACCGGGGCGAGGCGCACACGCCGGTTGTGGCGGGGCTGCGGATCTACCAGTGGTTCGCGGCCACGAGCGTGGCGATCGGCATGGCGATCTCGTGCTTGCCGGCGGAGGCGGTGGGGGGCGTGAGCTGGAACTGGGGGAGCCTGGTGTGGGCGGGGGTGATTGGAGTGCTTTACTTTGCGGCGATGGGCGTGGATTTCCCGGAGTCGACGCGGCGGTTTTCGCGGCTGACGTAGCGGAAGGTCTCTAGACGTGGACACGGCCAAACGCCACGCCGGGGTCTTGGGCGCGGACGAGAAAGGCGAGCGCGGCGTGGATCAGGCGGCTATTTCGCGGGCGCGGCGACGGGCTCTGGTGTTGTCGGAGCGGGCTTGTCTGTGGGCTTGTCTGCGGGCTTCTCGGCGGGCTTTGTTCTCAGGTTCAAGGAAGCGAGCATCAGGTCCCACACGGGGTCGAAGCGCTTCATGGATTCGCCCACTTCTGCGGCTGTGGGGAGTGACGCCTCGTCCTTGCGGGAGGCCGAGCTCATCAGTTGGACCGTGATGGACCAGCGTTCGTGCAGGAACATCGTCTGGCGGATCACCAGGCGCGACGAGTAGGTCGGGAGCTTGTTGGTCTTGGTGATGGTCACGAGCGCCGCGCGGCGGTCGAGAATCCTGTACTCGGAATAGTCGGAGACCGCTCCTCCATCCTTCTCAAAGGGTGTGCGGGTGCTCATCATGCCCCAGAAGTGCTCTTCCTGCTCGGGAGACAACGGGACTTCGAGGCCGTCGGCGAACACCGTGATCGTCTCATCGCCATAGCCGCCCATGCTGACGGCGCGGAATGCGATGTTGCTTCCCTTGGGGTTGGGCCCCACGGCCCAGCCGACAGGCAGTTGCGTGAGGACCTCCAGGGAGCCGTACGCGTCGGTGCGCGTTCCTCCCCAGCCCGTCACCACACCTTCGCGAATGGCGAGTGCCGGGTCCTTCTCGTGCTGGGCATCGAAGCTGTAGAGCAGCGAGACCACACTGACGAGCGCCGGCACCTGCTCGAAAGTCGTCCATGGTTTCAGAGTCGCCTGGGCGTCGGCTTTGATGGCGGCCCGCAGCTTGGCGTCGACGTCCGCGGTGATGAGGGTCTTTCGCAGCTCGGCGATGTCGGTCCCGTTCTTGACGGCGATCGCCTCGATCTGCGCACGCCCCGGGCCCAGGTGCCGATCGATCCGCTCGCGGGCGGCCTTGACTTTGTCGGCCAGCTCCGGGTGCAATTCGAGGACGAGCTCCAGGCCGCGATCGATGGTGTACATGCTCCCGAGCGCGGCCCCGAGCGTTCGCGGCTGGACGCGATCGCGCCACGGCAAGAGCCTGGGTTCGGTCGCGGGCGGCTTGGCGGGCGATTCTGGAGTGGTCGGAGCCTGGGGCGGAGCCGGCGGCTGGCCTTGGGCGGGCGAAGCGATCAGGCCCAGCGTCGCGATCGACAGGAGTCCGGTTCGCAACCTGTTTCTCAACGTCATGAAAGTGCTCCGCAAGTCGAGAGGGTGACGCGATTGGTGCAAGTCGGGAGACGTGGCGAGAGTAGCGGCGTGCTCAATTCCCCTACGCCATCGTCATTCCGCCGTCGACGATGAGCAGCTGGCCGGTGAGGAAGCCGGCTTCGTCGCTGGACACGTACGCGACGGCGGCGGCGATGTCCTCGGGGGTGCCCAAGCGGCGGACGGCGACCATTTCCTGGATCTTCTGTTTGATCTCGTCGGGGAGGGAGGCGGTCATGTCGGTCTGGATGTAGCCGGGGGCGACGACGTTGCAGGTGACGCCCTTGCCGCCCAGTTCGCGGGCGATGGATTTGGAGAGGCCCACGAGGCCGGCCTTGGCGGCTGCGTAGTTGGCCTGGCCGGCGTTGCCGACGACGCCGCTGGTGGAGCCGATGTTGACGATGCGACCGAAGCGGTTTTTCATCATGGCGCGTCCGGCGACGCGGGCGGCGACGAAGGCGGAGGTGAGGTTGGTCTGCAGAACGCTGCCCCAGTCTTCGTCGGACATGCGGAGCATGAGGCCGTCTTTGGTGATGCCGGCGTTGTTGACCAGGATGTCGAGGCGCCCGTGCTCGTCGACGACGGATTCGATGGCGGCGGTGAGGGCGGCGGAGTTGGCGATGTCGCAGGCTTTGACGGAGGCCTTGCCGCCGGCTTGTTCGATCTCGTGCTTGAGGTCGGCGAGGGGGCCCTCGCTGCGGGCCATGAGGATGACGTGGCGCCCGTCTTTGGCGAGGCGGAGGGCGACGGCCCTGCCGATGCCGCGGCTTGCGCCGGTCACGATCGCGACGCGCGTGGTGGATTCAGCCATGGAAGGTTCTCGAAGGTGGCACTGCTCTCCAGAGCAGTGCATTCCAAGGTTCAGGATCACCGCTCTGGAGAGCGGTGCCACCAGACCCCAAGATCACCGCTCTGGAGAGCGGTGGAGCGCCGGAGGATCGGAGGTGGGGCGTTGGGCTCACCCGCCGCTGGTGGTGCGGCCGCCGCCGCCTTTGCCGCCGGCCGGGACTGGGGCGGGAGTTTCGTCCTTGGGGGTGTCTTGGGGCTTCTCGGCGGGAGTCACCGCGGGGGCGTCGCCGCCGCCACCGAACATCGTGTCGAACTCGGTGGCCCTGGTGCGGGGGGCGGGGAGCTGGCCGGCGCTGGCCTTGAAGACCCACTTCTCGCCAAGCGGCACGGCGACCCAGGCTTGAGCGAACGCCGAGCCGGGTTCCTGGACCGCGAAGACGACGGTGAACTTGGTGTCGCTATCGCCACCGGGAGCGGCCTCGGCGGGTGCGGCTTGCTTCTTGAGGGCCGCGAGAGCGTTTTCCATGTCCTGCTGATTGACGGCGGCGAGCGCTTTGAGCTTCTCCATCTTTTCGGGGTCTGCGTCCTTGTTGCGATCGAACATCGCTTCGGCCGCTTCCTTGCCCATTTCGATGAGTTTGTCGAGATCCGCGTCGGTCGGCTCGTGGCCGTAGCGATCAACAAACAGCTTCTTTTGCTCCGGGGACATGTTGGCGATCTGCTTCTTGAGCAGGTCGAGCATTTCCGATCCCGAGAAGGCTGGCGTGAGCCCGCCCGCGGACGCGACGATGTCGCCGCCCTCGCGGATGTTCAGCACGCGCACGCCCTCGATCTTGGCGGTCGCGTCCTTCCACTCACCCGAGGAGGTAAGGCTCTTGAGCAGTGACTTGTCTTCCGCGCCGATCATGCCGGCGAACTTTTTGTCGTCGCCCCGAGCGATCGAGTCGGCGAGGTCGATGATGGCTTTGGCGAGGCTTTCCTGGTTGGTGGTCGCACCATCGGAGAAAGCGACCTTTTTGCTGGCCTTGAGCGTCTGGGCCATGGCCTTGAGGTCGACGGGGTCGGGCTCCTTGGGCGGGGGCGGGGGCGGGGGCGGCGGGGGAGCCTTGGCGACTTCCTTCTTCTTGCAACCCTCCATCATCGGCAGGGCGAGAGCGGCCGAGAGGACGAGCCCCGAGAGGACGACGAGCCGACCGGCGCGGCGGAACGAATTACGCTTCTTCATGTGTGACCACCTTGATGTTCTTATCGATCCGGCGCATGAGGCCCGCGAGGGTCTTGCCGGGTGCGAGTTCATGGAATTCACCGGTGCAGTGGCTTGCGAGCCACTGGGCGTTCTGGGCCCAGCGGACCGGGCTTGTCAATTGATCGACCAGGGCGCGGCGGACGCTCCCGGCAAAGTCGTTCTTGAGGTCGTAGGCACCCCCTGTCGCGTTGCACGTTACCGGGCAGCGGGCCGCGTGGATGGTCGTCTTGGCGAGGGCCGCGGCGAGCCGGTCGGCCGCGGGCTGCATCAGCGGGCTGTGGAAGGCGCCGGCGACGGCGAGGGCCTGGGCCCGCAGGCCCATTTTGGCCGCGACCGCCACGCTGCGCTCGCAGGCGGACTTGCTTCCGGAGATGACGATCTGTCCGGGGGCGTTGAAGTTCGCACAGACGAGCACCTCGGCCCCGCGGGCCTCGTCGCAGACCGCCAGCGCCTGGGGCTCGTCGCCGCCGATGAGTGCGACCATGCCGCCGGCGGAAGTTTCGGCGGCGTCCTGCATCGCGCGCCCGCGGAGGGTGACGAGCTCGAGAGCGTCCTCGAAACCGATGGCGCCGGCCACGCACAGGGCTGTGTACTCGCCCAGGGAGAGGCCGCCGGCGCCGACGAGGGGCGTTTCGCCATTGCCGAACTGCCAGCGGGCCAGGAGGCCCTTCCAGCAGGCGTATGAGGCGACGAAGATTGCGGGCTGGCTCGCGTCGGTCTGGTTGAGCCGGTCGGCGGGGCCGTTGAAGCAGAGGGTGCTCAGGGTCACGTCGGGGCCGAGGCGAGTCCCCAGGATGCGGTCGGCCTGCTCGAAGACCGCTCGTGATTCGGGCTGGGCGTCGTGCCACGACTTGCCCATCCCGACGGCCTGGGCGCCCTGGCCCGGACACAGCATGACGAACGGTGAACTCATGGGCGGAAGGATAGGGCCAAACGCTTAGCGACGTCCGACCTCGACCTTGCCCCCCGCAACATCCTTAATGGCGAGCCCCTTGGCGGCCAGTTGGTCGCGGATGGCGTCGGATTTGGCGAAGTCCTTGGCGGCTTTGGCGGCTTTGCGCTCGGTGAGCAGGGCCTCGACCTCGTCGCTGGGGGTGACGCCGGCGAGGTAGACGGCGATGCCGGTGGCGACGGCGGCCGTGCGCTCAAGATCGAGCACGCCCAGCGTGCCGTCAAAGGTCTTCATGAGGGCGGCGTCTTCGGGGCCGGGTTTGTCGACGGTGCTCGTCCAGGAGTTGACGGCGGCGATGGCGGCGGCGATGTTGAGGTCGGCGTGCATGGCGTCGGCGAAGGCGAGCATGGCGGCGTCGCGGGCGCCCTGGCCGGCGGGGTTGTGACCGGCGGCGGTGTCGACGATGCGGCGCCAGCGGTCGATCATCCGCTGGCTGTCCTTGAGGCCTTGCTCGCGGAAGTCGGCGTTGCTGCGGTAGTGGTTCTTGATGAGCTCCAGGCGCACGGCGGCGGGCTCGTAGCCCTTGGCGAAGAGGTCGCGGGCGGTGAAGAAGTTGCCCTTGCTCTTGGACATCTTCTGTCCTTCGACGAAGAGGAAGCGCGGGTGGAACCACATGCCGGCGAGGGGGGCGCCGGTGGGGCGCTGGTTGAAGGCGCAGCAACCCTGGGCGATCTCGCACTCGTGGTGGGGGAAGATGTTGTCCTCGCCGCCGGAGTGGAGGTCGAAGAGGGGTTTGGAGTCGGGGATGCTGAGAGAGGCAAGGGACTCCGCACGCGAACCCTCGCTGGCGCTTCGGGCTCTGACGAGGCGATTCACGCTCATCACCGTGCATTCGATGTGCCAGCCGGGGTAGCCGGGGCCCCAGGGGCTGTCCCACTTCATGATGTGGCGCGGGTCTTCTTTCCAGAGGAGGAAGTCGGCGGGGTGTTCCTTGGCGGACTGATTGTCGGCGCTGATGCGCCCGCCCTCGCCCTCGCGGAGCTTGTCGAGGGTGTTGCCGCTGAGGGAGCCGTAGCCCTCGAAGCTCTTGACGCGGAAGTAGACGACGCGCGAGCCGGGTTCGCCCACGGCGTAGGCGTGGCCGCCGGCGATGAGTCGCTGGACGACTTCGATCATGCCGGCGACGTTCTCGGTGGCGCGGGGCATGAGGGTCGGGTCGGCTTTCGCGTCGATGGCGAGCTTGAGGCCCAGGCGCACGGCGTCGTCGCGGAATCGTCCCTCGTAGAAGCGGGCGATCTGGTACGGGTCGCTGGGGTCGACGTCGGAACCGGCGGGGAGGGCGCCGCTCTTTTTGGCTTCGGCGATGCGGCGGCCGGCGACGGCCATGCGGTCCTCGCCGTGCTCGCCGCCCTCGGCGTCGTCGGTCATGTGGCCGACGTCTGTGATGTTCATGACGTGGGTGACGCGGCGAGGGCCTTTGTGTGCCTTGCCGCCGGGGCCCGTGACCTCGCACAGGGGGCTTTCGAGCCAGCGTCGCAGGACGTCGGCGGCGAGAAAGCTGCGGAAGTTGCCGATGTGGGCGTCGTCATAGACGGTGGGGCCGCAGGAGTAGAAGGTGATGTGGGAGGGGTCGAGGGGGGTGAAGGGCTCGACGGCCCGGGTGAGGGTGTTGTGAAGGCGAAGGGGCATGGCCAACAATAGGGATTGCAACGGCAGCGGCGAGGGGTTGGGAACCCTCGCGTCCGAATGACCCTTGAATTCGAGCGCACTATCGGTATGCTGAGGGCCGCATGGGGCTCGCACCGCGGGCCTTGGCAAGGAGACCACGGTATGTTCAAAGTGTCCCTCCGCGTCTTGACTGTCTGCGGCATTCCCTTGGGTGCGTTGAGCCCGCTCGCGGTCGCCGACATCCAGAATCTGGCGCAGATCTCGCTCAACCCCAACTCCAGCGGCGGGGCCGGGCCTTTCCATCAGCTCGTGAACCAGGCTGGTGATATTGACATCAGCGGTTCGACCACCGGCGGGGCCAACTCCTCGGGGAGCGCGACGATCCACGTGGAGTACGGCCTGATTCAGATGAGCGGGGTATCTCACGGCACTCTTGGCGCGGTCTGCAACGCGTACTTCCGCGATCGAATTGTGATTACGGCGCCGGGCATCCCGATGAACACGCTGGGCACGCTGACATTTGCCGTCGTTGTTGACGGGGAGGTCGGGGCCACCAGCGGGTCGTCGTCGGCTTCCTGGCACGTGACGGGAGATGTGGGTGGCGGGGCGAGCGACATCAGTCGCGGTGGAACACGGTACAGCCCAGAGCTGGGCTCGGGGTACACGGGCGATCCCTTTGGCACCTATCAGGCGACCGCGAACATCCAATTCGGGCAGGGCCATCAGCTTCATGTGGAGCTTCAGGGGATTGCCGGTACGGGCTATGGACAAAGCGGTGCGGGCAACGCCGCGTTCGGATCGCCTTTGACGCTCCGGTGGGGCGGGATTCTGAACGTGACCGCCAACGGCAATGCCGTCACGAATTACACCGTCACCGCCGACTCGGGCACCGACTGGACGGGCGCGGGCGGCTGTGCAGCGGATTTCGACGGCGATGGGACCGTCGATTTCTTCGATTACGACGCGTTTGTCGCGTGCTTTGAGGGCGGAGCGTGCCCGCCGGGGAAGACGGCGGACTTTGACGGCGACGGCACCGTCGATTTCTTTGACTACGACGCGTTTGTGGTGGCGTTTGAGACGCCGTGCTGAACGTACCGGCGACTGGGCTGGGGGGCATTCGCAGAATCGTGTGGAATTCCTGCGCGGCGCGCGCAAGCTTTGGGCGCTCGGAGCGGATGCACCTTGAACACTCGTTCAAGGAGATTCCTCATGAAACGTCGATTTGCAGCTTCATTGGCGGTCGCGCTCTGCGCAGGCCTGGTCACGTCCGCGCACGGACAGGCGTTCTCGCAGGCGTCGTACAACATCGTTCACAACTTCAACTGGAATCCGCCCGCGGGCGCGACCGGGTTGCCTCTGGTGACTGGCTACTGGTTCCAGCACGTCTGGATTCGCGATCGCGCGTGCCCGGCGCCCTTCTGGGAGTTCGCGGATGTGCGCCCGACCATGCAGAATCCGGGCTTCGACATGATGGGCACGGACTACGGCTTTGGGATCGGTTCGATGAACACCGGGCTTGGTGTGCCGGTGCCCTGCCGATACTCCTATTTCAACATTCCCGACACGGGCGTTCACTGGTTCAACTGTCTGACTCTGCCGAGCCCGTGCAGCGGTACATCGGCAACAGCGTGCGTGGGCTTTGACGTGGGCGCATACGCGATCGGGACGCCTGTCAGCGGGCAGATCCGTTCGAACGGCGGCGTGATCGCGTCCGGCATGGCCGCCCAGGCCTACGCGTACAGCTCGGCGGGAGTCACCATTCAGGCGCGCAACGCCCAGGGGCAGGTCCTGTGGACGCCCTTTATGGACGGCGTGTCGGGGTCGGCCGGGGCGCTTGCGGTTCGGCGCGATCCGCTGGTCCTCACGGTGTTTGGCCCCGGTGGTTCGGCCAGGGCGACACTCCTGGACATCGAGTACCGCACGAACGATACGGATCGCTTCTCCTGGGCCAACGACGTGTGGTCGACCGACGGGCAAGAGGTGGAATTCTGGATCTCGATCCCGCCGCAGGCGACCTTGAATCCCGGCGAGCTTCTGCTGCAGATCCGAAACGGCATCGTGGTCACGTCCCAGTCGTCGGGCTCGCTGGCGATGCCGATGCCACCGATCGGCGCCCTGTCTCCCTTGAGCTTCTGGCTGCCCAACGCGATGTCGATCAACTATGACGGCTCGGGGCTTCTGCCCGGTCAGCCCATCACACGCACCACGCTCGACATGCTGGGCGGGGGCGATGCGCCGGCGAATTTCGGTTGCCCGGCCGACTTTGATGGCGACGGGAGCGTCGACTTCTTCGACTACGACCAGTTTGTGCAGTGCTTCGAGGGCCTGATCTGCCCGCCCGAAAGGAACGCGGACTTTGACGGCGACGGCACCGTCGACTTCTTCGACTACGACGCGTTCGTGATCGCGTTTGAGACGCCTTGCTGACACTATCGACGGGGACAGCCGGGTGCCAAGGACGATCCCACCGCGGATCGACCTTGGCACCCGGCACCCGTTTCATTCCCGAGGTGCCCACTTCCCGCTCAGACCTCGCGCAGGCCAAAGCCGTCGACCGCCAGATGCCGGCTCGCCAGGGCGATGGGCGTCCCCAAGGCCCTCACGCCGCTGAGCGCGATGAGCGTGTCGTCGAGGTGCAGCACCTCGGCTCGGCGCAGCGTCCAGGGTTCGTGCCTGACCTCGCCGGCCATGATGCGGCCCTTGCGTCTGGTGAAGAGCCAGTACCGCTCGGTGAGGAAGTGTTCGAGTGATCCGGGCACGCTTGGCGGCAGCACCTCGCCGCTGCGCCACTTGATGTGCGTGTGTCCCCGTGCCCATGGGCCGCGCCTTCGCTCCAGCGCGTAGTCGGTTATGTCGCCATCGTGCTCCACCGAGAACCGGCTGTGGACGTAGTTGAGGCTCCAGATCCAGCGCCCACCCAGCACGGGGAAGAGCGTCTGGGCATCGAGGCTGAAGAACCAGACGCCGCGTTTGCCGTTGATGGTGGCATAGGTTCGCACGTTGCACTCGTGGAAGTCCGCGAGTCCCGGCACCCATCCGAAGCGCCGGAAACTGCAATTCACCATCGTGAAGGGCACCAGGGCGATCCATGCCGCACCGTCGAAGAGGTCGAGCTCGAGCGGCTCGGGCACGAGGCGTCGCATCACGGCGGGGTCGACTCGCCAGTGCAGGAAGAGCAGGTTGTCCCAGTTCATGCGGACGTCGGGCTTGGTGGGTGGGATGTCGTGGGCGGGCGCGGTCACAGCGCACGCTCGATCACATCGAGCCCGACTCCGAGCACCTTCTGGGCGACGCGGTTCAGGTCGGCGCGGGTGCCCATGAGGTGGATCGTGCGGTGGAGGTGGGTGATGGAGGCTTGGGGAGCGAGAGCGGCCGCGGGGGAGGAAGATTCGAGCTCGTAGAAGGGGCCGAAGGGTTGGCCGCCGGGTTCGGCGGCCCCGTCGTTGTAGCTGTTGACGACGTCGCCGGCGTAGGGGTCCATTTGCATCGCCCACTTGCTGTTGACGTAGTCGCTCGCGCCGACGGGGAGTGTGTAGGTCACGATCGTGAGAAGATTGGCGGCGGGGTGGGCGTCGCTTGGGGCGAAGCTGCCGCACATGGGGAGGGCTCGGGCGGGTGGGATGCCGATCTTGCTGCGGAACTGGCCGTCGCCCTTGAAGAATGCGCAGGTGCCGATTGTCCTGAGCCGGTCGGGCGGGACCTTGCCGAAGTAGTCGTCGATGACCGCAGGTCCGTCGCCGCCCTTGAACGGCACGACGACCGTCGTTCGCGGCGAGTGTTTGAACATGCCCAGGATCCAGATCGAGAGCAGACCGGTTTGCTTCGTCCAGGCCTCGCGACCGATGTTCGTGAGCGTGTTCTCGCTCTCGTAGGCCACGCAGCGGGCCGAGCCAAACTCGACGCCCAGGTCCTTGGAGACTGCGTCCGCATCCAGAAGCGAGACCTTGCGACCGATCCCGACTTGGAAGCGGGTTCCGGTCCAATTGATCAGCGAGGTTTCGTGCGAGAGCGTGACGCTCGTGGGCGACCGGCTAGACACGGTGAACGCGTCGGTGTCGATCGCCTGGGGCGTCTGCCAGTGCTCGAACGAGAAGTCGGGGGAGCCGGGCGGGAAGAAGATTGCGAACTGACCGCCTTCGGGTCCGATCCAGAAGCGATCCTCGCCGCCGTAGGGGTTGATGTGGGGCTGGACCTTTGGCGACGCGATGAGGTCGTGCTTGATGAAGCCCAGCGAGGCCCCCGAATCGCCCGCGGGCGTGCTGGTCATCACGCGGCCCTGGAAGGCGGGAACGACGGCAATCTTGGAGTCGCCGCGGGTCAGGACGATCGTCTCCTTGTGGGTGCGGAGGAACGCGACATCCTCGCCGAAGTTGCGGTCCACAATTGAGGATGGTGTCGGGGCGGGCATGGGGAGGAGTCTACTCGATCGGTGCTCACGCGATCAACGGATCCTTCGTATGCTGGCTTCCTGTGACTCCCGTGGTCTTCACCATCCTCATCTTCATCTCCTCGCTGGGCGCCGGGGCACTTGGGGCGCTCACGGGGCTGGGCGGCGGGGTCGTGATCATTCCGCTCCTGGTGCTGGCCTTTGGGGTCGATCTCAAGTACGCGATCGGGGCGTCCTTGGTCACGGTGATCGCGACGAGCTCGGGTTCGGCGGCGGCGTATGTCCGCGAGGGATACACCAACACGCGGGTGGCCATGCTGCTGGAGGTTGCGACGACGCTGGGGGCGCTGCTTGGGGCGTATCTCGCCGGGTTTCTGCGGACGGATGTGATCGTGTACATCTTCTCGGCGGTGCTGTTCTGGTCGGCGTGGAACGCGGCCAAGGAGCCAAAGGCCAGCAAGGGCGACGAGACGCCCGACCCGCTCGCCCAGCGATTGCGCCTGGACAGCAGCTATCCGACGCCCCAGGGGATGAAGAGCTACCACGTGCACCAGGTGCCCGGGGCGCTGGGGGTGATGCTCTTTGCGGGGACGCTGTCGGCGGTCGTGGGCATCGGCTCGGGGGTTGTGAAGGTTGTGGCGATGGATCGGCTGATGCGACTGCCGTTCAAGGTGAGCACGACGACGAGCAACTTCATGATCGGCGTGACGGCCGCAGCATCCGCGGGTGTCTACCTGCACCGCGGGCAGCTCGAGCCGTCGCTGTGTGCTCCGGTTGCGATCGGGGCGATGGCGGGGGCACTCATCGGGACCAAGGTGCTGGTGAGGGCGAAGGTCCGGTGGTTGCGGATTGTCTTTGCGGTGACGGTGGCGGCGGCGGGTGTGCAACTGGTGCTTCGGGCACTGCAGGGGGAGGTCTGAATGGACGCCGCGAAGGAAGCGAAAGTCAGTCTGATCAACCTGCGGCTCGCGAGCCTCATGATCGCGGGTGTGTGGCTAGCGGCCGGTCTGTGCATGCTGGGACTGGCGATGTCGCTGATCCAGGGCGAGCCGCGGGCAACGCTCAAGCCTTTCACGGGCGTGATGGGCGAGCTGACCTCGCCGACGGCGGTACTTTCGGCGGCGGTGAAGCTGGATCCTCGGGGCCTGATGGCTCTGGGTGTCCTGGTCCTCATCGCGACGCCCGTGGCTCGTGTGGCGTTCTCGCTCGTCACGTTTGCGATGGAGCGGGACAAGGTGTACGTGCTGATCACGGCGATTGTGCTGGGGCTGCTTGGTGTGGGGTTGTTTGCGGGAATCGGCCACGTTTGAAGCAGGGGTGCCACCACCCGCGCTTCGCGCGTGGTGGTTGGGCGTCGGTCAACTCCGGTGGCCCGACAGGTCGGGCGCTCTCGCACCACGCGCGAAGCGCGGGTGGTGGCACCCGATCTCAATTCGTCGCCAGCGTCTTGACCGCCTGTGCCCGCGTATACGCGATCGAGAACCCGTGGCGCTCGAAATTCCTGTGCGAGCCCAAGCCTGGCTTCACATCCACCTTCGCCAGGTCGCAGCCCATCTCGGCGGCTCGCCGGAGGCGTTCCCTGATGATGGCCGTCTGCACGCCGCGGCCGCGAGCCTCGGGGAGTACGGCGGTGCCTAGGAACGCGACCATGCCGTCGAGAATCCGAAGGCCCGAGGCGCCCACGATGTGACCGTCGAGACGAGCGAGGAATCTGGTCGTCTCGCGGATGCGAAGGGCATTGCGGCCTAGTTCCATCATCCACTCGGGCGGCTCTGCTCCGTCGGAGAAGCCAAGCCCGAGCGTCCGGGCGTACAACTCGCCTTCACCTTGTGTCGCTTCGGTCACGGTCACACCCGGAGTTTCGGGTTGGTCGCGGTCGGACGGCCGGATCGGGCGCACGAGCACATTCTCAAACTCGGCGAGGCGATAGCCGCGTTCCCCCAGGAGCGTCCAGAGGCTGGGGTCGGCGAGGGGGCAGACGTCGACGGTGATCACGCCGCCGCCGTGGGATGCGAAGAAGGTTTCGACGGTGTCGAGGTCGGCGGGCGTGACGGGTCCGTGCAGGCCCATGCCCTTGACGCTGTTGAAGGGGGAGCCGGGGCCCAGGATCATGGCCTTGCCGCCGGCGACGTCGATGGATGTCGCGGGTGATTTTGGGTCGGCCTCGCGGGCGGCGATCATCACCGAGCTCGTGATGGCGACCTCGGCGCGTTCCAAGCGCTGGGCGAGGGCGAGGTTTCGGTGGACGAGTGGGGGGGTCATGTTCGAGTGAGACCTCGCGCGTGGCTGGGCTAATCCGGTCCCGGCGGCTTCTCCCACCAGGGTTTGGAAAAGTCGATCTGATCCTTGGGGACCTCCATCGAGTGATTCGTCGTGTAGTACTTCCAGAACTTGTCGCGAGCGGCCGCGTCAAAGATCCTGAACGTGCCGCGGCGCTCGTGGGACTGAAGAAACGCGCGATAGGCTCCGACGGGCTCGCTGGGGTTTGCCTGCTGGAAGATGACGCGCCCGCCGTACTTCTCGTACAACGACTTGTCGACGAGCCATTGCAGGACCATCGCCTTTGCGAACACCCCGTCGAACGAGCTCTCGATCGCCTTGCCGAACATCTTGTCGAGCATGGTGTCGAGTACTCCCTGGTCTTTGGGGCGAGGCTTCGGGTCCTCTTCCTGCGCCTTCTTCATCCACCTGCGGTGGGACGCGAGCTGGGCCGGGGTGGGCTCGATTCCTTGTTCGCGAACGTAGTCTGTGAAGAGTGTAGAGATGATGAGGTTGTCGAGCCCGGCCCTGCCCAGATCGCTCGGGTAGATGTAGTGGTCCTTGAGCCAGGCAACCGGCTCGCCGCGCGCCGGGTCGGCCGGGGGCAGCGGCGAGGCGAGCGGCGGCGGATCTGGAACGGGCCCGAGTTCGTTCGCCACTTGGCGGTCCTGCGAATCGTTCGCGCAGGAGGGCAGCGCGAGGCAAATGATCAGGAGAACAAGAATGGGAAAGTGTTTCAGGTTTTGCTCCGGCGGCAGGGTTGCTCACCCCCTCCGGCCTCGCGGACTCGGCCACCTCCCCCGCTGCGAGCTTGAGAAGG
>CAYHQQ010000011.1:0-82165 GCA_964358855.1 uncultured Phycisphaeraceae bacterium
GCGCCGGCGCCTCCGCGCCCCCCGCGCTTGCGCCCGGCGGGGGGGAGGGGGCTTTCGAAGCGGACTTCCTTGCCGGTGGCGGGGTGGATGAAGGCCAGGGTCATGGCGTGGAGGCAGAGGCGGGTTTCGGTGCCTGAGTCTGAGCCGTAGCGGCGGTCGCCGATGATGGAATGGCCGAGTTGGTTGAGGTGGACGCGGATCTGGTGTTTGCGGCCGGTCTCAAGGCGGATGTGGAGGAGGGAGCGGTTTTTGGCCTGGGTGAGGACGCGGTAGTGGGTGGTGGCGGGCTTGGCGGTGGCGTGTTCTTCGTTATCGGTGTCGCGGCGGAGGTGGAGGGGAACCTCGCCGGGGGATTCGACCGAGTGGATCATGCCACGGGTGTCTTCATATAGATAGGAGCGGATGGTGCCTTCGGACTCGCCGGGGGCGAATTCGCGTTCGACGACGGCGGCGTAGACCCGGTGCATCCGCCGTGCGGAGAGTTCTTCTTTGAGGAGCTCGTAGGCGCGCTCAGATTTGGCGAAGACCAGGAGGCCGGAAGCTTCGCGGTCGAGGCGGTGGATGATCCACGCGCGGGAGCCGCGGCGTTTGGCGGCGTCTTTGACGTGTTCTTTGACCTTGCCGAAGACGTTGTCGCCGTGGTCGCCGGGGACGATGGCCGAGAGCATGCCGGCGGGTTTTTCGATGACGATGAGGTCGTCGTCCTCGTGGACGATGCGGAGGCCGCGACAGATGTATTTGTCTTTGGCGGCGGTGGTGGGGGGTCGTGCGGGGAAGGCCGCGGGGGGTCTGGGCATGGGTCATTGTTGGCCGGGGAAAGCGGGAGGTTGGTGTTGGAGGGAACCGGAGGGCGGTTTGAGGCGAATGGACGCCCAACAGGATGAGTGATGGACGTCGTGATACGCACGAACGTTCCGGAAGGCACCCCCTCCGGCTTCGCGGACTCGCCACCTCCCCCGCTGGGAGCGGGGGAGGAGGGGAGAGAAATCTGGTATCGTCTCGACGGATATCGCGTTGCTACCATCCCCGTTCCACATCCCTACCAGCATGGCGGCAAAGGCCGCTCGGCGTTTGATCGGAGCACAACCCTCGCATGGCACGCTCTCGCAAGAAACTCGGTGAAATTCTGGTCGGCTGGGGGGTCATCACGGTTGATCAGGCGGAGAAAGCGACCCAGCAGGCCCAGAAATCGGGCAAGCGGATGGGTGATTCGCTGGTGGACCTTGGGTTCTGCAAGGACACGGACGTGGCCAAGGGACTGGCGAATCAGTTTGGGATGGAGTATTTCGACCTGGACACGGCGGGGGCCTTGGCGAAGGTGAACCCCAAGCTGATCCCTGATGAGGTGATCAAGAAGTACCATGTGTTGCCGCTAAACAAGTCGGGGAACCGGCTGCAGCTGTTGATCCATGATCCTTTGGATCTGGAATTGCAGGACATGCTGCGGTTCCGGTTGAATGTGGAGATTGAGCCCAAGCTGGCGGCGCGGTCGCAGATCAAGCGGTTCATCGACGGGGCGGGGGCGGCGGGGCCGACGCCCCAATCGGCCAAGCCGCTGGATCCGTCGGCCAGCCTGATCACGGATTCGATCGACAAGACGATCGACAAGTCGGTCGACAAGTCGATGGACAAGTCGATCGATATCGCGTCGGAAGAGGCGCCGATCGTGAGGCTCTGCAACCGCATTTTGACCGAGGCGGTCAAGATGAGGGCGAGCGATATCCATGTGGAGCCGATGGCCGACAGAGTGAGGCTGAGGTATCGGATCGACGGGGTGTGCATCGAGCGTGACAATCTGCCCAAGCGGATGCAGAACTCGATGCTGTCGCGGTTCAAGCTGATGGCGGGGATGAACATCGCGGAGAAGCGGGCGCCGCAGGACGGGCGAATCAAGATCGATGTGGATGGGCAGGCGATCGACTTTCGCGTGTCGGCCTGCCCGGCGTACCACGGCGAGAGCGTTGTCGCCCGTATCTTGAGGCCCGACAGCGTCCGCATCGGCCTGACGAACATCGGGTTTGAGCCCGAGAATCTGGCGGCGTTCAACAAGATCATCCGACGGCCCAACGGGATCTTCCTGGTGACGGGGCCCACGGGGTCGGGCAAGACGACGACGCTGTACTCGGCGCTCGATATCTTGAACCGGCCCGACAAGAAGATCATCACGGCCGAGGACCCGGTGGAGTATCAGTTCAGCGGGATCAATCAGTGCCAGGTGAAGGAGAGCATCGGGCTGACCTTCCCGGCGATTCTGCGGTCGATGCTGCGTCAGGCGCCCAACATCATCCTGGTGGGTGAGATCCGAGACAAGGAAGTGGCGGAGATCGCGATCCAGGCGGCCTTGACGGGCCACCTGGTGTTCAGCACGCTGCACACCAACGACGCGCCCAGCGCGATCACGCGACTGGTGGACATGGGTGTGAAGCCGTTCCTGGTGGCGAGCTCGATCCAGGCGGTGATGGCGCAGCGGCTGATCCGGGTGCTTTGCAAGCAGTGCAAGGGCCCGCTGGACGAGAAGCCGGATCCCAAGTACATGAGGCTGTGCGGGATCACGCCCGAGGAGGGGGCCGGCAAGCTGCTGAGGCCGGTGGGGTGCCCGAACTGCAACAGCACGGGGTACCGCGGGCGGCAGGCGATTTTCGAGCTGATGGTGATGAACACGACGATCCGCGAGCTGGCGTTCAAGCTCGCGCCGATCACCGAGATCCGCCGGGCGGCGATGGCCAACGGGATGAAGCCGCTGGTCAACGACGGCAAGGTGAAGATTCTCAAGGGAGTGACGACGATCCACGAGGTCTCGTCCAACACGCAGGTTGACCTGGACAACATTGCTGCCGAGGCGTAACGCACGACACGGAAGCACGAGAAGAGATTTCGTTCGAAGGCGATTCAAGGAACCCGACCATGTCCACCATGCAGATCGACCGGCTGCTCGACACCATTGTCAAAATGAGCGCCTCGGACCTTCACCTGACCGTGGGGCGCCCGCCCACCATCCGGTTGCACGGGCACATCCGCAACCTGCAGACCAAGACGCTCGAGGGCGACGACATGGTCGCCCTGATGAAGTCGATCACGCCCGAGCGCAACCAGCAGGAGCTCCAGGAGCGGGGCGGCACCGACTTTGGCTTCGCGTACGGCGACGCGGCCCGGTTCCGTGTGTCGGTCTTCCGCCAGCGCGGCGACATCGCCATGGTGCTGCGTCAGATCCCGCGCAAGCTTCTGACGTTCGAGCAGATCGGCTTGCCCGAGATCTGCCGAGAGCTGATCCGGCGGCCTCGAGGGATGTTCCTGGTGACCGGACCCACCGGTTCGGGTAAGACCACGTCGCTGGCGACGATGATCGACTATGTGAACACGAACATGGACCGGCACATCGTCACGATGGAAGACCCGATCGAGTACTACCACTACCACAAGAAATCGATCATCAACCAGCGCGAGGTGGGAAACGACGTGCCGACGTTCGCCGAGGCTCTGCGGCGCGTTCTGCGGTCGGACCCGGACGTGATCCTGGTGGGCGAAATGCGAGATCTGGAGACGATCGAGTCGGCGGTCCGGGCGGCCGAAACGGGCCACTTGGTGTTCGCGACCCTGCACACGACGGGGGCGGCCAAGACGATCGACCGAATCGTCGACGCCTTCCCGGTCACCCAACAGAACCAGATCAGGGTGCAGCTGTCGACCTCGCTGTTGTGCGTGCTGAGCCAGGTGCTGCTGGCCCGGATCGATGTGCAGGGGATGGTGGCAGGGTATGAGTTCCTGGTGGTGACGCCCGCGATCGCCAACCTGATTCGAGAGGGGAAGACCTTCCGAATCGATTCGGCGATCCAGACGGGCAAGAAATTTGGTATGCAGCTCTTGGATGACCACCTGTGGTCGTTGTATAGCAAGGGGATGATTGGGCCGGAAGAGATGATCGATAAGAGCAAAAACCCAGCTGAGCTGACCGATCGCATCCACCGAATGGGGCGGACGGTGGGTCGGCAGGAGTGGGACGAGGATGTAGATTTGGCGAAGGAGACCTGATCGGACGTTCCGAACAGGCAAATCGCCAGTTGTCGTGTCCAAATACATGAATTGAACTGAGTGCACACGTTGAACCGATCTGTTATGCTGTCCGAATGGACTGCGCAGGTGGCGATACCTGCCATGGCTGTTATGGGCCGTGGGCTTCCTGAGGGTTGACCGGGAGCAGTGGTCGAAGGGCTTTGGTTGGCGGGGCCGGTTGATTCGGGCAGGCGGCAGTGAGCGGGCCGAGCGAGGGCTGGGTTCGGGACGGACGAAGAGGCGTTGTGCACAGGTTCGGATTGGAATGAGATCGCCATGATTGAAGCGCTGGATCTTTCAAAGACCAAGGGCCAGAAGCTTGGCCGCATTCTGACCAAGATGGGTCGGACGAGTCGTGAGCAGGTGCACGAGGCGTTGGCGATCCAGAAGACGCGCAAGTCCAAAATCGGGGATTTGCTCGTTGAGCTTGGGTACTGCGTGGCGCGGGACGTGAACGAGGCGCTGGCGGCCCAGGCGGGGATGCAGTGGATGGATCTCAAGGGCTTTGAGATTCCCGAGAGCTTCCGGGATGTGATTCCGTCCGAAAACGTGCGGAGCTACGAGGTGGTGCCCGTCGAGTACAACGCGACGGCCAAGCGGATGAAGATCGCGGTCAAGACGCCGGACAATTTCCGGGCGGTGGACGATCTGCGGCTTTTGATGGGGTTCAACGTGGAGGCGGTGGTGGCCGACGCGGGCGAGGTGGACTCGCTGATCAAGAAGTATTACAGCAAGAAGGAGTCGGTCAGCGACGTGGTGCAGGGGCTGGCGGGGAACGAGAAGTTCAAGGACCTGGGGGGGCGGGGCGATCAGTCGATCGACCTTGAGAAGGTGATGGAGGCGGCGAGCGACAACCAGGTGATGAAGCTGGTGAACCTGGTGCTGCTGCAGGCGATCAAGGATCGGGCGAGCGACATCCACTTTGAGCCCTTTGAGACCGAGTTCAAGATGCGGTACCGGATCGACGGGGTGCTGTACGAGATGGTGCCGCCGCCCAAGCAGCTGGGGCCGGCGATCACGAGCCGTGTGAAGGTCATGGCGAACCTGGACATCGCCGAGCGGCGGCTCCCGCAGGACGGGCGAATCGAGCTGACCTTGGGCGGGCGTCCGGTGGATCTGCGTATCGCGGTGTTGCCGACGATGCACGGGGAGAGCGTGGTGCTTCGAGTGCTGGACCGGGGCAACGTGGAGCTGTCGCTGGACCGGCTGGGGCTGCGTCCCGACGACCTGACGACGATCCGCCGGTTGATCAACAAGCCCAACGGGATCGTGATTGTGACGGGCCCGACGGGCAGCGGCAAGACGACGACGCTGTACGCGGCGCTCAGCGAGCTCAACACGATCGACACGAAGATTCTGACGGCGGAGGACCCCGTCGAGTACGACATCGACGGGCTTTGTCAGTGCCAGGTGAACACCGAGACGGAGACGACGTTCGCGAAGCTTCTGCGAAGCTTTTTGCGGCAAGATCCGGACATCATTCTGGTGGGCGAGATCCGCGACCTGGAGACGGCGCAGATCGCGGTGCAGGCGTCCTTGACGGGTCACCTGGTGATGAGCACGCTGCACACCAACGACGCGCCCAGCTCGATCGTGCGACTGCTGGACCTTGGGATGGAGGCGTTCCTTTTGACGGCGACGCTCGAGGGCGTGATCGCGCAGCGGCTGGCCAGGACGATCTGCTCCAAGTGCAAGGAGTCGTACACGCCCAAGGAAGAGGAGCTGATGGAGCTGGCGCTGTTGCCCGAGGACGTGCGCGGGCGTCAGTTCTTCCGCGGGCGCGGGTGCGACAACTGCCACAACTCGGGGTACCGGGGGCGTATGGCGATGTTTGAGATCATGACGATCGACGACGAGATGCGCGAGATGGTGATGCGGGGGGCGAGCACGGGAGCGCTGCGGACGCACGCCCGGCGCAAGGGGATGCGGTCGCTTCGCGAGGCAGGCTTGCTGGCGATCTACGAGGGGCAGACGACGATCGACGAGATCGTGCGGGAGACGCTGGCGGAAGAGGACTGAGGAAGGCAAGTTGAACAGGACTGAGGACTGAGGACTGAGTTTGAAGCTTTCTGGGAGCAATGGCCATGGCGACATTTGCGTATGAGGCGATGAACGAGGCGGGCAAGCCTCAAAAGGGATCGATCGAGGCGACCTCCAAGGAGGAGGCGGTCCAGAAGATCAAGTCGCAGAGGCTGTTCCCGACGGAAGTGAAGGAGCAGAAGGGCGCCAAGAAGGGCGGGGCGGTGGACGAGGCGGGGCAGGCCAAGGCCAAGGCCCGTCGAAAGGGCGCGAGCTTCTCATTCGGGCGAGTGTCCAACAAGCTGATGACGACGTTCACGCGTCAGCTCTCGACGCTGCAGGACGCGGGACTGCCGCTCTTGCGATCGCTTCAGATTCTCGAGAGCCAGCTCAAGCCGGGCAAGCTCAAGAACATCCTGATCGGGGTGTGCGAGGAGGTCGAGGGCGGGTCGAGCCTGTCGGAGGCGATGAGCAAGTATCCGGCGGCGTTCGACCGGCTGTACGTGAAGATGGTGAACGCGGGTGAGATCGGCGGCGTGCTGGACATCATCCTGCAGCGGCTGTCGGAGTTCATGGAGAAGAGCGAGCGGCTCAAGCGCAAGATCCGCGGCGCGATGGTGTACCCGATCGTGGTCATCGCGATCGCGGGCCTGATCCTGACGGGCATCATGTGGTTCATCATTCCCAAGTTCGAGGCGATCTTCCGCGACTTCGGCGTCGCGCTGCCGATGCTGACGCAGGGGCTGATCGTGACGTCGCGGTGGGTGGCGGGTCAGAATCCCGGGCAATCGGTGCCGGGTGCGCTCATCGTGCTGCCCAGCCCGATCGTGATCTGGATCCTGTTCAAGCTGATGCGCAAGGCGGGGCCCGGGAGGGCGCTGACCGACACGTGCCTCCTGTGGACGCCGGTGTTCGGCAAGCTGGCCCGCAAGACGATCATCGCCCGCTTCACGCGGACGCTGGGCACGCTGATCAGCGCGGGCGTGCCGATCCTGGAAGCGATCAAGATCACGGCCGAGACGAGCAACAACTACGTGTACGAGAAGGCCCTGACCAAGGTGCACGACTCGATCCGCGAGGGCGAGGGGTTCAGCGAGCCCTTGCGTCTCTCCAAGACCTGCGACGCGATCGTGGTCAACATGATCGACGTGGGCGAGGAGACGGGCGAGCTCGACCAGATGCTGCTGAAGATCGCCGACAACTACGACGAGGAAGTGGACGTGGCGGTGGCCTCCCTGGTCAGCCTGCTCGAGCCCCTGATGGTCGTGGTGCTGGGTGTGATCGTCGGCACGATCGTCGTGGCGATGTTCCTCCCGCTGGTCGCGATGATCGACAGCCTGGGCGGCGGCGGCGGCAAGGGCGGCTGATCGCACGCGACAGAGTCAAAACAGTGTCGGCACCCCGAGGTGTGAATGCCCTTTGGGGATGAATGGAGTCAGGCGATGAAAAGCGGACAACGACAGCGCGGGCGCAAGAGCGGGCGGGCCTCGGCAAGAGGCTTCACCCTGATCGAGATGCTCGTGGTGCTTCTCATGCTGGCGATCCTGGCCGGGCTGATCGTGGTGGCGGGCAAGCACGCCTTCCAGTTCGCCAGGGGGGCGACGACCCAGCAGACGCTGGCGAGCATGAAGATGGGGATCGACCAGTTCACCAAGGACCACGGCTTTGCGCCGCCCCTGGTGATGGACAATGCGGTGCTGGGGGCGTCGGTGCGTCCTGGGTATCCGTTCTTTGTGAACAACGCGCTCAATCCGGCGAGGCCGCAGATGTCGGTTTTCAACTTCTCCCTGGCCAACGCCAACGCCGCGGACCGGGACTATCTCAGAGGGTGGAACGGCGGGAATCGCCTTGGAGCGGACGTGGGGAGCGTCGCGGAGGATCGGCGGTTCAGCACCTACTCGCTGGGTGTGTACCTGGCGGGGCGGGGCGAGGTGGAGTATGGGGCGGCCACTCCGAAGGAAGTGCTCGACGGCGTGCCCGGACCCGGGACAACGGAGCCCAGCGCCGACGGGAGCTTTGCGGCCAAGGTGCAGGGGCGGACGGGGCGCAAGTACGAGCCGCTGTTTGACGACAAGCAGGGCGGCTTCAACATCGTGAGCGTGGACGCGGCGGCGGCGAAGGTCGAGATTCAAGAGAACAAGAAGGGTGTGGCGATCCGGTACTACCGGTGGCTGCCGGGCAAGCAGGGGCTCCCCATCGTGCAGATGTCGCAGGTGGTGGGCGGACCGACGGATCCGACACTGTTCAATGTGCCCTCGCTGTTCGCGTCGCTGCCGGCGAGCCAGGGCGCGTCGTGGGCGCTTGTGGCGGCGGGGCCCGACGGGGTGTTCGGGGACGTGTTCAACGAGATGGGCTCGGCGCAGCAGATCATCGATGTGGCGAACAAGCTGAGCATGTCGGCGGCCTCGGACACGGGGCAGCTGATGCGCAGGGCTCGAGAAGACAATGTCGTGGAGGTGGGACGATGAGAATCCACGCTGGACAACACGGTGCGGGGACCAGGCGTCGTGAAGCCGGTCGGGCGTTCACGCTGACGGAGCTCCTCATCGTCATCGCGATTCTCGCGGTGGTGGTGCTGGTGGGGCTGCCGGCGTTCGCGTCGATGCTCCGCGGGTCGGAGCGGACGCTGGCGGAGAATCAGTTGCGCTCGGGGATGCAGGCGGCGCAGACGGCGGCGGTGGGGCGGGGCGGGGCGGACACCGCGGCGGTGTTCTTTTATGAGCCCGGAGCCTTTGAGAACGGCGGGCGGACGAGCATTCTGCCGTGCGAGTTTGTGGGGAGGATCATCGACACCGACGCGCTGGGAAACGACGTGGAGCGGGACGTGTTCGCACCCTTCGGGGGCGCTGAGCCGGTGCAGCTGCCGCCGGGGTGGATGGTGCGTGGGTTTGCGGCCCCGTCTTTGATCCACGACCAGGTGGCCAATCCCAACGGGTGGTACGAGCCCACCGCGAATCGGATCGTCAACCCCAAGGGCGGATGGGTCTTCCCCGAGACGGCCTTTTACGATCAGGACCCGGTGACGGGGCTGCACGCGAACGACACCGACCTGGTGGGAAGTGTGACAGCCCGCCAGACGTTCATGGTGCGGTTTGAAGGTGGCAGCGGGGTCGTGAAGTCGAACAATCCGGGGCCGGTGGTCGTCATCGCACCCAGGCCCTCGAGCACGGGGGCGGCGACGCGGGCGCCGGGCGCGGTGAACCTGTGGCGGAGGCCGGACCTGGCCGACAAGGGGCTCTCCAAGTGGGCCCGGGCGGTGATCAACCGGCCGATCGGGACGCAGTCGCCGGGCTCGCCCCCGATGTCGGACGCGTTTCGTCGCCAGCTCATCGGCGATGAGTCGGGGGACACGGTGCTGGCGTGCTCGGTGGACGTGACGGCCTTGTACAACGAGTCGAAGCTGGCCGAGGGGCTCCTGACGAGCGGGCTCAACAAGTCGACGGGCTCGCTGTACGCCAAGCCGGGGCTCAACTCGGTGCCGCTGCTGGACTCGACGCTTTGGACGACGGGTTTCTCGGCGCAGACCGCGGGGACGGACATCGACAACTGGATCATGGGAAAGCTGCAGCGCAACGGGCAGTATGTGGAGTCGGACGCGATGATTTTCGCGTTTGATCGCCTTTCGGCCAAGCCCAGGGAGATCAAGCCATGAGCGGAACGAAGAGAACAACTTTCGCGGGTGTGATGAACGTGCGAACGCGCGCGGGTTTCACGCTCGTCGAGGTGCTGATCGGGGTGCTGGTGCTTTCGCTGGCGCTCTTGGGGCTTGGCGCCTTGTTCCCGGTGGTGCTGCGCGAGCAGCGGATGGCGCGCGAGACGGTGGTGGGGGTCTCGGTGCAGCGTTCGGCGGCGGCGTACTTCGAGAACTCGGGCGGGCTCAATCCGCCGGGGCAGCCCAACGGGGCGCCGCCGATCTCGGGGTGGGTGAAGCTGCGTCCGGCGCTGACGACGCGCTGGGAGTGCACGCTCGATCCGTTCCGGCCCTATCTGTATCCGTATCCGGCGAGCGGGAACATGGCGATCGGCCCGTTGGGGGGTTCGACACCGCTGCCGTTGACCGACCGGCTCTTCCCGGGCGGGGTGAACTCGACGCCCACGATGGTGTGGGACATGGCGGTGTGCCGGAGCGTCCCTTCGGGGGCGATCTCCAATGGGATGCAGCAGCAACTTTCGCCGCAGATGACTGCGATGCGGGTGGCGGTCTTCACGCGCCGGATCGATCCCAAGATTCGAGTTCGCCCGGGCTTCACGCTCTACCAGGACTTGGAGGCGGGCGTGGTCCAGGCGGTTGCGGTCGACAACAGCGGAACGCCGACGCTCAACGGGATCGGGAACTACGCGGTCCCGCTGTACGCGGGCGTGTTTGTCGCTCCGACGCCGGTGCTCAACGGGATGTACCCGGTGCTGGTGCTCGACGCCGCGAATTCGACGGCGGCGGCGATCCGCGGGGCCTCGCAGGTCGGGCAGTTGCTGGTCGACAATCTGGGCATCGTGCGGACGGTGACTTCGGTGGATGGGTACCGGCTGACGGTGACGCCGCCGATGGACAAGAACGCCAAGAGGGTGAGCGACAACTACTCGGCGGGGACCGGCGAGGGTCTGCAGGTGACGTTCACGCCCGGGGTGGCGTCGACGGCGGCGGTGCTGACGATCCGGCGATGAGTGCGGGTTTGCGTGATGGGCTTGCGTGGGGGTTGGGGTGCGAGTGGGCTGGTACGAGGAACTCTGAGGCTGGTCGCGTGCTATCGAGCCGCGGGAATGAGGTGGCCTGTGAAGAAGATCTCCAAGGCGGGTGCGATGTTGCGAGCGGCCGGGTCGGCGTTCACGCTGCTCGAGGTGCTCGTGGCGGTGGGCGCGATCGCGGTCATTTCGGTGGGCATGGCGGCGATCTTCCAGGCGGTGGGCCGGACGGTGACGGGCGCCCAGCGGGTGAGCACGATGACGCAGTACGCGGCGTTGATCGAGCGTCAGCTTCGCACCGACTTCATGCGGATCACGCGAGAAGGGTTCCTCGTGATCCGCAACCAGAACACGACCAACACCGCGGGCCAGTTGCAGCAGGTCTTCCAGAATCCCGACGATCCAACCCCAAAGGTGAGGCGGATCGATGAGCTGCTCTTCTTCACCAAGGGTGAGGTCGAGACGAGCCGTCAGCCGGTGAACGCGCAGATGGTGGCTCGCGGGACCGACTCGATGGTGTACTACGGGCAGGGGCTTTTGCCCCCGCACCGCACGGGGCAATTGGGCGATGTGCGTCCCGACTGGACGAGCGTGAACGATCCGGCGTTGTCGGGTTTGCTGGGGCAGACGGGCTTTCCCAACGCGTACGCGTCGAACTGGTCGCTCTTGAGGCGGCAGGTTTTGCTGGCGCAGCCCGTGGCGTCGCGCCAGGCACTGCCGGCGACGGGATGGCCCTCGGACCTGGCGCCCTTCGCACGCCCGCAGGCGTTCGCGAGCCCCGTGTTGGACAAGGACTCCCAGATCGCCTGCCAGCCGGCGGCGTCGAGCATCTTCCGCTCGATCGCCCGGGTGATGTACGACGGGGGAAATCTGCCCGGGCGGGCGCACGTGCGATGGGACGGCCCGCCGCGGCTCTCTTCTGGCATGGTGGACATCGCGACGAGCGACTTTGGCGAGATCCGGACGATGGTCCAGACCTTCCCGCTCTATCCCCAGAACATCAACACGCGGGCGGACGCCGACCAGAAGTGGCTCAATCCCGGCGTGGGCCCGGGGAACGGGACGTGGGCGCCGGGGAACAACGACGCGATCAACCGGATGCGGGCTTGGATGTGCGACGCGCTTCCAACGCAGTCGGACATGTCCTCAATCGCGCTGAACTCCGCGGCCGACCCCAAGGGTGCGCGTCTGCGGTACGAGGACTATCCGCCGGATTACCTGGGGACGGTGACGGCGGCGAACGGGAGCGTTTCGTCGCTGGCGAGCCGTCGGGCCGACCAGTTGATGCTCGCGGGTTCCAAGTTCATCCCGCGGTGCACGCAGTTCTCGGTGGAGTGGACCTTCAATTACGCCGACCCGGTGACGGGGGCGGCGGTGTGGTACGGGACGTCGCTGGCGAACAACAACTTCACCCAGTACAACAACGTGGTGGCTCCGTACCCGGGGCTGCCGTTCACGGTTGATCGGCGTGTGGTGTATGGGTTCCCGGTGCCGGGGCCCAACGTGACGCAGACGGCGTGCTTTGGGTATGTGGATCCGACGTACTCGCCTCGGGTGAACAACATGAACGACCCGCGGAGCGTGCCTTGGATGTGGCCCCGGATGGTGCGGGTGACGATCACGATCGCGGATGAGCGTGATCCGACGATCGAGGAGTCGTTCCAGTGGGAGTTTGATCTGCCCAGGCCGCCGACGGTCTGAGCGCAGGGGTGGAAGTGTGAGTGGTGGGGGGCGGTGGGATGTGGGGGTTGGGTGGGGTTTGAAGGAGTTTGCACATGACCAGCAAGAATGACGGGCAAAGCGGGCGGACGAGTCATCTGGGCCGCGTCGTGAGCGGCGTGGGCGGGATGATGCGAGCGGTGGCGGGCGTGCCCGCGGGCGTGAGCCGCGACCGGCGTGGGACGTTCCTGGTGATGGTGATCGGGACGCTGGCGCTTCTGGCGGTGATCGCGGTGGCGCACTTTGCGATCGGCCAGGCGGACCGGCGGGCGAGCGGCGCATTGGTGAGGGCGGACGCCAAGGGGGACATCCCCACGCAGGTGGCGTCGTACATCAAGCAGCTGATCTCCGACGATCTGTTCACGAGGCGGATGGAAGACACCAACGCGCTGCTGGCGGGGCTGAGTCTGCAGGAGCAGGCGACGCGTGCGGTGGCGCGGCGCGTGGCGAGCGACATCCCGATGACGGATTGGCGCATCGACTCGACGGAGACGTTTTCGTACCTGGATGCCAACGGATACGTGGACAATCCTGCGTACTACACGCCCGCGGGTCGCTGGTCGGACAACTGGCTGGCGTCGACGGAGCCGATGTGGCTGTCTCCTTACGCGGGGGCGAATCCGGCGGTGCACCCGGACCCGACGAAGCCTTACAAGGACTACAAGGACTGGGGGCACATCTCGAATCTGTCGCCCGATGGGCGGTTTGTGAACCTGTGGAACCTGCGGAACAATTTCGGCGCCGAGTCGGGGTTCGGCAACGCGCTCAACGGCAAGCCGCGAACCAGCGCGAACCTGTACGTGCTCGACTCAGCGGGGCGTCCGGTGACCCAGACGGACTTTGGCGCGTCGACGGTGAACGCGACCTTGCCGGGGTTCTTCGCCAACCGTCAGCGTGGGATGTTCATGCCGGCGAGCACGGACTTCCGTTCGCTCGACATCAACTGCGTGGTGGGCAAGGCGCAGTACCACCCGTACATGTACGCCGACGCGGACGGGTCGGGGTACTTCAACGCCCGCTGGACCGAGCTGACGGATGCTCGCGACGTGAACAATCCGATCAACTCGCTGGTGAGCGACGGGTCGATGCGGTGGTTTGTCGCGGCGCGGGTGATCGACCTCTCGGGGCTGGTGAACGTCAACACGGCGACCGACAGCTCGCAGGCGCCTGGCGCGGGGTACCCGGTGGGGATCAGCCCGGCGGAGATCGATCTCAAGCGGGTCCTGAGCATGCCCGATGTGTTCGCGGCCAACGGCGCGGGGTACGAAGGGATCCTGCAATCGTCGAACGCCGCTTCGGGCGACAACTACGTGGCGTACGACAAGGTGATGGCGCTGCGCGTGGGCGCGAAGGCGTATGACGCGACCATGCGGGTGCGAGTGTACAACGAGATGCCGCCGGCGACGCCCGAGGTTGCCACCTGGGTTTGGCCGACGACCTGGAACGGCGTGAGCGTGCCCGCGGCGCTCGTGGGCGTCGATCGCTGGCTGGGGTGGCGCGGGTACGCGAGCTCGATCTCGGGCGCTTCGTTCTCGATCAACTCGGGGGAGATGCTCTCTCCCTGGTTCTCCATCACCGACTCGGCCGAATTGCTCTCACGCCACGGCGTGAACGACATCGAGGTCACCACGCGGCTGGAGCGGGCGATGGGCGGGCGATTGACGCCCAATCTGCCGGCGACCACGGGGTACAGCCCTGTGCGAGACAACCGCGGCGAGGAGCTCGAGGCCACGCGAATCGATACCAGCCTTCCGATTGATCCGCTCGTCGCCGAGCGGGCAATGCTCGCGGTGGCGACGGATGTTCGGCGTCAGCTCACCACGGTAAGCGGCGCGAGGCCGCTGGCTTCGGCCCCGGTGGGCGGCGGGTCGGCGGGGGTTCTCCAGGGCGTGGATGTGCGGACGAACATCGCGGACATGGTGCGCAACAACAGTTTCACCAACGCGGGGAACATCGCGGCACTGTTCGACAGGGTGTACGTGAATTCGCTGGCGCCGGCCTTGCGGATTCCCGGGGTGTGGCAGGATCCGGCGGCGGCGGGCATGCCTTTCAAGACATTGTTCTACGGGCACAACGGGCCGCAGCTTGGGATTTTCGCCAGCGCGTTCATGACTGCCAATCTGGTGGACGCCCTCAAGCCCGTGGGCTCGGACATGGGCAAGTACACGGTGGTCTTCGACAGCTCGACGGCCCAGGATCTCTTTCTGCGCAATCAGGCGGCGGGGAGCGACCTTGGGTACATGAGCTTCTTGAACGCCCAGGGCCTGCCCGCGTTCCCGTGGTTCCGCATGGGGCTTGCGGGGCGAGCGCAGATCTCAGAGTTCTGCCTGGACACCAAGAATTCGACGCAGGCGCTCTCGCGTCTGGCCGTGACGCGGAATTCCAGCAGCCCCGCGCGGTCGGCCGGCAGCGACAAGCTGACGGTGCCGCCGGCGGTGAACGTGTTTGGGACCAGAGCGCAGCCTTTCATCACCCAGGTCGGTTGCTACACGATGTACTCGGACGCTCCGCGTCCGGCGGGCGACGTCGACACGGTGCCGGTGGTGCGCGGGCAGCCGCCGTCGGAGGGGATCACGCTCAACGGGACGATCGTCGCGGCCAACCCGGATTTCCTGGTGCGTGTGCTGGCGTTCCAGATCCACAACCCGTTCGATGAGGCGGTGACGCTGAGCTCGCAGACGGCGACGGCGTTGAACCAGTTCGCGCCCAACACCGACGCGGGTTACTACTACGTGACGTTGCAGGACGATCCCACCGCCGCCCTGGCCCCGACACGCGCGGTCAAGCTGGTGAGCGTGACGCATCCGGCGGTAGGGCAGATCAACCTGGTGCCCATCAGCATCGGCGCGGGCCAGACGATCGTGTGCTATACGCTCAGCCAGTCGCGCGAGGACGTGGTCGCACGCATCAACGCGGTCTCGGGCGGCTCGGGCGGCGACGCGGTCCTGCAGGGTTGGCTCGACACGCAGCTGCGTGCCGGTGCCGCCGGTCCCAACAAGATCAACGCGCTCCACGAGGTGCCCAGGATCGACCCAATCGACCACGCGGCCTACACCGAGGCCTTCGACGAGCTCGCCCAGGGCGCCCTGGCGGGGACCACCGCCGCGACGTCGGTGCAGCTCTGGAAGAGCGAGCGGCTCTCCAAGGAGATTCTCGACCCCGTGAACCTCACGATGGACGAGCTTCTGCCCGTCACCACCGTGGGCGGCGTGGCGGTCTTCCCGCGCAACCGGCTGGGCGACGACCGGATGATGGACCGGTTCGCTCTTGGATCGGTGGCGTCGCCGCTGGTGCTCGACCGCCGGCTCCTGGGAGGCAACAACCGGATCAGCGGGACGTTTGCGGGCCCGCAATCCAACGGGCTGCACACGCCCATCAACAGCAACACGGGGATCACGCTGACGCTTTGGGCCACGGCCAAGCGGCCGACGGACCCCCAGGCCCTGTTCGGCGCGGCGAACATCGCCGCGGCGATCCCGCTGGGCGGGATTCCGGCGTACTGCATCGAGCCCAAGAGCTGGGCGACGAACTGGAACGAGCGCAAGACCGATCTGATCGATCTGCCGGGGGTCAATGTCATCACGCTCGACGCCGCGAAGATCGACGCGGACCCGGTGGCGGCGGCGTACGAATTTGCGACCTGGCAGGCAAGGCAGATCAACGTGGCGCCCATGTCGCCGACGATGTCGGCGGCTCCGTGGGCGCAGCGGACGGCCGACGGGCTGATCATTCCAGACAATCGCGAGGCAACTCCCAGACCGTACCAGTCGATGCGCCAGACGATGCTCTCGGCGGCGACGGCGGACAACGGGTTTGGTGTGGCGAGGTCGTTCACGACGATCCTGCCCGGGCAGCTGGCCAACGATCCGCCGGCGGCGACCTTGCGGGCGACGGACATGCTGCTGCCGATGTGCGTGGGGCCTTGGGAAGCGCCTGTGGACCATGACGCGATTCCGCAGACCAACGGGATGGTGCGATGGACGACGCTGGCGGAGGCGTGGGCGATCGCGATGGGCTACGAGGATTTGACTTTTGGCAATATTCCGCAGCCCACGTCCAACCCGCTGTCGATGTACGCGAACGTGGCCCCGGCGCCGCAGTCTCGCGGGTCGCAGAATCCGCGGCCTGTGACCGACTACGGGCACCTGGTGCTCGACGACTTCGTGCCGTTCTATGACAGCGACAGCAATGGGAAATTCGACCCCAGCATCCAGCTGGGCGGGTTCAACCACGATCTGCGGATGGGGCTGGGCATTCCGGTGGCCTTGTCGATCCTGGATTCGATCTCGACGTGCGACTCGACGTTCGGCGGACTGAGCCGTGCGACGCCGGGGCTGATCAACGTGAACACCGCGACGCACGAGGCGCTGCGGTGCCTGCCGCTGCTGACGCCGCCCGACGCGGCGGCGAACCTGCTGTGGACGCCGGCGGCGGGCGGTTTCCTGCCGATGGACCCGCGAGCGGACGTTGCGGCGTCGGTGGTGGCGTACCGCGACAAGGTGCCGGTGGATGTGTTGCCGGGCCGCGGCAACGGCGTGACGCAGGCGAGGTTCATGGACACCGACATCGTCGACGGGGCGGTGGACCAGGTGGTGAGGCCCGACATCGTGGGCATGCAGTCGGGACGGGCGAGGCAGAATCGCATCGACGGCGTGCGGGAGCTCGCGGGCTTCGCGTCGCCGGGCGAGATGATGTGTGTGCTGAGCCGCAACACTGCGGCGTTTGGCTCCAACGTGGCGAGCCGAGATCGCGTGACGAACATCGACCACCTGGCGTTTAACGTCAAGAACGATTCGCAGGCGGGGATCGCGTCCTTGCTCCGCAAGGATTCGGCGGGGAACCTGGTGCCCGACGCGGTGCAGGACAAGTACGAGGAGAAGCTGATGATCGCGGCGGCTCTGTCGAACACGACGAGCGTGCGGAGCGACATCTTCGCGTGCTGGTTCGTGATCCGCGGGTACACACGCGACGACTGCGAGGGGCTTGGCGCTTCGGACCCGATGGTGCCCAGCGTGGAACGCCGATTCCTGATGATTCTGGATCGGTCGAACATCACCCGCATCGGCGACGAGCCCAAGGTGCTGCTGTTCCAGGAAGTGCCGATGTGAGACGGAACTGAACCGAACCGAACTGAACATGGCCCATGGTCGTGGGCTAGGACAGGGTTTGGAGATGGGCCCCGAGCGTGAGAGAGCAGGATTGCCAGGGCAAACCGACTCGCTGACGCTCGGGGCTCGTTTGTTTTGGGCCTGCCCCGAGGCCTACGATGGGCGGTTGTGATGGTCTGTTCAACTGGTCTGTCTTTCAGGGCGTAGCTCAGCTTGGTAGAGCGCGTGGTTTGGGTCCACGAGGCCGCAGGTTCAAATCCTGTCGCCCTGATTTTTGTGAGAGATCAAGCCGTACGACGAGGGCATTGAAGGGCTTTCTCGTTGTAGATTTGAACTCCCGACCGTCATTCATTTCCCATAGCGGGCCCGCAGCGCAACGGGCGGCACTCGCGGTTGCAAGCGCCGCCCGATGTGGGAATGGAGAAACCACGCGTATCGGAATAAATCGATGCCCATTGCGCATCTTGCGGGGGGCCAAACTTCCAGAGTCAAATCGCATTGAAACGGTCCTGTGCGCTGACACGGGATGTGCCTTCAGACGCCGTGGGCTCAGTGCATCAGTGCCGCCATCAGCGTGGTCTTGATTTCCTTGGTCTCCTGCATGGACGTGATCGTGCTCACGACCTTGTGAGTCTTGGCGTCCACGAGCAGGACGTAGCCCGTCTTGCCCGCGTGCTCCTTCCACAAGTCGCCCAGGCCCAGCGCGGCGAGCATGTACTCGGCCTGGTGTGAGTCCTTGTCAGTCTGGTCGAGTTTGACCGTCAGGCAGGGCTGCGAGGCCGCGTCCTTCATGGCCTCTTCGAGTTTGGGCTTGAGGGCCTTGCAGCCGGGGCACCAGTCGGCGTAGAAGTTGACCGCGATGATCTTGGGGGCCTCGGCAGCGTGAGCCTGCGCGGAGCCGCTGGGCTTGGAATCCGACCCGGGCTGCGTGGCTTTGGGCGCGGGCGTGCCGCTGGGCTGTGAGCCCGATTGTGCGAAGGCGATGCCGGCGACGGCGATTGTGAGGGCGGCAATTGCCGGGGCGACCGTGCGAGACAACGTGTTCTTCATCGGAGTACTCCATGCGGCGAGACGCGATTCGTCGTGCTCATGCTGCCGCGGCAACGCGCCGCAGTGCTGAGTCGGGCCGGCGTCTTCAAAGCAGGGAACAGGAGTCGAAGCCGGACTATTCCGTCGCTTTACCGAAACTGCGGCGACTGAGCCGGGGAGGATCTTGCTTCCTCAAGGCGAAGCAGCGTGGGAAGTCCAGTCCGCTTCAATCCGAGCATTGATCTCTCGCATGTCTGGCGCGAGAGACGTTGCGCGTGAGACATCACCTGCGAGCGAGCGACCGGCTTCGATGTTGATCCCGGCGAGCAAACCATCCATGTAGAAGGCAGGGCCACCGCTGTCGCCCGGCGCCAACGGGGCGTCATGCTCGACCCACTTCAGGGAGCCATCCGTCGAACCTCCGACGCCAACGACGTGTCCTGCGGAGAGTCGAGTCGATTTGATGCCGCTCCCTACGCACACCACGGTTTCACCGACGCGCGCCGTTGGAGCCACATCAACAGGCGAGATCCCGACTGGCAGCGGCGCGTAGAGGAGCGCCAGGTCGTTGCCGGGAGCGGTGCTGCGCCAGACGACACGAGCGGAAAGGGTTCGTTCACGGCCGTCAGTCGATGGGTCATAGATCAACACGCCGCCGGAGTCAGTGCAATGGGAGGCCGTGAGCCAGTACCCGCGAGCATCGATCGGGACCGCCGCGCAACCACCGATGGTTCGACAGACCTGACCGTTCAGGCGGAACACCCCTTGCACGCCGGAGCGGGCGAGGTGGAGATGCTCGACTTCGTCTGTCCCGGTCAGCAATGCCGTGCAATGGGCGGACGCGAACTGCGGAAGGGGCGATCCTCCGACCAGTTTGTCATCGACCAGCGTCATCGAAACGTGCTTGCGACTGTCAGTTCCGGCTGAGCATCCGCCGATCGTCAGAGCAAGAAGTAGCGGAATCCCAACGCATTCGATTGCTCTAGGCACCAAGTTACTCCTCTACAAGAGCCTTGCCCCCCCCCAAACTCCAGCGAGGCGATTACATCATCATCTCAACGTCCGCACCGCGCGGATGACCTCATCGGGGTCCGCACGCTTCTTGTAGTCCCAGTCGGCGAAGGTCCAACGGATGACGCCGTCGCGATCGATCACGAACGTGGCGGGCGCGGGGAGTTCCCATGTGCCCGAGGCGTTGGACTCGGCGACGTTGAGGCCAAACTTCTGGTACTTGGCCTTAGTGCCGTCATCCACGACGAAGTGGACCTTGAATGCCTTGGCCGCGGCGAAGACGCCGTCGCTGTAGACGGCGTAATCGCCCTTGGCCTTCTCGCGCGTCGCCGCGGCGAGGTCGGGCTTTTCCGGCGTGAGTGCGATGAAGGTTCCACCGGCGGCCTTGAGCGCATCGATCTTGTCGTGCCAGGCCGACAGGGCGCGGGTGCAGAAGGGGCACCAGCCGCCGCGATAGAACGTGAGCACGATGGGGCCGTCCTTGTAGAGTGAGGCGAGTTGCACGGGCTTGCCGTCGATTCCCGTGACAGTGGCGTCGGGTGCCTTTGTGCCCACTGCGAGGCCGGGCGCGGCGGGCGGTGCTTCGGCAGCCTGGGCACCGTCCGCCTTGACAACGGCGGTCCTGGGATAGAACGCCGACCACGAGTAGTAGAAGGTCTGGGCGGTGCGCACGCCCTTGGGGGCTTGAACAACCGCGACACCCGCGTTGCTCTTGCTGAGAACAACCTTGCCCGCGGGCGTCGGTATGCTGCGTCCGTCGCCGATCGCGTCCACAGGAACGAACCACGCCTGGGCTGTGTCTCCCTCGCCGACGGCGATGCCGACACCCAGCGTTTTGCGGGGGAGGGTGTCGCCCACGCCCGCGACGGGCACCATGAGTGTCTCATCCTTGAAGTACGACTCGTACGGCGAGTGCGAATAGTCGCGGTTGTGCCCCGTGTCCTTGCTGACGATCTTCGCCGTAGGGTGCGACTTCTTGAACGCCGCGAACGTGACGACTTCGACCGGAAGCATCTCCAGCGCGGTCCCGGCCAGCGGCCCGCTGACGGCGTGCATGCCCAGTTGGCTCCACAGGCCTTTGTCTTTCTTGTCGTACATGAGCACGTTGGAGTTGTAGAGTGCGCCCGAGACGCCGAACTCCAGCACCACACTTGACGGCTTGCTCCCGCTGCCGTCCGCCGCCGCGCCCTCGGCGGCCTTGGGTGTGACGCGGCGCGAGAAGACCGTCGCTGAGTCGCACAAGGGGCAATACGTCGCCGCAATCGGCTCACCGCCGACTGTCGTGTTGACAACCTCGTGCCAATCCAGCACGCGCAGCGGCACGCCCAGCACATCATCGCCGACGACAACCTCGACGACGCGGGCGTCATCCGGCAGCCAGTCGGCCTTGTCGGCAGGCTCGGTCTTGGGGTCGGTGAGCGCGGGGATGGCATCGCGCGGCAGGAGCGTGTGGATCTGTTCCTTCGGGATGGTCAGCCCCGCGAGGTTGTAGTCCTTCTCGATGTCCACCGAGCCGGGCCGCTGCACACGCTTGAAGGCATCGGGCTGGGCCTCGGCCTTGGCCGCGCCCGAGGGACGCGAGCCGCTGCCGGGCTCGTCCGCGGGTTGTTCGGTTTCGGCATCGAACGCCGCGCAGTCAGCGCAATCCACCACTTCGACTTCGTGCGGCAGCAACGCCGCCCGGTGCTTGTACGCCGCGGCGGCGGTGAGGGGGACCATCGCGAGTATCAGCACCTTGAGGCGCGTGGACATGACGGGGACTCCTCGATGAACAGTCGGGCGGACAATCGCGGTGTGGAGCGTCTCGGCCCCGCACCGCGGAGGGAGAGAGAGACCATCGATCCTTGCACGCCGGGCGGGGGCAACGCTACCGCCCGGACGGATTGCTCCCGCTCCCGCTCGCGGGCGACGAGTTGCCGGATGGCTTGCTGCCCGAGCCGGAGTCGGACTTGCTGTCCTGGCACCCGGCCAAAGCGAGCATCGCGGCGGCCGCAATGCCGATGGCGGCAACGGAAAGAGTGCGAGATTTACGAACGATGGTGGTGCGATGGCTCATGGGGAACGGACTCCTAGTCCACAGGGAACAGGAAGCCCGGTGGGCTTATTCCGTGCCTTTGGGACCGGCCTCGCGGAAGCCATAGGCGAACACGGCCACCCAGCACGGCCGTCACGGCGTGGGGGCTTCACGCCGCATGGAATACCAGCATACCCGTCGCCATTCCCCTTCGTGACTCGACGCGATTACCGACCGCAACGAAGCGAAAGGACCGTCCATGAAACCCTCCCCGTCCGCGTCCGTCACGGCCGCACCCTCGAATCAGCCGCACGCCGAAAGCACGGCGGTCACCCACGACTGCATCTGCAAGCGGGCGCATGAACTGTTCCTGGCCCGCAATGGCGGCCCGGGCGATGCGGCGTCGGATTGGTGTCAGGCCGAGAAGGAACTCTGCGAGGCGTGCGACCACGCGCCTCCGGAATCCACCGACCCGCTGGTGATCGAGACTCGCACGAGGTCCGCCGCTACAACCATCGTCCGCAAATAGCTCGACAAGGCCGATACGTCGCGTCCGCACGCGCTCGGCCGACGGTTCGCGCGAATCATCGAAGGACCACTCCATGCCCAACACCCATGAACCAGCCGCCGTCCGCCCGCACCAGCCCAGCGATCCGGCAAGCGCCGCCCCGCGTCCCGCGCGGATCGCGCTGGTGGGCCACTGCGGGCCGGACTCGTGGATGCTCAAGGGGGTCGTCGCCCGCGCCTTCCCCGGGGCTGAGGTCGCGATGGTGAACGACACCGCGTCCGCGCAGGCCCACGCCGAGAAGGCCGACCTCTTGCTGGTGAATCGCACACTCGACGGCGACTTCTTCGCCGGCTCGGGACTCGACCTGATCCGCGTCCTGCTGTCGGTGGCGAAGCGTCACGCCGCGCTCATGCTCGTGAGCAACCACGCCGATGCCCAGGCGCAGGCCGAAGGCCTCGGCGCAGCGCCGGGGTTCGGCAAGTCCAAGGCCGGCTCGCCCGAAGCGGCGCAGCGGATGCGTGCCGCCGTAGCGCACGCAGCCACGCGGCCGTAGACCCACGCGGTCTCGCGGCCCTGGAACGAGACGAGCCGAGCGTGTGTGTCGGCTTGCCCTGGCCTCCCGCTGAAAGGAGATCGCTCATGCGAGTAACCGTCACCGACACCGACATCCAGCGTGCCTTCGAGATCGTCAGGGGCGACCCCTGCTTCGCCGAGAGCGTGGCTGCGATGAAGGCCGGTAAACGACCCGGCGAGATGCTCCAGGCCATGTCACTCCGCCCCGAACTGCTCGCGGGCTTCTCCAAACTGGGCGAGGGCTTCTACCCCGGCGGCATCGTCGAGCGTGACCTCAAGGAACTGGTCATCCTCGAATCCTCCCGTTCCAACGCCTGCCAGTTCTGCACGGGCGTACACGTCGTCATCGCCCGCATGATGGGCATCGGCGACGACCCGCTGAGATTGCTCGACGAGCCGCAGCGACAGACCGCCCGCCAACGCCTCGCGCTGGAGTACACCAGGGCCGCGATGGCCGACTCCAACCGCGTGAGCGACGACCTCTTCGCCCGGCTGAAGACCGTCTTCACCGACGCGGAGATCGTGGAGATCACGTTTCTGATCGGGAACATCAACTGCCTGAACCTATTCAACAACTGCCTGCGGGTGATGTACCACGGGGAGTACGACTGAAATGTGGATCTCTCGCTTCAAACGCTTTGTGACTGTCAGCTTGGCGATATTTGCCGTTCTGTTCTGTGTCCAACTGCTCAAGGGTTACGAACCTGCCACGGCCGCACGGTTCGCAGTCATATGGGCGGCGGTATCGGCATCATTGTTTGTGGTGACCGGGATGTACTACGCGCGGCGGAAGATCGACTGCCCTATCTGCAACGAACCGATGACGCGGCCGACCTCAGAAAAGCGCTGAGCGACTCATTACAGTCCCAGCATCTTCGCCATCATCCTGGCCTTGTGCAGCAGCGACATGGCGGGCGGGTTCGCCGCGTTGTGGTGCAGGACCAGCACGGTGAGGTCGTCGGTCCGCGTGCCGGGCTGCCAGCCGAACTCGGCATCCACCGCAGCAATAAGGGAGCGGCCGAAGACCGCCGGGTCGGCCCCGCCGACGGTGCGGGCCAGGGCGAGCAGGCCCTCCTCGCCGATTGATTTGGCGGGCGGGCCGCCCGTCTCGATCAGGCCGTCGGAGTAGAGCACGACCAGGTCGCCCTTGCCCAGCGTGACGGCGAACTGGTGGTACTCGGTGGGGTGGATGATGCCCAGCGGCAGGCCGCCCGACGATGCCGTGCCGCTCGTGTGTTCGTGCGACAGGAGCGACCACGTGCCCGAGGCGGCGTGGTACCAGAGCGGCCGGGGGTGGCCCGCCAGGCAGGCGATCAGCTCGTCGGTGGGCGCGAAGTAGGTCGCCAGGGCGGCGGTGGCGAAGATGCCGTTCTTGCTGAGCCGCCCGAAGGCGCGGTTGAGGGCGCGGGCGAAGCGGGTCTGGTCGGGGGTGCCCACGTGCTTGCGCATGAGCGTCCGCAGGTCGAGCGCCAGGTCATCCACGGCGGTGCCGTGCCCGGCCACATCCGCGAGCACGAAGCGGGCGATGCGCCCCTCGCCGCACATCGAGACGTAGTGGATATCGCCCCCGCTCGCCTCGCCGTGGTACGGCTGGCTGTAGAGCCAGGCGTCGATGCCGTGCACCGAGATGCCGCTCTCGGCGGCGATGTTGCCGCCCCAGACCTCCATGCATTGCATCGTATGTGAGTGCGGGGACTCTTTAGGCAGCGGGATGGCATGTTCAGTCGCGGGGAGCAACGTTTGGATTCTCGCGGAAGTGGGGATCGAGGAGCGTGATGAGGGCGCAGCGGGCCCGGTGCAGCATACGGGCGACTTCACCGCGCGGCAGGTCCAGTTGCTGAGCGAGTTCGTCCTTGCTCATGCCTTGGCCATCGTGCAGCCGGGAGATTGTTTGATACGGGTCGGGCAGACGAGCGATCGCGGCCAGCACGATCTCGCGGTCGAGCTCGTCGCTCGCCGCGTTGGTGTCTCGCCACGGGCCGTGCGGACGAACGGCACGGCCGCTGGCGTCGAAAGCTGGCAGTAGGTCGTCGAGTGCATCGCTGGAACAACGCATGGCGGGGACGGTTGACTGCCGGAGGCTCATGGGCAGCCTCCGGGGTTCTGAGCCGACAACTCCGGGAAGTATCGCCCCCAGATCGGACGCAGGCGTTCGACCTCGGCGGCGGGGATCAGGTCCTTCTTGGTCCAAATACCGAGCTTCAAGGCGTCGTGCGCGGGGCTCGGATGATCGCGGAGCATCGACACATCGCGCAGGGCGGCTTCGATGAGTTGGGCCGCGGCGTCGGCGCTCTTGTGCAGGTTGCCGATGATCTCCGTGAGCAGCGATTCGGGGGCTTGGCCCGGCCTTGGCTTCCGCTGCTTCCAGCAGTCGTAGTCGGTGGGCAGGGTGATGAGGGCGTAGGCGATCTCTGCCTCGCGGGCCAGGCGGGCCTCGGGCAGAGCGGTCATGCCGACCACGTCGGCTCCAAACGCCCGGTGCATCTCGCTCTCGGCCCGCGTGGAGAACGCGGGGCCGTCGATGCAGATGTAGGTGCCGTCGGGATAGACCTCGATGCCCTTCTCGTTTACGCGCGGCGCGGCGGACTGGAGCCAGTCTCGCATCACAGGGCAGCAGGGGTCGGCGAACTCGATGTGGACGGCGGCAGAATCAAAGAACGTGCGGTCGGCGCCACGCGCGCCACTCCCGCTGGTGCGATCAATGAGTTGGTCCACCAGCAACACGCCGCCGGGGCGGATCTCCTCCCGCAGCGAGCCGACCGCGCCGGTGGCGACGATGTGCGTCACGCCGAGAGTCTTGAGGGCGTAGATGTTCGCCCGGTACGGCGCGCGGTGCGGCGGAATGGTGTGCCCGGTGCCGTGACGCTTGAGGATGGCGAGTTGGATGTCGGTACCCGCGAGCCTTCCGATGGCGATGGGAGCGCTCGGCGGACCGAACGGGGTTTGGACCTCGACGGCTTCGGGCGATTCGAGCAGCCCGCTCGCCGAGAGCCGGTCTTCCAGGCCGCTGCCTCCGATGATGGCGATCCGCATGAGAACTCCGTAGGTGAAGGACGAAGACGGGCCGTGGTCGGCGTGTGATCAGGGCCGGGAACCGTACCCGTGCCGCATCCCGCCTTTGAGCCTTGGTTGGAGAAGGGAATAGGGCCGGGCCCTCGCCTATTCCCTTCTGACCAGCCCGTGCACCCGAACAGCACCGGGATGCACCCGGCCGGAGACGTTTCGGATTACCGCTACTGGGAGCAGACAACGCATGAGCAACGCGACCTTGAATGGAACGACACACAACAATGGCTCGGCGAAGCCCGCCCCTCATGCTGAGCCCGAGACGCCGCATGGTGTTGACGCCATCGAGGGCGCGGTGCTCGGCCGCTACGCCGAGGCGTCGAAGGCTCCCGAGGCCGCGTTGTGCTGCCCGACCATCAACTATGACAAGGCCCTGCTCGCCATGCTGCCGCAGGAGATCATCGAGAAGGACTACGGCTGCGGCGATCCGAGCAAATACGTCGGAGAAGGCGAGACCGTCGTCGATCTCGGGTCGGGCGGGGGCAAGGTCTGCTACATGATCTCCAAGAAGGTGGGGACACGCGGGGCGGTCCTCGGTGTGGACTTCAACGATCCCATGCTCGCGCTGGCCCGCAAGTACCAGGGCGAGATGGCGGGCAAGATCGGCTGGGCGAACACATACTTCGTCAAGGCTCGCATCCAAGACATGGGGCTGGACCTTGATGCGCTGGCCGCGTGGCTGGCGGAGCACCCGGTGACGACGCTCGACGCCGCCGACGCGCTCGAAGCCGAGAAGCGCCGCATCCGCGCCCACGCGCCTGCGGTGCCCGGCGACTTCGCCGATGTGGTGGTCTCCAACTGCGTGCTCAACCTCGTGGCCACGGACGAGAAGGGAAAACTATTCGACGAGATCTTCCGCGTGCTCAAGAAGGGCGGGCGGGCGGTCATCAGCGACATCGTGTGCGACGAGACGCCGCCCGAGTCGATGCGGAATGACCCGCACCTGTGGAGCGGGTGCATCTCCGGGGCCTTCCGCGAGGACGAGTTCCTGGAGCGGTTCGAGAAGGCCGGGTTCCACGGGATCGAAATACTTGAACGTGCCACCGAGCCGTGGCAGGTGGTCAACGGCATCGAGTTCCGGTCGATGACCGTGCGGGCGTACAAGGGCAAGCAGGGGCCGTGCTTCGAGCACAACCAGGCGGTGGTCTACAAGGGGCCGTGGAAGAAGGTCGTGGATGACGATGGGCACACGCTGGTCCGCGGCGAGCGGATGGCGGTGAGCGACAAGACGTATCAACTGATGACCGATGCGAAGGGGCCGTACTCCGGGCAGGTCGTGGGCATCGAGCCGCGCACGCCGATCGCCGCCGAGGAGGCCAAGCCGTTTGCTTGCCAGAAGCAGGCGACCCGCGATCCGCGCCAGACCAAGGGGCTCGACTACCGCGAGACCATCGCCGCCGATAGCGAGTCTTGCTGCACAGACGGCTCGTGCTGCTGAGTTCTTCCATCGTTTGATCTGTTCGTGGTCCCGCGCGAGTCGCGGGCACTTGGAGTGTGCATGGCTGTTGCTCTCATCATCGCGGTGCTCTGGCTGGCCTACAGCAACGGAGCCAACGACAACTTCAAGGGTGTCGCGACGCTCTACGGCAGCGGTGCGGCCACGTTCAATCGTGCCCGGATGTGGGCGACGTTTGCCACGCTCGCCGGGAGCCTTGTGTCCGTCGTGCTCGCCGCGACGCTCGCCAAGCAGTTCACGGGAAGCGGGCTGGTGCCCGCGGAACTCGCCAGCAGTTCGGCGTTGCTCGTGTCGGTCGGCGCGGCCGGCGCGGCGACCGTGCTGCTCGCGACCTTCCTCGGCATGCCGACCTCGACGACGCACGCGCTCACTGGCGCGCTCGTGGGCGTCGCGCTGCTCGTCAACGGCGGTACGGTGCCCCTCGCCAAACTGTGGACGAGCTTCTTCATGCCGCTCCTGGTGAGCCCGGTGATAGCGGTAGCGCTCGCAGGAGGGATGTACCTGGTCCTTCGCCGCCTGCGTCTGGCGATGGGCGTCACCCGCGAGACCTGCGTATGCGTCGGTCCGTCGCGGACGCTGGTTCCCGTGGGCCTCACCGTTGGAGGCTCGGGCACCACTTCGTCATCGTTCCACACGGGAGCCGGCCCGAAGGGTCTGAGCGTGACGATTGGCAAGACCTCGCAGTGCGTCGAGCGGTACTCGGGTACGCTCGTCGGCGTCGATGCCCAGACTGCGGTCACCACCGTCCACTACGCCAGCGCGAGTGCGGTCTGCTTCGCCCGCGCCGTCAACGACACACCCAAGATCGCGGCGCTGCTCATGGTCGGCGAGGCCATCGCGGGTTGGAAGCTCGCCGTGGTGGCCGCGGCAATGGTCATGGGCGGCCTCATCCAGTCTCGCAAAGTCGCCGAGACCATGAGCAAACGCATCACCGCACTCAACCCGGGCCAGGGCCTCACTGGCAACTTCGTCACGGCCCTGCTCGTCATCGGCGCCTCGCGTCTCGGGCTGCCCGTCTCCACAACGCACGTCTCGGTCGGGTCGATCTTCGGGATCGGCATCGCTGGCGGGAATCCCCAATGGAAGACCGTCGGTCACATCGGCACGGCCTGGCTCACCACGCTCCCCCTCGGCGGCGTGCTGGGCGCAGGTCTGTACTACCTTCTCACCCACGCCCATCTCGCCTCAGGCCAGTAAGCACGCTCGGAGTCTCTCTTTATGCTCGTCCCCACCAACACTTTGTCGCCTGACTCCGCGTGCCGCATGTCCGGTGAGCGCCCCGATTCCGGCACGGTCGGCCTTACCGTCAACGGTTCGCGCCCGGGGGAGTGGGAGGCAAACGCCTTCGACCGCGCCATCGAGTCCGCGACCGGCTCGCTCCGCGCGGCGGATATTCGCACGTTCCAAGTCAACGTGGGCCTCAGGTGCAACCTCGCGTGCCACCACTGCCACGTCGAGAGCGGCCCCAAGCGGACGGAAGAGATGAACTGGGGCACGATGGCGATGGTGCTGGAGGCGGCACGGCAGGCCCGGGCACACACGATCGATATCACCGGCGGCGCGCCGGAGATGAACCCGCACTTCCGCCGCCTCGTCTCCGCCGCCAAGGCCCAGGGCCACGAGGTCATCGTCCGCACCAACCTGACCATCGCACTCGAACCCGGCTACGAGGACCTCCCCGAGTTCTTCGCCGCGCAGCGTGTTCACCTGGTCGCCTCACTCCCGTGCTATCTCGAAGTGAACGTGGACATGCAGCGCGGCCGGCACGTCTACGCCGAGAGCATCGAAGTCATCAAGCGGCTCAACGCGATCGGCTTCGGGATCGACCCGGCCCTGCCGCTCGACCTGGTCTACAACCCCGGCGGCCCCTCGCTCCCACCGCCGCAGGGCGCGCTCGAAGCCGACTACCGCCGCGAGCTGGACCGCCAGTTCGGCCTGCGCTTTACGCGGCTCTACACGATCACGAACATGCCCATCGGCCGCTTCCAGCACGACCTGGACCGGAGCGGGAAGGGGACCGCGTACAGGCAGAAACTCCGCGATGCCTTCAACCTCGCGACCATCGAGCCGCTCATGTGCCGCCACCAGGTCCACGTGAGCCACGACGGCACGCTGAGCGACTGCGACTTCAACTACGCCCTCAAGCTCCCGGTCAACCTCGACGACCCGGCCTCACCGCGTCACGTGCGCGACCTGCTCAGACCTGGATCGATCGAAACCTTTAGCCGTCGCTCGATCGCCACCGGCGAGCACTGCTTCGCCTGCACCGCCGGGTGTGGCTCGTCGTGCGGAGGAGCCCTCGCATGAAGTTCTCGGACAGATCAAAGAGAAGAATTTCTCGTCCACATCTGGACCGATCGTTCCAGACCGGCTATGGTTCTGCCGATCATCGCAATTGGAAGCACCCACCCATGCCCTGGAAGAAGAACTTCGATGTCGACGTTGCCCGGGACAGGGCCAAGGCCCTGTTCTGGTCCAAGGGGTACGAGGCGACCTCGATGGAGGACCTGCTGGGCTGCATGGACATCAATCGGGGAAGCTTCTACGCCACGTTTGGCAGCAAGCAGGCGCTGTACCTCGATGTCCTGCAGCGGTATGACCAGCACTACCGCTGCGGCGTGCTCGACCAACTCAAGGCTGAGTTCACCCCTCGCGAAGCGATTCTGACGCTGTTCGAGGCGGTCCGAAAGGAAGCCGCCGGCGCGAAGGGCACGCGGGGGTGTTTTCTCGCCAACGCAACGATGGAGCTCGCCGCCTCTGACAAGTCCGTTGCCAAAATCGTCGGTGTTGCATTCAGCCAGACCGAGGCGTTCTTCAAAGCCATGATCGAGCATGGCCAGGCCGACGGCACGATCCGCGCCAGCGCAGATCCGGATGTCGTCGCCCGGTCTCTTCTCGGTCTGCTGCTTGGCATGCGGGTGTTGGCTCGCGGCGGGTCGCCCGCGCCGGTGCTTGAGTCGATCGTTCAGCAAGTGAAGGAGTTGCTCTAGAAGTCACGCCGCGCGCGTCGCGGCACAACGTCTGTCCAGATTTGGAACGAGTGTTCCAAACATTCAATGGTTCGGTTTCCAGGAGTATCGTCATGAAGTCCGCTCTCATCAACGTCCCCGTCCAGACCGTCGAGTCCGCCCCCGCTGCGTCGCGCGACCTGCTCAAGGCCGCCGGGAGCAAGTTCGGCTTCGTCCCCAACCTGCTGGGCATGTTCGCCAATGCCCCGGCCCTGCTCGAGGGATACCTCACACTCGCCGGGATCTTTGATAAGACCTCGCTCTCGCCGACGGAGCGTCAGGTGGTCCTGCTCGCCGCCAGCTTCGAGAACGGCTGTGAATACTGCATGGCGGCACACAGCGCCATCGCGGGCATGCAGAAGGTCGACCAAGGCGTCATCGGCGCCCTGCGGGACGGTAATCCGATCAGCGACGCGAAGCTGGAGGCCCTTCGTTCGTTCGCCGCCGAGGCTGTCCGCACCCGCGGCTGGCCGTCGACTGAGGCCGTGGCGCGGTTCACCGGCGCGGGGTACACCCCGGCCCAGGCGCTCGAGGTCGTCCTTGGCATTGGCGTGAAGACGCTCTCCAACTACGCCAATCACCTCGCGGCGACGCCGCTCGACAGCGCGTTCGCACCCGTGAAGTGGTCCAAGCCCGGCTGCGGGTGCGGCACCAGCGCCTGCGGCACGCGCTAACCGGTCCCCCTCGTCCCTCCCTCCTCCTGGCGGATCGGGTGGCCCGCGCGGGCTCAGGCCATGACGCCTAGCACCCCGCGCGGGCGCCCTTCCGCTCAAGAGGTCCACATCGTCCCATCGCATTCACAAAGGAGTTCGATCATGCCACTGGTTCAAGTCAAAGGTGTGTCCGGGTATCTGTCCAAGGAACAGAAGGCCGAGTTGATCAAGCGTCTGACGGACGCGGTCCTTTCGGTCGAGGGCGAGGGCCTCCGCCCCGTCACGTGGGTCATCATCGAGGACGTGCCCGAAGGTCAATGGGGCGTCGGCGGCACGCTCGCCTCCGCCCAGATGCTCCGCGAGATGGCCGGCAAGCAGCACTGCGCCACCGGCGCCGCCGCCTGCGCTCGCACCTGAGTTGCGCAGCCATCGCTACACGCTCTCGCTCTTCACACCTCCACGAGCCGGTTTGGGTCGCCCGCGCGGAAGCAGGAGGTGGTCACTCGCGCCTTGAGGCGTGACAACGTCCACCTTCTCCCAGACAACCCCCCCCATCCCGCACGGGCGCCCGCCGCTCGTCACGTCCGTGTCCCCGTCTGTTCGCTGTTCGCTGAGTCCGTCCCTGTCCGCAACATGTCCCATTTCAAGGAGTTTCTCATGGCTACTCTTGTTCTTACTGGTTCGACCGGTCGTCGCAACGCCCTCGCCCTCATCGCGCTCGTCGGCACCGCCGCTGGCGCGGTGACGATCGGCGCCGGTGGCCCCCCCGGCTCCTCCACCGCACCTTCGGGCTCCGTGGCCCCTGCGGCTCACAGCGCCCCCGCTCCCGTCACGGTCCACCACCGCACCGTGAAGGTGGACGGCCTGGACATCTTCTACCGCGAGGCCGGGCCCAAGGACGCGCCGGTGATTCTGCTGCTCCACGGCTTCCCGACCTCGTCGCACATGTTCCGCAACCTCATCCCTGCGCTCGCGGACAAGTACCGCGTCATCGCGCCCGACTACCCCGGCTTCGGCCAGAGCTCGATGCCGAGCGTGAGCGAGTTCGAGTACTCCTTCGACAACCTCGCAAAGGTGGTGGACAAGTTCACCGCCGCCGTGGGCGTGAAGGACTTCACGATGTACGTGCAGGACTACGGCGCGCCGATCGGCTTCCGCATCGCCAGCACCCAGCCGCAGCGCATCCGCGGCATCATCGTCCAAAACGGCAACGCCTACGAGGAAGGACTGCGCGACTTCTGGGTCCCCTTCAAGGCGTACTGGAAGGACCCGTCCGAGGCGAACAAGGCGAAACTCACGCCCTTCTTCGAGCTCCCCGCGACGAAGTGGCAGTGGACACACGGCGTGCTGGACGAGTCCACCATCAGCCCGGACACCTGGACGCTCGACCAGGCCGGCATGGACCGCCCGGGCAACAAGGACATCCAGTTGCAGCTGTTCATGTCCTACGGAACCAACCCGCCGCTGTACCCCAAGTGGCAGGAGTACTTCCGCACGCACCAGCCGCCGACGCTGATCGTCTGGGGCAAGAACGACATCATCTTCCCCGCGGAGGGCGCTGCGCCGTACAAGCGTGACCTCAAGAACCTCGACTACAACATCCTCGACACCGGCCACTTCGCGCTCGAAGAGATGGGCGACGAAATCGCCGAGAAGATCCGCGCCTTCATGCGGGAGCGGGTCAAGAAGTAAACAACGCCGGCTTCGGCACATCACACCGCGGACGGCGAAGGCGGTCCGTGGCGATTCGTCTCAACCGTTTCAGAGTCCGCTGTCTGTGCAGTCACCCCAGTGGAGCGACTCCGTGGAAGGCAACGCATACCCCAGCGTTCAACGTGTCCTATTGCCACCCTTCACCCTCGACACCGCGACTAAAAAGGTGCGTGCCGCCGAAGATGCGTGGAACAGCCGTGATCCCAAGCGTGTATCGCTGGCCTACTCGACCAACAGCCAGTGGCGCAATCGGGAGCAGGGAATCCGCGGTCGCGAGCAGATCAAAGCCTTTCTGCATCGCAAATGGGCGAGGGAGCTCGACTATCGGCTGATCAAGGAGCTTTGGGCCTTCTCCGACAACAGGATCGCCGTTCGATTCCAGTACGAGTGGCACGATGACGCGGGACAGTGGTTCCGCAGCTACGGCAATGAGCTCTGGGAGTTTGATGCGGCCGGGCTCATGCGCCGGCGCGAGGCGAGCATCAATGACGTTTCGATCGAGGAGGCACAACGGCGGTTCCGCTGGGACGCGCCAGGACCTCGCCCGGTGGCTCATGGGGGCTTGGAAGAGGTGATGTGAAGTCGCCACCTCGGGATCATCGGACGCTACCAGATGACCCATTGTCGTTCAACCCAGCACCCGCACGCGGTGCAAAGTACAAAGGAGTTATGCCTGTGGAACAGACGTTCTCGAATCGTTCTCTCTTGGTCGTTGGCGGAACAAGCGGGATCGGTCTCGCTGTCGCACGAGCCGTTCAAGGCTCGGGCGGCACAGTGACGGTGATCGGTTCCAGACCTGAGAAGGCGGCGCGCGCCGCGGTGGATCTCGGGTCCGGTGGTCGAGCCCAAACGATAGACGTTGCCGCCGAACAGGGTCTCGCCCAACTGCAGGAACTGATTGCGTCCGAGCCGCACCCGTTCGACCTCTTGGTCAATGCAGCCGGCATCTTCATTCCCAAGCCGTTCGTCGAGCACACCCCGGAGGACTATGACCGATACGCGGCTTTGACACGCGCACAGTTCTTCGTGACGCAGGCCATCGCCCGGCGGCTGATCGCCTTCGGCCGCGGTGGTGCGGTGGTCAATATCGGCTCCATGTGGGCGAGGCAAGCGATCGAAGCCACACCTTCGTCGGCGTACTCCGTTGCCAAGGCGGGCCTGCATGCGCTCACCCAGCATGCAGCGATGGAACTGGCCAAGCACCGAATACGCGTGAATGCGGTATCGCCGGCGGTTGTCGAGACGCCGGTGTACGAGGCATTCATCCCGTCCGATCAGGTTCATGCGGCACTGCAGGGATTCAACTCGTTTCACCCGATCGGTCGGATCGGTACCCCCCGGGACATCGCCAGCGTGGTCGCATTCCTCCTGTCGGATCAGTCGTCATGGGTCACCGGGGCGATTTGGGACGTTGACGGTGGCGTTATGGCTGGCCGCAATGTCATTTAGACCCAGCGGGCCTCAGGCTCTCGTGCCATCGTCGAGGGAATAGTCCGGCCCGGATAGCCATTCCCTTCCGAGCCATGAGCCACTCCGCCGTCGAAACGCCGCCCGTGAACGCTGATCCCTCGGACTCGCGTGCCCAAGGCACGAACGCTGCGGGCGCGGGTGGCTGGGCACAGAAGGCCGTGCGCCTGCTCTGCTTTGTCATCATCGCGGCGAGTGCGCTGGTCATCCTGCGTGCCCTGCCGACGGCCCAACTGCTGGACCTAATGCAGAAGAAAGTGGCGACGTTCGGGCCGTGGGGGCCGGTCGTGTACGGCGTCACGTACTTCGTCGCCGCCGTCCTCTTCGTCCCCGGCTCGGCCCTCACGCTCGCTGCGGGCGCGATCTTCGGGCTTGCCGGGGGATTCGCCACCGTCTCGGTCTCGTCCACCGCCGCCGCCGGGGCATCGTTCCTCATCGCGCGCTACCTCGCCCGCGACAAGGTGCGCAAGATGGCCGAGAGCAACCGCACCTTCGGAGCGATCGACAAGGCCATCGCGCAAGGCGGGTGGAAGATCATCGCGCTCCTGCGGCTCTCGCCCGCCGTGCCCTTCTCCTTGGGCAACTACCTCTACGGGCTGACGCCGGTGAAGTTCTGGCCGTACCTGCTCGCGTCGTGGGTGGCGATGATGCCCGGTACGTTCCTGTTTGTGTACCTGGGCTACGTCGGTAAGACAGCCGCAGGTGGTGGCGGCGGCAAGAACCCGTGGCAGTGGGTGCTGCTGGGCGCTGGTCTGCTCGCGACGATCGTGGTGAGCGTGTACGTGACCCGACTGGCCCGCAAGGCCCTGAAAGAGACGTCTCTGAAAGAGGACAGTGTGAAGCGTGACACGAGCGAGAAGTCCGCACAGGTCGTCAAGTCCGGTCCCAAGCCCGTGGGCAAGCCGATCGTCGCGGCCGGGGTGCTTGCTGTGCTGGCGGCGTGCGCACAGCTCAACAAGGGGCGCCTCGGCAGCATGTTCGGTCCGCCCAAGGCGACGCCCCACGAGGCCTACGCGAACGCTCCAGCCGGAGCAACGTTCGATCACTCGGCGTTCGATGCACTCCTGAAGGCTCATGTGAGCACTGAGGGCGGCTTTGTCGACTACGACGCGCTCAAGAAGGATGCGGACAAGCTCGACGCCTACATCGTCGCGATTGGGAAGGCCGATGTGGACACGCTCGGTCGCGACGAGCGTCTGGCGTTCCTCATCAACGTCTACAACGCTTTCACGCTCCGGCTGATCCTGGACTATTACCCCGTAGACTCGATCAAGGACATCCCCTCTGACCAGCGCTGGGACGCAAAGCGGTGGACGATTGCCGGCGGCACCTACAGCCTCAACCAGATCGAGCACGAGCTCATCCGCCCCAAGTTCGCCGAGCCGCGTGTCCACTTCGCGCTCGTGTGCGCCGCGATCGGGTGCCCGCCCCTCCGCAACGAGGCGTACACGGGGGCACGGCTGGAAGAACAACTCGCGGACCAGTCGCGCTACGTGCACTCGCACCCCCGATGGTTCCGGTTGCAAGAGGACCGTGGCGAGGTCGAGCTGACCGCCCTTTACGATTGGTACGGCGGCGACTTCACGCAGAAGGCGTCGTCGGTGGTTGCCTTCGCGGCACAGTTTTCGCCTGAACTGGTCCGGCTCATCAACTCGGGCAAGGAGCCCCGCGTGAAGTTCCTGGACTACAGCTGGAAACTCAACAGCGTTGGGAATCGATCGCTTGCGGGCGACAAGTAGGACCAGACCCACAAATGACGACTACTCACAACGGGACGATCCACGACGCACTATCGGCACACGCCAAGCGATACAACGGTGACAGCACGATGCAGTCTACATTCGATCCGAGTGTTCTGGCCGATCTCCGGCCTTTGGACGAACACAACTCACGGCTGCTCGAAGCCGTCCATCCGCCCACCTGGAACAACCCCACGCCCTCAGGCCGCTACAACATGGCGGTGATCGGCGGCGGCACCGCGGGGCTGGTGACGGCGGCCGGTGCGGCCGGTCTTGGGGCGAAAGTTGCACTCGTTGAGCGGAGGTTTCTGGGGGGCGACTGCCTCAACTTCGGTTGCGTGCCGAGCAAAGCACTGATCCGCTCGGCACGGTCGGTGGGCGACCTCGTTGAAGCGCACCATTATGGGGTCAGGGCGGGATCGGGCTTCGGTGTCGATTTCCCGGCGGTGATGGAGCGCATGCGCCGGCTGCGTGCGGAGATAGCACCGCACGACTCCGCCGAGCGGTTCCGTTCGCTCGGGATCGACGTCTTCATCGGTGACGCCAAGTTCACCGGTTCGGACACCATCGAGGTAGGCGGGCAGACACTGCGTTTCGCCCGAGCGTGCATCGCGACCGGAGCTCGTCCCGCCACCCCTGCCATCCCCGGGTTGGCAGAGGCCGGGTTCCTGAACAACGAGAACGTCTTCACACTCACCGAGCTGCCGCCTCGGCTGGCCGTGCTCGGCTCAGGCCCGATCGGCTGCGAGCTCGCTCAGTGCTTCGCACGCTTCGGATCCACAGTGACCGTCATCGAACAGGCTGGCCAAGTGCTGCCGCGTGAAGACCGCGATGCCGCCGAGTTCGTGATCAAGGCGATGGGTCGCGACAATGTGATCTTCAGGCTGAACGCCAGTGTGGAACGGGTCGAACAATCTGCCTCGGGCAAGACGCTGGTGCTCAAGACCGCTGGGGGCGAGGAACGGTTAGAGGTTGACGAGATCCTGGTGGGTATCGGGCGAGCGCCGAACGTGGAGGGCATGGGGCTGGAAGCGGCGGGCGTGAAGTTCGACGCACGCAAAGGAGTCGAAGTCACGGATGGACTGCGGACCACCAACCCGCGGATTTATGCGGCGGGCGATGTGTGCAGCAGGTACAAGTTCACGCACGCCGCGGATGCGATGGCCCGGATCGTGATTCAGAACGCGCTCTTCTTCGGGCGCTCCAAGGCGAGCCGACTGGTCATGCCGTGGTGCACGTTCACGGACCCAGAGATCGCGCACGTTGGCATGTACGAGAAGGACGCCCAGGAGCAAGGCATCGAGACCGACACCATCGCGGTAGAACTCGGCAAGGTCGATCGGGCCATTCTCGACGGCGAAGATGGCTTGCTGAAGGTTCTCCTACGCAAAGGCTCAGACGAGATTCTCGGCGCAACCCTCGTGTCCAGGCACGCGGGCGAGACGATTTCGGAACTCACCACCGCGATCACCCACGGCGTCGGTCTGCGCAAACTCGCGAGTGTCATCCATCCGTACCCGACACAGGCGGAGGTCATCAAGCGGGCGGCGGACGCTTACAACCGCACCCGCTTGACGCCCGGTGTCAAGAAACTCTTCGAGCGTGTTCTGGCGTGGAGGCGATGACCGAACGAGCACTTCAATCACTGCATGACCGTCCTCGCGCAGCGCCGCCCCACAGCGGCTGGCCAGTGGCCTATTGGATTGCCGGTGGCTCGTTCGTGGCGTACGCGGCCCTCCTCAGTGGCCTCTCCCGAATGCTGGCGTCGGATGGGATCGGGCGGCAGCATGCCCTTGTGTGGCTCGCAGGTGGTGGCGTAGTCGCCGGCTCTCTTTACCTCTTCGGCCTATATCGTGCACAACGCCGAGGCGTTCAGATTGCGCCAGTCTGGATCGCGGTCGTGGCCGTCCTGGCACGGCTCATCGTCTCGCTGTCCCCGCCAATGCTTGAATCCGATTATCAGCGGTACCTCTGGGATGGCGCGGTCGCTGCGAACGGTATCAATCCCTACCGATATCCCCCTAGCGACATCATCGCGGGTACGGCCCGTGGGCAGGGCGCTGATCGTCTATCTGATCTGGCTCATCGTGCCGGTCCCGTGCTCACGAGCATCAACCATCCGACGCTCACGACCATCTACCCGCCAGTCGCTCAGGCCAGCTTCGTGGTCGCCTATGCGATCGCTCCATTCGGCCCCAATGGCCTCCGAATTGTTTTCTGCCTGGCCGACGCAGTGACGGTGCTGCTCCTTGCCAGATTGCTCAGGGCTCTCGGCCTTCCTGCTGTCAAGATTGCCTGGTTCGCCTGGAATCCACTCCTCCTCCGAGAGGTGTATTCGTCCCTTCACATGGACATTCTCCTGCTGCCGCTAGTCGTGGCGGCTCTGCTGGCAGCAGTCCGCTCCCGAAGCGGATTAGTCGCGGCGTGCCTTGTTGTCGCATCAGCGGTGAAGGTCTGGCCCATCGTTCTTGCACCGCTCGTTCTGCGGCCCCTGTTTGGCCAGTGGCGTCGAATGGCGGCGGTGGTTGGTGCGTGCGGTCTGCTGGGGGCTGTCCTCTGGCTCCCCGTGGTGCTCGCCCCGCACGGCGAGAACAGCGGCTTCTTGGCCTACGGGCGCGCATGGCAGAACAATGATGGATTCTTCCGGGCCGGCATCTGGATGACCGAGCGGGTATTGAATCTGGCTCACATCGAGCCTTGGCACTCCCACACGATCATGCGACTGCTGACCGCGGGGTTGGTCGCAGGGATCGTCCTCTGGCAATCGCGAACGCTGGCAAGTGATGGCACGAGCCTGGTACGCCGGTGCGTCTTCATCGTCGGCGGGATCTTTCTCCTGAGTCCGACTCAGTTCCCGTGGTACTGGCTCTGGTGTCTTCCGTTCCTCACGCTCCGTCCCAGCCTTCCCTTGCTTGTCTACACCGCGCTGCTGCCCATCTACTACGTTCAGGACCAGCTTGTGTACCCGCTCGGCCACTGGCTCCAGCACGCTCCTGTGTGGATTCTCCTGCTACTGGCGGGAGGACGAACAGCGCTGGGGCATCGCACCAGGCTATTTGATGAACGGGAGGTCCGTGTTGCGTAACGGCTCCGTGATTGCCGTGGTGATCCCTGCGTTGAACGAGGAGGCCGCGCTCCCCGGCGTCATTGCACGCATCCCCGAATGGGTTGACCGAATTGTCGTCGTCGATAACGGCTCAACAGACCGGACGGCTGCCGTCGCTCGTGCCGCGGGCGCCGTGGTGGTCTCGGAACCCACACGCGGCTACGGCCGCGCGTGCCAGGCGGGCATCATCGCGGCCGAGACGGACCCTCAACTGTCGCCGGAACTGCTGGTATTCCTTGACGCCGACGGCAGCGACTTCCCCGAGCAGATGGAGCGAGTAGTTGATCCGATCATCGGGGGCTGCGCCGACATGGTCATCGGATCCCGGACACGCGGGGTGCTTAACGCGGGGGCGATGACCGCGCCGCAGCGATTCGGCAATCTAATCGCTCCCGCTCTAATCCGGTGTCTGTGGGGAGAGCGGTACACTGACCTCGGCCCGTTCCGCGCGATCCGTGTGTCGGCCCTGCGTTCCCTTCGCATGGACGACAACACCTACGGCTGGACCGTGCAGATGCAGATCCGGGCCGCCCGGGTTGGCTTGCGAACGCTTGAGGTGCCTGTCGACTACGGCTGTCGCCGAGGCGGCGAGTCCAAAATCTCGGGCACGATTCGCGGCGTTGTAAAGGCAGGCACAAAGATCCTCGCGTGCGTCGGCCAGGAGTACTTCTGGCCGAAGAAGCTCACCAGCGGCGCACGAGAGGCGCTCGGTGTGTTCGCTAAGTACCCCGAGCCCGGAAGAGCCAAGACTCGGCTCATTCCCGCGTTGGGAGCGGCGGGCGCTGCGGGTCTGCACGACAGCATGGTCCGTCACACCCTGGCCCGCGTGAGCGAGTTGCTCAGCCAGCGCGAAGTGGAGTCCCGCGTCTATTCGGCTGGAACCGACCCCGACACCTTCGCACACCACTTCAAGACCCAGGTTCCGTGCGTGGCGCAGAGTTCCGGCGACCTCGGGCAGCGGATGCTCGCGGCGTTCCGGCACATGCTGCGGGAAGCGACCGCTGCTGTCATCATCGGGACCGACTGCCCTGACATCTCACCGGGCCTCCTCGGTATGGCGTTCGAGGCGCTGCGATCCTCGGATGTGGTCCTCGGCCCGGCCAGCGACGGCGGATACTACCTCATTGGTCTGAGGCGCCCCGTCCCGGCACTCTTCGAGAACATGGAGTGGAGCACTGCGACGGTGCTGGCCAAGACGCTTGAACTGGCGTCGTCGCTCGGGCTCTCGGTCCGGCTCCTGCCCACGCTCAACGACATCGATGAACCACCCGACCTGCCGGTGTGGGATCGTGTCCGTGCCACGTTTGCACCGACCGGTGAGATGCCATCACTCTCGGTCATCATTCCCACCCTCAATGAGCAGGGTCGAATCGGCAACCTCGTTGACACGGTTCGCCATCCCGGCGTTGAGGTCATTGTCGCCGACGGCGGGAGCGACGACAACACACGCAGCGTCGCGGCTGCACACGGCGCTCGCGTGATCATCGCTTCCCGCGGGCGAGGCCCCCAACTCAACGCCGGCGCTGCGCTCGCGAGAGGGCAGAACCTGCTGTTCCTGCACGCAGACACCACACTCCCCGAGAACTTCGGTGACATCGTGCGGCGGACGCTCAGCGACTCGTCCGTGGCGGTCGGGGCCTTCCGCTTCAAACTCGATCGTGCGGGCGTTCTCCTGCGCGTCGTTGAAATCGCCGTGCAGGTCCGCTGCGGCGTCTTCAAGACACCCTACGGCGATCAGGCGTTGTTCATGAGGCGCGATGTGTTCACACGGCTCATGGGGTTCGCGGCAATCCCGCTGATGGAAGACCTCGACCTCGTCCGCCGTGCCCGGATGACAGGCCGCGTCACGGTGGTGGACGCACCGGCCATCACCTCCGCCAGGCGATGGGAAGTCGTCGGCGTAATGCGTATGACCGCCATCAACCAGGCGTGCGTCATCGGTTTTTCGATGGGAATGTCGCCGCAGAGGCTGGCCACGTGGCGAAACCGCCTGTCTGGGAAGAAGCCCGTGCGGGCGAGCGTCCCAATTCCGTGCGCCGGTCAGATCGTGCCCGAAGGTTCCTTGGCTCCAAACGCTGCCCGAGCCATCTGCATGGCTTCTTCGGACTTGGACGTAAGGAAGTAGATGAATCCGTCCCGACGCCACACGAAGATCTCCGGCGCGACCGACCCCGAAGTGGCGATCTTGTCCACCAGCCGATAGGTCTTGCCGGCCTCAAGGTTCAACTCGCCAGTGTCCTGCTGAATGTGGATACTGACCAAGGACCCGCGACCACCATTCGGTTGAACGTCCGTGGTTGACTCAAGCACCATCCGAACCGACTTGCCGCGACCCGGGACGGCGCACGGTCCCGCCCCAAGGAGCTTGAAGCCGCCGCTTTCGATGTGACCAATATCCGGGGTGCCCCCAAGCACTTTGGAAAACTCGCTCGGGACATCATCCAGCTTGGTCGTCTTGAACCGCATGCCGATCATGTCGGCGTGGACCTCGCACTCCTGGTGCTGGGTTCCGATGAACGACACCAAGGATGTCCGATACTGCTGAGTGATCAATGTGCCATCCGCCGGCCCAGAGCCGTGCTGGCGAAGGGTCAGGAAGGCCCCACCTGCGACAATTGCGACCGAAGCTGCGATCGCCAACCAGCGGACCGACAGCGAGAACCGGCGATGGGGCTGGGTGCTTACCGACGGGAGCGGAAGGTTTGCCCGATACATTCCGGCGGTGCTGCTCATCGCGACGATGCGGTCACGCAGCGCGGCGGGTGCGGTCTTTGAGGCGAATGCGGCGACCGAACCCCGGAGTTCTCGCTCAAACTGGATGACGCGCTGATCTTCAGGGTGGGCGGCTATGTGGCGTTCGAGTTCAGCCGTCTTTGCGAGAGTCAGCTCTCCATCCGCAGCGGCGCGGAGAATCTCCGTCCGTGCCGACACCTGCGACTGCTCCGCAGTGTCCGAACGAGGAACGTGATTGTTGGAATGCTCTTGCATGTTCAATCTCTTGAATCCGCGGCCTGGGCTTCTGGTCGAGGTTCGATGATGCCAGCGCGTCCGAGTTGCGGGGCCAAGGTCGCGTCGTTTCGAAGAAACCGTGCGGCCTGACTCCTGGCGCGATGGAGCCTGCTCATCACCGTGCCGATTGGAACGGCCAAGGCCTCGGCGATCTCACGGTACTTGAGACCCTCGACGCCCCAGAACCACAACACTTCCCTCAACTCGACGCTCATCGAATCCATCGCCTCCTGCATCCGCGTTCCGGCCAAAGCAAGGTCAATCTCTCCGGCCTCAGCCGCGCTCACCGTTTCTGAGGACTCCCCGGTGTCCCTTGCCTGATCAGTTACCCGCCTGAGCGCCCGGTTTCCCGCCTGCTCGTGCTCAAGCCGTCCATAAAAACTTGTTCTCGCAATCGTCATCAGCCACGCCCGCATTCCAGCACCCCGACTCGTGAATCCAGCGATCGACTCGGGACGAAACGCCCGCGCATAGACATCCTGAACGAGTTCCTCCGCAGCGTCCGGGTCCTTTGTGAGGAAGCGGGAAAAGCGGTAAACCGCGTCAAGCTCAGCTATCGCCAGCTTCTCAAACTCGTCTCGCTGCATGAGTTGTCCAGAGAGGTAATGGCCACGGTGATCAGCCTATTCCCCAGGAACACGAAGCGCCCGGCGAAGAGGCAGGCTTCCGTTCGGGATGGTGGGAACAGTAGGGCTAAACACCAATCCATCGGCAGCGTTCGCGTTCGATCGGGTTCGATCGGAAATACCCAGCGGAACACTTTCGATTAGGGGCCGTTGGCCTCAGGGGAATGATGACTGCCGCCGAGCTTGTCCAAGTGACCTGCCCGTGATAATTTGAGCCAATCTGAGTGAGAGCAAGCTCGCAAAGCACCAACTAGAATTGGGTGCATGACCACCCTCCGCGACCTCCTGCTCCCTGGCCTCACCGGATGCATTGGCGGCCACGGGTCGATTCACCGCCAGGCCCTCCCCTCGCCGGTCGTCGGCGCTTGGCGCCATGCCTGCCGACTCGGTATTGGCAGGTTGCGCGTCAAGATCACCGAGGAAGTTCCCGCGACCACAGGCCAGAACTACCACCTTGTCGGAGCGCTCGCGCCGCCACCGGTCGGCCGCGTCCAGGTCGCGTTGCACGTGATTCATCCCTTCATCGGAGCGTGGCGCTTCACCACGGAATGCGGAGGGCAGGACGGCCGCGAGTACTGGGATCCGCCGTTGAACCCCGCCGAGCTTCCCGAGGGGCTGGTCCTCATCCCGGCGGAACTGTTGTCACGGCGATTCGAGCCCGAAGCGTGGATGCGCGACTTGATCGAAGACGCCTGGACCGACATCCGCGTGCACAAGCCGCGCACCGTGGGCGAGCTCGTCTTCAACTGGTACGACTAGGCTCCTGGTGTTGTCCCCGGCGCGTGGGCCGGCTTTGACGTGCCACGTCACACTCCAAAGGAATCGCATGGAACTCCTGCTCCCCCTCTGGCTCCCCATCCTGCTTTCCGCGGGCGTCGTCTGGTTCGTTTCCATCATCTTCGGGATGGCCCTGCCGCATCACAAGCAGGACTGGATCGGTTTGCCCGACGAGGATGGCTTCATGGAGGATCTCCGCAAGCGCGGCATCAAGCCCGGCAACTACCTGTTTCCCGATTTCCGCACGAGCGAGCAGTTGAAGTCGGCGAAGGTGGAGAGGGCTTTGAAAGAAGGGCCGGTCGGGCACCTGAGCGTCTGGAGGACGCCGTTGACCATGGGCGACAAGATGATCGCCACGTTCTTCGTCCACATGGTCGTCAGCATCCTCATCGCCTATCTCGCGCGCGTTGCGCTTCCGGGCGCGGCGCCCTTTGCAAAGGTTTTCCAGGTCGCGGGCACGGCGGGCATCCTCGCCTACGGCTTCTCACACATCCCCAGCGCCCTGTGGTGGGGCTCGTACAAGCGAACCATCGTTGCCAATGTCATTGACGCCATCCTCTACGGTGCGATCATCGGGGCCATCTTCGCCTGGCGGTGGCCGCACTGACGCGGCGGGCTCACTCTCCGGCGGTGTCAAGAGAGGGCCTTGTCGCAGTGACGTGCATTGTCGGTGCCCCCACATCCTGGAGACCTTGCCGGGTCCGCACTTTGCTTGTCACCGGCTCAACGTCTCGGCGCTGCTCAAGAGCAGCAACCAATCGCCATTGGCGGTGAGATCGGCGATCGTCACGCGGACCAGAATCGCGCGCCCGCGGACTTCTAGGCGGCGTTCGCGCGTGGCCATTTGGGCGTGGAGTCGGTGAGTGTCCGCTCGTTCTCCTTGAGCAAGGCTTGAACGGCAACCGCGTCGACAGGGCGTGACATGTAGTAACCCTGTCCGCTGCTGCATCCCAGGGCTTGCAACTGGGCGAGTTGCTCGATGGTCTCGATTCCTTCGGCGATCACCTTGACCCTTCGGTTGCTCGCCATGGTCTGAATCGCGTTCACGATATTGGCGACCCGCCCATCGAGGCCCATGCCCGACACGAACGAACGATCGATCTTGACGGCGTCGATGGGAAGCGTGTGGAACGAACTCAAGGAGGAGTAGCCCGTGCCAAAGTCGTCCAGGTGGAGCCCGACCCCCATCTCTCGGATCGAGGCCAGCTGCTTGCACACGGCCTCGATATTGTCGATGAAGGCACTCTCGGTGATCTCGATATTGAGGCACTCGCCCGGCAGGCCGGTGTCCCTGATGATCCTAGCGATCGCGTCGGCCAACCCCGCGACGGCGAGTTGCTTGGTGGACACGTTGACGCTGACGCAGAGGCTCTTGTGTGCCGGGAAGCGTTCGTGCCAGATTCTCAGCTGCTGGCAGCTTTCCCGCATCACCCACAGGCCCAGCTCGTGGATGACACCTGTTTCCTCGGCGACGGGGATGAACAGGGCCGGGCCAAGGGTTCCCAGCTCGGGATGGTCCCAGCGCACCAGCGCCTCGACGCTCTCGATGAGCCCGGATTCCAATGACACGATGGGCTGGTACAGCACACGCAATTGAGAGAGCGAGATCGCACTCTTGAGGTCGTTGCTCAGCCTGCGCTCCGACAGCACCTTCTGACGGATTGTCTCGTCGTACTCGCACACCTGCCCCTTGCCCGTCTCCTTGGCCTGGTACAGGGCCGCGTCGGCGTCGCGAAGCAGGTCATCGGGGACGAGATGCTCGGGGCATCCCAGGACGAAGCCGATACTGACGTTGACAGCGACCTGGTGGCCCGCCATGACGGTTGGTTGGGCGATTGTCCTCTGGAGGCGCTGGGCGATGACGCGCACCTCGTCCGCGGAGTTCACGTCGTCGAGCAGCAGTACAAACTCGTCTCCCCCCAGCCGGGCGGGGATGTCTCCGCCCACGCGCATGGCGGAATCGAGGGACCTCAGGCTGCCCTCAAGCCGCTTGCCGACCTCGACCAGCAGGTAGTCACCCATCGCGTGCCCCAGCGTGTCGTTGATCGACTTGAAGTTGTCCAGGTCGAGAAAGAGCACGGCGTACTTGAAGGCGGCGTCGCGCTTGGACCGCTCGATGCAACGCTCGATCCTCTCGTTGATGAGCAACCGGTTGGGCAGCGAGGTCAGCGAGTCGTACTTGAGTTGCCCTTCAACGGTCCTTCTGGCCTCGACTTCCAGCTGCAAGCGAGCGTGGGAGAGCTCAAGGGCTTGCCGGGCGGCAACGGCGTTGGTCTCGGCGAGTCGCTTTTGCGACAGCGAGTTGGCAAGCTGCCAGACCTCGGCGGCGTCAAACGGCTTGCGAAGGAGCAGGAGACGGTGCGTCTGGCCCAGTCGTTGCGCGATGTCGTCCCACGGATGGTCCGAGTATGCCGTGCAGATCACGACATCGAGGTTCGGATCGGCCTTCCACAGTTGTTCCACGGTTTGGGTGCCATCCCAGCCCGGCGGCATGCGCATGTCGACGAACGCCATGGAGTACGGTCGGCCCTCCGCCAGAGCTTTGTTCAGGAGCGAGACACCCTCGCGCCCCTGAGAGGCGGCGTCCACCTCGAACGTTGCTGTGGGCGTTGTCGCGGGCGTTTGGGGCGTCTTCCCGAACAGCGCGGCGTCCATCGCGTCCAAGGCGTCGCTTCCACCCGCGGCACGGCACAGGATCGTGCGATAGGCCTTCTGGATGGATTGCTCGTCATCGATCACCAGAATCCTGCTGGATGTTGGGGCGTTGGCTTTCATGCGGCGACACTCTCCTGGGCGACACGGCTGGGAAGGTCCAGGCGGAAAGCGGCTCCGGTGCTCCCGCTCGGCTCCATCATGGCGAGCGTCCCGTTCATCTCGCGAACAGCCAACCAGCTGAAGTGCAGGCCGATGCCATGCCCATCGGGCTTGGTGGTGAATCCCTTGCTGAAGAGCCTGTCCCTGTACTGAGGACTGACGCCAGGACCGTTGTCGCTGATCTCCACGAAGGCGGTTCCAAGTGCGCCGCGTCCACCTCGGATCGTGATGAGCGGCCCAGGAGTCTTCGCCCCGACCAGCGCTTCCTTGGCGTTGGAGATCAGGTTGACGAGCACCTGCGACAACTTCGAGCGGTCGCAACTGACGAGCACAGACGACTCCACTTCCACCGCAAGGCCGACGCCGTGCCTTTGCAACGACGCGGTGATGACATGGAGCGCCTTGGTGATGACATCGCCGAGGTTGGCGTGCTCGACGAAGTTGGACGAGGACGCGATGCCCTGGTGAGAAGCCACGATGTCCTTCACGTGCTGCAGGCCCTCGCGCAGACCCGCAAGGTCCTGCTGACAATCCGCGAGTTCGAGATTGAGATGGCTCGCGAGCTGCGCGAGGTAGGCGGGAATCTGCTGTCCCGGACGCCCGTTCTCGAAGAACCCGGGCAGATCGGTCTGGTGCTCGGAAAGCAGGTCGGACACCTTCGAGAGACGGGGAGCTGCGGAGCCGGCGAGCTTGCTCGTGAGTGTGTCCGCCAGAACATTCACGTTCGTCATTGCATTGCCGACGTTGTGGAGCACGCCGGCGGCGACCTCCGCCATGCCGGCTTGTCGCGAGAGGGAGACCGAGTTGGCACGGCCCTCCTCCAACTGTGAGAGCATCCCGTCAAACGCCCGCGCAAGGGTGCCCAGTTCATCCCCGCGCTTGAGGTCGACGCGACCCTCCAGCCGCCCGCTCTTGCCGATATGGGTCGCGTGCTTCGTGAGGGTGCCGAGCGGCTCGAGTACCAACCATCGCATGGCGTAGAGCAGAACACCAAGCGTGAGCAATCCGGCGGACAGGAGGGACACCGTGGCCATGTGCAGAGCACCGTTGCCCCGCGATGTGATCTGTCGCTTTCCATCGGTCTTGATGAGCATGACGGGTGAGTCGTCGACCGCCCGCATGACACCGCGAACCGCCAGGCGCTGGGCGTCAATAATTTCCTCCACGGGAGAGTCGCTCTCAATCGCCGCCGCCATGCCGGCTCGGTCCGCCTGGGTCACGCTCTCGCTGGAGACATCCCAGGTGTCGAACTGCACGCCTGTCTGTGCCCGGAGTGACTCGACCACCTCCGCGGTGATGAGGCGGCCGAAGATGAGCACACCCCCAAGTGGTCCTTCGTTGTTGCTCTTGAGGATCGGGCGAGCGGCGAGGATCATGAGGCCCAGTTCCGTTCGGGCGATACCCGAGACGCTGCTTTCCTTGGTGCCGGTGACGGCCATGAGTGGGTGCCCAGCGGGCAGACGCTCCTTGGGCATGAAGGCGAGCACGGCCGGCTCGCCCGTGGGCAACGATGCCAGGTGACTCCAGTACACCGTGCCGTCGGGCTTGCAGAAGTACACGAGATCGATCTTCTGATCCGTGTACCATTCAACGTTCTCGAGATTCTCGCTGACAAAGCTCGGGTTGGTGTTCTGCACGAACGTGTACGCGTGGTCCCAGGAGGACCAGTCAAAGCACGCCAGCGACAGCGCTTCCCGCTCCCGAACAATCGCGTTGCGGCAGCGTTCCCAGTCCTTCACCGCGTCATCATGCTCGAGCGCACGAAAGCTGGGCGCGATCGCGAAGCGTTGGATCGCGTAGTTGACCACAACAGAGACCGTGAGAATCGTGGCGAGCAGCAGGGTGAGTTTGAGCCTGAGTTGCATTCAAAGGTCCTTCCACGGCCGGCGGGCGCGAGAGCAGTGCGTCACTTAGAATTCGAGCGACACTCCGATGGTTCCGATCAACTCAGTGTGGTCCCCGTTGTTGAAGGTGCTCGTTGCGTCGCCCAGGAAGAGCCCCTGCACACCGGCCTTGAGCGTCCAGACACCCCAGGACTTGTCCAGATTGAGCGGCACGGACAATGTCGTGCCGACGCTGGCGAAGCCGAAGACGTCGTTCTCGCCACTCGCGCCTTCGTAGTAGTTGCTAAGGCTGAGCCCGACGGACACGGGGAAGGACCATCTCAGGTCTTTCATCGTGCCCAGCTCGAACGACAGGCCCGGCGAGACTCCGAGCTGAAGGTACGTGCCCTTGCGACCTCCATCAATGGAATCCGAGCCGGTCTCGATCACGACATTCGCGGTCGGGCTGAGCGACCAATCCCCGAGCAGGTCCGAGTCGTCGAATGCCACGCTCAGGTACACCTCTTCAATGGTCGCCCATGCGTTGGAGGGACTCGACTCGGCGTAGTACCTCGCCGCGAACTCCCAGCTTCCCACCGCGACGCTCACTCCCGCGTACAGGTCGCTTTCGTACCAGGTTCGGGTGAAGCCGTCAGCAGACACCGCTCCGGTGGCCTCTCCGTGGAACGAGTTCCACGTGCCCATCGTGAAAGAGATCGTGGCATCCTCGAGCCGAAAGACGTCCAGCGAAACATCGGCGAACGGCTGCGCGATCCATCCCGAGTCTTCGAATCTGTAGCCGCGGGAGAAGTAGGCGGTCGTGCAATCCACTCCCAGCGTGACGTGGAAGCGCGAATCCGGAGCCTGGGCCGGAACCTCAGCCGTGCCTTCCTTTGGCGTGGCGACGCCCGAGGCGGCCCGAGCCGGCCTGGGTTGAGAGCCCACATTGGGCCCTAGTTCCAGATCACCCGTCTCTGCCGTGGCGACTTCCGGTGGGTCGATTGGTGAATCAAGCGGCACCTTCGCGATCGAAGGCGTCGTGATCCCGAGCGCCAGGAAATGAGCGATTATGTACTGGGGTCTTTTCTTCATGCTCGCCCTTGTGGTGGAAGGAGCTACGTCTACGCACACGACACTCACGCCTGCAGGATCTCATCGGAGGAATTGACCTGTCGTGTGAGGCCACTCGGCGCACGAAATCGCATTGTGCGACACATCTCCGCAGGTTTGTGGGCACGTTGACCGGTGGCCGCGTCCAAAGGAAGTCCTACCAGTGCGAATACTGCTCATCGGGCGGCATGCTCGCAGCCCAGGGCCGAGCCTTGACGCTCTTGGATGGAGGCCCAGGAAGACGCCTGGTCACTGGATCCCAGCACCTGAACGCCATCCAGGAGGGGTTCCGTTGGCGCACTGTCGCTCTGACTTCCCGGGAGGCCGGTCCGTACTGCTCGGACACATGCCGTGGCCACTAGGGTTGAATCCTCATTGGGCCTCAACCGCCCATCGCCCACTGCCTGGGCCAGGGAAAGGTTCGGCTTTATGCCGAGCTGAGGAGACGGCGTGGGCCTTGGGCAAGCCCCTGGCAAGAGCGGACCGCGACAAGATCGACCCACTTGTCGGGGCACCCTCGACGGCGAGTTTGTGGAGTGGCTGAGGCAGGTGGGGGATGAGCAGTATCAGGCAGGGTCGCGGGGCGTGAGCTAATACTGGCCGTAGCGTCCCTTGACGCTGTCGAGCAGCTTCTGAGGCTCGTACGCGACGCCGTCTTTGATGACGAGCTCGACGTTCTGGATGTCGTTGATGTTCTTGCCCGGGTTGCCGTTGACGATGAAGAGGTCGGCGTTCTTGCCGATCTCGATGGAGCCGATGGTCTTGTCACGACCGAGGTAGACCGCGCCGTTGAGCGTTGCGATCTTGATCGCCTCGACGGGCGTGAAGCCGGCCTCGACGAGTAGCTCGATCTCGCGGTGGTCGCTGAAGCCGGGGACGACGCCGCCGTTGCCGGTGGGGTCGCAGCCGGCGGTGAGCAGGCCGCCAGCCTTGGCGAAGGCGAGCTCCATGGCCATGCCGCGGGCGAAGATGGTCGTTCGCTTTGCGGCGGCCTGGGCGGGCTGCTTCTGGGTGCGGTTGTAGGAGTAGAGGTACGCGGTACGAGCTTCGGGCGAGAGGACTTCCTGGGCGCGAGGATAAAGCGGCGGGCGGTTGGGGGTGAAACCTTCGAAGACGGGCAGTGTGGAGGTGATGGCCACATGGTGCTTCACCAGGTCTTCGATCAGCGCCTTTGCCTCGGGACCGTTCGGGTCGGCGTGCTCGAGGAAAGCCGAGGTGTCGCCCATGGGACAGACGTCGGGCTGTTTGGACGGTGCGAGGTCGGTGTTGACCATGAAGCCGTGTTCGAGATTGTCGATGCCCAGAGCGATGGCTTCGGAGTAGGTGATGGAGCAGAGGTGCCCGGTGACCTTGAGGCCCCGCTTGTGAGCGGCGTCGATGGCGGCCCCGAGCTCATCGCGGGTGATGTGCATGTAGGCTTTGAAGGATGTGGCACCGGCGTCGGCCCAGAAGTTGACGAAGCGGCGAGCGTCGTCGGCGTCCTTGAGCTGATACATCTGGATGAACGATCCGCCCTTGCCTTGAAGGTAGGGAGCCGTGACTTCCATGTGCGGGCCGATCAACTTTCCCGCGTCGATCTGGTCGCGGAGATTGATGTCGGACTGACCCTCGACGCTTCCGCCGGTCCGCACGGTCGTGACTCCGGCGGCGAGATAGAGGCGCGGGGCGGAAAAGGTCATCTGGGGCACGAGAAGGGGGTCTTCGACTTTCCCCGCCGCGGTGGCCGGGCGGGCGATGTAGTACATGTGCTCGTGCATCGCCACGAGACCCGGAAGGAGCGTGCGGCCTTGCATGTCGAGGACGGTGGTGCCCGGGGCGGAGGCGACATCGGCGCCTTTGGCGATGGCGGTGATCTTGCCGCCCTCGATGGTCACGTTCTGGTCGTCCACCTCGGGTTTGCCGGTGCCGTCGATGACGCGGACGTGGGTGAGGACGATGCGTTTGGCCGTGGCGCGGATGTAAGGCGTGACCGCGCTGGAGAACTGCGCCGGAGGCTGGGCGATGGCGGCGGTGACGGCGATCATCCCGAACAGTGCGGCTTCGAGGATTTTCACGTGCGGCTCCTGGAGGTTCCGGCGGCGCTGGGACAAGCGTGCCCATCGATGTCGAGGGTAGCCGGGATGGCGGTTGCGACGGGCGTGGGTCACCGGCTGAGCGTGTTGATGTACGCCCGCCAGGGGCCGACCTCGTCGCGGTACTGCCACGCCATCGCGAGACAGGCCTGGCGGATGTGGTGGAGGTCATGGGCGGCCCAGGTGGCGAGGAGCTGGCCGGCGGTGACGCGGCCCAGCGCGGGGTGGGTGCCGGTGCGGGCGAGGTCGGCAGGGGTGAGGTTGAGGGCGCGGAGGACCTGCAGGTTGGCGGCCCGAAGGCGCTGAAACTCGTCGAGGAGCGTGGAGAGCGGGATGGTGCCGGGGGCGATGGTCGCGTTGTGCGGGAAGGGATCGAAGGAGCGGGACTCGCCGTGTTCAAGAATTCGGCGCAGGCGGGGCATCCAGTCGTCGCGTTCGCCGACGATGAGGTGCCCGACGACCTCGAAGGCGGACCAGGTGGCGTCGCCGTAGTTCGCTTGGGTCCAGAAGTCGCAGACGCCCATGAGCAGGCTGCGCAAGACGGCCGGCGTGCGATCGAGGATCTCAAGGGTGTGTGGCAGGTCATTCATGTGCGGTCATCCCCGGCGCACCGGCAGCTGTGCGTTGAGCTCGAAGTATTCGTAGCCATGGGCGAAGGGGCGGCCGATCCAGGATTCGAAACAAGGGTGGTCGTCGGGGACGTAGCCGCTGCGGGGAAGCCAGGTGCCGTAGAGCCACTGGAGGACACGGAGTTCCAGGTCGATGCCACCCTTGACCTCGACCTGGGCGACGAGCATGGGCGGGAAGCGGAAGCGACCGATCTCGCCCTTGGCGGTGAAGCGTTCGGCCTCTACAGCGACGTGGTAGCGGCAGTGCTCCAGAGGGACGAGTTCGGGATTTTCCCATTGGTAGCCCAGCCACTGGCCGCCCGAGAGGCCGTGGGCGTCGGCCCAGGCGAGCATGCGATGGACGGCCTGGACGACGGCGTCGGGCTTGTAGGGGTCGTGGACGCGGGTGTAGGCGACGGTGCGTGCGGGGAGTTCACGGATTCGGACTGTGAAAGCCGGGGGCGACAGTGGGGGAGGAGACTGGTCAAGATGAAGGCGCTGGGGTGAACCCGAGACTATCGCCTCAAGTTCGGCGGCGTGGGAAATTTGCCAGCCTTTGAGGTCGAACGAGCTTGGAGCAGAGCCGTAGCGGTGTTTGAAGCAACGGGTGAAGTCGGAAGGGGAGGAGAAGCCGCAGGCCAGGGCGATGGACGTGAGCGAAGGCTTGCGATGGTGCGTCATCATGACCAGGGCCCGCTCAAGGCGCAGGCGTTTGACGAAGTCGGCGAGGGTGACGCCCACGAGCGACTGGAAGACGCGGTGGAAGTGGAAGGGCGAGAGCATGGCGGACTTGGAGACGGCCTTGAGCCTCAGGGGCTTGTCGAGGTGGTTCACGACGTGGTCGATGGCGAGGTTGACCCGCTCGACGTAGGCGAGTGAGGTCGCGGGGGAGGTGGTGGGGGCGGGGCGGGATTTTGTGAGAGTTCGCAAGATTTGGCAAGCCCTCCGCGATGGCGCAAGTATCATACGTTCTCGTGCGGCTCATGCTCAGACACCCAACTCGAACTTGGAGGCACCAGTGACACGAATCATCGCGGGCTCATTGCTTGTCATACTCACGTCTGTCGCGGGCGGATGCGCTTCCACGCAACCCACGACTTCGGCAACCACGCCAGTGGCAGCCAAAGCACCAACAGCAAAGGCACCGGCAGCCAAAGCACCGGCAGGAGATCCACACATGCGGCTCGGGAACTTCTCGATCAGTCTTACGGTCAAGGATATCGGTGCATCGGTTGCTTTTTACGAGAAGCTCGGCTTCGCGAAGGTTGGCGGCAACCAGGCGCAGAAGTGGGTGGTCATGCAGAACGAGTCGAGCACGATCGGGCTCTTCCAGGGGATGATTCCCAAGAACACGCTGACGTTCAACCCCGGTTGGGATAAAGACAAGGCCACGCCCGCCGACTTCCAGGACATTCGCGACATCCAGAAGGCCCTCAAAGCCCGCGGGGTCAAGATCGAGGATCCGCTGATTGACGAAGCGTCGACGGGAACGGCGTACCTGATGATCATGGACCCCGACGGGAATCCGATTCTGCTCGACCAGCACGTTCCGGCGCCGAAGAGGTAGCGACCGCGGCGGGTTGCGATGGCGCGAGCGGCGATTCAGCGTTTGGGCACGCCCAGGAGCAGGGTCGCGCCCGGCGCCAGAGTGAAGCCCTCCACGTGTCCGGCGAATCGCTCGTCAGCGGTCACAAAGTGCACGTGCACATCGCTCGCGCCGGGGGTGAAGATGCCGCGGTGCTCGGTGGAGTGGAAGCCCACCATCCGCACCGTTTGGGCCGCGAGTGACGAGCGGATCTTGGACTTTTCGTGGTCGGCGAACGTCGGGGGCGTGTGCTCGGGCGGGCTCAGGACGTGGTACGCAAGGCTCTGGACCTCGCCCTCAACCCGGAAGGCCATCGGCGCCGAATCATCCAAGCCCGCCGACCGGGCGGCCTCTGGCAGGTACGCTTCGAGTTGTTCGAGCGTTCGCACGGAATTCGGCAAGGGAACCGACTTCCAATCCGCGGCGTGCGTCCACACGAAAAAGGCCGCACCGTGATCGAGACTGGCGTGGGTGCGGAAAGTGGAGCCCTGTACTGTTGAGATGGTGGCACGCCCATCGACCACGGTGATCTCGCCAGTCAGCCCCTCCAGCGGGCCGATCCCGTAGAGGTGGGGGCGCCGGGCGAGCTCGGCAAGGCGCACTTTGGCGCTCACGTCCCCGTCGTGCACGGCCTTTCGCTGCTCGCCGATCCAGAGGACGACGCCATCGGCCGGTGGAGCGACGGGACCCGGGGCGTGGCAGCCGGCTGCGAAGAGGCAGGCGAGCAGGGCGATTCGGGCTTGTGAGCGGATGGTCGATTGGATTTTCACGTTCGATGGTACGGGCGGCGTGCTTGCCGGTCGCAACCCGTTCGGCGAGCATGCTGTAGAATGGCCGGTCACTCGGGAGCCCTGCATGAGCCGTCGATCGTGCTTTGCCGCTTGCCTGCCCATCGCCGTTCTGGCGGGCACGGGGCTGTTGTGCGCGTGTGCGTCGCGGGATGGGGCGGCGGGCACGCCCGTATCGGCGAAGGTCTCGGGACGATCGACGATTGCTGCTCCGACGATGATCGACGACAAGCCCCGTGACTTTGCGGGCGTGCACAATGTGGTTGCGTACCACGAGGGGTACTACTCGGGCGGTGCGCCCGAGGGCGCGGCTGGCTTTGACACACTGGCGGCGATGGGCGTCAAGACGATCATCAGTGTAGATGGGGCCGAACCTGAGGTGGGCGAGGCCAGGGCCCGCGGCATCCGGTACATCCATCTGCCGATCGGGTACAACGGGTTTGACGAGCAGCGGAAGCTCGAGCTCGTGCGTGCGACGCGCGACGCGATGGGCGAGGGGCCGGTGTATATCCACTGCCACCACGGAAAGCATCGCAGCGCGGGGGCGGCGGCGACGGTCGCGGCGAGCCTGGGGTGGATGACGCCCGATGCGGCCAAGGATCGCATGAAAGTCTCGGGGACCTCGGCGGGCTACAAGGGGCTGTACGCCTGTGCGGCCTCGGCGGATGTGCTGGGGGCGAATGTGATCGACGCGGTGCCGGCGGACTTCCCTGAGGTTGCTCAGCCGGCGGGGTTTGTGAAGGCGATGATCGAGCTCGACGAGATCAACGAGCGGCTCAAGGCGATTGAGAAGGCGGGTTGGACGACGCCCAAGGAACATCCCGACCTGGTGCCCGTGGCCGAGGCGGGGCGGATGGCGGACCTGTTGCGATTCCTGTCGGAGGGAGACCGGGCACAATCGAAGGTCGCAGACTTTGGCGCGAGGCTCAAGGCCGACGGCGAGCACGTGCAGAAGCTCGAGGACATGCTCCTCGCGGGCGAGACGGACGGCAGGAAGCTGTCGGCCCAGCTGGCGATCGTGGCGGCCTCGTGCAAGGACTGTCACGCGAAGTATCGGGATTGACGCGGGGCGACGCCTTGGAGCTTGACCACGTCTTCATCTTCTCGACGTCGAACGGGCGAGAGGCCGACGCGCTCGTCGAGTTCGGGCTTGTCGAAGCACCTGGTCGCCGGCACGCCGGACAGGGGACGGCCAATCGGACGTTCCACTTTGAGAACGGGTATCTGGAGATCATCTGGGTGGCGGACCATGCGGAATTGACGAGCGAACGTGTGTCGCCGACGGGACTTTGGGAGCGGGCGAACTACCTTGCGAGCGGATGGTCGCCCTTTGGCCTGTGCGTGGTGAACACGCTGGAGGCCGATCCGCTGTTTCGCGGGTGCGTGGCGTATCAGCCCGAGTACTTTCCCGATGGGCAGGTGATTGAGATCGCTCAAAGCGTCGCGCCGTCGGTGTTTCCGATGTTGTTCAGACTCCCTCGGGGGCTTCAGGGGCGAGGGCGGCCGCCCGCCCCTGTGCATCCGGTTGGAGCGTCGCGAATCTCGCATCTGGAATTCGGCGTGACCACCAAGGGCGCGATCGCGAGTCCGTTCGACCTGCTCGCGCCGAAATCTTGGGTGAGCTTCACGTCTTCGCAGCGATCAACGCTGACGCTGCGGCTGGACGAGCGTCGTCAGGGCAAGACGAGGGCGTTTGAGCACCTGCCGTTCACGATCGAGTACTGACCCCATTGCCCCGATCCTTCAAAGAAACGCGGGGGCCCGCTCAAGGATGTCAGTGACGGCGTGGGCGACCGCTCCCGGCAGAATGCTTCCGGTGCGCTCTCGCATGAGGCCAAACAGCAGGCCTGCCCCGACATTCATCAGCCCCCACGCCCACGCGAACTCGTAGCGCCCGTTGAAATAGTCGACGGTGTTGAGGGCGTGGATGAAACCAAACATCACGCTCGTCACCAGGAGCCCAACACCAAACTGGGTCCCCAGCACGCGGTAGGGGCGTCCAAAGGCCATGTTCAGCCGCGACTGCATGTATCCGCGGAAAAAGAGTTCCTCGCCCAGGCCGGCGCACAGGAGCAGTTCGCCCACGAGGGCGGCCGCGCCGCCTATCGGTTTGTCCGAGCGCAGCGCGAGGAGGATCGGCACCAGGCACGCCAGCGTGAAGGCCGCAAGGCACATGGGGGCGGGAAGGCGCTTGTACAGGCCCAGCCCGTGCCGCACGCTCAGCAGCAAGACGCCCGCGAGAAACACCTCGCCGATCGCCCCCAGCAGCGCAAGGCCATCGGGTGGTGGCTTTCCGGGCTCGATGTGGAAGTGCCCGAACCAGACGATCGCGCCCGCGCCGATCGCGGCGAGAAGCCCGAAGGTCAGTCCCAAGGCGAGACTTCCGCGCGGAGCGGAAGCCAAGCCAAACTCCAATTGCGGGCGCCTGGAAGCAAGCACCAGGAAAAGTGCACCGACAATCATGAAGAGACCCGGCGAGTAATTCAGATGCTGCGCACGTTCCCATTGCCCCGGGAAAGTGAACTCCTTGAAAGTCCTGTAGGCAACGTGGACGACGCCGAAGGCCGCCACGACCTCGGCCAGGGCGGCCACACGCCCGATGATGGTCGAGGGGCGCGGACTTGTCGATTCGTTCGACATCGGGGGCCTTTCGTTGGAGTCGATGGTATTCGTGCGACCACGGCGACACCAAGCTGGTCGGGCTCACCTGCGGCGCGTTCCAAGGCGTGGTAGGATGCCCGCCAAGGAGCCCCTCATGCGAATCCGTGGCCTTGCCATTGCCCTGGGCGTATCGATTTCGGCCTTGGTGTGTGGCACCGGCGCCGCGACCGAAGTCGACCGCTACAGCATCGTCAAGTGCGGGACACTGCTCGACGTCGCCGGGAAACCGGCGAAGAAGAACATGACCATCGTCGTGAAGAACGGCCTCATCGACTCGGTCGTCGCGACCGGTCAGGAGCCCAAACGCGATGCCATGCCCAAAGACGCCGTGGTCGACACCGTCGACCTCTCGGGCATGTTCGTTCTGCCCGGGCTCATCGACTGCCACGTGCACCTGACGAATCAGTGGGATGAGGGGATGCGTCTGCGGATGGTGCAGGACAGCGACTCGCTCGTGGCGGTGCGGGCGACGGTGTTCGCCAAGAAGACGCTCGAGGCCGGATTCACCACTGTTCGCGATCTGGGCGCGAGGCACGCCGAGACGATCTTCGCGCTGCGGGACGGGATCAATCAGGGGCTGGTCGTGGGGCCCAGGATCGTGGCGTCGGGGCACCCCATCGCCATCACCGGTGGGCACGGCGACTTCACCAACGGGTATCGCCAGGACGTGTGGGGCGACCAGGGCGAGGCCGACGGCATTGGCGACGGGCCCGACTCGTGCATGAGGGCCGTGCGGAACCAGATCAAGTACGGGGCCGACTGCATCAAGCTGACCGCCACGGGCGGCGTCCTGTCGGCGAGCGCCGCGGGGCTCCGACAGCACTTCACGCAGGCGGAGCTCAACGCGATCGTGACGGCGGCCCACATGATGAGCCGCAAGGTGGCGGCCCACGCTCACGGGGTCGACGGCATCAAGGCCGCACTCGAGGCCGGCGTCGACTCGATCGAGCACGGAACGTATTTGGACGACGACGCGATCAAACTCTTCAAGGGACACAACGCGTACTTCGTGCCGACGATGCTGGCAGCGGAGACGGTGACGACCAACGCCGAGAAGCCCGGGTATTACCTGAAGGTCGTCGCCGATAAGGCCCGTCTGGTCGGCCCCAAGCTCAAAGAAGCGGTGGCCAAGGCCCACAAGGCGGGCGTCAAGATCGCGTTCGGCACCGACAGCGGCGTGAGCGATCACGGGATCAACGCCCGCGAGTTCTCGCTGCTGGTTGCGGCGGGTCTCACGCCCACGGAGACGCTGGTGGCGGCGACAACGTCGGCGGCGGACCTGCTCGGGCTGTCGGATCAGATCGGGACACTCGAGAAGGGCAAGGCCGCCGACCTGATCGCTGTTGCGGGCGACCCGACGGTTGATGTCGCAACGCTGATGGATGTGAAGGCTGTCATGCGGGCGGGCGTGTTCGTCAAGAACGTGAAGTGAGAGGGTGAGCTTTGGCGCGACTGCCGTTTGATCCTGCGAAGATGGCCGCGGCCAAGAGGGCCGAGCAGCAGCCGTTGCTCGCGACAGCACCGGCAGGCGACGACGCCATCACCGTCTCGCAGCTCGCCGATCGGCTCGATGCCGCCCTCAAGGGAGCCTTTCCCCAGCGCGTGCGGGTCGTGGGGGAGGTCAGCAACTTCCACGATCGCACCCACTGGTACTTTGATCTCAAAGACGCCACCGCCGTCATCAACTGTGTGATGTTCGCCTCCGCCGCCCGCAAGGCCGGGTTTGTCATCGAGCACGGCCAACAGCTCGTCGTCTCCGGGCGCGTCGAGTTCTACGCCAAGGGTGGCAAGGTCAGCTTCATTGCCGACAAGATCGAGCCAGTGGGCGCGGGGGCTCTGGACCTCGCTTACCGCAAGCTCTGCGATGAGCTGCGCGAGCTGGGCTGGTTCGCCCCAGAGCGCAAACGCCCCCTCCCGATCTTCCCGCGCAAGATCGCCGTGGTCACCAGCCGCAGCGCCGCCGCCTTGCAGGACGTCCTCAACACCATCCGCAAGCGGTGCCCGGCGGTGGGCGTCGTCCTTGCCGATGTTCGGGTGCAGGGAGACGGGGCGGCGGCGGAGGTGGCCGCCGCCATCCGCACGATCTCCGGGATCCACGCCAGCCTGGGCGTTGACGCGGTGCTGGTCACCCGCGGGGGCGGAAGCAAGGAAGACCTCTGGACGTTCAACGAACGCATCGTGGCCGAGGCGATCGTTGCATGCGCCATTCCCGTCGTCGCGGCCATCGGTCACGAGACCGACACAACGATCGCCGAGCTGGTGGCCGACGAGCGGTGCGCAACGCCCACTCAGGCGGCGATGAGGCTCACTCCCGACTCGGCGGCCCTCATCCGCCAGGCCGAAACAATTCATCGCAGGCTGACGTCGCTGATGGAGAGCCACCTGCGGGCCGAGTCGCGAAGGATCGATTCGCTCGTGCGTCGCCCCGCGCTCGCTCAACCCGGGCGCATGGTCGCCGCCAAGGGGCAGGAGCTCGATCACGCCAGACGGCGCCTGGTCTCGGCGGCGTCGATGGTCGTACAGCGTACGGCCCGACGGATCGGGGCCGCCAGCGCCCGGCTCGACACCATGAAGCCCACCGCATTGCATGCCCGGGTGTCGACCAGAGTGGAGACGCTCGCCACCCGGCTTCAGGCGGCGGCACGCAAAGAGATGGCCTCCCACGATCCCAGGGCGCTCGACGATCGGCTGACGCGGGGGATGGCCCGGCTGATGGAGAGCCGTGCGGACCGGATCGACGCCTTGGATCGCCAGCTCGAGCTGGTCGCCCCGCAGCGAGTGCTCGATCGCGGGTTCAGCCTCACGACCTCCGCCGACGGCTCATTGGTCCGATCGACCGCCGACGTGAAGCCGGGCCAGGCGGTGCGGACGCGGCTTGCCGACGGGCAGTTCGAGTCGACGGTGAGCGGGGCGGCGACGCCCACGACGCCCAGAAAGCCCGGGCGGACCCGGAGGCTGGGGGAGAAACCCGGGGACGAGGGGCAACTCGACCTTTTCGGCTCGTGACGCTATCTTGAGGGGCACGTGAGCAAACCCAACCCAAACCCCGCGTCCTCCAAGTCCGCCCCCGACCTTGCCGCGTTGTCGTTTGAGCAGGCCATGGAGCAGCTCGAGGCAATTGTCGAGCGGGTCGAGAGCGGCCAGGTGGGGCTGGAGCAGGCTTTGGCCGAGTACGAGCGGGGGGTGGCCCTGGTTCGTCAGTGCCGCGATGTCTTGCAGAAGGCCGAGCTGCGGGTCGAAGAGTTGAGCAAGCTGGCGGCGGCGGTCGATAGCAAGGCGGATGGAGAGGCCTGATCGCCAATGGGCCCTGTTGGAACCTGCTGGCAGGACGCTGAAACACCATGCCCACCGACGTAGTCGAGCGAATGGAAATGTGGGCACACCTGATCCAAACCGTGTTTGTGTTCGCCTTCGGGGCGTGCGCGGGGTCGCTGATCAACGTTTTGGCGTACCGGATGCCGCTTGGGATCAGCGTGGTGATGCCGCCCAGCCGTTGCCCGTCGTGCAAGACGCGGCTGACGTGGCGGGAGAACATTCCGATCCTGGGTTGGATCCTCCTCCGCGGACGATGCCGATTCTGCAAGTGCAAGATCTCGCCGGAGTATCCGCTGGTCGAGGCTCTGGTGGCCGTGCTCTTCGCGGGGATCTACGTGCTCTGGTACGCGGTGCCCCGCCACGGAAACTGGCCGGTCGTGCAGCACGCGTGGTTCCTGGGGTTTGACTGGTCGATCATCAAGCCCGAGTGGGCCTACGGCGGCTTTGCGTCGGCGTGGCCGATCTTTGTCATGGTGCTCGTGCTCGTTGGGTCGCTGGTGGCGATGACGCTGACGGATATCAAGACCTACATGATTCCGCTTCAGCTGGCCTGGACGCCCGCGGTGGTGGGAATCCTCGCCCACACGGGGTGGGGGGTGTACCTGTCGGTGGTGGGAAACGTGTCGTACGCGACCGCGTGGATGAAGACCGCTCCGGGATGGACATGGGTGATCGCCTCACCCGGGAAGGCTGGCTGGAGCATCGTCGGGGCCGCCATCGGCGGTATCGTCGGGCTGGGAATCGCCAACGTGCTCCTCTCCAAGGGACTGATCCGGCGCAGCTTTGCCGACTACGACGAGTGGGAGAAGGCCCACAAGCAGACCGAGGCCGTGCCCCAGGCAACGCCCGAAGCACAGGGGGTGGGGGTGGAGGTGGGGGAGCCACAGAGTCCCGGGGCGACCGCGATGATCGCCGAGGGCTCACCCGTTCCACCTGTCGACCCTGCTCAGGCCACGCCCCTTGCCCCACCCGAGTCACAGGCGGCCGAGGGAAGGAACCATTCTGAGGCCGGCGAGAATCCGACTGAGATGTGGCTTGAATACCCGCACGCCCGACGGGAGATGCTCAAGGAACTGATCTTCCTGGCTCCGTGTCTGGCCCTGGCGATGCTCGGGGCCTCGCTGGCCCACACCTGGGCCGGCCCCTGGATCGCCGGCCCGACACCCCTCTCGCCTGGCACGCCCACGACCCCAGTCCCCCTTTGGCTCGACGCCACCACCGCCTCGATCTTCGGCTTTCTGGTCGGCGGGGGCGTGGTCTGGCTCATTCGGATCCTGGGGTCCCTCGCGTTTGGCAAGGAGGCCTTGGGACTCGGCGATGTCCACATGATGGCCGGCGTGGGCGCTTGTCTGGGATGGATCGACGCGACTTTTGGGTTCTTCCTGTCGGCATTCGTCGGCCTGGCGTGGGCGGGCGGGGCCGCGATCGTCAAGGGAAAGGGTGCACGGGCGCTGCCGCTGGGTCCGTCCCTCGCGGCGGCCACCATGCTTGTGCTCGTCGGCAAGGTCGGCATCGAGCGGTTGATGAACATCATCGCCTCGGCGTGGGCGCCATGGAATCTGCCGTAACCGACAGGGTTTTGCGCCCGGAAGGGTGCTTGAATCAGAAAAATAATTCAAGAGGTTCCAGAGGGTGGGGGAAATCGGCAAAAGAGTCCGATACAGTTGCGCGCGCGTCGAGAGTGGCTAGTTCCGCGATGGAATCGCGGCCTCGGCGCGGGGAATGATCCCGCGTTTAGCGGAGGGCACACACATGAACATCCGGATGTCTCGTTGGCTTGGCGTGTTGGCGGTGGCTGGCGTCGGCGCTCTCCTGGGGGCTTGCGGGCCTTCCAAGGAAGTCGAGAGCCTGACCCTTGAAAACAAGGACCTGCGCACCAAAGTCGACGGCATGGACCAGCGCCTGGGCCAGACCGAGTCGACCGTTACCGCCCTGTCGAACGAGGTCAAGGCTCGCCCGGTCTATCAGCCCCCGAACCCTGACGAGATGGGTGGCGGACGCCCCGCGACCGAACACAGGCCGTCAGGCCGCACCGTTGACCTGGGCATCAATCTGTTTGCCTCGGGCTCGGATGTGCTGTCCACCGCGGCCAAGAAGACGATCGACTCGGCGGTCAAGAACATCAGCAAGGGCTCGAGCATTCGCGTCGAGGGCTTTGCTGACACCACCAAGCCGACCAAAGGCAAGTACAAGACCAACGAGGCCCTGAGCCAGGCTCGAGCCGATGCTGTTCGCAAGTACCTTGCCAGCAAGGGTTACAACGCGACCGACGCGATCGGCATGGGCGCTGTCTCGCACAACGGCAAGGCCCCCAGCCGTCGTGTCGAGCTCGTTGTCAACTGAGCCGGTCCACATCCCTGAAATACAAGACGCCCGTGGCCGAAGGCCGCGGGCGTTTTTTCTGAGCCCGACGCGTCAGCGAGGCAGGGCGGTCGAACGCCCAAGATGTCACTGGATGCGAATGGTGGCCGTACGCGAACCCTCGCTTGCGCGTCGGGCTCTGTCACGTTGGGACTTACTCGGCGACGGCGGTCGGCTTGATCACGCCAGCGACTTCGGGGGCTTGGCCGACGATCTGGTCGGCGATTTCCCGCCGGTGGATCTCGACATCCCGCGGGAAGTCAAAGGCAATTCGCACCCGCTCCCCCTTAATGGAGGCGATGCGAACGACACCGATCGGATTTCTAGGGTCGCCGATGACGACTTCCTCGCCCTCGCGCCGAGTGATAACGAGCATAAACGGACTCCACCATAGCTCCACCGAACCCGTTCCTTGGGCCAGTGCCACCAACTGCGATGTATACCAGACTACGCGTCAAAAGGAAAGGTGATTCCGGGAATCCGGCAAGCTACCGGACGCTTTCGACAAATATACCCAAGCGTAAGGCTTCTGTTATGTACTGAGTGCTGAGGCCGAAGAACCCCGTGGACAGGACGTGGAAGACCTGTGGGAACATTCCGGCTATCGACCAACCGTCCGTTCCGCCAAGATCGCCATTTCAGGGGACCGCTTCCAGCCGCAGGACCTCGGGAACGTGGGTGCGGAGGTTTCGCTCGATTCCCAGGCGGAGGGTCATGTCGCTCGACGGGCATCCGACGCACGCGCCGTGCAGACGGATCTGAACCACGCCCTCGGGGGTGAGGTTGACGAACTCAAGGTCGCCGCCGTCGGACTGCACGGCCGGGCGAATGAGATTGATCACCTGAACCACGCGCTCGCGGAGTTCGGCGGCGGGAGTTGGCGAGGCGGGGTGGGACATCGAGGTAGTGTACGCGCCGGGAGTGAGAAGAGGGCCGAAAGTCTCTACACTGCCAGCCACATGGCAGAACTCTCATCGAAACGGACCGGGCGGACGTGTGTTGCGGCGGTGCTTCTGGCGACGCTGGTGGGCGGCTGCGGGAGCAGCGGGCCCAGAGCGGCGGACGACCCGCTCACGATCGCGCTTAACCCGACGCAAACGGGCGAGGCCCGGGCCAAGGCGGTGGGCCTGGCGTACCAGAAGGCGGTGAGCGAGTCGGACCGGATCGCGGCGAGGTCGGCCCTGTGGCCCCTGGTCTGGTCGCCGCAGGCAGCGCCCGAGGTCAAGGTCGCGATCGTGCAGGAGCTGCTCGCGGAGCGGAATCCCGTGGCCGAGGGTGTGATCCGCGAGGACCTGCGTCTCATGCTTCCCCACCAGAACTCGCCCGAGGTGGTGACGATGGTGTGCACGGCGGCGGGTGAGCGGGGATGGACCGATTTCATCCCGGCGATCGTTCGCAGCTACGCGCGGGTCGTGCCGGGATTCACCGACGCGACCCGTTCCGAGCGGGCGGCGCTCATCAAGCTGGGCGGAGGGAAAGACCTCGAGGCGATCATCTTCGGCGTCTTTGCGCATCCTCCGGCCGACACGCCCGAGACCAAACGCATGAAGCTGGAAGAGCAGTACCGGCTGGCCTCGTGGGACCTGCTCTCGAGGCTCGAACCGACGGGAGAGCGAAGGATCGCGATGCTGGAGACGGCGGCGGCGGACGTGGCGTACGCGAGGAGCGCGCTGGCGGCGTGGCGAGAGCTGCGGGCGCTGCCCCAGACCGGCGAGGAGCTGCGATGGGCGTCGCGCCTTCACGATCCCAAGAACGCGGCGAACGCGGCGTGGTGGGCGGAGGCTCGCTCGGCGATCGCCTCGCTCGATGCCACGAAGACGTCGGGGCTCGAGCTGCGCCACGCCGAGGCGATCCGGGCGGCGGCCATCGCCAGGCCGAACTGGATCTCCGCGAGCCGGGAGCAATTGCTCGGCGAGGTTCGCCTGCGCCTCAAGGACCGCGAGGTGATCGAGCCCTCGCGCGGGCGGGACGATGGCAAGAACCGGATCAAGGAATCTCTGGGCGCGTCGGAGGCCAAGCTGAGGTGGGCCGATCTGCTCACGATCCTGCTGGTCGACGACGCGATCCAGGACGCGATGTTCGGGCGGGACATCTTCACGTACGTCGGGTTCGACAAGCGGGACACGACGACGGAGTACGGCGGCGTTCTGGACCTTTTGGCGACCCCCGGCAAGCTGGGATTCGTGGCGACGCTGTATCAGCCGCGTCCGGGGCAGCGTGCGGGCGACGATCGGTTCATCGCCTCTGACGACATGATCAACTCGAGCGACCGGTCGCTGGCGCACTTCCACTTCCACGTGGCCGAGCGGTACAACTCGAAGTTCGCGGGTCCCAGCGATGCCGATCTGGACTATTCCAATCGCTTCGGTCGCTCGTGTCTGGTCTTCACAAGCCGGGATTCTGAGTCGCTGGATGTGGACTACTACCAGCCGGGCGTGGTGATCGTTGATCTGGGTGACATCAAGGTCGCGAAATAGCCGGGCGGTTGAGAGGCTCACCGGGGGACGGGCATGATGCCGGCGAACTCCTCGATGGCGTCGGCGGCGCGGGCGGCGGCGCCGCCGGCCATGAGCGGGGCCATGACCTGGCGGAGATCGGTGCGCTGACGCTCCATGAGCTCGGGCGAACGCAGGAGCGCGTCGGCCTCGCGGATGATCCGATCGGGGCCGCCAAAGTGCGGGACCAGCTCGACGATGATGCGACGCCGGGCCAGGATGTTGGGGAGGCTGAAGTGCTTTGTGGCGACGATGACGCGTCCGATGAAGAGGTAGAAAAGCAGGCTGCCACGCCGGTAGAAGACGATCATTGGTTTGGCCTGGCGAGCCACCTGCAGGGTCGTCGTGCCGCTCTTGACCAGGGCGAGGTCGCACCAGCGAACGACGGCGTTGGTCTCGCCCATCACCATGCGAACATCGTCAGGCCAGCCGCCGTGGCGGGCGGCCAGGTCGCGAAGGGTTCGCTCGGCCTCGGGATGCGCGGCGGCGACAACCCCGGTGAGATCGGCGAAACGCTTCTTGAGCTCGCGGAAGGCTCCCAGGATGAGCGGGAAGTGTTGCTGGAGTTCGTCGGGGCGTGAGCCGGGGAACATCGCAAGACGTGGCTGGCCCACGGGGAATCCCGCGGTCTTGCGGTCGAGTTCGGCGGTGTCGAGCGGGCGGTCGAAGAAGGGGTGGCCGATATAGCGGGCGGGGACGCGGCGTTTGGTGAAGAAACTGACCTCAAAGTCAAAGAGGCACAGGAGCATGTCGGTGTGGCGTCGCAGCTTGTTGATCCGCCAGCGTCCCCACGCCCAGATCTGCGGGGCGACAAGGTGGACGACGCGCAGCCCGCGCTTCTTGGTGATGTCGCAGATCGGGTCGTTGGCCCCGGGCGAATCGACGGGCACGTGGAGCGCGACGGGGTGCTTCCTGATCCAGCGGCGGATGCGGGCCATCACTCGGAGGTGCTGGCGGATGCGCGAGAGCCCGGGCAGCCCCATGACGGCCGAGTCGATGGTGCGCTCGACGATGTGCGCCCCGGCCGCCTCCATTTTGGGCCCGCCCCACGCGTAGATCGGCAGGGCGGGGTGGCGGCGCTTGAGCTCGGCGATGACGATCGAGGCGTGCTCGTCGCCGCTGGGTTCAAAGACGGTAAAGAGAATCGCCGGCCCGGTGGGGGGGAGATCGGTGGAGGGGGACGGGCTGGAGGGACCGGACGGCAAGAGTCTCCATTGTTGACGCCGACCCCTGCCACTTCTCGCCCTTGACCAATCCCCAACAAACTTTCACGTGCGAGAAGATCGGTGTGAACGCCGGTTCGTGGGCCTACTTCGGAGCCTACTTCGGAGCCTTGTAGAACGGCATCGGCACGATCTTCGCGTCCAGAATCGCGCCCTTGCCCGTGTCGACCTGCACCGTCGTGCCGACATCGGTGTGCCCCTTGGCGACAAAGGCCATCGCGATCGATTTGCCCAAAGTCGGCGAGACACACCCCGAAGTGACGGTTCCAAGCTCGGTGGCGCCCGAGCGAACGCCCATGCCCTGGCGTGCGGCCCGCTTGCCATCAACCTCGAGCCCGACGAGCTTGTGCTTGGGCCCGCCCTCGAACTGCGTCTTCTTGAGCACGTCCATGCCGACAAAGGGCTCGCCCTTGGCGTCCTGGTCCTTGTCGAGGGAGATCGCGAAATCGACGCCGCAGGAGAGGGCGTTGATCCCCTCGCCAAGCTCGTGCCCGTAGAGAGGCATCGAGGCCTCGATGCGGAGCGTGTCACGACACCCGAGGCCCGCGGGTCTGAGAATTGACGTCGGACTGGCGAGGTCGATGTCCTTGAGGAGCAGCTTGAGGGCCATGTCCACCGCGCTGGCGGGAAGGATCACCTCGACGCCGTCCTCGCCGGTGTAGCCGGTGCGGCTCACAATCAGCTTCATCACCAGCAGGTTCTTGACAGCGAAGCGATACCGCTTGAGCGTGGGGATCTCGGTTGAGAACTTGCCGATCAGGTCCATCATCCTGGGACCCTGGAAGGCGATCATGGCGGTCGAGTTGGTCTGATCGTCGATCTTGGTCGCCAGGTCGCCCGCCGATCGCACCTGCTCGAAGTGCTCGAGCAGCTTCTCGCGGTTGGAGGCGTTGACGACCACCAGAAAATCATCGTCGTCGAGGCGGTAGACGATCACATCGTCCCGCACGCCCCCCGCGGCGTTGCAGACCAGGCTGTAGCGGCACTGCCCGGCCTGCATGTCGGAGATGCGGCGTGTGCAGACTCGCTCGAGGAACCGGCGAGCGTGGCGCCCCGTCACCTTCACGCGTCCCATGTGCGAGACGTCGAAGAGCCCGCCGCTGGTGCGGACCTGCTTGTGCTCGTCAAGGATGCCCGAGTAGTACAGGGGCATGTCCCACCCTGCGAACTCGACCATGTGGCCCTTGTGCTCGAGATGGAACGGATGGAGCGGTGTACGCAGCACGTGAAACTCCTGGGGTGGAGTTCGAGTTTAGCGTGCTGAGGTCGGGGCAGCGAGGGGGTAGGCGGCACAATCGGCCAGGGCCTCGAGCATGTCCTCGGGCGTCTCCTCGATGACCAGCGCATCCTGCAAACGAAGCCGCAGGAACGCCTTGCGCTGGGCGTTGCGCAGGAACTCGATCAGATCGTCGAAGAATCCGTCGACGTTGAGCAGGCCGATGGGCCGGGTGTGGATCCCAAGCTGGGCCCAGGCGATGCACTCAAAGAGCTCGTCGAGCGTGCCGTAGCCGCCGGGGAGGGCGACAAACGCGTGCGAAAGATCGGCCATGACCATCTTGCGCTGGTGCATGGAATCGACGACTCGCATGTCGGCGACGCGGGGGTGGGCGAGCTCTCTGGTGACCAAAGAGTGTGTGATAACGCCGATGACCTTGCCCTTGGCCGCCATGGCCCCGTCGGCCAAGGCTCCCATCATGCCCGTGCCGCCGCCGCCGTAGACGATCGTCGTCCCTTGCTGAGCGGCGAGCGTGCCGAGCTGCGCCGCGGCCTCGACAAAGGCCTTGCCCGAGCCGGGGGCGGCGCCGCAATAGACACAAAGCGAAGCGATCGGTGCTGGCTGGGGGTTGTCGCTCACGCGTCGCCCGCCGAATCGGTGAACGTGGACGAATCGGCGAGCGGGCCCGAGCCGGGCATGGCCTTGCGTTCGGCCGGATCGACGACGTACCACTGATTGATCGAGCCGCAGGACTTGCAGATGACGCCGTAGGTCCCGGGCTTCTCGCCCGCAAGGCCTTCGCCGCAGCGGAGGCAGGTCAGCGTGTCGGTGTGCAGGCGGCTTGCGATGGTGTTCACCGCCGTGGCGGCGGCCAAGACCGCGATCCCGACGATCGGCCAGGTCGGGATGGTGGTGAGACTGATCGCCACAACCGCCGCGACGGCGATTCCGACAACCCAGACCAAAGCTCGCCGGCGGATGCGGCTGAACCAGTCTCGGGCGATTTGAACAGGCCTGTCACGCATAGGTGTGAAACGGTAGCAGGGGTTTGCACTTGGGAGGAGTCGAAGGCGGTTCCTGGGGTCTAAATAGGGACTTCCCGAGCGGAACGGAGCAATTTCCTTGCTCGCAGCACAAACCCGACTCGCTGACGCTTTGGGCTTGTTTAGCCGTTCCACTTCCGGGGGGATTCGCCCGTGTAGAGGCTCAGGGGGCGGATGATGCGGTTGTTGGCGTGCTGTTCCATGATGTGGGCACACCAGCCGCTCACACGGGAGGCCACGAAGATCGGGGTGTACTGGGGCACTGGGATGCCCATCGTGAAGTACGTCATGCCGCAGGGGAAATCGACGTTGGGGTGGATCTTCTTGTCGCGGAGCATGATCGCCTCGACCTCGTCGCCGATCTCAAACCAGCGGAGGAAATCCTTGCCCTTGGCGGTCGCGAGTGTGCGGCCCAGCTTGTTGAGGATCGGAGCCCGGTGGTCGCCGTTCTTGTAGACGCGGTGCCCGAAGCCCATGAGCTTGCGCTTGGTGACGAAGGCGTTCTGCATGAAGTCGTTGACCGAGCCCTTGCCGGCCTCGACGTAGGTGCGGATTTCTTTGAGCATTTCCATGGCGGCCTCGTTGGCCCCGCCGTGGAGCGGGCCCTTGAGGGCCGCGATGCCACCGGCGACCGCCCCGTGCATGTCGCTGAGCGTGCCGGCGATCACGCGGGACGCAAAGGTCGAGGCGTTGAAGTCGTGTTCGGCGTACAGGATCAGCGAGACATCGACGACGTGGGCCATCTGGTCGGTGGGCTTCTCGCCCGACATGAGGTAGAGCAGGTTGGCCGCGTGGGAGAGCTTGGCATCGCCGCCGGTCGCCTGGGCGACGATCGCCCGCCCGTCGATGACGTTCTGCATATGCCCGATGATGGTGGGGACCTTGGCGAGCAGCCGCTTGGACTTGCGGAGGTTCGCGTCGGCCGAAACGCTCTGGGCGTCCTTGTCCAGGTGCCCCAGAATGCTCACAGCCGTCCGCAGCACATCCATGGGGACCGCCGAACCAGCCTTGAGCCAAGGGCCTGACGCCTTGAGGAAGTCGACGACAGGAGTGGGGAGGGCTCGCTCGGAAACCAGCTCGGCGGTGAACGCCGCGAGCTCGGCAGCGGTGGGCTTGTGCCCGATCAGGAGGACGTGGGCGACTTCTTCGAAAGTCGCATTGGCGGCCAGGTCGTGGATCTCATACCCGCGGTACCAGAGGCCACCCTGCTCGATCGAACAAATGGAGGTCTCGCCGGCGATGATGCCCTCGAGTCCCTTGGCGAAATTGGCGGCGGCGGCGGTCTGATCGGCCATGTCGGTTTCCTTGTGTTGCCCGGAAGCGGTTTGCGGCCACTATAGGTCGCGTGCTGCGTGCTCAGTGCTGCGTGCTGCGGAAATGACGCAGCACCCAGCACGTTGCGTTTGTGCTCCCCGCCTTGCGTCAGTCTTTCAGGTCGGTCTCACTTTCGAGCCGCAATGTACACGACCCAATCCTCATCGAGCCCCTCCCCGGGCCCAACGGGCCGCACGTAGAGCCGCCCGTCACCGTCGATGGCATCGCCCAGCCGGTCATAGACCTCGACCTTGGCGAATCCGGCCTCGTGCATCACGTCGGTGAGCTCGGGGATCGACCAAAGCCGCCAGTGGTAGACAAAGGCGTCGCGATGAATCTCCGCCCGTGCCTGGCCCTTGCGGGTGACGCGGAAGCTCAGCGTGTCGGTGACCAGACCCGAAATTGGATCGGCCTCGACTTGGCGCCATGTGTACTCGACACGCTCGCCGGTGGAGGCCCTGAAGGTACGGCGAGTAGCGGTGGGGGAGGTGAAGGCGCTGCGGCCGCCGTACATGTCGCAGACGAAGATTCCGCGAGGATTGAGAGATGACTTGGCCGTACGGAGATACGCGACCAGTTCCTCGCGCGTGTGCCAATACCCGATCGGGAAATTCGTGGCCGAGATGATGTCGGCCTTGGCCTTGCACCGGGCGGCGTCGGAGGCGATCGTCCGTACGCCGGGGCCTTTTGCCTTTTTCAACACCCTCGCGTCGTTGTCGACGGCGATGGCTCGCCGCTTCGGTCCGGCTGTCGCCCAGTAGCGAGCCACCGCCCCCGACCCGCAGAAATCCTCGCGGAGTGTGAGTGGGGGCCTTGGAGACTTTCGCGTGCCCCCATGCACGGCGGCCAGAAATCTCGTCAGCCGCGGCGGGTCGGTCACACAGAGTTCGTAGAGCTGATAGCGATCCATCACCGATGGTACGATTCGCCGATGTCGACCGGCTCGCCCCCTTTCACCATCCTGTCCGCCGCATTCCCAGCCGATCTGGCGGCGGTGGTCGAGCTCTTTCGTGCGTACGCAACTTCGCTCCCCTTCTCGCTGGAGTACCAGGGATTCGACAAAGAGGTCGCGACGCTCCCAGGCAAGTACGCCAGGCCGGGCGGCGAGGTGCTCATCGCGTGGATGGGCAAACAGCCCGTTGGCTGCGTCGCTCTTCGCCCCCTTCCCCCACACGCCGGCGAACTCGAGCCCAAGGGCGGCTTCTGCGAGATGAAGCGATTCTTCGTCTCCCCAGCCGCCAGAGGGCAAGGTGTCGGCAAGGCCCTGGCCCAGGCGATCATCGACGTTGCCAAGGCCGCCGGCTATGGCATCATGCGCCTGGACACCTCTGCCGACATGCACCCGGCCCAGCACGTCTACGAGGCGGTCGGCTTCAAACTCGCCCCCCGCTACAACGACGACCCCGACCCGACGACGGTGTACTACGAGCGATCACTGGCCTGAGACGCTCTTTGGGTCCGAGAAACTTCCGCCCTGCCCCCTCCGAAAGCCTCGCCAAAAGGGAACGTTGGCGGTATGCTGCCGACCTGAGGAGTATGACCATGAAGCGGACCAGTCGCGTGCTTGCGTTCCTGATCATGTTGTGCCTTGCCGGCGTTGCAAGGCCGTGCTTGGCTCAGACGAGCAGCTCGATCACGTATCAAGGAGCGCTCGCCGCGGCCGGAACAGCGCTCGACGGCACCGCCGACCTGCGGTTCCGCCTCTACGCCGGCGCAACCGGCGGCACGCAACTGGGCCAAGAGCTCGCCGCCTCGGGCATGACCGTGACCAAGGGTCTGTTCACCGTGTCCCTCGACTTCGGGCAGGCATTCAACGCCGGTCAGCCGCGGTGGCTTGAGATCGATGTCCGCTCACCCGCCGGCAGTGGTTCATTCACAACACTCGCGCCCCGCCAACACTTGAGCGCCGCCCCCCTGGCGCAAGGCATCGTCGGCATTCCAATCACCTTCTCCCCGGTGCTCGACCAAGACCAAGCCGGAACTTTCAACGACGGGTTCATCGTCGAAAACTACCAACCTTGCTGGCAGTCGTTCACCGCCGGCAAGAGTGGTGTCCTCGATCGAATGGAGGTCTACCAGGCTGCCTTTTACGGCGCCCTCACGGCCACGTTGCACTCCGGGCTAGGCCTTTCCGGCCCCATTCTTGAGACGGTTGTCGTTGCGAATCCCGCCGACGTGACCGCCATCCACTTTTCGAGCGTCACTGTGAACGCGGGGTCGATCTACACGATTGAATTCCGCGGTTACGTCGGATTGATGACCGTCAGTGCGAGCATTCCTGGAGCCGTTGGACACGCCGATACCAACACGGTGAACTGGTGGTTTAGGACCTACGTCGATTCGAGTGCCCACATTGACGCGACCGTGACCACCGCGGCCAGTGTTGCCTGGTCCGGCGTCACGGGCGTGCCTGCAAACGTGAGTGGGGCGTTCTCGCCCTGGTCGCCCAGCGGCGCCGGCATCGGCTACAACGGCGATGTCGGAATCGGCAGCACCCCGCCGCAGTCCAGGCTCCATGTCTCGGGCGGCAACATTCAGCTCGACACGAACCAGAACCTGCAGTTTGGGGGAAGCAGCGAGAACGGCGACCTGCTCTCCCTTTACCGTTGGAACTATGCCGGCGGCCAGTCGGTCCTCTCGCTCAACCTGGGAAACCCCGCCAACGGAAACGACGCCTTCCTCATCCAGAGCTCGAGCGGCACGACCCTCTTCCAGTTCAACACCCAGTCCGGCGGCCAGGCGCTCAAGAGCGGCGGCGGATCGTGGGGTGTCCTCTCCGACGCCCGCGCCAAGCACGACATCAAGCCGCTCGATGGCTCGCTCGATCGCCTCTTGAAGCTCAAGGGCCGCAGCTACTACTACAACGACCCCACGGCCCTGGGTGCCGGCGAAGGACTCCGCACGGGCTTTGTCGCTCAGGAGGCCGAGCAGGTCTTCCCCGAGTGGATCGCCGAGAGTGGGGGCCTCAAGACCATCAACGTCACCGGCTTTGAGGCCCTGACCGTTGAGGCCCTCCGCGACCTGCGGAGTGAGACGGACAAGCAGATCGACCAACTCAAGGCGGAGAATGCGGAGCTCAAGGCGAGGCTGGATCGGCTGGAGGCGGCGATGCTGAAGGCGGCGAAGTAGTTGAAACTCTGGAGGGTTCATGGAGCCGATCTATTTCTCCGAAATGTTCCTAGCTTCGGAGGGAAAGAGCTTTGAGTACAAGGGGCGACTGGTCTCCATCGCGGGCGAGATGCCAGTCAACGACGGAGATCGCCTGTGGGTCCAGATCGAACGGATCGGAAGCCCGATTCTGCAAGGGATTCACATCATGTCCCGGCCCAAAGGCGTGATTGAATGCAACGGTGTTCGATCGAAGCCTGGAAAGCCCTTTGGCTTATGGGCTGACACGATGCCGCCGGGCGGAATCGAGGTCAAGATGGTGAAGGGATGCACTACAATTCGTGCTCTCGGCACAAGCGATCGAGACCGAGTGACGGAATGGGGGGTCATGAACCACGGCAGGGCAGTTGTGGTCGAGACGATCGAGAACGGGTTCCGGTGCTACTGCAGTGACTGCGAACCCGACGACGACCTCGACGACCTAGTGTTCACGGTGACAAAGCTCTGCTAACGCCGGGGACTCGAAACTATGAACGTGACGATTCTTGCCTCAGCGGTCGCACTGCTTTCGCTTTTCGCCGCCGAACCACCCAAGCCCGCTGACCCCGCGTCCAAAATCACCGTCGCCGCCTACTACTTCGGCAACTACCACCCGGGCGATTCCCGAAACGTCAAGACCAAGGGCAAGGACTGGTCGGAGTGGGAGCTTGTGAAGGCCGCCAAGCCGCGATTTCCCGGGCATCACCAGCCCAACGTGCCCTTGTGGGGCTACCTCGACGAGTCGGACCCCAAGGTGATGGCCCAGAAGATCGACGCCGCCGCCGACCACGGAGTCGACGCGTTCATCTTCGACTGGTACTCCTACGACGACGGCCCGTTCCTCGAGAAGCCCATCGAGCAGGGCTTTCTCAAAGCGTCCAACAACAACCGAATCAAATTCGCCTTCATGTGGGCCAACCACGACTGGCAGGAGCTTCACCCGTACAAAAAGGGCACGCCCCAGCCTGTGCTGTATCCGGGGCGTGTGACTCCCAAGACGTTTGAGAAGATTTGCGACAGCCTGATCAAGGACACGTTCTCGCACCCGTCATACTGGAAGATCGATGGCAAGCCGTATTTCTCGTTCTACGACCTCACCAAGCTGCTCGACAGCTTCGGCTCGGTGAAGGAAACCCGGGCGGCCCTCGACGCGTTCCGTGCAAAGGCGGTGGCCGCGGGGTTGCCGGGGCTGCACCTCAACGCCGTGGCGTGGGGCCAGCCGATCTTGCCGGCGGAGAAGGTGCCCGTGGATTCGGCCGCCCTGGTGCGCGACCTTGGGTTCGATTCGGTGACGTCGTACGTGTGGATCCACCACGCGGGCATGCCCAGGCAGCAGACCGACTACAACGAAGTCCGCGACACGTACTTCAGGTACTGGGACGAGGCCCAGAAGAAGTTCGGCGTGCCGTACTGCCCCAACGTGACGATGGGCTGGGACTCCAGCCCCCGGTGCAACCAGAGCGACACGTTCGACGCGTCGGGCTACCCGTTCACCAACACCATCAGCGGCAACACCCCCGAGCGATTCCGCACCGCCCTGGAAATGACGAGAGATCGCCTGCTCGCCGACCCCAAGGGGCCTCACATCCTCAACATCAACTGCTGGAACGAATGGACCGAGGGGAGCTATCTTGAGCCCGACATTGTAAATGGGTTCAAATACCTCGAGGCAGTTCGAGATATCTTCGCGCCAAAGTCGAAGTAGCGGGGGAGGGGCGGCACAGAGGAAACTTCCTCGACGTTGCGCCGCAGGTAGACACCCCAAAGACCTGGCGTCTCGCGTCCGCCGCACGCCGAGTTCGCGAGCGTGCGGTAGAGTCCGACATGACAAAACAACCACTCAATCCGTCGGCCAAGGGACCCAACTCGGCTGACGATTGTGGGAGCGACCCCGCCGTCCGCCGGCCGGACGCGGCAACGCGGACTTCGCCCATTCTCCTCGCGTTCGTCCGCGAGTGGATGGAGAACTCAGCCCAGGCTCGGGCCATGGCCAGAGTGCGGGGCACCCAGGTGAACCCACCGATCACCCAGATCGGCCTCGACAACAGAACTCGCGCGGCCTGACGATTCGCCCGACGCCTGCATCGTGAGGTATCGTGCCACTCATGTCGCCCACCCTTGCTCCCGAATACCAGCACCTTCGCAGCGACATGAGTGCGCCTTTCGTTTGCGAGGCGACCCACTTCTCTCCCCACGCCAATTCCCCGCCTCGATTCGCAGGTCGTGGGAAACGACAACGCTTAGTCACTTAACATAACCATTGTTCTCGGACGTTATAGATGAAGTTCGGGCTTGCAGGGGGTACTGATAGACTCCCGCCCAATGCCCCAAGTCACTCTCGACACACTCCCTCTCAACGTTGCCGACGTCCTGGCCGTCGCCCGCGCGCAGGCCAAGGTCTCCATCGCACCAAAGTCCGCTCAGGCCATGGCCTCCGCTCGCAAGGGTGTTGATGCCGCACTTCGCGATGGCCTGGCCCACTATGGGCTCAACACCGGCTTTGGATCCCTCGCCCGCACTCGGATCGCCGGCGATCAGCTGCGGGCGTTGCAGCGGAATCTCGTGAGGTCCCACGCCGCGGGAGTCGGTGAACCATTGGCGACCGAGGTCGTGCGGGGGACGATGCTGATTCTGGCCGCGTCGCTCTGCCGCGGGCTTTCGGGCGTGCGGCCCGTGGTCGTGCAGACCATCGTCGCCTTCCTCAATGCCGGCCTGACGCCCGTCGTGCCCGAGGTCGGCTCGGTCGGGGCTTCGGGCGACCTCGCCCCGCTTGCTCACATCGCCCTGGCCCTCATCGGCGATGGAGAGGTCTTCGTTGGCGATTCACGCAAGCCGATCAGTGCGGCAAAGGCTTTGGCCGGGGCAAAGATTGAATCTCTCGTGCTCGAAGCCAAGGAGGGCCTGGCGCTCATCAATGGCACGCACCTCATGGCCGCCCGGGCCGCCCTGGCGATGGCCGACTTCGACGCCCTCTTCACCGCCGCCCTCGCCGCGGCCGCCATGTCCATCGACGCCTGCCGGGCCACCGACGCCTTTCTCGACCCGCGAGCCGCGGCCGCCCGCAACCACCCCGGCGTGGCCTTCGTCGCCAGCAGCATCCGCACGCTGCTCAAGGGGAGCACCATCATCCCAAGCCACCGCGAGGACGATCCCCGCGTGCAGGACCCCTACTCGCTGCGGTGCATGCCCCAGGTGCTGGGTGCGGCCCACGACGCCGCGGAGTTCGTGCGGGCCTCGGTCGCCTTTGAACTCGGGGCCGTCACCGACAATCCGCTGGTGATGAAGAACGGCGATCTGGTCTCCGCCGGCAACTTCCACGGCATGCCCATCGCGATCCCGCTCGACACGCTCGCCATCGCCGTCGCCCACGTCGCGGGCATCAGCGAGCGTCGCACGTTCCTTTTGCTCGCCGCCGCCGACCCCGAGGCGCACCTGCGTCCTTATCTCTCGCCCCACCCCGGTGTCTGCAGCGGGCTGATGATCGCCCAGTACACGGCGGCCGCCTGCTGCAACGAGATCATCGGCCTGGCGAATCCTGCCTCAGTCGTGAACCTCTCGACGAGCGCGGGGATGGAAGACTACAACAGCTTCGGACCTCGCTCGGCCGCCAAAGTTGCTCGAGCTCTTGAGCTCGCGACCAATGTCGTCGCGATCGAACTGCTCTGTGCGGCCCAGGCTCTGGAATATCACAGGCCGCTGCGATCGGGGAAGGGTGTCGAGAAGGCCTTTGCGGCGGTCCGGTCCGTGGTCCCCCCACTCACCGACGACAGGCCGCCGAGCCCGGATATCGCTGCGATTGCGGGGCTGATTCGCAGCGGGGCGTTCTGAAGTGAGCGCCGCGAACGAGCCCCGAGCGTCAGCGAGCGGGTTTCTTCGATCGTTTCGGTGGTCCAACCCACTCGCTCACGCTCAGGGCTCGTTGATTGTGGTATGGGCTGCCATCAGTGCCCAGTACGACCCATCCGCGTACCCCGAAACCTCGCCGCCGGGAAGGCCTTTGGGCAGCGTCAGCTCTTCGTCAAGGATCTTGAGACCTAGCTCATTCTCCGCCCACGCCGCGATCGCGTGATTCTCCATCGGGTCGATGCTGCACGTTGAGTAGAGCAGCACGCCGTCGGACGCCAAGAGCCCCTTGGAGAACCGCACGATTTCCTTCTGAATTCCGGCGAGCCGCGCCAGCTGATCGGGTCCCAGGCGATACTTCGCTTCCGACCTCCTTGCCAGCGTCCCGCTGTTGGAGCACGGCACGTCCGCCAGCACCAGATTCGCCCCCCCCACTGCCGCAACCGCCGCGGAAAGCTCGTCCGCCCGCACCACCTTCACCTTGGGCAGATGCGCCGTCGCCGTCCGCAAGACGCCCACACGCCGCGAGTCTGTATCCGTCGCGATGATGTCCGCCTCGGGAAACTCCGCCGCGAGCTGCCTGGTCTTGGTCCCCTGGCCCGCGCACAGATCGACCACAACTTTCGGCATCGACCCGCGTTTGGCCGCCGACTCCCGGGCGGCCTCAACCCCGCGGCTCGCGGCCGAGTCCTGCACCCACATCCCCTTGTCCGTCCCCAGAAACGCGCTGAGCACGCTCCGCTCGCCCCGCCACACCCGATGATCCAGCGAATCGTGGCGCGTCAGCGATGACGATTCGAGCGTCTCGCCCTTGGCGTGCTTGGTGAGCAGCACCGTCGGGGGCCTCACCAGACAGTGCAGCGCCAGCTTCGTCGCTGTCTCGGGTCCGTGCTGACGCGACCACTCGTTGAGGATCCCCAGCGGCACACCCGTCGCCGCCGCCAGCCGCTCCATCGCGTCCCCGCGAAAGACCGGCGCCGGAAGCTTGAGGCACCCGCCCGAGTCCAGCGGCATCTCGTCGTGCCCGCCTGTGTAATCCTGCTGGTACACGCTGGCCGCCGCGAGTTCGGCGATGCGCCTGGAGATCGCGTTGACCAGCCCCCCCACTCCTGCTCCTTTGGTGCCAGAGACCCAGGCCGCCCGCTTGGCCCACTCGACTGAGTGGTTGATCGCTGCGTGCGCCGGCACCTTGTCGAGCAGCAGCACCTGGGCCGCGGCGGACAAGAGGGCCGCGGATGCCGTCGTGGGCAACGGCTGCGTGGGCTTGTCGAGGCGTGAGCGAATGATCGTCATCAGCGTCGACCACCGGCGGATGGCGGCGTCATAGATCGCGTGTGCAAACGCGGCATCCCTGGCGTAAAGCCCACTCTCGTCCACGCCCTCGGGCGCGAAGTCGGGGAAGACCGCTGCCTGCTGTGAGAGCCTCAGGCACACGGCATCCCGCGCGGTGTCGGGCGTGCGGGGCACGGGCTGCTCGCCGATCTGGGGCCTTTGGGATGGTCGTGGCGAAGCCGAATTCTTGGCGGGCCTCTGGCCCGGACGTGGTTGCACGGGGGACTGTATCCAACGGGGCCCGGGCGCGATCCACAGAGCCGCGAGCGTCAGCGAGCGACGTCATCCGAGCACACCGACCAAGACTTCACTCGCTGACGCTCGTGGCTCTGTCGGGCAGACTCAGACTTCACTCGCTGACGCTCGTGGCTCTGTCGGGCAGACCCAGACTTCACTCGCTGACGCTCGTGGCTCTGTCAGGCCAGCGTGACGATCTCCACGCCTCCGCGATCGCGAACCAATGTCGTCGCGTCGCCCTTCACTTCAAACGCCGACCTGCGATACTCGCCCCGCGTGTATCCGTACCCGTCTCCCGAGTCCTCGTACAGCGTCCCGCGAGCGACGCCCGCGTCATCCGGCGACGCCAGCAGCGTGATCGGGTCCATCGGCTTTTCGCCCGTGTGCAGCATCGCGGGCCCCAGGGCGATGGCCGCCCCGTGGCGCAGGTACATTCTGGGCAACCAGGGATCGCGTTCGCCATCCTTGGGCGCTCCAACACCTCGCTCCCCGATCTCAAACTCCCGCCACACGCCCTTGGGCATCGGGCTCGGCGACGCATCCAGATCGCCCAGCGTGTCCAGCCCGCAGACCACCAGCACATCGCCCCCAAGCAAGAACGCGTTCTCCACCGACCGCAGCCTTACATCCGTCGGGTCCGCGAAGAACGCCGGGCGACAGATCGGCATCCCCGTTCTGCTCGCCTCATCGAACAGCGTGTAGAGATACGGCAACAGCCGGTACCTCCTCACCAGCGCCCGTCGGCACGTCTCCTCCACAATCGGTCCAAAGCTCCAGGGCTCATGATCCGGCATCGGCTTGCCGTCCCAGTCCTTGATCTTGTGCCCGCGAGCGAACGGCAGCAGTGCCCCCACGCCCATCCACACCGCGAACATCTCCGGCGTCGACGGATTGCCGAACCCGCCAATATCCGGCCCGCTGAAAGGCTGCCCCGAGAGCCCCAGATTCAGCACCATCGGAATCGACCACCGCAGATGCCGCCACTCCGCCTGGTTGTCCCCCGTCCACGTCGCCGCGTACCGGTGCCCGCCCAGGAAGTTCGCCCGCGTCAAAACAAACGGCCTCACATCCGGCTTGGCCGCCATGATCCCCTCGCGCGTCGCCCGCACCATCTCCATCCCGTAGATGTTGTGGTACCTCGCGTGCGAGCCCGGCCCGCCAAGCTCCTCGTCGGCCTCGTGAAAGTTGTCCGTCGGCATCGTCTTGTGCGGGCCATCAAACACTGCCGGCTCGTTCATGTCATTCCAGACGCCGTCGATTCCTGTCGCAACGTAATTCCGGTAAAGCCCGGCCCACCACTGCCTGGTCGACTTCTTCGTGAAATCCGGGAACGCGCACGCCCCGGGCCACACCCGTCCGTAATACTCATCCCCACCATCGCGCGGCGCCTCAACCCACTTGAGCCCCCAGTTGGCCGCCATCTCGTCGGAGATCGTGCTCGACACCCGCTCGTGGCTCTTGGCTCTCACAAACCGTCCCGAGGCCTTGCCTTCCTTGTACACCGCGTACTCGGGGTCCGCCGCCAGTCCCGGGTCGATCATCCACACCGTCCGAAAGCCCATCGCGTGCAGATCCGTGTTGAGGCCCGCGGGATCGGGAAACTTGTCGGGGTCGAACGTGAAGCAGCGGAACCGCTCCATGTAGTCGATGTCGAGCCAGATGACATCGCACGGGATCCGCCGCTCGCGAAACTCACGCGCCAGCCCCCGCACCCGGTCCGCCGGCTCGTAGCTCCATCGACACTGCTGATACCCAAGAGCCCAAAGGGGCGGCATCGGCATCGTCCCCGTCAAGACGCTCAGTCGCTGAACCACCTCCTGCGGGCTGGCCCCCTCGATCACCGTCACCGCAGGCGAAGGACCATCGCAGCGGAACAGAATCGCCCGCGTGTCGCTCGACGCCAGATCAAGCTCGCACCGCCACGTCGTCTCGCAGATCACGCCAAAGGCCGTCCCGTCCGGGCGCACCGCCAGCACCCACGGATGGCTCTGGTACAGCGATCGGGTCTTGTCGTGATATCCAAACGCGTCGGTGTTCCAGCAGACCTTTCGCGTCCCGTTGCGAATCAACGCCCCGGCCTGCTCACCCGTCCCGTACAACGACGTCCCCGGCGCGATCTCCACCCGCACAATTCGCTCCCCCCCATGATCCGTGAACGCCGGACGCACGGTCCAAGGCGTGGGCAGGGGCGACTGCGGCGTCGGCTGCTCAACAAACCCGGGGAACGGCGGCAAGGGCGCACTCGCCCACGCCGGGTCGCGAAACCGAGCGATCCCATCCCCAAACAACAGACCACGATGGTCGTAGCGCCACCGGGGCGGTAGTGACATCGCACCATTGCGGCTCTGGAGCGTCGCACGAGGCATCGGCAACCTTTCGGAGCGGCAAGGCGCCGCGGCGGGGGGGGTCTGAGGCGTAACGCACTGAAACTACGAAGGATATCCTCCCAAGGACTCATTATCAGGAGTATCTCGCCATGATGACACGACTTTGTCTCACCTCCGCCGCGATTTGCATGGTCTGCGCCCCCCTTGGCGGCTGCCTGAACGGTTACGCAACGTTTCGGGGCACCAAGACCACCACCGTGGCCCACGTCGCCGGCTCGCCCCTGGACGTCAACACCGAGAACGGCTCCATCACCATCATCGTCGCCGCGCGGGGCGATGTCCAGATCGAGTCTCGCTTCGCGGCCACGACCGCCGAGCGACTCGCCGCCGCCAGCGTCGAGGCCGTCCGCAAGCCCGATGGAACCCTCTCGGTGCACGCCGTGTGGCCCGACGGCAAGGCCATCGGCAGCGAGGAGTGCGCGTTCACCATCACGCTCCCCGATGCCAAGGGTCTCACGCTCAAGACCTCCAACGGGTCGATCAAGTCCGGCACGACATCGGGCACCATGAACGCCCAGACGTCCAATGGCTCAGTCAGCATCCAGAACCATTCTGGAGAGGCCACGGTCCACACCTCTAACGGCAGCGTTGAGTTCGCCCTTGCCGACGACTCATCGGGGCCCGTCGGCATCCGGACTTCCAACGGTGCGGTCACGCTCGAGGTTGGCAAGGCGTTCACGGGCGCTCTCAGCGCCTCCACGAGCAATGGCAAGATTTCCTACGAGGGATTCGACACCGCCGCGAGCAACAACGCGCTCCAGGTCGGTGCTTCCACAACTCCCTCGAAAGTGAAGACCAGCAACGGCCGCGTCTCCATCCGTCGCCGGAACTGATCCGGCGAACGCTTCAGGATGGTCCTTCGCGCGGCTCCTTGGCGATGGCCGCCAGGATCGCCGCCGACAGTTCGGGCGGCATCTTGGGGGCCGCATCCCCGCACATCGATTCCTTGCTCAGGAGGATCGTCGCGCGATAGGTGTCCATAAACGCCTGGCAGCTCCGGCACACGCCAAGATGAAGCTCAAACTCGGCCTTCACCGGCTCCGAGAGCTCCCCGTCGAGATACGCCATGAGAAAGTCGGTCGTCTCGCGGCACGAAAGCGACTTGCGCCCCGAGAAGAGCCGGGCGTAGATGTACTTGCCGATCGCCACGATCATCGCCCGCCCCCCTTTTTCATCCGCTCATCGATCAGCTCGCGCAGGGCCAGTCGCGCCCGGTGCAGGCGGGTCTTCACGGCGTTTTCAGACACTTCGAGCAACGTGGCGGCCTCAAGGGTGTCGAGCCCTTCGATATCCCTCAGAACAAGCACCATTCGGTAGGCCTCGGGCAGTTCCTCGATCGCAGAACGCACGAGACCCCGGGTTTCCTCTCCCAGCAGTCCCCCCAACCCTCCCGCCCCCCCCACGCCGCCGATTCCTTCGATGCCGCCCGACCCGACTTCGTGCCATCGTTTCACCGAACC
>CAYHQQ010000012.1:0-81455 GCA_964358855.1 uncultured Phycisphaeraceae bacterium
ATCCGGGTACTTCGAACAGATGTGTATAAAGGTGAGGGCTTCGCCCCCGGCTATTGACGATCACCCCTCCGGGGTACAAGGCACAAAAGCCTTCAATACTCCCGATCCGTCAAAATCCCCGGCTGCGGAACGGGATACTTGCCCTCCGAGTCCGACGGCAACGGCGAGGCCGACCCGAGCGTGAGATCGGCCACACCCGGGGCAAACTCATGCTTGCAGTCGAGCATCTGCTGGTAGGTGACTTCCTGACCCGTATGGGCGGCCATGCGCCCCATGCTGCACACGTGCGTGGTCTCGATCCCGTACTTCGCCTCGTTGTACGACTTCCCGTCGCGGATCGCCGCGACGAAATCGTTCCATTCGTTCTGGTACGGATTCTCCTCCTCTTCCTTCACCTCCGAGGTCCACGTCAGGCTTTCCTTGCTGAAGTCGCGGCGGCTGTGGATCTTCGACGGCAGCCCGCAGTCGCTGTTGCTCGAGGCAATGGCCGCACCCTTGGTGCCCAGCATGTAACTGGTGAACTTCTCCTGGCAGCCGTCCATGTTGCGCCCGTCAAAGAGGAGCTTGGTGCCGTCGGCGTACGTGTACTCGATCCCGTAGGCGTCGAAGTTCTGGTCGACGTAGGGCACGCCGCCTTTCTGCGTCCTGTAGTGGCGGCCTCCCAGCCCGATCGCCTTCACCGGCAGCGCACCCTTCATCCAGATCAACTGGTCGATGATGTGGATGAAGAAGTCGTTGAATCCCCCGCCGCTCGCCCACAGGAAGCTGTGGAAGCGCCTGAGCTGGTGCTCCAGGTCGCTGACGCCCTCGGCCTTGGGGGTGGAACGGAACGTGGCGATCTCTCCCTGCATGCGGTAGCCGTGCTGGGAGACAATCTCCCCGATCTCCCCGTCGTCGACTCGGCGCTTGAGCTCCTGCATCGCCCGACTGTGGCGCGACATGAGGCCCACGGCGATCCGGAGGTTCTTCTTGGCCGCGGCCTCGGTGAGGTCGAGCATCTTGCGTGCGGTTGGGCCGTCGACGCACACGGGCTTTTCCATGAAAACGTTCAGGCCCTTCTCGATCGCGTACTTGAAATGCACCCATCGGAAGGCGGGCGGCGTCGCCAGGATGACCACGTCGCCGGGCTTGAGGCAGTCCATGGCGTGCTTGTAGCCGTCGAAGCCGATGAACCTGCGTTCGGGCGGCACGTCGAGCCCCGGGAGTTTCGCTTCGGTGAGCGCGTCGTGGCACTTCTTGACCCGGTCCTCAAACACGTCGGCCATCGCGACCAGCTGCATCGGGCCGCGTGTCACCGACAGCGCGTCGGTCGCCGCCCCGCCGCCGCGAGAGCCGCTGCCGACCAGGGCGAGGCGAATGGTGTCGTCGTTGCTCCGGTGCACTCCGGCTCCAAAGGCGAGCTCGATCCCTCCCACTCCCGACGCGGCGAGCGTGTGCGAAGCCAGCAGCGTGGCAGCGGCGAATCCGGTGGTGTCGGTCAGGAACTCACGTCGCGTTCTGTGCTTGGTCACTCGTCTCTCCTCACTTGGTCCTTGCTCGGCCCCGTCGCCCTCCCTCGGGGAACGGGTCCCCATGTTAACGCATCCGGGCGGCACGCGACAACAAGCGTGGCCCTATCCCACCCTTTCGACCGTCCCGTCGCGGGCCGAGGCCAGGGCCGCGTCGAAAAGCAAGTGGCTTTGCTGGACCTCGCGGGGCGTGGCGCAGGTGAACGGCTGCCTCATTCCGGCCGCCCCGTGCACGAGCTCATCGCAGTAGGCGGCCCACATCTGCTGGATCGCGTCGCAGAAGCCAAACTCGAAGATTCCGCCGGTGATGGCGGGGTACGCGCTCTCGTACCCGACGTCCTGGACGAGCCAAGCCTGGGGCTTGCCGCGTTCGTAGCTGAGCGTCTCGAGCGTGCGTGGGAAGCGGGTGGAGAATCGGGCGGACATCGCGGTGCCGGAGATCTCAAGGAACCAGGTGTTCATGTGCCCCGGGGCCATCCGCTTCATCTCCAGGATCATGGGGAACGCGTCGTCACCTCCCCCACTCCCGCCCACTCTGCAGGCCAGGACGGCGTTGTCCCAGGTCTCGCAGGGCACGGTGCCGCCCTTGCCGTCGGGGCGCGTTTTGACCACCTTGGAGAGCAGGGCCCGCACGTCGGTGGGCATCCACCCCAGCCGCAAAGGCACGTGCGCCGCGTGCATCCCCAGGTCCCCCATGCAGCCATACGCGCCGTTGAACTCAACCTTTCGCTTCCAGTTGATGGGCTTGTGTGGGTCCATGTCGCTCGAGTGCAAGAGCCCGCACCGCACCTCAAGGATGCGCCCCATCGCCCCCGCGCGAGCGAGTGCCACGATCTTCTGCACCGCAGGGAAGAACGGGAACTCCGACGAACATCGGACCACCAGGGCGGGGTGCTGGGCGAGGGCGGACGTGATCCGTTGATTCGCGGCGCGATCGATGCCGAAGGGCTTTTCGCCCAGAAAGTGCTTCCCGGCCGCGATCGCCGCAAGGTAGATCTCTTCGTGCAGGTGGTGCGGGACGGCAATGTAGAGCGCCTCGATGTCAGCCTGCGCCAGGAGTGCCCGGTAGTTGGCGTGCTCGCGCGCGCCCGGGTTGGCATCGCAGAAGGCGCGCAGGACCTCTTGCGAGGTGTCGCAGGCCCCGACGATCCGCGGGCGAAAGTCCAAACCCACGAGATGATTCCACCGCGCGGCGGCAGAAGCGAACTCGCGCCCCATGAGCCCGCACCCGATCACGCCGAAATTGATGACACGCTCGCCCATGGTGCTCCCTCTGGTGCGTTCAAGTGGCTATCGCCCGCTCAGGATCGCCATGCCCTGCTCGGGCGTTGCCCCTTCGTGCACGATCGCCATCAGGGCTCGCGTCATCTTGGCGGGGGTCTGGTGTTGGATGACGTTGCGCCCGTAGACGATGCCACTGGCGCCCTGACGCATGATCTCGAACGTTCTTTGCAGCACCGTTTCATCGCTAGCCCGCCCGCCGCCGCGGACCAGAACGGGCACGCCCGCGGCGGTCTCGACCACCTTGTGGTAGATGGAAAGGTCGTCGGTGGGGTCGGCTTTGATGATGTCGGCCCCCAGTTCGACCGCCTGTCTCACGAGCGGGATGATCTTGCGGGGGTCGCCGTCGACGCCGTAGGACTCGGTCCCCTTCATCACCAGCGGCTCGACCATGAGGGGCATTCCGGCGGCGGTGCACACGGCCCGCAGCGCGGCGACGTTGGCGACGCATGCTTCGTGGATGGCGGGCTGATCGGGGAGTTGGAGGATGTTGGCGACGACGCAGGCGGCGTCGAGACGCACGGCGATACCCACGGGATCATCGACGAGCTTGGAGAAGAGGGTCCGCGGCAAGGGGTTGCCGTAGACGTTGGCGATGTCGGTTCGCAGGACCAGGGCCGGCTTGGTGCCCTTGCGGTCCTGGAGGTGGCGGGCCATGCCTAGGGAGAGCTGCACGGCGTCGGGCATCGCTTCGCAGACGCAGGCGACGGCCTTTCGCATGTCCTCAATCCCCGCGAGGAAGGAGGGCTCATCGAAGAAGCCGTGGTCGATCGCCACGTCGAAGCACTTTCCGTCCGATGCCAGCAGCCGATTCAATCGTGCGGAACAGCTCATCGCCAAGGGTCCTCCGGTCACACGCCCATGAGAGATGTTACCTGATCCATGGAGCGGATGCCGGTGGTTGCACCCGCGGCCTGCACGCTGAGGGCGGCGACGGCGTTGCCAAGCCGCGCCGCGTCTGGGAGCGGGCGTCCTTCGAGCAGCCCGGCGAGGAATCCGGCCGCCCAGCAGTCGCCGGCGCCGGTGGTGTCCACCACCTGTGGCACCTTGAATGCCGGGACGGTTGTCTCGCGTCCCGACTCGTCGAGGCACAGCACCCCGCGGGCCCCCAGCTTGATCACCACATTCCGCGCTCCGTCGCGCACGAAGGCACGCGCCGCCTGGCTCATGTCGCCGGTCCCGGCGAGCTCTTTGGCTTCGGCCTCCGATGGGATGAAGTAGTCAAGATGCTTCAGCGATGGGGTCACGCGCCGCTGCCACTGCTCGCGCGGCAGACCCTCGACGTAGACCGTGTCCAGGACGGTTCGGGCGCCCCGGGCCCGCGCGTCGCGCAGGAGCCCCGCGGCAGGCTCCCCGTCCAGAGCGTCCATCAGCATGACCCCGGTCACAAACACCAGGGTCTTGCCCGCCAGAGTCCCCTCGCTCACGTCGGCAGGGCACAGCGCCGCGTTCGCCCCCTTGGTGTGCAGGAAGGAGCGCTCGCCGCCGGTGGGCACCGCCACAAACGAGAACGAGGTCGCCCTGGAGACATCGCGAACGATCGCGCTCGTCGAAGCGCCGGCCCGCGAGAGCTCGGACACGACAAAGTCGCCCAGCACATCGCGCCCGACGCGCGAGACCACATCGACGCCCACGCCCAGCTTGGCCAGGGCGATCGCGCAGTTGATCGCGCACCCGCCCGTGGTGAGGCTCAGCTCATCGAAGAGCCTCAGCCCACCCGGCGCTGGAAACGCGTCGACCGGACGTGCAACGGCGTCGACCACCGCGATGCCGATCACCAGAACCCGTGCCATCGATCACTCCGACATCCTGGACGTAGGGACCTTGAGCGGCGCACCCGCACACGACGCGAGCCGACTCTAGGAGGGTGCCGCGGCCCGCGACCCCGTTCCATGGAGGGCACACACGCCGCGACAGAATCCTTTATACTCCGGGACGCTCCGGAATGGTCGGGGCTAATGTTGGCGGCGGCGATGGCCCTGATCTCCACGCCCAGGAGGAACCACGTGACGACGAACAAGCTTTCCCGGCGTCTTTTCATCCAGCAGGCTGCTCTGGCGGGTGCCGCTGTCGTCGCCATGCCGCGTATGGCCTGGGCGAGGTCCGACACCAGGCTGCGGGTGCTCTCCATCGGCGTCGTCGGCACCATCGGCGGCCACGACCGCAAGACCATTGCCTCCCACCCACAGGTCGACATGGTTGGCCTCTGCGACATCGACGCCCAGGCGATGGCCGAGGCCGTGAAGGACCATCCCAAGGCGTTCACGTGCGTCGATTACCGCGAGGCGTTTGAGAAGCACGCCGACAAGTTCGACGGCGTGATCGTCGCCACGCCCGACCACTCGCACTGCGCGATCATGACGCTTGCTCTGTCCAAGGGCAAGCACGTGTACGGTCAAAAGCCGCTGGTGCACGAGCTTGAGGAGCTCGATTTCCTTGAGCGGGCGATCAAAGCCAAGCCGAATCTGGTGACGCAGACGGGCGCGCAGCGGATCGAGTCGACGGCCCGGCGGGCGGCGGTGGACATTCTCAAGAGCGGCGGGCTGGGCAAGGTGATCGAGGCGCACGTCGCTTTTGGAAACGGAGCGCTCGCGGGCGGGTTCTACTTCGCCGACGGAAAGCTGGGCGAGCCCATCGAGCCGCCCAAGGGGTTCAATTACGACCTGTGGCTCAACGGGGCGCAGTTTGAGAAGTGCCGCCCGCAGATGGTGCAGCGCCAGTGGCGCAGCTGGTTCAAGTACGGCGGCGGGCAGATCGCCGACTGGGTGGTGCACCTCACCGACGTGCTGTTCTACTCGTTCCCCGAGCTCAAGAGCCCGATGCAGGTCTGCTCACGCACGCCCAGCCGCGATCTCTCCAACTTCCACGCCGACCGGGTGCTCTCCACGCTCACCTATGGCGTCAGTGGCGACAAGTTCGCCAATTCGACGTTTAACCTGCACTTCTACGACACGGGCATGCAGCCCGACCGGGCACAACTGGGCCTGGGCGAGGGCAAGTGGCCCGACGGCATCCTGACCATTGTGGTGTGCGAAGGGGGCACGATGGTGCTGGCTCCTTCGGGTCCGATCGAGATCTGGCGCGACAAGAAGATGATCGACGGCCTCAAGTGGCCGGGCCTGCCCAAGTACGAGAACTTCAACCACTGGCACGCGTGGGTCGACAAGGCGCTGGGCAAGGACACCCCCCACCACTGGGCGCCGTTCAGTGCGGGGCTGCGCTGCACGGAGCCGGGATTGCTGGCGGTCAAGGCCGCGAAGTATCCGGGGCAGGTGCTGATGTGGGATCGGGCCAAGCTGACTTTCACGAACCACGCCGAGGCGAACAAGACGCTGGTGCGCCGGGAGTACCGCAAGGGGTTTGAGCCGGTGCGGATGGGTTGACACACCAGACTTTCGCCAGGGCGCGAGGTCCAAGCTCTTTCAACGCAGCGCCGGCGTGGGCGAAAGCCGCACCATGGTCCTGCGCGTGCTCGACGAGGCGATGTCCCCGCCCGGGAGCGGTTGAAGCTCGCGGTTCATGCGCTCAGGGCGTTTGCGTGGCATCTTCTGCGACCACCTCGAAGCTCACGTCGTCGAGCCAGGCGGTTGCCTCGCCGAAGACCATCAGGCCGATGTAGATCTCGTTCGCGTCAGCGTCGACGACGCCCGTGAGTGAGAACACCTTCCAGCCACCCACTGCCACTGGATGGTCCCCCATGTTGTCGAACATGTTCGGCGAGGCGTTGTTGGGGCGGTCGGCTCTCATCCAAAGACGCGCCTCGGGAATGCCTTTGTCCGCCCCCTCCAGCCGGATCGCGGCGGAGAATCGCACTTTCTTGCCTCGGTAGGCCCTGGCATCAAACGACTGCATCAGGTTTCGGAACCCGCGTGATGCGCTGAGTTCCTTGTCCACGCCTGCAAATCCGCCAACCCGCAGGCAGCGCTCGCCCGTCATCGCATTCTTGTCGCACACGACACAAAGGAAGCCGCCGTTGACGAAGTCGCGGCGCAGCATCCACCCCGCCGGTGGTGCTCCGACATCTTGCCCCTCGAACCCTCCCAGGATCGGGCTTGCGTGGCGTTCATCCTCAAGCGACTGGATCTGGGCTGTCACCGCCGCCGCCTCGCCCGAGTTTCCCTGATCCTTCAAGGAGTCTCTCAGCGACTCGAGCATTGTGGCCGCCGCGCCGTAGTCCTTGGGCTTGCGGCCAAGGGCGATCTGGATCGCTGCCCGGAGTTCGGCGTCAGCTTCTCCATTGTGCGCGGAGCCGCGAAGGGCTTGGGCCAGGGTCCAATGCGCCATGGCGGTGCAACCGTGCCCTGCACCCTCCCGCGACCTGGTTGAGTCGAGCAGCGCCTGGGCCTGTCGAACGGATTCCGCGCCCGACCCGGTCCGAGCCAGAGACTCGATTGCCAATCGCTCAACGCTGAACCTGGCGTAACGATCCCACACGGGAGTTTCCGCCCCCGGGACGGGCATGCTCTTGAGCAAGGCCGCGGCCTTGTCGTGAGCTCTCGCGAAATCCGCGGTATCGAACGCGGCCCAAGCGCTGTGCAACGCCGCCGCCGGAGACGTGGCGGCGGCGTCCGCCTGTCGCATCATCGCCTCGAGTCGATCGGCCTCCACCGGCTCGTCGAGATTCCGGAGTTCCTCGGCGTAGCGGGCAAGAGATCTCTTGCGGGCGTCGGATTGCTCGCCAAGCACCTCGATGCTCAGCTGCACGAGGTCTTTGATCATGGCGAGCTGGTGGGGCTTGTCCTTTCGCATCTTGTAGAGGCTCAGGAGGTTTGCGGCCGTCGACAGGCGAATGACAGGATTGGTGTCCGTCACTGAGCGTGCTCGTTCAAACGCGTCGCCCATCATCGCACCGCTCTCGTCGAATCGGTTGAGAATGCCCAGGATCTGACCGCACGCCATTTTCGAGTCGAGCGTTCGTGCGTGCGAGGCTCCGAGTTGCTTCTCGTAGACTGGAATCGCCCGTGTGTAGAGGTCCAGGACCTCCTGGTACTCGTCGGGGCGAAGGCTGTTGATGAGGTGCAGGGCGAGCGCTTCCCTCGCGCTGGCGGCCGCCAGAGACTCTTCGCCCTGCGATTCGATGCTGAGGCGGAGCACCTCACGGCAGTACTTGAGGGTCGTGGGCTGGTCCGACCAGCGTGTCATGGCTCCCATCACCACGTACGGCATCACCAGTGATTCGCCGCCGGCGTCAACCGATTTTTTCTGGTACTCAATGGCACGGCGCAGCAAGACCAGGGCCTCTCGCTCCCGAGTGATGCTGGTGGAGAGCATCGCGCCAACCCCCGAGAGCATCGCCGTGACCTCCGGCCTGCCCGCACCAAAGATTTCCTCGGCCTCCCTTTGCACCTGACTGGCCACGGCATCGGCGCTCTCGCCAAACGGTGCGGGGCGCACAAACCGTGACATCAGCAGTTCGCTGACGCGCTGCGCACGAACCGATTGCTCCTCAACTTTTCGCTTCGAGTCCACCGCCTCGCCCCGCGCGAGCTCGGCCTGGTCGCGCTCAAGGTTGGCCCTGGCAAGCCCGTACCACATCATCCCCACGCCCGTCACCAAGGCCGCCACCACCAGCCCGGCCGTCACCAGGGCCACACGGTGCCGGCGCGCCGTCTTTCGCAGCCGGTACCACGGGTCGGGCGGGGCGGCCAGGACAGCCTCGCCCCGAAGGTGGCGTTTGATATCCGCCGCCAAGCCGTTCGCGGTCTCGTACCGGCGCACGCGGTCCTTCTCCAGGCACTTCATCACGATCCAGTCCAGGTCGCCGCGCAGCAGGAGCCCGAGCTTGGCGGGATCGCCCACCCTGCGCAGCTCGGCGGTGCGGGTGCCGGTGCCACCCAGGGAGGACAATCGCGTCGAGGGTTTGTGGGGCTCGACCTCGCGGATGATCCGCATCATCTCCTCGAAGCCCTTGCGCATCAGGTCCTCGTGGGCAAAGGGCGTTGTGCCCGTCAGGAGCTCGTAGAGCAGAACGCCCAGCGAGTAGATGTCGCTGCGCGTGTCGATGTCCAGCCCGCTCATCTCCGCCTGCTCGGGGCTCATGTACGCGGGCGTTCCGATCATCTGCCGGTGCTCGGTGAAAAGCGTTTTCTGCGTCAGCTCGCTGCTGGTGGCCTTGGCGATCCCGAAGTCGATCACCTTGGGCACCGGCACTCCGTCGTGCATGGTCACCAGCACGTTGCTTGGCTTGATGTCCCGGTGGATGATCCCCTTCTGGTGGGCGTGCTGGATGGCGAGGCAGACGCCGCTGAACAGCTCGAGCCTCGCCCTGGTGTCCAGCTTGTCGGTGTCGCAGTACTCCAGGATCGGCACGCCCTTGATGTACTCCATGACGAAGTACGGGCGCCCGCTCTCGGTGCAGCCCGCATCGAGCACGCGGGCGATATTGGGATGGTCCATCATCGCCAGGGCCTGACGCTCGGCCTCGAAACGCGCGATCACCTGCTTGGTGTCCATCCCCAGCTTGATGATCTTGAGCGCCACCCGCCGCTTGACGGGCTCGCGCTGTTCGGCCATCCACACGCTGCCAAATCCGCCCTCGCCAATGGTCTGCAGGAGCTTGTAACGCCCGATCATCTGGCCGCCCCGCTCGCGCGGGATCTCACTTCCCTGGGGCCAAGCGCCCTGCGTGTCGAAAACCTGGTTCCCTTGATGATCCAGGCTCGCGGTTGGGGCCTCCATGAATTCGGCCGCCTGATCCTGCGCCCGCAGCAGGGTCTCGACCTTTGCCCGCAGTTTCGCATCACCCCCGCACGCGATGATCACCGCCACGGTTCGCTCCGCGGGCGGAAGCTCGGACACCTCCATGAACACACGGCGTGCCTCTTGACTCTGGTCGCTGGACATTGCGTCACCTCACGAGCCATCCCACAGCGCCCGACACAGGTTCCCTCGGTCGCACCTCCAGGCCCCCGACGCACGCGCGATGGCGGCATCCTCGAGAAGCGGCGGGGCCGGGCACCTCCGCAGGATAACCGAAACCGCCGGGAGGCGCGCGATGCCGGCGATCCCGGGCGCCCCGCGGCCGGCGTTGCGTCCGACCTTGGCGATCGCCCGCCAGCTGGCTATCGCCCCTGGAAACCGGCGGTCCCTTCGAAGGTCATCTTCACCGGTTTGATGAAGCCCTGGTCGTCAAACTCCATCCGGTCGATGCACACGACGCGATGGTCGCGATCGGTCTCTCCCAGAGGTCTGCGGTGATACACGATGAAGTGCTCGTCTCCTACTGGCGACTTGATCACGCTGTGGTGCCCCGCGCCCGTCGCGATTGCCGGGTCCTGCTGCAGGATCTTGCCGATGCGCTTGAACGGGCCGTGCACGCTGTCGGCGATGGCGTAGGCCACCGAGTAATCGGGGCCTGTCCAGCCACCCTCGGACCACATGAAGTAGTACTTGCCACCCCGCACGAACATGAAGGGCCCCTCGACGTACCCCTGGGGCGTGACTTCCTTGAAGGTCTGGCCGTCGGGGAGCGGCAGGAATCCGGTGAAGTCGTCGTTGAGCCTGGCAAGATTGCAGTGTCGCCAGCCGCCGTAGAGCATGTAGAACTGCCCATCGACATCGTGGAAGACGAACTGGTCGATGGGCTGGGCGGCGTTGTGGAAGCGATCGACAAGCGGCTTGCCGAGAAGGTCCTTGAAGGGTCCCTGGGGCTTGTCGGCCACCGCAACGCCGATGCCGCCGAGCTCTTTGTCGGATTGGATGTCGTTGGCACCGAAGAAGAAGTAGTAGCGTTCGCCCTTACGGACGACGGCAGGCGCCCACATCGCTCGTCTGGCCCAGGGGATGGCACCGGCTTCCAGAACGCGCTCGTGCCTGGTCCAGTGAACCAGATCGTGCGAGGAGAAGGCGTCGAAGTGCAACTGCTGGTCGTAACGGGCGGAGAACGTCGGGTAGACCCAGACCTCTTTGTCGAACACGACGCCCTCGGGATCGGCGTACCACCCGGGAAAGACCGGATTTCCGGCACCCTGGCGTGCTGACTTGGCGTCGGGGGTGTTCGCGCACCCGCTCGTCGCGAGGATTGCTGAGAGCCCGATGGCGCCAGACACAAGCGTGTTGAGTTTCATTGCGGTCGATTGTACTCGTTTGTCGCTGACGCTTGTGCCCGTACCATCAGAACGCCCCGGCGCTGGCCGGGCTCACCAATGCCGATCCTTGCTCCACCTTTGACCGACAGCCCCGGGCACGCCGCCACCCGCCCCTGGCTCGAGGCGGCGTTGATCTTCACCCTGGTCATCCATGGCGTGGGCATGCTCTCGATGGTCCTGTTTCTTCTCCCGGGCATTCCCGGCGGCACGGAAACGGAGGTTGCGGCCCGGGCGGCACACCTGGCCGAGCATCCGTGGCGCTGGCGGATCGGTTGGCTGCCCTGGCAGCTGACCGCCGTGTCCGACTTGCTGCTGGGCGTCGCGCTGGTGGGCACAGCCTGGATCCGCAAGGCACCGGCCATCATGGGGGCGATGGCCACGCTGGCGGCGATCGTCCCCGACCAATTGGCACAGTACTGGTGGACCTGGGAGGGAGTATCGCTGGCACGCCACGCGGTTGAGGTCGGGGATTTCGGGGCGTTTCAGGAGTTTGAGTCGCGGATCTTCGTGCTCACGGCCGGCTGGGGCGCTGCGGGGTACACACTGGGGGCGGTGTGCTGGACCTGGTGCTTTGCGGGCGCGGGAATCTGGTCCAGGCGACTGCTTTTGCTCTCGGTCGCGGCGTGGGGGATGTTCGCGGCCTCGACGGCGATCGTCTTTGTGCCCGACAGTGTGCGGCAGTTGCCGGCGGTTGGTGCGGCGGTGTCGGTGGGCAATGGCGTCGCGTTTGTTCTGTTGATGCTGTGGCTCGCCGGGGTTTCGGAGCGCGTGCTGCGGCGCAATCGACCCGACAGGGGGCATGGCAGCTTCGCCCCGTGGCGCCACCCGTCGCGAGGGCTCGTGGCTCGCACGAGCAATCTTGTGGCCAACAGCAGGCTCGCGCGGGCTCTGGGGCGGCTGATCCCTCCCCTGGCGATGTCGAGCGACATCGTTGATGTGGTGTATGTGAACTACCTGGTGGATGCCGGGTCGCTCGAGCGCTTCGTGGATCCGGGGCTTGAGCTGCAGCGGCTAGGGCCTGGGGGTCGCCTGGCGATGTTCAGCGTTCTGACCTTCCGGCACGGACACTTCGGACCCTCGTGCTTTGGCCCGCTTCGGCGTCTTTGGCCATCGCCGGTGCAGTCGAATTGGCGCATCTACGTCAGGAATCCCAGGACGGGCCGAGCAGGCGTGCAGTTTGTCACCACGGCCATCACCAGCACGCCCCACGCGCTGGCGACTCGGCTTTTGTCCGACGGCGTTGCGATGCATGTCCCCGCGCGAGCGCAGGTCCGACGTGACGCCGATGGTTCGATTCACGCCCAGGTCGATCCGGGGGCGGGTAGTTCTCCGGATCTGAGCGCGTCGCTGTTGCCGACGACCGAGCTGACTTTGCAGCATGAATGGCGACAGTGCTTCGCGTCGTGGCGGGAGATGCTGGAGTACTGCGTGCCACAGGATCGCGCCATGTGCGCCCGGGTGGGGAGCGGCTGGGTTGTTCGTCAGGAGATCGCGCTGCACATCCCGCTTGAGAGTTGTCGCCCGCTCTCTGGCAGCGTCGTTTCTCACGCCGCCGAGGCCTTTGTCGGCACGGCGACACCTCTGTGCTTTGGGGTGGATCGCGTCGGCTTTCGCTTTGTCGCGCAGAAGCTCGACCGGTGATCGCTCCAGGGCGATGCCGCTGCGAACCATGGAAGCCAGCGTCTGGACGAACGCGTTGCGGGCGAGGGGCGGGCGAGCGAACAGTCGACGATCGGGCGGTTGCGCGCCGGGTGTCAGCGGCCGAGAACCGGCGTTGCGCCGAGACGAGCGGGAAACCGGTTCTGAGGGTCGGTCGTTTGGGTGCGTGCATGTCGCGCGGGGGATTGGGGTGCCCGAAACGAGCGTCCGCGATCAGGGAACTCTCCCGCTGGTTGTCGGGCCGACGCGTGCCAATAGTAAATATACGTGCGCGAGTCTCGGCTCGCCATGTGTTGAGTGTTCTGGCGGGCGCATTCGCCCGGAGGTCCGCGATGAAACGCAAGCCAACGCTGGTGGTCGCGCAGGATCACGAGATTCTGCGTGTCGGCCTCGCGAGGCTCCTGAGCGAGGAGGCTGGCTACGCGGTTGTCGCGTGCGTGGGCGATGCGCAGTCCGCGGTCAACGCTTGCACGCTGCTGCGCCCCGATCTGCTGCTCATCGACATCGAGATGCCCGGACGGGATGTTCTGGGGGCGATCCAGGACGTGCGAGTCGCGTCGCCCAAGACCAGGATCGTGATTCTCACGTCGTCGAGTCGCAGCGCTGTCGTCGAGCTCACCATCCGCGCGGGGGCCTGGGGTTATCTGCTCAAGAGCGATTCCAAGGACGCCATTCTGGCGGCGCTGGACCGTGTCTTATGGGGCAGACGGGTCTATTCCGCCGGGGTCCGGGGCCCCGCGTCGGCAAGGAAGGCGACATCGATGCTTGGAGCGACGTGCCCATCCGCTCTGGCCGGGCTGACGCCGCGTGAGCTGGAGGTGCTGCGGTACATCGGACGCGGGAGCAACAACGACGCGATGGCGCGGGCGATGCACCTGAGCAAGCGCACCGTCGAGCGCCACGTCTCGCGGCTGATGCACGCATCGACGATCCACGATCGCTCGGCGCTGATGAAACTCGCGTACGACCAGGGGCTGGTCGTGTAGCACCAGTCCGATTGGGTATCCGTACCCAACAAGTCGGCGTCACACCCCACCGATGAACCGGTTGTTCAGGCTCAGCTGGCGTGGGTCTGCTTCCGTTCAGGCTCACGCCGGTGATCATCCGTTCCCGCGGCAGCGTCGAAAGACCTGCCGCGTGTTTGTCCTGGTCTTCGACAAGTCACCGCCGGGAGTCCGCGCCCAGACTCGGGCGATTCGGACGCGGCGCAAAGCCCGTCGTGCTCACGCTGGGGTGCTCTCCCTTTCGATCACGGAGAAAGCTGGGCATCGCAACGTCCGAGATTACGGGTTCAGAAGGGTTATCGCTCCGAGATCCCAACAACACACCACAGATATCCGTCAAGAAGCGCAGCGGGCACACGACGTGCCGATGAACCCCACTGGCGAGATTCAGCCCCAGGTCACCTGGTTCACCATCGTTCTTGCACCGAAAGGACCGCCGCATGATCCTCAACGCAGCCCCCGCAAAGCCCCAACGACTCTGGAGGGACGTGTGCCTGGTACTGGGTCTGTTCGTCGCGTCCTCGGCCGGGCACGCACAGCCGGCACCGACGTCGGGTGAGCCGCCGGCGATCGTTCTGGGCATGTCCACCGTGCTTACCGGCCCCGCGGCCGCCCTTGGGATCAACATGCGCGGCGGCGTGGATCTGGCGATCGCCGAGCACAACAAGAAGCGGGCCGCGGGAACTCCGCAGATCAAGCTCACGTGCCTGGACGACGGGTACGAGCCGGCCCGCACGGCCCCAAACATGCGGGAGCTGATCACCAAGCACCACGTGCTCGCGGTCGTGGGCAACGTGGGAACTCCCACGGGCGTGGTGGCCGCCCCCATCGCAGTGGCGGCCAAGACTCCATTCATCGGCGCGTTCACGGGTGCCGCCCTGCTGCGGGCGACACCGCCCGAACGGTACATCTTCAACGTCCGGGCGAGCTACCACGAGGAGATCGAGGCGATGGTGGCCACGCTCATCGACAAGTGGAAGATCCAGCCCGGCGAGATTGCATTCTTCACCCAGCGTGACGCCTATGGCGACGCCGGGTGGTCCGGGGGCGTCAAGGCCCTGGCGGCTCATGGGCTCAAGAGCACGACGGGAACCTTGCACGTGCGGTATGAGCGCAACACGCTCGACGTGGAGGGGTGCGTCGCGGACCTGCTGGGCGCGACCACGCCGCCCAAGGCCGTCATCATGGTCGGAGCCTACGCGCCGAGCGCACGGTTCATCCGTCTTTGCCATCAGTCGAAGCTCAATCCGCTCTTCCTGAACGTCTCATTTGTGGGGGCCGAGTCGCTGGCGAGCGAACTGGGCAGCGACGGCGACGGGGTGATCGTGACCCAGGTCGTACCGCCGCTGGACGCCGATCTTCCAGCGGTCAAGGAGTTCGCGGCCGCCCTGGCCACACTGCCTGAGGGCGAGCGTCCCAAGGCGTCGCTGGGGATGCTTGAGGGGTATCTCGTCGGGCGAATCACCTGCGAGGCCATCGCCCGCTGTTCGGGCACACCGACGCCCGAACAGCTGACCGACGCGCTCGAATCCCTCGGGGAATTCGACGCGGGCCTGGGAGGCAAGCTCAGGTTGTCCAAGGATGAGCACCAGGCCAGCCATGTGGTGTGGCCGTCGATCATCGAGTCGGGCAAGGTGCTCTCACGCTCGTGGGAGTCGATGGTGAAGCCTGGTGGAGGCGGGGAGCCCAAGTGAGCACGGAGAATCTGCCATCCAGATCCCGGGCGACCGCGCCGGTGTACCTCCTGGTGTGCCTGGGGATGGTGCTCTCGGGCGTCGTGCTCGCGGTCTTTGCGCAGTCGACGCGCGAGTCGGCCGCCCGTCTGGCGACTCTCGGGGCCTTGCGGGACAACAGCACATCGCTGGGCGCCCGACTCGAGTTCATCGAGCGCCTGCAAGAGCAGCGTTCAAGCGCGATGCTGTCAACAGATCCTGGCGACGCGCTCCCGCAGCACGCTGCGGGCGAGTTCGATCCGACCTCGATACCGCCGGTGCCGGCCATCGAGCAGGTGGAAGGAATGCCCCCGCGGCTGAGTGAACTCCGCGACAAGCTCTCGCGGATGCGGGAGCTGGAGTCCAGGACCACCGAGTGGCGCGAGCAGTTCCTGCTCACGCACCAGCGTCTTTTGGAGAGCCGGGAGGGCGCGATGGCCCGATCGGTCGCGATCCGCAACACACTGCTCTCCATCCAGGGCAAACAGCGTCTGCAGGCCGCCCAGAACTCCGGGCAGCCGCAAGCCGGTGGCCTATCTGCCGGCACCGAGCGCGTGAGCACCGACCGCCTACTCATCGAGCTGATGGACACCTCGGTGGCGATCATGGCTCTCTTGGAGGCCCATGACCAGGACGCGGTGACCGACATCGCCGCCAACCGTCTGGTGCCGATCCTGTACCGCCTGCGGTCGAGCGTTGGGACGCAGACGCAGTTTCACAGCGACTTCAAGCCCATCCACGGCTTCATCGAAGAGCTCGCGATCTTCATCCTGGGCAAGGAGGCCGCGACTCTTCCGGGCTTCGTCAGCACCGAGACCTTTCGCAGCGGGCTGATCGCCGACTGCGTGCTTCGACTCTCCTCGCTCCAGCACCGGCGTGAGCTTGAGGAGAGCGTTGACGGACTGGCCATCGAGTTTGACACATGCCGGACCGGAATCAACGATCTCATCGACGCCGAGACGTTGAGCATGCGCACGGCGATCCGCGACGCCCTCTACGCGAGCATCCGCCGGTGCGTGTTGACCGTGTCCATCACCGTCGTGATCTTCGCCGGCTTTGGTTGGCGCGTCGGGCGGACGATCAGGCAGTACGCCGACTGCGTCGAGTCGATCACGCGGCAGGTGCTCTCCTCCACGGCGATGCTCAACGACACGGGTCGTCTCGCGCGCGTGGGCGGCTGGGAGCTCAATGTCGCTTCCGGAGGCGTCTCGTGGTCCGACGTGGTGTATGACATCCACGAGGTGCCCCTGGGCACTGCGATCACCCTCGACATGGGCATCGGCTTCTACGCGCCCGAGTGCCGGGATCAGATCAAGAGCGCGGTGGAACGGGCCATCAGCGACGGGGTCGGCTGGGACCTTGAACTCCAGCTCATCACCACGACGGGTCGCAGGATCTGGGCCAGGGCGCTGGGCGAGGTGGTCAAGAAGGACGGGGTGGTCGTCACGCTCAAGGGCGCGTTCCAGGACATCACCGATCGCAAGCGCATGGAACAGCAGACCCGCGACGCCGAGCAGTTTCTCCGAAGCGCCATCGATTCGCTCGACTCGCACACCGCCGTCCTGTCGAGCGACGGCCGGATCTTGTCGGTGAACCGGGCGTGGCGTGAGTTCGCGATGTCCAACAACGCCGGCGATTTGGGCGTGCTGGAGGGGGCCGACTACCTGACGCCCTGCGACCAGGCCGCGCCCACGTGCCCCGAGGCGGGCGAGGTGGCCCAGGCGATCCGCGCGGTGCTCAAGGGCGAGTCCGAACCCCTTGCGATCCAGTACGCGTGCCACTCTCCGGGTGAGAAGCGCTGGTTCCAGGCCTCCATCCGCGGCTTCTCGTGCGGGAGCGAACGCTTCGCGGTGGTCTCGCACCTGAACATCACCGCCGTGAAGGAGGCCGAGGCCAAGCTGCTGACGACCAACGCCGATCTGGTCGTGGCCCGCACCGCGGCCGAGGCGGCCAGCCGGGCCAAGAGCGAGTTCCTGGCGAACATGAGCCACGAGATCCGCACGCCGCTGACGGCGATCCTGGGCTTTGCCGACATCCTCCGCGAGGATGGAAACCTCTCGATCGCGCCCGACCATCGCGTGCAGACCCTCGACACCATCAGCAGCGCGGGGCGGCACCTGCTCACGGTGATCAACGACATCCTGGACCTCTCCAAGATCGAGGCCGACAAGATGACCGTCGAGAGGATCGACACTCCGCTGGTCCAGGTGCTTGGCGAGGTTGCCAGCCTGATGAGGCCCAGGGCCCTGGGCAAGGGCCTTGCTCTTTCGATGTGCCTGGGCTCACCCGTGCCCGCGCGCGTCCAGTCCGATCCGACCCGCCTCCGCCAGATCCTGATGAATCTCGCCGGCAACGCCGTCAAGTTCACCGAGAGCGGCGGCGTCACGATGACCATTGGCGTGGAGGCCCACGACGGGCAGAGCCTGCTGGTCGTGGACATCGTGGACACCGGCCCGGGCATGACCGACGAGCAGGCCGGTCGACTCTTCGCGACGTTCGGGCAGGCGGACACGACCGTGACCCGCAAGCACGGCGGCACGGGTCTGGGGTTGACCATCAGCCGGCGTCTGGCCAACCTGATGGGCGGCGATGTCAAGCTCCTGCGCACCCAGCCAGGCAAGGGCTCGTGCTTCCGGCTGGTCCTTCCGCTCAATGTCTGCGCCGGATCCGCGATGATCACGAGCATGGACGCGGTGCAGCCCGACGCGCCGGCGAAGCCGGTCACGGCGTCGGTGCAGGTCCAGGGTCGCATTCTGCTGGCCGAGGACGGCGTGGACAACCAGCGTCTGATCATGTTCCACCTCAAGAAGGCCGGTGCGGCGGTGGACCTGGCCGATAACGGGCGGATCGCGCTGGAGATGCTCGAGAAGGCCCGGAGTGAGGGAAACCCGTACGACCTTTTGCTCACCGACATGCAGATGCCCGAGATGGACGGTTACACGCTGGCCCGCACCGTCCGCGAGCGCGGCTCGACGATACCGATCGTGGCCCTCACCGCCCACGCGATGGCCGAGGATCGCGCCAAGTGCCTCGCCGCGGGGTGCGACGACTACGCGAGCAAGCCCATCGACAAGTCCAGACTTCTGGCGACGTGCGCGGGATGGATCGGGGGCAGGCACGGGGAGAAGGCGCTTGACGCCGCGGCGTAGCCGAGACGGTCCCCCTGGCGCATCGGAAGCTCGACCAACACAGTGATTCCCGGAAGGATCCGTCCATGACCACCTCTTCAAACCACGGCAACACGCCTTTGGCGCCCTCCCCGAGCCCTTGCGGGACGGGCTCGGCGGTCCTGGCGCAGCCGGGCACGATTGGAGCATCGCCGGGAGGACCGGCTCGCACGTTCGCGTTTCACCTTGGGGCGGCCCTCTTGGTCCTGGCTGGTGTCGCGATGCTCGTGGTGGGCGTTCGAAGGTACCAGGACACCCAGCGCGACGCGTTTCGCCAGCAGACAGCCGCCGCCGAGGTGCTCATCGACACGGGAAAGGCCCTGGCGGCCGACATCGAACGTGCGGTGGCGCCGGCGATGGCCAGAACGCGCATGCTGGCCTCGAGCCCTGAGATCAGGGCGGCGATTCGATCGGGAGATCGTGACGCCCTCACCAGCGCGTGCAACCGCGCGATCACCGCCTCGACCGAGATCGACGCCGTCGCCCTGTTCGACGCCCAGGGGGCGATCATCGCGATCAACAGCGTGTACGCCGACGCCAGCCCTATCCCCGCCGACCGGGTCGACCGCATCCTGAGCATGAGCTTCGCCAAGCGCGACATCATCATGCGCTGCACCAACAACAGCACACACGAGGAGGTGCTCGAGTTTCAGACCGGGTGCGACATCACGCCCGCGTTCTTCGAGTCCTCGGGCCTCTCGGTCGCGCACTCCGTGCCCGTCTACGACGAGGCGGACGGTCGCCAGCTTGGGGTGGTCAGCACTCGCCTGCGCTTTGAGCGTGTCTCATCCCTCACCCGTGACAGATCGATCGCCGGCGGGCAGGGCTCGCTCACCTTCGTCACCGACGCGGGCAAGTTCTTCGACGAGGCCATCAACTCCGGGGCGGCTGCTCCGCCGATTCCCGCGGTCGAACTTGGCGGCATCGTCGCGCCGTTGGCCACGGGTCGCTCGCTCCAGTCGATCGTCGAGCGCGGGGAGTGTTTCCTGGGCCTCTTTCGCATGAACGCCTTCGAGACGCTCCAGGGCGGGGGCATTCAGGTGCTCGTGGGCGTCGATCGGGATTGGGTCAATCGCGAGGCGAACCTCGCCCGGTTGCTCGGCGCCGGCACTCCCGTCTTGCTCGGGGTGCTTCTCCTGCTCACGGGCGCGCTGGTCTTCACGCTGGGCACCGTCGCCCGTCAGCGCTCGATTCTTCGCGTCGCCCACGCCGCGGCCAACGAGGCCAACCGGGCCAAGAGCGATTTCCTGGCGAACATGAGCCACGAGATCCGCACGCCTTTGACGGCGATCCTGGGCTTCGCGGACATCCTTCGCGAGGATGGAAACCTGACCAACGCGCCCGACCATCGCGTGCAGACCCTCGACACGATCAGCAGCGCGGGCCGGCACCTGCTCACCGTGATCAACGACATCCTGGACCTCTCCAAGATCGAGGCCGACAAGATGACGGTCGAGAAGATCAGCACTCCCCTGGTCCGCGTCCTGGTCGAGGTTGAGAGTCTCATGAGGCCAAGGGCGGCGGGAAAGGGCGTCGCGCTCAACATGCGCCTGGGCTCCCCAGTGCCCGACCGCGTGCTGGGCGATCCGACCCGTCTCCGCCAGGTTCTGATGAATCTCGCCGGCAACGCCGTCAAGTTCACCGACAGCGGCAGCGTCACCATGACAACAGGGGTCCAGAACGTTGACGGGCGCGCCCACCTGGTGATTGATATCGAGGACACCGGCGCGGGGATGACGGGCGAACAGGTCCGGCACCTTTTCTCCGCCTTTGGCCAGGCCGATGGCACCGTGACGCGTAGGCACGGCGGCACCGGTCTGGGCCTGACCATCAGCCGGCGTCTGGCCAACCTGATGGGCGGCAATGTCACACTCCTGCGCTCCGCCCCCGGCAAGGGCTCTTGCTTCCGCCTCCTCCTCCCCCTGGACCCCATCGAGGGCTCGACCCTCGTCACCGACATTTCCGCGGTGCAGACCGCCGCCTCGACCACGAGCGTCGTTAAACCCATCTCCCTCCATGGACGGATCCTGCTCGCCGAGGACGGACCCGACAACCAGCGGCTCATCACCTTCCACCTCCGAAAGGCCGGCGCGTTCGCGGAAGTGGCCGAGAACGGACGGATCGCGCTCGAGATGCTCGAGCGGGCCCGGAGCGAGGGCAAGCCCTACGACCTTCTGCTCACCGACATGCAGATGCCCGAGATGGACGGATACACGCTCGCTCGCACCCTCCGCGAGCGCGGCTCGACGATCCCCATCGTGGCCCTCACCGCCCACGCGATGGCCGAGGATCGGGCCAAGTGCCTCGCCGCCGGGTGCGACGACTACGCGAGCAAACCCATCGACAAGTTCAGGCTTCTGGCGACGTGCGAGACGTGGATCGGTCGAGTCGGCGGCGAAATAGGGGTCCATGCGGCCGCGTAGGAAGCACACCGAGATGGCGCGCAGGAGCGCGACGAAAGACTGGGGGCCAGCGTGGGACAACTTCTTGTGATCGATGACGCGTCCGACGTCCGGACGCTGATCGGGCGATCCCTTGAACGGGCCAAACACCAGGTCGCCCTCGCTTCTTCCACCGACGAGGGAGTCGCCCAACTGCGACTCAAGAAATTCGATCTGGTCCTTCTGGACCTGGAGATGCCCGTCAAGGACGGCATCGCATGCCTCTCGATCATCCGGCACGATGCGGCTCTGGCTCGCACTCCGGTGATCATGGTCACGGGCACTCCACTTCGTGAAGTCCTGCTGCGGGTCGTTCAGCTGGGGATCCAGGGCATCGTGATCAAAAAGGACAACTGGATCCCGGTCCTGATGGATCAGATCGCCAAGCTCCTGGCCGCCGCACCGGCCGCCGCACCAGCCGCCGCGAGCACCGCGATCAGATCGGCTGCAGCTCCGGCGTCGCGCGGGGCGCGGGCGCCGAGTGAAACCCCGGCGATGGCCTCGGGAACGCCGCGGCATGTCGCACCGCCCGTCCCGCCCCCCACGCCCGGCGCGACGATCGGCCAGCCCACCGCACCCAAGGCACCGCACCCGGCAGACGCGCTGGCACTCGAACCCTGGATGTCCCCGGTGGTAAACGTCGATGCTCCTCCTCCGACAAGCGAGCAGGCGCTGGAGATGCTCAAGGCGCTCAAGCCGATGATCGCTCGCTCGGAACTTCTGGAAACCATGCTGACCGAGACCGTGAGCGCGAGGGCGATCAAGCCGGCGGTCCAGCAGGTGCTGCGCCTGACCGAAAGGGCCGACAGCTCGGTCCAGGCCATCGCCGGCGCCATCCGCCAGGACCAGGCTCTTTCGCTGCGGATCCTCAAGATGGCCAACTCGGCGCTCTACGCGCACGGCGACAGCGTGGACACCGTTTCCAAGGCGGTGTCCAGGATCGGCCTGGCCCAGATTCGTGACGTGGTTCTGGGCGTGGCGGTCCTGGACGCGTTTGGCAAGGCAAGCGTGCATGGGAGCTTTCGACCCGAGTGGTTCTGGGAGCACGGGGCCGCGTGCGGGCTTCTGGCGACGCGACTCTCGCAGGCGTGCGGAAGGCCCAAGGAGCACTGCGACACCATGTTCACCGCGGGGCTGCTGCACGATCTGGGGCGACTGCTCTTCGCCGAGCACCTTCCCGAGCACTATCCCAAGGTCATCCAGACCGCCGAACACCTCGAGCTGCCGCTCGAGATCGTCGAGTCGCGACTGCTGCTGCTCAACCACGCCGACATCACCGACAGGCTGCTCCACCACTGGAAGTTCCCACCGACGTTGATCGCCCCGGTGGCGATGCACCACATGAGCCTGGGCAACATCAAGCAGACCGCGCCTCGGCTTGCCGATGACATTGTCCCCCTCGCCCTCGCCAACCGGCTCGCGCACGCGATGCTGGCGGGGAGCAGTGGCAACGAGGTGCTGTACCCGCTGGAGGACCTCGTCGAACACCTGCGCATCGACGATCGCGTCCTCGCTCAGCTTTGCATCAAGGCGCACGACGAGCTGGCGGACCTTCGCGTCAACATGCTCATGCACTCGAGCGAGAGCACGCGGAGTTACATCGACGATGTCCGCGAACGCCTGGGAGATGTCCGCCCGCTCACGCTCGCGACACATCCTGACACCGACCCGATGTCGATCATGGCCCGAGCTCTCTCGGGCGGCATCGCTCCCATCGCCCCGAACATCATCACGCTCCGCGTCCGAGCCCCGAACGATCGCGTGGCGTGCATGCGCCTTCTGCAGGACGCGACCGAGAGTACGGCGAAGGGGGCCTTGCCCGGAAACCTGTTGCCCGTGCTCGTTGTTGGAAACAGCAAGGCGTGCCTCTTCGCAGACGGAACCCTGGGAGACCGCCTTGTGCGCCAGGTCACTCTGCCCCTGGGTCTCAACCGGCTCATCCGCCAGATGCGAGAACTCACGGGTATCCAGAGCGTTTCCGCTCAGGCCGCGTGATGAGGGCGGGTCGAATTGGTTTCACGCTCACTCGGCCTTGAGCAGTTTCGCGAGTTCCGAGTGGTTCTTGGCGAGAGCGAAGTCCAGCGCCGAGCGTCCACGCTTGTCCCGCAAGGACTTGCTCGCGCCGGCCTCCACCAGGACCCTGGCCGCCTCCACCTGCCCACGGTCGGCGGCGAAGATCAGGGCCGTCGCGCCGGTGTCGCGCTGGGCATCGAGGTTGACCTTCCGTTTGATCATCGCGCGGATGGCGTCGACCTGTCCGTACTGAGCGGCGAACATCAGGGCCGTCTTCATCTCGCGGTCGCGGACCTCGAGATTGGCGTTGCTGTCGATCAGGGCCGCCGCCGACTGCCCCTGGCTCTTGAACAGGGCCATCATCAAGGGCGTTCGCCCGTCCTCGTCGAGCCCGTCCACGTTCCCTCCGCTGGCCAGAATGAACTTGACGGCGTTCACGTTCCCGGCCATCGCCGCCACGTGCAGGGGCGTGTAGCGATTCCGCGACTCGTGCTCGCTCACGCTGCTCCCGCTCTTTTTCGCGGCGTCCAGGTCGCTCTGCGCTCCAGTCGTCGCCGCCAGGAACCACGGGTTGGCCGCCGCATTCACCGTCGTCCCCGCTCCACCCGAATGGCGACACGCCCCAAGGGCTCCCGACACAACGACCAGACCGATGACCGCGAGTTTACGAACGCGCATGCTTGTCCCCTACTTGGCAGTTCCTCAATCAGTCCTGGGCCGGACCCATGCCGGCCCTTGGGCTCCAGCGTACCGCTCAACCGCGTGAGCGTCAACCGGGCGCGAGCGTCAGCGAAATCGCTATAGTGACGCGGTCGCAACACCAGCACGAGACGCGGTTTGCACGACGCGCCGACCTGCCGGCCACGACCAACCATGCCGACTCCCTCAAACCCAATCCAGCTCGCTCCACCTCGATTCGTTGTCCTCTCGCCGACCTTCAACAACGCCCGAACCCTTCCGGGCGTGCTCCAGGGGCTCATGGCCCTGTCGCTGCCGATCATCGTCGTCAACGACGGCTCCACCGACTCGACGCGCCAGACCCTCGACGCATGGCAAGGGCCCGATTCCCCCCTTCGCGTCGTGGTCACCCACACTTCCAATCGCGGCAAGGCGGCGGCACTCCTCACGGGCTTTGAAACCGCGCGCGGGCTGGGCTTCACCCACGCCCTCACCATCGACTCCGATGGGCAGCACGCCCCCGCCGATCTCCCCGCGCTCATCGCCATCGCGCGCCAGGAGCCGGGCTCGATCGTCATCGGCGCGCGCCCGCGGGGCGTCGCCGGATGTCCATGGGCCAGCCGGATCGGACGGTTCGTTTCCAATCTGCTCGTGTGGATCATCTGCGGGCTGCGTGTGCGAGACAGCCAGAGCGGCATGCGTTGCTACCCGCTGGGCCTCATCAACGCGCTGGACGCCCGTGCGGATCGTTACGCGTTTGAGACCGAGGTCATCGTTCGCGCCGGCTGGGCGGGCCTCCCTGTTCGCGAGGTCCCCATCACAGGGGTTTACCAGGTCACCGGCGGGCGCGTCACGCACTTTCGACTCGGTCGCGATACCTGGGGGGCGGTCCGCATGCACGCGCGACTGATCACCCGGTCATTGCTCCCGGGCGATCCGGTGCCCCGCGTTGCCGCAGCGCCCGACGACGATCCCAGCATCGGCACGATCCTGCATCGTGCATGGTGGTGGCTGGGGCCAAAGCGTCTGCTCTCGATGGTCCGCGGAGACCCGCGGTCGCGCGAACGCTTCGCCGCCTCGGTCGCCACGGGGTTCTTCATGGCCACCGTTCCCCTCTACGGCATCAAGACAGCAGTCTGTCTGTGGCTTTCGGCGAGGTTTCGGCTTCATCCGGCGGTCGTCATCGCCATCTCGAGCCTCTCGACGCCGCCGCTGGGATTGGTTTTCCTGTTCCCGTCGGTCATCGTGGGATACACGCTGCTCCACGCCGCGCCGCCGACACTCGAAGCGCTCCCGGGCTGGTCGAGCGTCTCGCTGGCGGACATTCGGGCGTTGCTCACCGAGTGGATTGTCGGCAGTGTCGTCGTGGGCACGGTGCTGGCCGCCCTCAGTTATGTCGCGGCGCGACTGCTCCTGCGTCTGCCTGCCGTCCGCAGCATGTGACCGGAGGCTCCGATGCATCTCACGCCGTCACGAGGTCACCAAAGGTCGGCACAGGCTCGGGCTTCTGGTCGACGAGCCTGCAGGGCTCTCGCCTGGGCACGAGCGTGAACAGCTTCTGGAGCTGCACGCAGGCGTGGAACGCGGCGTGGCGCCATCTCAGCGACCAGACCGGTTCGGGGAAGACCTGGCCGGCGAGGATCGAGATGATCGCCCGCTGCATCTCGAAGGGCCCCTGGCCTTCCATGAACAGCTCGCGGAACGAGTGCTGGTAGTACGCCCGGATGAGCCGCCAGAAGGGGCGGCAGCTGCCGGCCACAAAGCTGATGTGCCGGCGCCTGGCGGCCGCAGGCGACAGACGTCCGTGCAGCATCTCCCCCACCATCTCGCCGGTGTGTTTGGCGCTCACCATCGCGAGTGTGACGCCCGTCGAGAAAATCGGGTCCAGGAAACACGCGGCGTCGCCGACCATGAAGTACCCGTCGCCGGCGTAGGGCCGGCATCGGTAGCTGAAGTCGCTGAGCACGATGTTGTCGGCGGGTCCGACGGCGTCGCGCATCCGGTGGCGCACCACCGGGCATCGCTGGACCGCCCAGGACAAGAGGCGTTTGACCGGAACGTTGAGCGTCTTGATGAACGAGGGCCTGGTGACGAAGCCGACGCTGGTTTTGGTCTCGCTGAGGCCGATGAGCCAGAACCACCCCTCGTCGCACATGATGATGCACGGATGACCCGTCGCGGGTCCCATGGGGCGCTCGACACCCTCAAAGTGCTGGAAGTACGCGACCTTCTGCAGCTCGGGCTCGGTGAAGTTTCGCCGGATATCCAGGTGCCGCCCCACCACGGTGCCGTGCCCCGACGCGTCGATGAGAACCCGGCCCGCGACCTCCCGCGTTGCGGTCTTCACACGAACGTCGCCCTCGGTGAGCTTGACGATCTCTTTGACGGGCGTCTCCTCGAAGACCTCGGCGCCGGCAACCCTCGCCTGATCGAGCAGCATCTTGTCCAGAAACGCCCGCTCGATGTTGAAGACCGGCGAGCCCGGCAGAAGCCCATCGGAGAAGTTGAACATGCGGGTCTTGAGGTTGTTGCCCATCCCGAACTCGGCCCCGTACTTGGGCACGTGCGGCAGCTTTCGAAGCTCGTCCTCGAGCCCCAGCTCCTGAATGATCGACATGTTCCGCGGCAGAATCGACTCGCCGATGTGGAAGCGAGGGTGCGCGTCCTTCTCCAGGATGCACACCGAGAAGCCGGCCCGGGCCAGCACCAGCCCCGTGGTCGAGCCCGCCGGCCCGCCTCCCGCTATCACAACGTCGTAACGGTCTCGCATGGATGGTCCCTCTGGATGCTGCTTCTCGCTAGAGAATAGCTCGTGCCCGCGGTCATTCCAGCCTGTCAAGCTCAACTGCCGCCGCCGTCCCTGTGAAATCGGTGCACAGCGCGGTCATCCGCCCAAGCGACCCGCCGGCGATCGCCCGCACGATGGCCAGGAGCGGCCCGGGCGCGAACAAGTCGCCCACGCGTCCGTGCAACGACTCGACCAGCGATGCGCCGGGTGAGCGTCGCACCGCCAGGGCTTCGGCTCGATCGATCCAGGTGGCATTGGCCGATCCGAGCACCGCACTGCGGCACTCGAGCTGGTTCAACACGCGGCTCGCCCCCTCGATGTCTCCAAAGCAGAGCGCTCCATCGGCGACGACTTCCGTCGGCGAAGCCCCCGCGTATCGCTCGATTCTGGCGATTGCCCGGGCGCCTCTGGCCCGCGCCGAGGCGCTGGACTCGACGACCAGCGCTACCGAGCCGGGCGTTGAGAAGAACCCGGGGGCGCCGCTCGATCCGCCGGGCGGATGGAAGTGCTCGTACGCGCGGTCGACGCACGCGTGCGTTTCCTCCGCGGCGCCGACGATGATCGTGTCGCTCGCTCCCGACCAGACGCGCATGGCGGCCAGCCCCAGCGCGTCCAGCCCGGCGGTCCGGGTGCCGATGATCGTCTGGCAGGCTCCGCGGATGCCAAAGGTCGTGCTCACATGGGCCGCACCCGCGTTGGGCACTCCCTCGGCAAAGAGCACGGGGTTTGCCGCGAGCACACCCTCGCGAACGATCTGGGCGTAGTACTCGGCGCAGAATGCCGGCGAGCCGTGCGTGCTCGCGAGCATCGCGCAGGCCAGGCCCAGCCGATCGGCATCGCCTTCCAGGCCCGCGTGGCGGATCGCCAGGGCCACCGATGCGAGCATCGCCTTCACGCATGTGCTCACCCGTCGCACCCGGCGCACGTTGAGGATCGTCGCGAGCTGCTCGTCGGTCACCCGGGCCGCCTCACCTCGCGGCACGACCACGCCGTCGACCGAGCCCAGTCGCTCGAGCAGCTCATTGACGCCGGAGATCCCCGGCAGCACAACCCCGTAACCCGTGATCCAGGCTTCGCGATCCGGACCTGGAGCCAGGACGATCGGGGGCGCCTCGCGTGCCTGATCACAGCGCCCGAGGATCAGACAGGTGTTCGCTCCGCCAAAGCCAAGCGATGTGTTCAGCGTTCGGGTGATCTGTTTCCGCAGGCCGCCCGCGGGGGCGACCCTCAGATCCGCAAACTCGACGTCCTCCTGGCGCACCGTCGCGCACGCGGGCACGAGTCCATCGCTCAGCGAGCACACCGACAGGATCAGCTCGACACCCCCGGCGCCGCCAAGCGTGTGGCCGAGGTGGCTCTTGAATCCGACAACGGGTGTGGCGGCGAGCGTGTCGCCAAAGACCTCGCTGAACGCCGCGTACTCCCCGGCGTCGTTGTCGAGCGTTGCGGTCGCGTGGGCGGCGATCATCGAGATGTCGGCGGGGCGCACACCGGCCCGGGTCATCGCGATCCGCATCGCCCGGGCCGCCCCCGAGCCCTTTGGGTCGGGCTGGGTAAGGTGATGGGCGTCGGCGGATTCTCCCCAGCCCTCGACGACGGCCAGCGCGGCGACGCCGCGCCTGCTCGCGTCATGGGCGCGTTCGAGGACGAGCACGCCGTACCCCTCGGCGGGCATCATCCCCCGGCGTTCTTTGGCAAAGGGTCGGACCGCGTCTGGCGCCACGAGCCTGAGCGCGTTGAACCCGGCCCAGGCGTACTCGCTGACGGCGTCGTATCCGCCGGCGATGACCACATCGGCCTGTCCCGTCTCCAGCATTGTCACGCCCAGCGCCACCGCCCCCAGGCTCGACGAGCACGCCGAGCATGTCGTCGCCGAGAGGCCCTGGATCCCAAGCCCCTGGATCGCCAGTCGCGTGACCGCCCCGGCCAGAAAGTGCCGCAGCTCGCCGACGTCGCCCGTTCGCAGAAACCGCCCGCCCGCGCGAAGCCCGTGCAGCGTTGTGCCCAGGATCATCGCCCGGCGACCGGGCTCGTGCGATGTGCCGCCCGCCTCCACCCCCGCCTGTGCCATCGCCTGCTCGATCACCCATCGCAGGTATCGAACCTCCCTGGGCAGGCCCGGCGCGTAGCCCTGGGGCAACTCCATCGCCTGCCCGCCGATCGACCCTTCGGGCAGCGTCGATTCCATGTGGTCCATGGGTCCAAGCCCGATGCGGCCCGCGCGAATGCTCTCCCACGTCGCGGCCACGTTCAGGCCAAGGCTCGTTGCAAGCCCCATGCCCGTCACGACCACCTTCGCCCTCGATTCACCGGTAGCCATCGGCGCCATCCTCGTGAAAGACCGGCTCAAGGGCAAGCCACTGGTGCGGATGTTCCGCGACGACCTCCGCCATGGCGCTGGCCAGCTTCTCCATGGCCGAAGGGGCCCTGGGATCCCCTGCGGCACTCGTCGCGTTCTCTCCATCCGCCTCGATGGGCGCTTTGAGCACCACCTTGTACCCGCCCTTGCCGGTTGCGAGCGCGAACACGGGGATGATCGGCGAGCCGGTGAGCCGGGCCAATCGCACGGGTCCCGTCGGCAGGCGCAGGTGGCCGTGCAGAAAGGGGACGACCTCGCTTTTTTGTCCGGGCATCGCCCGGTCGCCCTGCATCACGACCACCTCGTCGCGCTGGAGCGCCTCGCGCAGCGCCAGCCACGTTCCCATCCCGTCGTCGATGGGCGCCTCGACGACCCCCAGGGCGTCATGGAGCCTCGCCCGCATCCGCTCGAACGCGCCGGCCGCGTCGCGCTTGAACACGACCCGGATCCTTCGTTCCTCGCCCGCAAGGGCCGCAAGCCCCACCTCGAACGTTCCCAGGTGCGCCGTCACCAGGATGGCTCCGCGCCTGGCGGCTCTGGCGGCCCGATACTCCTCCAGACCCTCGACCGCCTCGACCAGTCCGGCCAGCTCGCCCGGCGACATCCGCGACGATCGCCCGACATCGAGCACAAAGTCATAGAAACTGCCCACCACCCGCCGGGTAAAGCGCCGCCGCTCCGCCCCGCACAGGTCTCGCCCGAAGATCCAGCGAGCGTTCCTGCGGGTTGCCTCACGTACCCCCGCCGAGACCAGTGGCACCACCGCGCAGGCGATCGGGCGCAGCATCCTGGCCACCGACGGCCACGCTCCCGCCAGAGCGAAAAACGGCCCCAGCCACGCCGGTGTCCCGCGCCCCTTGGTCACACTCCGCTCATTTACTCCACTCGACAGCTCATCGCCCGTCGGGGAGAGACCAGGATCGGGATGCACCGAGCGAGCGGTCGTCATGGAGATGCCAGAGTATGGCACAATCGCACGAACCGAAGGAATCCCCGGAGCGGCACGGAACCCCCCGTCCGATGGCTCCATTCTCACCGTCCCCTCTCGGGTACCATCTCCTTGCCCATGCCCACGACGTCCAGCACCCCTCATCCCGCGATGAGCCTTCGGTTCTACAAGGCCGTGCGCCTGGCGTGCAACTTCATCAAGTTCCAGTGCATCAAGGAGACGGTGCTCCATAGGGAGCGCGTCGAACGTCCGGGCGGCTTTCTGCTGGCCTGCACGCACATCAGCCACCTGGAGCCCTTCGTCGTCGCGTGCGGCATGAACCGCAACGTCCGCTGGATGTCCCGCATCGAGTTCTACCGGCGATGGTGGGGATCGGCGATGCTCAATGGCGGCGGGGCGTTCCCGGTCGACCGCTTTGGCTTCAGCCTCCCCGCTGTTCGGCGCGGCATCGAGCTGGTCCGCCAGGGCGACGTGGTGGGCGTCTTCCCCGAGGGGGGCGTTGTCAAGGGGCTCGACTCGGTTCTCCGCGGGGGCCCGATGAAGCAGGGTGTGTGCACGATCGCTCTGAGAACCGGCATGCCCATCATCCCGGTCGTTGTTCTGGGCACCGAGAAGCTCAACAAGGTGAGTCCCTGGATCCCGCCTCGACGAGCACGCATCGCCATCGCTTTTGGGCGCGAGGTTTTCCCGCAACCTTCGGGCGGGGCGGGCCCATCGACCAATCGGTCCAGTCGCCACGAGCTTGCCGGTCGCCTTCGGGCCGAGTTCGTGCGCAGCTACCACGAGCTCCTGGCCCACACGGGCCTCACCGACAGCGAAGTGCCATGAACGAGCTCTTCTACAAGACCGTCCGCGCCATCGGCAGGCCCATCTTCTGGTGCAACAGCCGCTACATCGCTCTTGGCGTTGAGCACATCCCGGCTTCGGGCGCGTGCCTCATCGCGTCGAATCACACAAGCCCCTACGACATCGCCCTCATGGTCCGGCACTGCCCCAGGGCCGTCGACTTTGTCAGCATCGTCGAGGTCTTCAAGAACCCGTTCCTGGCGTGGTTCTACGGGAACATGAACGCCTTCCCGCTCGATCGCAACAAGCCCGATTCGCCGGCGGTCCGCATCATTCTGGATCGCCTTGAGCGAGGTCGGATCGTCGTCATGTTCCCCGAGGGTGGTTTCCGGCGGGGGAACGCGTCGGTGGTTCACTCGGGCAAGATCAAGAGCGGGATCGGGCGGATCGCGAGCATCGCCAAGGTCCCCGTCGTTCCGGCGATGATCATCAACTCGTCGGTCTACTCCCGGCCCGTCGCCTGGTTCCCGCTCTTTCGCACGCGGTACGCCGTCGCCTTCGCCCCCCCGATCTCGCCCGAGCTCTCGCCCCAGGAGATCGAGAGTGCGATCGTGGAGGCCATGCGAAAGCTTCACGATCAGGCCGCCGCGCTCCTTCCGGCGAACTCGCGGGTGTTGTGACGAGTTGATCCGCGCCCGTCAGGGCTTGTGCGCGCGTCTGAGCAACCAGGGCACGAGCACGCCCGCCGCCCCGCAGAAGGACGCACCGATCCCCACCGCTGCCACAAAGCCCAGCGACCGGATGGCCGGCGTGTGCGTGACGCACAGGCTCGCGAAGCCCGTGATCGTCGTGGCGCTGGCGAGCAGCACCGCGTGCATCGTCGGTCGCAGCCGCACGACCAGCCCGGCGCGGTCCACGCCCTCCCGGCGCGCCTGGCGCGCGATCGCGACCAGGAAGACCCCCGCGTCGACGGCGATCCCGTCGAGCAGCGGTATCGCGATGCTGTTGATCGGGTTGAACCTGGTTCCAGTCGCCATCATGAGGGCCACCGTGAATGTTCCCGCAAAGAGCAAGGGCACCAGCGCGAGCAGCACGTCCATGGGGCGCCGGAACACGATGATGAGCCAGGCGAGCACCAGCGACACCGAGATCATGATCGACTGCGGGAGCCCCTGCCGGGTCGCGTCCTCAAGCTCGGTCGACACCGCCAGGAGCCCCGCGAGCGTCGCCTGCGGCACCGCCACCAGGGCCGTCCGCAGCGCCGCGACCACCTCGCCCCGGCGTTCGCGATCGCGCAGCGGGCTTGAGAGCCGCACGACCAGGAGCGTCTCACTCTGACGCAGGGCGGGCGCGTCCGCGATCGGGAGCACGCGCTGCGCGATGGTCGGGAATTGCTCCAGGTCGCCGATCGTCGGAGGGTCCTTCCCCGCGAGCAGGCGTCCGACAAAGTCCCGGTATCCTGCGAACGCCGCCGGCTCAAACGCGCTGGCCTCGACCGCCGCGTCGAAATTGCTCAAGAGTCCGCCCACGTTTACGCCGCTCAGCAGGGCACGAACACCCTCGACCTTTCGTGGATCGGGGAGGAGGCGGTGCATTCCGATCACGTCGACGACGCCCACGCGCCGGCACGCTTCACTGTTGAGGGCCGTCGCCGCATCGATCGCGGCGGGGAGCAGATCTTGCGGGCTTTGGACTCGTACGAGCACGGGGATCAGTTCGCCCTGCCCCGCGAACCTGGCGATGATCTCGTCGGTGGTCGCAAGCGCCTCGTTGGGGCGAGGATGCAGCACGGTCAAGTCGCCCTCAAGGCGCGGGCCGATCCCCGGCACCGCGCCGGCGACCCCCACGATCACCAGGAGCGAGAGGCTCAAGCCGACCCAGAGCCTGGGGCGTCTTGCCACCACGTCCGCGACGACTCCGAAGCGCGGCGGGGCGGCCTGGGAGCGGTCGGCCCGCCGGTGGGTGAGCACGAGCAGGGCGGGCAGCAGGGTGAACGCCGCGATCCATGCTCCGATCAATCCCGCGGTTCCGAGCTTGGCGAAGTCGGACAGCATGGCGATCTTGGAGGGCCAGAGCGACGCGAAGCCGAAAATGCTGGTGAAGCAGTTGGTGGTGATGGGCAGGGCCATCTCGCGGGCGGTCTCGGTCGCGCACTCCTGGGCCGTGCGTCCCTGGGCCCGCAGCGCGTCGAAGTGCGACACGAAGTGGATGCCGTAGTCCACGCCCAGCCCGGCCAGGACCGCCGCCACCGCCGCGGCCAAGGGCGAGATCGTCGGTCCACCGATGGCGTGCACGCCAAATCCCACGACCATGCCGGCGCCGGCAACCACGCCGATGAGAATCGGCGTGAGCCACTTGCGATAGAACACGACGAACAGGGCGTAGAGCAGGCCGACCGATAGGAGGGTGCTGACGATCGAGTCACGCTTGATCGTCCCGGAGGCGACCGCGGAGATCGCGTAAGCGCCGCCCAGCCTCACATCCATCTTCGGACCGGTTCGAGCCTCTTGCGTCGCGTTGAGCTCGAGGGCGATCTCCCGCACGAGCGCCGCGAGTGTTCGCGCCGCCTCCAAATCGTTCATCGACGTTCTGGATGCGATCCGCACGAGAACCGCGTGCCCGTCGCTCGAAACCTCCGGGGGGGGCGTCGAACCGAACTCGGGCGTCGCGGACGCGTCAAACGCTCCGATCCCCGCCACGGCCGCAAGCTCAAAGAGTCGCAGCGGATCCCGCAACACGTTTTTGCTCAGAGCCCCGCCCGCGGGCCCGGGGGACGCGGCGAGCGACTCGTTCCGCGAGAACTGCTCGCGCAGCCTCAAGGGCTCGAAGCGTGCGAGCAGCTCGCGGGTCCCGGCCTCGCCGAGGTAGTAGGGCCCGCTGGGGATGATCCGCGTGGCGGCGAACCGAATGATGGCCTCGTCCTGGCGCGAGCGTGCCCAGGCGACAAAGTCCCGCGAGCGGGGGTCGTTGACCAGGGCGTTCACCAGGTCGTCGGCGAAGCGCGCCGTTGCCTCGCGATCCTTGGGCGTCGCGGCCGATCCGCGATCGACACCCTGGGGCTCGACCAGAACGAGCAGTGCCTCGCCCGCCTGAAAGTCGGTGATCGCCCGGTGGAACGCCTCGGCCGCCGCCGAGTGCGACCCCAGCATCGCTTCCATCGACGCCGACACGTGCAACCTGCTGAGCGACACGCCTCCCAGCGCCAGCACCACCGCCGAGACGATCACCACTGTCCAGGCCCGACGCGCACTCACCTGCGCGACCCAGGCCAGAGGCGAGAATCGCTGGGCGGCCCGGGCATGGGGCTCAGAATCGCTCATGGCAGCCGCGCCGCTCGCCCCGGCGGCACAAACGCGTTCTGGGGAATCTCGGCGTTGAGCTCGATGTCTCCAAGACGGATCTCGATGGTTCCATCCTGAGCTCCAAACACCATCCGCCTTGCCCACGCGATCTCGCCGACCATCACGTAGGCGTCGAGCACAATCTCGAGCTTTTGCCCGGCCCCGTGCAGCCAGAACCGGCGGGGCGTCAGCGTGCTGCGATCGATCTCGCAGCGCACTTCTTCCCGCCCGAAGGCCGGGCCTACCACCACCAAGGTTGAGGACGTCGACGCCTGTGGAACCGGTCTCGCCCGATCGAAGTAGGCTCCCGAGAGCATCTCGATCGAGCGCGAAACGCCCTGCGCCGGCAGCTTCGACATATCCGTCGACGTCGAGTTGTCGCGGGAGACCTCAAACGCCCACACACCCTCGGGCAGAATGGTCAGATCCAGCACGGGGCTCCCGAACTTCCACGCCCGCAGCCTCGCCCGCTCGGGCGGACGCGCGACAAACGCACCGTCGAGCGACACTGTCTGGCCCGCCGCGTTGGTCAACGACAGGTCCGCCGAGGCCGAGATGGACCTGACCGAGTGCAGGCGTGCGGAAATCGCGCCAAGGGCGTCCGCATCGCTCATGGGCGGATAGGTCGGCAGGTTCGCCGCGCATCCGCCCAGCAGCACCATGCACGCCATCGTGAGCGAGACCACAGGGCCAAATGCGGTTCGTCCTGTCATTGGTCGCATCACACGCGCTCCCCGAGAAGCTTGTCCCGCAGCAACTTTCCCAAGGGCGACCTGGGCAGCGACTCCGCCATCTCAAAGCTCCTGGGAATCTTGATGGGCGCGAGCCGCTCCCGCAGGAACCGGCGCAGCTCCGTCTCACCCGGCGGGCGTCCCGGATCGCGCGGCACCACGATCGCCGCCACCCTCTGGATCGTGTCCGACAGCGGCATCGCCACCACCGCGCACTCGACGACCTCTGGATGCTCGGCCAGCTCGCGCTCCACCTCCAGCGGATTGACCTTGAACCCCCCCACATCGATCAGCAGCTTCAGCCGCCCCGTGATTGTGGCCCGCCCCTGTCCATCCAGCCTCGCCAGGTCGCCCGTGAGAAGGTGTCCATCGACGAGCTCAGGCTCACCCTCGACATAACCCGACAGCATCGACGCAGCCCGCACCGCGAGCTGCCCCTCCTCGCCGGAGGCAAGCTCACGTCTGGGATCTCCGACGTCGACGACGCGAAAGCTCGCCCCCGCGAGCGGGGCTCCCACTCCCTTGGCGTCGAAACCGGGTTCTCCCGGGATGCTCAGCGAGACTGTTCCAAGCTCGGTCGCGCCATACAACTGGCCGACGTCGATGTGCCAGCGGGCGACAAACTCCGCTCGCACCCGCGGACTCAGCGGCGATCCGGCCGACACCGCCAACCGCAGCCCATGCGCGGGGCGTGCCCCACGGTCCTGGGTGCCTTCCCCTCCCGCAAGGTGTGCCAGCGACTCAAACATGAACGGGACGCCGGGCAGGACCGTCGCGCCGCTGGCGAGCTGTCGCGCCGCCCCCGTGGGATCGAACTCGGGCATGACGGCCAGGGTGGCCCCGGCCCACAGCGTGCCAAGCAGCAGGTCGACCCCGTACGAATGGCAGAGCGGTGGCACGCACAGCACTCGATCGACCGTCGTCAACGACATTCCAGTGGCCACCGCGCGGGCAACCGCGTCCAAGGCCGCACTCTCCCGCACCACGAGCTTGGGCAGTCCGGTGGTCCCCGACGAGCCCAGCACAACGCACCCCGGCGCACGCGGGGGGATGGGGCTTCTCTCGTCGCTCACCTCGACACCGGGGCGGGAGGGCCGGTGGTCGTGGAGGCGCACAAGGCCGGCGGGAACACGCGTGAGCAGCGAATCTGCCGCCAGCACGCCGCCGGCGCAGGTGCGTCCGCACACCGACGCAAACTCTCCGGCGCCGCACCTTGGATGCATGAGCACGAGCCTCACGCCCGACGCGATCGCCCCGGCAAACCACGCGACAAAGTCGATCCCGGGCGAGAGGGCGGCCACGACCGTCGCACCGGGGCACAGGGCTTTGGCGAGCGTGCCCGCCCGCTCCTCTGCCAGGCTGAGCAGCTCCCGCCATGTCGCTGCTTGTGTGATCGCTCCATCGGGCGAGACCTGGGCGATCGCGGCGCACGACGGCCTTTGCGCCGCGTGGCGTGCCAGCGCCTCCAGCCACTCCGAACGATTACGCACGGGCGGCATCCACCATGATCTCGATTTCCACCAGGAGCTCGGGGCGGCAGATATCGGCGAGCACAAACTCCACGTCGGCCTCCTGGACCAGCTCACTGGGCAGGGCCCGTGCGATCGCCTGTCGGTCCTGGGGACGCCGGTGGTAGATTCGCGTCGCCAGAACGCCCTTGAGCTCGGGCGCGACGTCCGCTTCCTTGGCTCCATACCCACCACGACGACCCTGGGCCACAACCGCCCTGAGATTCAGCACGGTCTCACGAAGCTGCGACTCGAGCGATCCATCATGGACCGACTCCTCACCGCAAACACTCGAGGTGCCCGCCACGAACAGGAAACGCTTTCCCTCCACCTCCACAAGCCCGGCGCGAGAGAAGCACGGGGGGCGAGGTCCGAACTTGGTCGAGTACGCGAACGCCGGGATCTGTCGCGGATTCTCCACGGGCACGCTCGCGCCCCTGGTCCCCAGCGCGTGGGTTGAGAGCGCGAGCCCGGCGTGCCCGACGCAGCTCGCGGTTGGAATCCGGCCCGCCTGGAGCGCTGCGGCGCCGAACCACGCCTCGAACACCCGATGGCGTGCGATATTGAAAACGCGATAGCGATCAAGCCCCTGGCCGATGGGCTCGCCGATCCCGGGCAGAAAGTTCCACAGGCGTGCCGGCTGGTCGAACGCCGTCTCCCCAAGCCCGTCGAGCGAAAGAGCGATCATCTGCTCGACCGCCGACTCGAGCGATCGAGACGTCCAGTCGCAGTCCCCGTCGATCTCCACCGACACGAGCGCCGCGTCGCGCCCCGTGCGAATCACCACGGCGCAGTCGATGCACGCACGCCCGTTCTCGCCCGCCTCATCTGCTTGGTGCGCAAGCTGCAGCTTCACGCGCCGGGAGAGCGTCGTCCCGGCGCTGAGCGCCATCGCCCAGCGGGGCACGCCGGGCGAATCGGTCGAGGGCGCCCCCTCGCTCACCGGCGCGCCTTGAGGGAGTCGATCCCGGAGCGATCGCTGCGCCAACGAGATTCTGGGCTGTCCACGATCCATTGCGGCGATCCTACGAAGTCAGGCCAATCGAGTCCAACCGGCTCGGGCCCGGTCCGGGGGGCACGCGCACAATCCATCCACGCTCACTTGCGAGTCTCAACGGGCGTGCTCACCCTTGTCCCCTCGGGAAGCTTGAGCTCCAGTTCCGCGTCCTTCATCCCCGTGTTGATCTTCACGCTCGTGAAACGCAGCTCGGTCTCGTCGCCATCGGGATCCACGATCACCATCCGGTCCGCGCATGGCACGCTCTCATCGATCAACACCCGGACCGACGCGACGTGCTGCTTGAGCTCGCCCGACCTGGGCGTGAGCTTCAGCGCGATGCGCCCCTTGAGCTCGCTCGTCTTCAGCCCCGGCGAGACCTGCTTCGCGTCGAGCTCGGCAAAGTCGAAGCTGTCCTTGAGCTTCATCAGCCTGGGCAGCGGCCCGCCCGCCGCGTCGCGAAAGCCCGCCCCCATCGAGTACACCTCGGCAAGGGCGTCGTCGGGGTAGTACACCGTCACCTTGCCGCCGCCCACCAGCATGTCGCTCCGGCGCGGACTCGTCGTGCTCCACAGCACCGTCTCGCCCTTGCACACGAGTGTTCCGCGAGAGACCAGGGGCTTCTTGAGAAGGGCGGTCTTCTTGGTCTGTTCAAAGTCCGCCCGAAGGTCGGCGACCGCCGCCATCTTTGCGTCCACACCGACGAGCCGCTTCTCAAACGCCGCGGCCGCCGCGAGCGCCTCGGCGGTCGGAGGCTCCGCCTTGGGCGTGAGCGTTTGGGTCGTTTCGGGCCTGTTCTTTGGCTCGGTCGCCGGGGGCTCCATGCCGCCCGCCTGGGTCAGCAGCCACCCCGCGGCCAGCACCCACGCCACTTTGGTTCGCACTCCGCCCACGCCATCCTCCTCTCGCCCGCAGGACCGACTCACAGCGCCCTCGCCAGCACGATCCGACCATCGGCCGCCGGCGCCCCGCCCGCCGTCGCGACAACCTCGAACATCAGCAGGCCCTCGATCGCTCGGACAAACTTGGCCGAAAGCTCGATCCTCGCCGGGGGCACGACCGCGGCGCGAACCTTGACGTCGACCTGGGCCAGCCGGGCCGTCCGCGTTCGCACGGCCAAACCCTCCCCACCGCCAAACGCCACCAGCCCGCACAACTGAGCCAGCGCCTCGACGATCAGCACACCCGGCACGATCGGTTCACCGGGAAAGTGCGCCGCGACGAAGGGCTCATGGCCGCCGACGTTCCAGTCGCCCGTTCCGCTCACCATGGGATCGATCGCCGTCAGCTTGCTCACAAAACGAAACGCCTGGCCGTGCGGCAGGGCGTCGACCAGCCGCTCGAGTTCACGGGTGCTGTCCTGCTGCTGGCGGTTCACCATGGTCACCGCGTGGGCTCGAGTCGCTCGACAAAGTCGGCCAGCGTGCGAAGCGTGGTGAACGCCTTGCGATCCATCGTTCCCTCGCGGATGCGCACGCCGAATTCCTTCTCGATGTTGGTGATCACAAGCAGAATGTCGAGCGAATCAAGGTCGTACTCGCCGCCCACCAGGGGCATGTCATCGTCGAGCACCGCCCCTTCGTCGAGCTTGAGGCTGCTGCGAAGGATGGTCCTGACACGCTGGATAGTCTCGATGGTCGTGGACATGGTGCCTTGCTTCCTGCCGCCAAACCCCCACGCGGACCCACTATAGGATCACCGGTAGTTTGGGATTCCTTCGTCCAATTTCCAACTTCGGGCCCTGGCCTGTTGCCCCCGGGTCCGGCTTCGATTACCGTGCACCAGCCATGCCCGTCCAAATCCCCGAGCCAGTCCGACCGCACCCGTACCTCACCCAGCACTACCGCGACGGGGGCGAGAAGCGGGCGTGGCTCCAGTCCATCTTCGACGACACCGCGCACGACTACGACCGGGTCGAGCGGTGGCTCGCGCTGGGGAGCGGCCGGTGGTACCGAAGACAGGCCCTCAAACGCGCCGGCCTGGGTGCGGGCATGATCGTCGCTGACGTCGCGTGCGGCACCGGGCTGGTTGCACGCGAAGCGGTCGGGATCGTCGGCCAGGGCGGACGCGTCGTGGGGATCGATCCGAGCCCCGGCATGCTCAAGCACGCCCGCGACGCGGTCAACATCGAGGTGCGCAGCGGGCGAGCCGAGGCGATCCCCGAGGCGAGCGACACGTTCGACTTTCTCTCGATGGGCTACGCGCTGCGTCACGTCGACGATCTGGGCTCGGCGTTCAACGAGTTCGGGCGCGTCCTCAAGCCCGGCGGCCGCGTGTGCATCCTTGAGATCACGTCGCCGGACTCGCGGGCCGGACGCTTGCTCATGGCGTCGTACATGCGCGTGATCTCGGGCATCTGCTGCCGGATCGGTGGGCGATCCAAGCGTACCCGGGAACTCTGGCAGTATTACTGGGACACGATCGACCAGTGCGTGCGCCCCGAGGCGGTGATGGGCGCCCTGGCGGCCGCGGGCTTCACCGACGTGCGGCGGGTTGTGCCCCTGGGCATGTTCTCGGAGTACACGGCCACGAAGCCGCTCGCAAGCCCATTGGCGTGAGCGCGCGGGACAAACCCAGGCTCTGGCCCGGATTGGTGCGGCTCAACGAATCATTCGGCGCGACCGCGCCGCTCTTGCGGGGCGTTGCGGGCGATCAGGCTGGCCTGCCCAATCCCGATCCCGCCGAAGGATCGTGGCGCGGGGGAACGCGCGAGGTGCGGCTTGCTTTCTCCGCCTCCAGAATCGCCAGGCGGGCGAGTTGCTCCTCGACGCAGCTGAGCCGCTGAGCGACGGCCTGGTAGAGCTCGCCGGGGGATGCCTCCTGCAGGGCGTATTTCCTCAGCTCCTCCCGTTTCTGCGGGCCTTTCCCCGTCAGGAGCCACTCGCCGCTGATGGCGAACTTCTCGCAGATGCGAACGAGCAGCTCGACCGACGGCTTCTGATCGGCGTACATCCGCCGCAGAGTTTCACGATTGATTCGAAGTGTGGTGCCAAGTTTGTGCATAGAGCTCCCTTCCAGGTGTGGCAAAAGAACGGCAGACACCCTTTCGGCGATCTGCAACCGCTGGTCGTACGAGTCGCCGCCGACTCCCACGCCATCGTCATCCCCATTCCCACCCCCATTCCCACCCCCATTCCCACCCCCGGTGGCATCGCCGGGCGAATCCCCCATGCCGACCAGTCCGCGAATTCCGCTGTGCTTGCTGGTGTGATTCATGGGTCGAGCTCCGCCAGGATGGAGGTGAGGGAGTTGGTGAACGCGAGATTGAGTTCAGTGGGCAGCACGCCGGGGTCCGTTGCGGCAAGGTATTGCAATTGCAGTACTTGCGACTTGGCCCAGAGTCGCTCGGTCGCGCTGAGGTTGCTCTTGACTCCCACGGCGGCGTAGGTGTCGACCCACAGTTGGACCGCCCCGATGGCGGTGTCGGTCGAACGCCCGGTGCTGCAGTTCATGATGAGGCACATGATTTGGAGGTAGCTCAAAACGTCCTCCGTCCAGACCTGCTCATCTTCTCCAGGAGCGGGTGGGATCCAGAAACTTGAGCTCGTGCGGGATACGGTAGGGTCTCTGGGTGGGGACCCGACAACGGCCGCAGCCGATGACAAAACCAACAATGAAAGCAGCATGGACAGTCTCCGGAATGGCCTGGCCCGATCGCGTTTGAAGAACTCAGGCAGAGCAGGCGCTGACCCGGAGCATTTCGTTAGTGTCCTGTGGCAAAAGAGTGTCTAATACACGTATGGACTCCTCCTCATTTCCCCAAACCTCCCGCGACCAGTCCGGTATGGGTGGGTACCGACCGACCGAGCCGTCGGCGGAAGTTCTTCTCGGGCGAGTTCGTGAGGGGGACCGCAACGCGGCGGGTGCCCTCTTTGAGCGTTATCGCCCGCTCATCCGCCAGCGCTGCCGGGCCAAGATCCGTCCGAGTCTCCGCGGCGTCACGGACTCAGAGGACCTCTGGTCTACCGTCGCCAGGCGCTTCGACGCGATGATGGCCGGAGGCGGACCCTCGGTCGAATCCGAGCGGGCGTTCTGGGTGCTTGTGGGAACGCTGATCGAGCACGCGGTTGTCGACCGCGTGCGAGTGCTTCGTCGTTTGGAGCGTGTCAATTCGGAGGACGAGCCCTTCGCGGCAACGCTGCGTGAACGTCTGGAACGACGCGAGACGTCGCACGAGAGCGAGGTTCTTGACGAGGCCTTTCGATTCCTGACTCAGCCCGTCGATCGCGACATCCTGACGCTCTGGCTCTTCGAGCACTCCCACAAGGAGATCGCTCAGGCTGTTGGGATGACCGAAGTGGGCGTCCGAGTGCGGTGGCACAAGATCAGAGGACTTTTGCGCGACCATCTTGAAGGGGAGCTGACATGAAACTCGTCGAAGGTTGTGTCGCAGAACGCTTGTCGCAGTGGAATCGCAGATCATCCGACGCCCGCTTTGGCGACTTTGTTGGCGAGTGCGCGGCAGGCGATTGGGACGAGGACGCCTGGGCCGACCTCATCCGCGCCGACGTGCAGCAGAGACTGCTCATCGGCCTGCCGGTCACGCTTGGCGAGTACGTGGAACTTCCGGAGATCGCAGGATCCACGGTGCTCGTCGATACCGCCATCAGCGCCGTGCTCCAGGCCCTTCTCGCCCGAGGCAAGACTCGTACGGCGGCACTCGCCGCGATTCGCGCCGAGAACCCGACATGGGCGAACGCCATCACGACCGCAGAAGTCCTCAGCAGCCTGCTTGGGTCAGGCGTCGAGCCCGTTCGCGTCGAGACCAAGCTGCCTCGGCGAATGGGCCCACCGGGGGCCGACGGGCAACCTCGATACGAGCTCACCCACCGGATTGGTTCGGGAAGCCACGCAACCGTGTATCGCGCTCTGGACCACGATCTGGGCACCGATGAGCGCCCGGCCTGGGTGGCCGTCAAGCTCGTCGGAGGCCAGCGCGACCAGAACCAACTGCGGCGACTTCTCGCGGAGGCCGAACGCGCGCGCCAAGTGACCCACCCCGGTGTGATCCCGATTTACGACGCCGGATGCACTCCCGAGGCAGACGTTTACATTGTCTCTCCGGTCTTCGATGGGCGGACTCTCGCGGAAATGGTGGAACAACGTGGCGAACGCGGAAGCGGCTGGCTGAGAGTTCTGGTCACCTCCATCCATGACGCCTGCGACGGCCTGCAGGCGGTGCACAACGCCGGCCTGCTGCACTGCGACATCAAGCCCACGAACATCCTGATGGACCAGGAACGACGCACTCGAATCGCCGACTTTGGAATGTCGGTGTGGACCCGGCACGACGAGTCGCAAGAGGGCGCCCAGACCACCGCGGCCGCGGGAGGCACGTTGGGATTCATGGCGCCCGAACAGTGGGCGCAGTCGCGAGGGTGGAGGCGACCGGCCGTTGACACCTACGCGATGGGAGCAACCTTGCTCTGGTGCCTGACGGGCCAGACTCCGCACGGAAAGGATCGTGCCGAGGCCGAACGGGCTCTCACCGCTGCCGGTGCACACGCAATGATGCTCCAATCGCGCATTGTGCACGTTCGCGACCCCGAGCTGCGGCGCATTGTGAGTCACGCCCTCGCCTTTGATCCCTTCGAGCGTTACCAGACCCCCGCCGCTCTCGCGGCAGATCTTCGAGCCTGGCTGGCGGGCGAGCCCGTCGAATGGATGCACCTTGGACTCGCTCGGCGCTTCTCGCTTTGGCGAAAGAGATCTCCCGCGCAGGTCGTCGCGCTTGGCGCGTTGGTGCTCGCCACCGCCGCGATCCCTGTCTCTATTCTGTGGGCACAGTCGCGTGTGAACGCGGCCGAGATTCGCAACGCCACGGATCGGGCCGACGCCGCCGATCAAAGGTTCGAGTTGGGTCAGAAAATGTTCAGTTCTTCCATGAAGACCTTTGCCGCCAATCGTGACGAGAAATGGAAGGACGGCAGCATGCCATCGTTCCTCATTCTCGAGACGATCCACGGCCCCAAGTTCTTTGACCAGTCCGGCCTGCTCAAAGGCCTTTGGGACAATCGCATCGAAGAGGCTCGCCGGCTTGAAGAAGCGTCCCCATTCAACAGCATCGAATACCTCAACTGGCGGCTGCTCGAGGGTACCTGGTTGTTGCAGAGCGAGCAGTTCGGGGAAGCGCTGACTGTGCTCAACGGAGCAAACGAGGGCTGGCGAAGCATCTGCACGCCCGATGACCCATGGCTCCTCGACGCCGAGGCACTTCGCAGCTCCGCACTCGTCTTGGCCGTCTCAAAGGAGATGGAGCGAGCGACCCTCGCCCACGAGCCGCCACGTGAGCCCACCATGCCCTCGGGCGGTTGGCCCGACATGGCCACGATAGAGGGCTCGCTGCAGCGCGTGCTCAATGATCCAAGGCCGACACGTCGTTTGTATTATTTGGCCAAGTGGGCGAGCGAGGCCCTCAACGAGCGCCCCGCCGAAGGCCAGCTCGAGAGCACCCGGGCGTACCTCAAGCGCATGGTCGTCCAGCCCGCCAAGTCCCAGCGTTGAATGATCGCCCGCCTATGGGCGAGACCGTCAACGCGATTGCCGCAGTACACGCCAAAACCGAGCACAACGAGGATCGCCCTCAGGAGCGATCCTCGTTGAACTTTCATCCCTTGTCCCGGCGCTGCGGGTCTATCGTGGCGTCGTCGCGGGCGCCGGAGTTGCCGCCGGTGCTCCCGGTGCCGCCGGCTGACCCGGTGCACCGGTGCCCCGCCTGCCCGCACCACCGCCACCACCGCCGCCTCGCCCGCCTCGCTGCGGCCACTCCTCGTCGGTCGGGCGCGGGAGCATCGTCGGGGCGCACGCCAGGTTGTACGCCGTCACCGCGGCGCACGTCGCGGACTGTTGCAGATACTCGGGAATGGCCATGTCGAGCTTGTCGTGCTGCGTGTGGTGCTGGTGGTTGTAGTCCGAGCGACCCACCTCATCCCAGAAGAACCCCGACACCTTCTCTCGCATGAACGAGTTGTGATCGCTTCCCTGCACCTGCGTGAAGGTCTTCTCCGCGTGGATGTTGACGTCCATGAACTTCTTGTCGACCTGGCTGTAGAAGTGGCCGTTCACCGGCGCCGTCGCCGCCGCGAGGTAGGAGACCTGCGACGCCACGCAGGGCAGGCCGCCCTCCCAGTTCGTGCCGCCGTCGTCGACGAGCACGGCCGAGATCTTGTCGAGCTGCCCGTTCTCCTTGAGGTACTTCACGTAAGGGACCGAGCCAAGGAGCCCCTGTTCCTCGCCGGTCCAGAGGATGAATCGGATGGTCCGCTTGGGCTTGGCGCCGACGGCGGCGAGGATGCGTGCGGCCTCGAGCGTGACGGCACTTCCGGTCCCGTTGTCGGTGGTTCCCTGGCTTCCCGGGCCGTTCCACGAGTCAAGGTGACCCGAGACGATGATGACCTCGTCGGGCAGTTCGGTGCCCTTGATCTCGGCGATGGTGTCGTACACGGGGATCGGCCCCTTGATGAACGTGTTTTTGAGGTCAAACTCCGCCTCCATGGGCGTGCCGTCGGCCATCGACGAGTTGATGAAGTCGTAGTCGGACCGGCGGACGGTGACGAACACGTCGGGATTGAGGTTGTCCAGATCGAGCTTGTCCCAGCCCGGTGCGCCGCCGGTGAGCACCAGCTCGCCGCTCGCGGACAAGACCCAACCGGCCGGCTGGAGGGCCAGCACGCGCTCCTCCATCGTCGGGCCCTTCCTGGGAGCTTCGGCGACGACCTTATTCGCGTTGTAGGAGATCGTTCCGGCGTTGTCGGGAAGAACGGTCTTGCCGCTGATGGTGTCGCCTTCGAGCTTGAGGGTGTACTCACGATCGCCGCGCTGGGACTCGGTCTTGAACTTGAGCTCGTGCGTTTCGGGGTTGTACGTTCCGTTCTGCATCTCGCTCACGCGGAAGCCGCCCAGGGAGATCGAGCCGGTGACGGCCTTGGGGTCGGTGAGCTTGACATCGAGCGTGAAGGGCATGCCGTCGGGCGCCTGCGCGCTGGTGAGCGTCCCCTCGTAATGCGTGAGGTCCTTGTCGACCTGCGGCGCCGCGTTGTCCGCGACCTTGCCGGTCTTCCACTGCTTGCGGATTTCGGAGAAGAGTTGCAGCCGGGCGGACGCCCCGCCCACCACGCCGCGGCGTCCGGGCTGCGTCGGCTTGACGAGAATCCAGGCGCCCTTGATCTTCTCCTTGGCCGCATCAAACTCCTTGTCGGTCTCGGGCATCTTGACGACCGGGGCGCGGACGGGGCCGTTTGTTCCCGACGCCCAGCAGAGCGTGGTGAACTCCATCTCGCGCACGGTGCGGTACTCGGGCGTCTCGCTTCCGGGGTTGCGGAGCGCGACGACCTTGGCCGTCGAAGGTCCGCGATCAAACCGAACCGGAATCTGACTCCATTGCCAGAGCCCGCGCAGGTCGGCATCGCCCGAGGTCTGTCCGCTTGCGCCTCCGAAGGGCGGGATCGAGAGGCCCCACTTCTCGAACTGATCGCGCGCCCACTTGTTGGCCGTCTCCGTCGCGGTTGACCCCGTGAGCCGGGCCCCGATCGTGTTGGAGATATAGGTGATGTGATCCATCACGCGGTTGTTGTTCTTGCCTTCGGCGATGATTTTCGCGACGATCGCCGGATCGCCCATGCGGATGTCGGGAATCGGCGCGTGCTTGCCGTCGATCACCGCGTACGTCCCGGGCTTGTCAACGCCCGGCTGAACGCCGAGCACGCCCGGCGTAGCCACGACGAGTCCGGCCATCGCGACCAGCGCGAGTGCGGACCATGAAACGCGTCGTGCGGTGGCAGAATGACTTGGTGACGGCATCGGAATCTCCTCAAGCGAGTGGACAAGGGGTGAAGCACGGATCATACAGGAATTCGGCCTCCGCCACGAACTCATCGCCGCTGTTGCGATCGGCGTCGCTACAACCCACCCGCGTGTCCTGAGACCTTGCCCGGGGAGTTTGCACTTTGATCGGGGTCTATCCCTGGCGGTTCAGCCTTCGAACACCTCGTCGGTGATCAAGAGGCCTCGGTCGATGATCTCAAACGCCTCGCCCATCTGCGCTTCGTTGATGCACAGCGGCGGGTTGCACATCACGCCGCTCCCCTGGATCAGCGTGAAAAGCCCGTTCTCCCTGAAGAACTTGCCCAGCTTGGGCATCGCCGGGTGGCTCTGGTTGAAGGGGACGAGAAGCTCGTTCCTGGAGTTCTTCCGCAGCTCGATGAGCCCGAAGAGGCCGATGTTGCGATGTTCACGGATCGAGCGGTGTTTGCCGGCAAGACGCGCCATGTGCCCGCGCATCACCTCGCCCATCCGGGCCGCGTTCTCCACCATCTTCTCGTCGATCAACACCTCGACCGCCGCCAGGGCCGCCGCCAGGCACATCGGGTGGGCGTTGTACGTCAGCCCGCCCCAGAAGACGTTCTCGCGGAAGTGGTTTGCGATCGGGTCGCTCACCGCCATCACGCCCAGGGGCATGTACGAGCTGGTCAGTCCCTTGGCCATCGTCACGATGTCGGGCACAATCCCGGCGTCGGTCGGCGTCGCCGAGTGCTGGAACGCAAAGAGCTTGCCCGTGCGACCCCACCCGCACATCACCTCGTCGCAGATCAGCAGGATGCCATGCTTCTGGAGCAGGGCCTTGAGCCCGCGCAGATACCCGGCTGGCGGCGGCAGAATGCCGTTTGTCCCCGTCACCGTCTCGATGATCATGGCCGCGATGTTCTTGGGGCCCTCATACTGGATCGTCTCCTCCAGGTACCGCAGGTTGTTCTCGGTCATCTCGGCGTCGGTCGTGCCGAACGAGTAGTTGTAAGGCCTGGGATCCATCACCCGCACGATCCCGCTCATCCCCGGCTCGTTGGGCCAGCGCCGGGGATCGCCCGTGAGCGACATCGCCCCGTGCGTCGCCCCGTGGTAGCTGCGATACCGCGCGATGATCTTGTGACGCCCTGTGAAGAGCCTCGCGGCCTTGATCGCGTTCTCGTTGGCCTCTGCCCCGCCCAGCGTGTAGAAGAACGTGTTCAGATCGCCGGGGACAAGCTCCGCCAGTCGCTTGGACAGTCTCGCCCGCACCTCTGTCGCCATGCCCGGGTACGCGTAGAGAAGTGTGGCCGCCTGGTCCTGGATCGCCTTGATCACGCGCGGATGGGCGTGGCCGATGTTCACGCTCATGAGCTGGCTGTTGAAGTCGATCCACCGGGTTCCCTCGGGCGAGTACAGGTAGATTCCTTGGGCCCGTGCGATCGCCATCGGGTCGACCTTGCCGGTGGCCGACCATGAGAAGAGGCTGTGCTTGAGACACAGATCGGTCATTTCCTTGGAAGACATGGGCGTGGGCATGGTCGGGACCTCTCGCGGACGGTACCAGGTGTGGCGTTCAACGGACACAAGAGTGTAGAGGAAAACCCTCCAAGCGGCCAAGGCCGGGCCTGCGGGCGCCGCGATTCCACTACAATCCGTCATGGGCGAGTATCAACGCCGGGAAACCTTTTGTCCGCGTGCGATCAGGGCGACGGGCATCCTCCAGCACGACGGCTGGCGGCTCAAGGGTTACGACATCACTCTCGACGCCTCGCCGGTGAACCAGAGCGACTACCACACCGGGGTTTCGCTCGCTCTGGCGGCGCTGCCTCGACCGGCCGTCGCCGCCGATCGTCCGGGCGTCGGATTCTTGATCCGCCACTCGGGACGCACGGTGCGATACGTCGTGCTGGTCTGGTGGGACAATCAGAACGAGCTGCTCAACCGCGTCTTCGTCCGCGATGTCGCCGCGGGAACGCCCTGGCGCGAAGCGGCCGGCGTGTACTCGTTTTGCGTCTGGGACATGGAGGTGCTCTGGCACGAGCGTTGTGCGTACGTCCGCCACGTGCTCTCGACGCACGGTTCCCCTGACGTGCCAGGCTACCTGGGCGATCAGATGGTCTCTTGAGTGAATCGCCCCGGGCACCCGCGCGCGAGCGCGTAAAAGAGGACAGTTGCGAGCAACTGTCCTCATCCCTGAGCCCCCGTTCACAATGTGGTCACGCGTCGATCAGACGTGCTGCGCCTTGCCCAGCAGGTGCTTCTCGACGTCTTCCGACAGAATGCCGACCGCTTTCACAGCATCGGCCAACTGTTCGGGCGTGCACCCGAACTTGCCACACCAGTACTTGACCTCGTAATCTTCCTTCACGTTTACACGACCTGCATCGGCCGGACCACGCTTGGATTTGTCATCGGACATGGGATACTCCTTGTACTGCTGTCTCCGCTGGAACTTGACCAATCGAACGGACGCGGCCCGACAAGGGCTCGCCCGGGAACGCTCTCAGGACCGCCCGGACGCGAACGCCCGTTCCATCCTTTTCTCGTAGTCCTCGTAGGTCTTCCTGACGCCCAGGAGTACCTCGGCGGTCATCTCGAAAATGGCCTTCGCCTGCGGCTCATCGACCTTGCCCACATCCGCCCGGGCGTGGGCGATGATCTCCACGAGCATCGCCCTGATGTGGGCCGTGTGACGCAAGGGGTCGGATTCGGGGAGGCTGGTGTCGGGCTTGAACTGCATCGGTTTGCTCCGGATAGGCCGCACATGGTCATACGCCGGTGAGACCGCCGAGTCATGAGCGCACGATGAAACCAAGGACATCTCCGCCGTCACCTTGCACCGGCGCAGCAGGGACATCCGGCTCCGCCGCCGAGCGATCGTGACCATCCGGACCTATCGCGCTTCGCCAGGTGCGCGGGGCCCCTCAAGCCGAGGCACGCCCCCGCAATCCAGCCCCAGAACGAGCTCGCTTTGCCTCATGCCGGCGGCAAATGGGCTTTCTGATTGACGATGGTCCTGGCCTGCACCAGCGCGTCGTCGAGGTTCTCGTGTATGTTCTCCAGCCCGATCGCGACGTCCATCCCCACTCGAACCATCTCAAAGAGCGGGTGCGCGTGCACGCCGCCGAGCAGGAGACGCGTGCCGTGCTTCACGCACCGCGAGTGGAACTCGCGCAGGGCGTTGAGGCCCGTCGCGTCGATGTGCGGCACGTACCGCATCCGAAGGATGATCACCTTGGGCGGCTTCTCGATCTGATCCAGCGCGTTGCGGAGGTTGTTGGCGACGCCAAAGAAGAACGGCCCGTTGATCTCGTACACCTCGACGCCCTCGGGCACCCGCTTCTCGCGGACCGAGCCGGGATCCTTGGGGTCCAGCGCCTCGGTCTCCTGACCCTCCTCGATCTCCTCGGTCATGCCCGTCACGGTCGTGACCTGTGCCATCCGGCGCATGAAGAGGATCGCGGCGAGCAGGATGCCCGTGCCCACCGCGAGCGTGAGGTCGAAAAGCACTGTCAGGCCGAAGGTCGTCAGGAGCACCAGAACATCGGGCTTGGGAGCCTTCAGGAGCCTCCCAAAGTGTTCGAGCTCGCTGACCTTCCACGCCACCATCACCAGGATCGCCGCCAGCGACGCCAGCGGCACGGCCTTGGCCAAAGGGGCCAGGCCCACCATGAACGCGAGGATGAAGACGGCGTGCAGCATGCCCGAGACGGGGGTTTTCCCGCCGCTGCGGATGTTGGCCGCGGTGCGGGCGATCGCACCCGTCGCCGGGAGGCCGAAGAAGAGGGCGCTGGCGATGTTGGCGGTTCCCTGTGCGACGAGTTCCTGATCGGAGCGATGTCGATAGCCGGTCATGCCGTCGGCGACGACGGCCGAGAGCAGGCTCTCGATCGCCCCCAGGAACGCGATCGCCGAGGCCGACGGGATGAGGTCGCGCACCATCTGGAAGGACATCGCCGGGAAGTGCGGGGCCGGAAGGTTCGACGGAATGCCGCCGAAGCGTGTGCCGATGGTCTCGACGATCGGCCGGGTGTGTTCGCCGTCAAAGACCTGAATGGTCTCCGACCAGCCCATGAGCTTGACGACGATCGCGCTGAGCCCCACCGCGACGATGGCCGCGGGGACGCGCGGAGCGACGCGGCGGAGCAGCCCCAGCATCACCAGCGAGCCCAGGGCGATCGCTACGCTGTGCCAATTCACGGTGTCCTTGCAGCTCCAGAAGAGCTCAAGCTTGCCGATGAACTCTGCGGGAATCGTCGCGGGCCTACCCTCGGGTGTGAGCACGGTGAGTCCGAAGAAGTCCTTGATCTGCGAGGCCAGGATCACCACGCCGATGCCCGCGGTGAATCCCGCGGTCACCGGGTAGGGCACGAACTTGATGACCCCGCCGAAGCGAAACGCACCCAGCAGGATCAGGATCACACCCGCCATGCACGTGGCGACCACCAGCCCCTGGTACCCGTGCGTCGAGCAGATTCCAAAGACCAGCGGCATGAAGGCAGCCGTCGGCCCGCCGATCTGGAACCGCGATCCGCCCAGGGCGGAGATGAGAAACCCCGCGATGACGGCCGTGAAGAGCCCCATCGCCGGCGGCGTCAGCCAGGGGTGGAGGGCCGTGAGCTGCTCGGCCACGCTCTGGGGAATGCTGGCGATGCCCAGCGCCATCGCCAGAGGCAGAGCGATCACAGCGACGGTGAGACCGGCAATGAGATCGCTCAGAAAGGTCCTGCCGGAGTATCCCTCTCGCAGACAGATCACAAGCTTTGGTGTGTGCCGATCGGCCCATGAAGACATGAAGCTGAGCCTTTCCGGTCGCGGTCGGGCGGCCTGCGGTTGCACGGTACGTGCGGGCGAGTCCCGAATTCAAGCGAGCTCAAAGACAGTTCTTCGGCGCGCCGGGGCCTCATTGATGAGTGCGATACCTTCGACTACGAGCCCCGAGCGTCAGCGAGCAGGTTCTGAGGACCTCAGGCCTGATCTGGCCAAACTCCAATCGGAGTTCTTACGCTGCGCGAGCATGGTTTGGTTGACGGCACCTCAAGCAAGGATAGAGTTCTCTCGATTCCGTATCGGGTGGAGGTAAATCAAGCCATGAGCATAAGTGGGTCCGTGTTCCAGGCAATTGCGATGCATCCCCTCGGATCGTTGCGCAGTGGTTCTCGTGCCAACGTCCCCCGGCCCAAGTCAGAATCAGATCATTCCCGGGTTCGAGCAACCTTGTTGCCGCGGTCGGCAATACGGTTCGCACCTCCCCAATCGGCACCATTGGTTCCCAGGAACTTCCGATGAGCCCCCAACTACCCGACAACGCACACCAAGGCCCACGGCCCGAATCGGGCATCATCCTGTACCAGACCGAGGATGGGCGGACCCGCGTCGAATGTCGGTTTGAGGCCGAGACGCTCTGGCTGACCCAGGCCTTGATGGGCGAGCTGTTCCAAAAGGACGTCCGGACCATCAATGAGCACCTCCTGAACATCTTCGAGGAGGGTGAACTCGACGCTGGAGCAACTATCCGGAAATTCCGGATAGTTCGCGCCGAGGGCAGCCGCGAGGTCGCCCGCGAGATCGAGCACTACAGCCTCCCCGCGATTCTGGCCGTCGGGTATCGCGTTCGCAGCCACCGCGGCACGCAGTTCCGTCAGTGGGCCACCGCCCGTCTCACCGAATTCCTGGTGAAGGGCTTCACCATGGACGACGAGCGCCTGAAGAACCCGGCAGGCAAGGGGCAGAAGGACTACTTCGACGATCTGCTGGAGCGCAGAATCACCAACATCGGCCGCGTCTCTTGGTACTTGCATTTCGGCCCCAGCGGGGCCGCGGGGTGTAGCAACGGGTGGAGCGAGTCTTCGAGCGCAACCCGTTGGGAGCGACGATTTGAATTGACTCGCCCCGGATGGGGCGACGGAGGTCTCGGACTGCAAACGTGCGCCACAACTGCTCCGGCCTCCGGCAAACGCACTGTCGCTGAGAGCACTCGAAAGCAGTCGATTCATCAAGAGGCCCCGGGATAATTCGGCCCCATCCCGCACTCCGGGCATGGGACCTCAGGAGTGATCCCGGCTCGGGAATAGCCACACCCAAGGCACTGGTTGTTCCTCGCACGCGTCACCATCCGATGCGAAGGGCGAAAGAGCACCACGCCGGTGACGAGCAGGACGGGCGCCAGGGGCCACACGCTGTACGCGGTTCCACCCTCCCACGCGCTTCGGCGACTGCCCCACGCCCACCAGGTCCACGTCCAGGATTGCTCGGGGCCCTTGTCGTGGCTCACGTTGACTCCGCCGCACCAGCCCGTCAACGAACGATTCCATGAGTTGGACGACAACTTCTGGACATAGAGCGTTCCATCCCCGACATCCGCGATCCACGAGAGCGTGGAGTAGCCGAACCACCATTTGACGCTGGCTCCCATGAGAAGTGTCAAGGCCACGCCCGCGGCGAGCAGCGTGAGCCCGATTCGTCTGCGCCAGCGGGTCGAACTCAATGGCTGGGGGCTTGGCATGGGGCCTCAGTGCTCGCGCATGCGGGCCGGGTCGTGCAGAAACGCAAAGGGCGTGATCTTCTTGACACTCTGGACGCTCGCCTCGCCCCGGTCGACATAGACGCGGAGCGTGTACGCCTCGGGCCCGTCGATGTCGTAGTCATAACAGCGAGCACCGTCGTACAGCTCCGCGTCCGGACATCCGATCAGATCGGTCAGCTCCTTCATCGTCATGCCGCTGGCGATCTGGCTCGCACCGGCCTGACGCGCGTCGACTGGGACCTGCGCGTTGAACGGGTGTGCCGTGTCCTGTGTCATGAACACACCCTGGTGGCTCACCAGGGGGTACAACTGCACGCCGCACCCTGCCAGCGGCGTCTTTCCCATCGAGCGCAGCGCCTCGCGAACCTTGGCCCGCACGCGCGAGCCGGTGTCGGAGGCGTGCTCCCCAAGGTACTTGTCGATCAGTGTCAGGCGTGCCTCGCACTGCGTCAGCTTCAGAAACCCGACGGTGTGAAGGGCCGCGGTCAGCTCCCAGTAGACCTTGTAGTCCTTGTCGTCCTTGAGACTCTCGGGGGCTGCGTTGAGCGTGGCGACCGCACGCCGCGTCTCTTCCTCGATGCTGGCGGTCAGGAGGCGCCGGGTGTCCTCCTTCGCCTCGGCCAGAGCGTCGGGCGAGGCCACGTCGTGGTGCACGCCCAGATCGACATGCTTGCCGGTGCTCGCATCGATGACCAGCCGGTGATTCCAGTATGGGCGGATGACGAAGTACAGCGCGGCCGCGCCCTTGCCCTTGGCCGGCAAGGTGACGAAGAACCAGTCGGATTCTTGCGACCAGTGCGGGCCGGCGGTGGAATGCGAGACGTACTTGTCCTGCTCGCTCTTGGGAAACGCCTTGAGCACGTCGGCCTCGCCCCGCTTGCTTCCATCCGCCGCGTCGAGAATGAGCAGGGTCTCCCAGGAAAGGTGTGCCGCCACGACGCCATCGTCGTTCACGAACACCCCCATCGGCGAACCTTCGGTGGACCGGACGTAGGAACTCCCCTTCTCCCGCGACATCGGCTGCTTGCGCTCCCACACAACCTTCTTGGTGGTCGTGTCGGTCAGCGTGTACGTGAAATTGGACGCGAAGGGCCGCGGTCGAGCGCCGGCGTTGTCTGGGCTCTTGGCGTCGATCCGAAACTTCCCGTTGGGCGAGATCGCGAACGAATCCCGGTAGTAACGGTCGGTCGCGACCGCGGCCGGGGCCATCGCGGCGACCAGGACGATGGCGGGGAGCACATGGGAAAGGTTCATCGGAATCTCCAGTGTGGGGGAATCTGCTCGGGACCATTCTGGCTTGGGGCGGGATCATGCTTCCCTGAAGGGGAAGCATGCCACCCGAACACTCAGCTCATCCACGTCTGATCGCGCTGCACCGCCCACTTGCTCGTGATCTTGCGCTGACGAGTCCAGAAGCGATAGCCGTCCCAGCCGGTGATGTTCCCGTGCCCGAACAGCGAGTCGTTCCAGCCGCCAAAGCCAAAGGGCTCCCGCGGCACCGGCACGCCCACGTTGACGCCGCACATGCCGGCTTCCACTCGATCGATGACGCGCCGGGCGACGTCCCCGCTGGTCGTGTACACGCTCGAGGCGTTGCCGTAGGGGTTGGAATTCTCGATCTCGATGGCGTGCTCGATGTTGTCGACGTGAACGATCGAGAGGACCGGGCCGAAGATCTCTTCCTTGGCCGCGGGCATGTCCATCGTCACGTTGTCGAGGATCGTCGGGCCCATCCAGTAGCCGCCCTTTTCGTTTGCTCCCGCCGCACCGGCGGCCCCGCGCCCGTCGAGCACCACCTTGGCCCCCTGCTGCTCGGCCTGATCGATGTACCCGCGGATGCGACGCAGGCTCGCCTCGCTGGTGATCGGGCCCAGGTCCTTGCCCGCCACGATCTTGGCGGCCTTGGCCTTTACGATGTCCAGAATGTGGTCGACCTTACCCACCGCGATCAACACACTCGCCGCCATGCACCGCTGTCCGGCACAACCGACAAACGACGCGACCACGTTCTCCGCCGTCAGCTCGACATCGGCGTCGGGCACGACCACCAGGTGGTTCTTCGCCCCGCCCAGGCACAGGGCCCGCTTGCCCGCGATGCCACACCGCGCGTACACGGCCTTGGCAACCTTCGTCGACCCCACAAACCCCACGGCCTTGATTCCCGGATGATCGCACAGAGCCTCGACCACCTCACGCCCGCCCTGCACGATGTTGAGCACGCCTTTGGGCAGCCCCGCCTCGGTGAACAGATCCGCCAGACGCAGCGACGACAGCGGCACCTGCTCGCTGGGCTTGAGGATGAAGCTGTTGCCACCCACCAGAGCCTGCGGCAGCATCCACAGCGGCACCATGCACGGGAAGTTGAAGGGAGTCACGCCAGCAACAACGCCCAGCGGCTCATACACGACCTCGCACGCCACGCCGCGGCTCACCTCGAGCTGGTTTCCGGCCGCCAGGTTGGGCAGTGAGCACCCGTATTCCACGCACTCGATCCCCTTCTCGACCTCGGCCTTGGCCTCGGGGAACGTCTTGCCGTTCTCGTGGCTCGCCAGCCACGCCAGCTCCTCGATGTTGCGCGTCATGAGCTCGCGCAGCTTGTACAGCACCTGGGCCCGCTCGCGGATCGGCCACTCGCGCCAATCGACAAAGGCGGTGGTACCGGCCTTCACAGCGGCCGCCACGTCATCCGCCCCGCTCATCCCAACCGTGCTCATCGCCTTGCCAAAGCGCGGATTGACCACGTCGAGCGTCGACTTGGACGACGCGGGACCCTTCCACTCGCCCCCGATGAGGTTGCGGGCGGGCGCAAAGGGTGTGAAGTCGTACGTCTTGGCGGGGAAGGTGGCGGTGGACATGGGGCTCTCCTGGCGGATCACGGCAACAGACAAGATCGCAAGACGTGATGCAAACCAGCCTAGGGCGCGGGGACCTCTCGAAGGACCGGCTTACGCTCTGCAACCGCATTTCGCAGCCCCTGGGCCGTCCAATAGTCGGGGAAGCATGGGCGATCGATGTACTTGCCGGTGCCGCGCTCAGTGCGAAGCTGGTCGTTCTCCCAGAGCACGCGACCGCGGCTCAGCGTGATCGCCGCATTGCCCGTGACACTCATCCCCTCGTAGATATTCGTGTCGACGTTCTGATGGTGCGTCTTGGCCGAGATCGTCCGCGTCTTCGCCGGGTCCCAAATGACCAGATCCGCATCGCTGCCCGGGGTCACCGCCCCCTTGCGTGGGAAAATGTTGAAGATCTTGGCCGTGTTGGTGCTCGTGATGGCGACAAACTCGCTGGGCGTGATCCGCCCCTTGCCCACGCCGTGGTGCCACAGAACGCTCATCCGATCCTCGGCCCCGCCCGTCCCGTTGGGGATCTTGCGGAAGTCGCCCAGCCCCGCCCTCTTCTGCGGCGTGCAAAAACAGCAGTGATCCGACGCCGTCGTCTGAAGCACTCCACCTTGCAACCCCTTCCACAACGCCGCCTGATGTTCTTTGGATCGAAACGGCGGACTCATCACGTGGGCCGCCGCCTTGTCCCAGTTGGTGTTGAGGTACACCGAATCGTCGATGACCAGATGCTGCGCGAGCACCTCGGCAAAGACCCGCTGCCCTTCGCCCCTGGCCCGCGCCACCGCCTCCATCGCGTCGATGCACGAAGTGTGCACGATGTAGACGGGGACGCCCAGCACCTCGGCGATGCGGATCGCTCGGTTGGCGGCTTCGCCCTCGACCTCGGGCGGACGCGAGAGCGGGTGCCCCTCGGGCCCGGTGATCCCTTTCGCGAAAACCTCCTGCTGCAGGCGGAAGACCAGCTCCCCGTTCTCGGCGTGCACGGTGCACAGCGCCCCAAGCTCCTTGGCACGCATGAAACTGGAGATCAGCGTGTCGTCGTCGACCATGATGGCGTTCTTGTACGCCATGAAGTGCTTGAAGCTGTTCACGCCGTGCTCGCGGCAGAGCGTGCCCATCTCGGCTTTGACCGACTCATCCCACCACGTCACCGCGACATGGAACGAGTAGTCGGCGGCCGCCTTTTGGGCCCACTCTCGCCACTTCTTGTACGCCCCCACGAGCGATTCCTTGGGGGCGGGAATCACAAAGTCGATGATCATCGTCGTGCCGCCCGAGGCCGCGGCACTCGTGCCGCTGAAGAAGTCCTCCGACGCGACCGTCCCCATGAACGGCAGCTCCATGTGCGTGTGCGGATCGATCCCACCGGGCATGACAAACGCCCCCGACGCGTCGATCGTGCGTGTGCCGGCGGGTGCCGCGAGGTTGTCCCCGATCGCCTGAATGGTCTCACCGACGATGAGAACGTCGGCCCGGCGCTGATGTTCGGCGGTGACGACGCTGCCGCCGCGGATGAGGATGGAGTTCACTGAAGATTCTCCTGGAGTGTGGTTCAGGTCTCGACGATCTCGCCGTACGCCTCGGGCCTGCGATCACGATAGAACTGCCACGTCGACCGCACCTGCTCGATGATCGCGAAGTCCAGGTCGGCCACCAGCAGTTCGTCCTTGTCCTCCGACGCCTGGGCGACCGTCTCGCCGCGGGGATTCACGAAGTAGCTGGTGCCGTAGAACCGACCGATGTTCCACGGCGCCTCGGTGCCCACGCGGTTGATGTTGCCCATGAAATACCCGTTGGCGACCGCGTGGGCCGGCTGCTCGATCTTCCACAGATACTGCGAGAGTCCCGCCGTCGTCGCCGACGGATTGAAAACAATCTCCGCCCCATTGAGCCCCAGGCACCTCGCCCCTTCGGGGAAGTGCCGGTCGTAGCAGATGTACACGCCCACCTTCGCGTACCGGGTCTTGAAGACCGGGTACCCACCGGTGCCGGGCTTGAAGAAGAACTTCTCGAAGAACCCGGGGTTCACCTGCGGAATGTGCTGTTTGCGGTACTTGCCCAGGTACGTGCCGTCGGCATCGATCACCGCGGCCGTGTTGTACAGCACCCCGCTCATCTCCCGCTCGTACACCGGCACGATCATGACCATCGCGAACTTCTTGGCGTACTTGGCCATGAGCTCGGTCGTCGGCCCGGGTACCTCCTCGGCCGCCGCATACCACCGCGGGTCCTGGCTCGGGCAGAAATACGGCCCGTTGAAAATCTCCTGCAGACACAGGATCTGCACGCCCTTCTTCCCCGCTTCTTCAATGAACGGGATGTGCTTGTCGACCATCGCCCTTTGAATCTCGGCGACTGGACGCTTCTCGTCGTTGAGCGGGTTGCTGCACTGGATGAGGCCGCAGCGGACAATTTTACTCATGTTGTTCACCTGTAAAGAAGGCTGGCCTCGGGTTCAGTGGGCGCCCTTCTTGGGCCGAAGGCTCGCGCCGTTGTTGACATGGTCGTTCCACGTCGCGGGCTTGAAGGAATTGTCGACCTGTTCCATCGTGATGCACCCCTGCACCGGGCACACGATCTGGCAAAGGTTGCATCCGACACACTCGGACTCGTCGACGACGGGCACACGCGTGCCGTCGACCGTCGGATGGATGCACTGGTGGGCCCCGTCGTGGCAGGCGGCCACACAAAGCTGGCACCCGATGCACTTGGACGCGTCGATCTTGGCGACCGTCTCGTAATTGAGGTCCAGGTCTCCCCAATCGCTGAACCCCGGGATCGCCTTGCCCACCATCTGGTCAACAGTCGCAAACCCGTGGGTCTGCATGTACTCATCGAGCCCCTCGATCATGTCCTCGACAACGCGGTACCCCCGGAGCATCACCTCCGTGCAAACCTGGACCGACGAAGCCCCCAGCAGAATGAACTCCACCGCATCGCGCCAGTTGCAGATGCCCCCGATGCCGCTGATGGGCAGCCCAAACTCCTTCTCGCGGGCCAATGCCGCCACCATGTGCAGCGCGATGGGCTTGACCGCCGCCCCGCAGTATCCGCCGTTGGTGCTCCGCGAGCCCACCCGCGGCTCGGGCACAAACCGGTCGATGTCGACGCCGATGATGCTCTTGATCGTGTTGATCAACGACACACCATGGGCCCCTCCGCGCCTGGCCGCCATCCCGTGCGGCACGATGTTCGACACGTTGGGCGTGAGCTTCACGAACACCGGAATGCTCGACGCCTCAACCGCCCACGACGTGATCTCCTGGTTGATCCTGGGCTCCTGCCCCACCGCCGAGCCCATGCCCCGCTCGCACATGCCGTGCGGGCAGCCGAAGTTGAGCTCGATCCCGTCGGCGCCCGTGTCGATGCTCCGCTTGATGATGTCGCGCCACTCCTCACGCGACTCGACCATGAGCGACACGATGACGGCATGCTTTGGGAACAGACGTTTGGTCTCGGCAATCTCGCGGAAGTTGATCTCCAGCGATCGATCGGTGATCAGTTCGATGTTGTTGAACCCCGCGCCCTGCACGCCCCGGATCGTCGTCGCTCCAAAGCGGCTCGACACGTTCTGGATCGGCACGCCAAGCGTCTTCCACACCGCCCCGCCCCACCCGTGCCCAAAGGCCCGCTGCACCTGCAGCCCCGAATTCGTCGGCGGCGCCGAAGCGAGCCAGAACGGGTTGGGCGAGCGGATCCCCGCACAGTTGACGCTCAGATCAGGCATGCTTTCCCCCGCTCTCTCCCACCTCGCCGGCCAAGTACGCGTGGATCGCCCCGGCCGCCGACTTCCCCTCGGCCGCCGCGTTCACGACTTCCTTGCCCCCGTTGGCGCAGTCGCCGCCCGCAAACCACCCCTTGCGCCCAGCCCCTCCATCAGCCTCCGTCACGATTCGGCCCCGGTCGACACGGATCCCCTCGAGCCCGGCGAGCATCTGTCCGAGTTTGGACTGCCCGATCGCCATCAGCGCCAGGTCCGCCTCGATGGTGAACTCCGAGCCCGCGATCGTCCGCTTGTTCTCATCCAAACTCGCGCACCGCACGCGCTCCAGCTTTCCATGCCCCTCAAACGCGATGGGAACCGCACGCCACTGCACGCGAGCACCCTGCCCCTTGGCCGCGTGCCACTCGTGCTCATACGCGGACATTCCTTCTTCACTGCCCCGGTAGAGCATCGTGACCGATTTGATCCCAAGACCCAGGGCCTCGCGGACCGCATCGACCGCCGTATTTCCCCCGCCGATCACCACACACCGGCGGACGTCTGTCATCGCAACGCGGCCCAGCTTCATCTCCTCGATCCACGCGACGGCACCGCGAACCCCTTGCAGGTCCTCGCCGGGCACACGCAGCATCGAATCGGCCCCAAGCCCCACACCCACGAACATCGCGTCGTGTCGCGTCTCCAGATCCGCCAAAGGCAGGTCATCACCCACCGAAACGCCGAGCTTCACGTCGATGCCGCCGATCGCAAGGATCCATTCAACCTCTTCGAGAGCTTTGTCGCTCCGCATCTTGTACGGCGCAACACCCGTCGCGTTCAGGCCGCCCAGCGTTGATCGCTTCTCGTAGATCGTGCACCGGTGCCCGAGCCGCCGCAGCTCGTGGGCCGCCGCCAGGCTCGCCGGACCGCCGCCGATGAGCCCCACGGACTTGCCCGTGTCGGGCCCGGCCTCAAAGAGCCGCCAACCCTTCTCAAACGCCGCATCGGTCGCGTACCGCTGGAGGCGTCCGATCTGGATCGGCGGCATCTCCTCAAGGTTGTACACGCAAGCCCCCACGCAAAGCACCTCAACAGGGCAGACGCGAGCACAGCTCATCCCCAGGATGTTGGCCTCAAAGATCGTGCGGGCCGAACCCTTGACGTTGTCGGTGCTGATTTTGCGGATGAACTGGGGGATATCGATCCGCGTCGGGCACGCCTTGATGCACGGCGCATCCGTACAAAACAGGCACCGGTTGGCCTCCACGATCGCCTGCTCGCGGGCCAGCGGCAGCTTGTAATCCGCGAAGGCCGTTTCCGATCGATTGTCCGGCAGGTGATCCGCCATCAGCCCTCCAAAGCGATTCCCAGGGAACACAGATCCGCGGGAGGATCATCCTAATCGAAATCACCCGCCAACGGGGGTGATTCTCCGCCCTCCAAGCCCTCGCCGCGGGCCCTGACATTTCCCACACAATTTATCTGCCAATGCCGCCCGCAACCGATGTTCCGCGGGCGGGTTCCATGTAGAATGCGCCCGACGACCCATCGCGGCCGTGATGGAGATTCGCATGGCAAACTCCGCTCTGAGTCCTGCCGAAACGACGCCCCTTGCCGCTGCGCGCCGAGCTCCATTGCTTGGCTCGCTGCCCTCGGGCTCACCCTTTCCGCCCCCGCGTGACAAGATGGAGCGACTCCTGCTCACCGCGGACATCCGCGTGATCCGCGCGGGCCAGGGGGCCCACGCTCGCCCCTGGGATCTGCTCCTGCACAACGAGAAGCTCTCCTCTCGCGTGAAGCGCGAGGGTCTGCTCGGCCTGGGCGACGCTTACGTCGACGGCTGGTGGGACTGTGACGCATTCGACGACTTCTTCTACCGTGCCTTTCGCGCCGATCTCCCCTCCCTGCTCCGCAACCACCCGCGCGTCTGGTTCGACTACCTCAACTACAAGCTCCGCGATCTCCAGAACCGCTCGCACGCCCGCACCAACGTCGAGAGCCACTACAACCTGGGCAACGATCTCTTCGAGGCCATGCTCGACCCATACATGCAGTACACCTGTGGCTACTGGGCGACGGCCAAGACGCTCAACCAGGCCCAGGAGGACAAGCTCGATCTCATCTGCCGAAAGCTCGGGCTCAAACCCGGCATGACCATGCTCGACCTGGGGTGCGGATGGGGCGGGCTCGCGCGGTTCGCGGCCGAGCGCTATGGCGTCAAGGTCACCGCCGTCACCCTCTCCGCCGAGCAGCTCGCCTACGCCCAGGAGAAATGCAAGGGGCTGGCCACCGAGTTCCTCCTCCGCGACTACCGCGACGCCAAGGGCACCTTCGACCGCATCACCAGCATCGGCATGTTCGAGCACGTGGGGGCCAAGCACCACGCCAGTGCCATGAAGCTCGTCTCAAGCTGCCTCGCCGACGACGGCCTGGCCCTCATCCACTTCATCGGCACGCGCGACAGCTTCCCCAATCGCACCCACTCCGAGGTCTCCTGGATCAACAAGTACATCTTCCCCGGCATCATCATCCCCAGCATCAAACAGATCGGCGCCGCCATCGACCACCTCTTCGTGCTCGAAGACTTGCACAACTTCGGCGCCCACTACGACAAGACCCTCATGGCCTGGATCGACAACTTTAAACGCGGTTGGGAGGGAGGATCACCCGGGCTCAAGGCCCGCTACGGCAATCGCTTCTATCGCATGTGGATGCACTACCTGCACTCGTGCGCCGGCGCCTTCCGCTCCCGCGACTACCAACTGTTCCAGCTCGTCCTGAGCAAGCACGGCGTGCCGGGGGGGTACGTCTCAGTTCGCTGACGCCCGATTCAAAGGCACCAGTCGCTTGGTGTTCGCACAGCAATCGAGTATGCTGGGGCCTTGACCGACGCTGGAATCCCGGGCTCAACCCCACAACCGACGCAGCCTGCGCCCGTCGACCCGGCGCTCGTCGAGTCGGTGTACAAGCAGCTGCGAGCCATCGCCCAGCGACAGATGAGCCAGGAACGCTCCGGGCACACGCTCCAGGCAACCGCGCTCGTGCACGAAGCCTGGGCCCGCGTCGCCGCATCTGCAAGCTCCACGCCGCCAGACAGAGCCGGATTCCTCTTCGCCGCCGCCCGAGCGATGCAGCAGATCCTCATCGAGCACGCCAGAGGTCGCGGACGCCTCAAGCGGGGGGGAGGACGCGAACGATCGCTCCTGAGCGTCGTCGATCTTGCGGCGGAATGCGATGAACAGGAAATCGTGGCCCTCGACGACGCCGTCCGTCGCCTTGAGGATCGGGATCCCCGCGCGGCCGCAATCGTGCGTCTTCGCTTCTACGCCGGGCTCGACATCGCCGAGACCGCCGCCACCCTGGGGATCAGCGAGCGGACGGTCAAGCGTGAGTGGCAGTTTGCACGGGCGTGGTTGTTCACGCACATTGAGAGTTTGGAAGACCCAGATGTGAAAAGCGCGGCCCCAGCGAGCGATGAGAGTTGAAGGAGCCGCACGTGGACCAGTCGTGGGAACGCACCAAGGCAATCTTCGGCGAGGCATCCGACCTCGATGGCCCTGCGAGGTCCGCGTACATCGAGGCCGCGTGCGGGCCCGATCAGGAACTCAGGCGCCGGGTCGACGGGTTGCTGGGGGCATTGGGACGGGCCGGCACATTCATGGGGGACCCAACGCACACGGAAATTCCGGCGACGGGCGACAGCCCCTTCGACGTGCGCCCCGGCTCAACCTTCGGACCCTACACAATCGTCGAGCGGATCGGAGAGGGCGGGTTTGGAACGGTGTTCGTGGCGGACCAGGCCGGACCCGTCGCCCGCCGGGTGGCGCTCAAGATCCTCAAGGCGGGAATGGACTCGCGAGAGATCCTCTCCCGCTTCGACACCGAGCGACGAACGCTGGCGATGATGGACCATCCCGGCATCGCCAGGATCGATGGGGCCGGAGTCACGCCCTCGGGCAGGCCTTACTTTGCCATGGAACTCGTCCGCGGCGTGCCGATCACCGAGTACGCCGACATTAACGCCCTCACCACCCGTGAAAGGCTCGGACTCCTTTGCCAGGTGTGCGCCGGCGTTCAGCATGCCCATCACAAGGGCGTGATCCACCGCGACCTCAAGCCGTCGAACATCCTGGTGACGCTCGTCGACGGGGTCCCAACGCCCAAGATCATCGACTTTGGCATCGCCAAGGCTTTGGGCGATTCGGGCCCGGCGGTGACGGCCTTCCACGCGATGATGGGCACGCCCGCATACATGTCGCCCGAGCAGGCCGAGCTCAGCTCCGACCAGATCGACACCCGCTCCGATATCTACTCGCTGGGTGCCGTCCTGTACGAGCTCCTGACGGGCCAGACGCCCTTTGGCGCCGAACTTCTGAGCAAGGCGGCCGGCCCCGAACTCCAGCGCCTCCTCCGCGACCACGAGCCGGGCCCCCCGTCAACCAAGGTGACCGCCGCCGCGGCCCGCTCGCGCCGGACGCAGCCGGGTGCTCTCCGCCGCGTGCTCCGGGGCGACCTCGACTGGATCGTGATGCGATGTCTGGAGAAGCGACCCTCACGCCGGTACGACTCGGCCTACGCCCTGGCCGAAGACCTGCGACGCTACCTCGCCCACGAGCCCGTCACGGCCCGCCCCCCCACCGTCGGTTACCGAGTCGCGAAGTTCGTCCGCAGAAACAGGACGTTGACCATCGCCGGTGCGGCCGTCCTGCTGACGGCCTGCGTCGGCGCTGGTTTCGCCGTGGCAGGGTTCCTGGAAGCCAGGAAGCAACGGACCGATGCCCTGGCCTCGGCCGACCGTGCGATCGAGCAGGCCGAAAAGGCAATCGCAGTACGAATGTTTCTCACGGACATGTTCCACTCCGCCGACGCCAGGCTCCCCGATGGGGACCGTGCCATCACGGTCCTGGAGGTGCTTTCCCGTGCTGCGGCCAAGCTGAATGCCGGCGCGTTTCCCGGCAAACCCGGCGTCGAGGCCGCCGTGCGACTCGCGGTCGCCCAGACCTACCGCAGCATGGGGCAACTGGAGGAGTCGCTGGCCCACGCCACCCGTGCCCGCGAACTCCTGCGAACGCTCCCGGCGACACGCGAGAGCGATTCGGACCTCAAGGAAGCCCTCAATTCCATCGCCGCGGTGCAGGCCGATCGCAAGAACTTCGCCGAAACCGAATCGGCGATCCGCGAGGCGATGGAAATCGAGACACGGGGCGCAGGGGTCGACACGCCCGACTACGCGACCCTTCTCAACAACCTCGCCGGCGCCGTCGTGGATCTTGGTCGAACTCCCGAAGCTGAGGAGCTCTATCGGCGCTCGCTCGACATCCGCGAACGCACGTTGGGCCCCACCCACCCGCTCGTTGGCGCCAGTCTCAACAATCTGGGGTACCTGCTGTACCAATCCGGACGCAAAGTGGACGGGGCGGCCGCATTCGAACGCTCGCTCGCCATCCTGCGGAGCGAAACCGGTCGGAGTCCCACCGAAATCCTCTACGCGATCAACAACACCGCGTTCGTGCTCGAGGACATCGGCAAGGCTCAGGAGGCCGCCCAACTCTTCGCCGAGGGCACCACCATGGCCCGCAAGGCCCTGGGCGACGAGCACCCGCTGCTGGCCACCATGCTCGCCAACTCCGGACGCGTCGCCAGGGGACTGGGCAAGCCGCAGCAAGCGATCGCGATGGCGCGGGAATGCCTTGCGATCCGGCGAAAGATCATGAAGCCCACCGATCCGCCGCTCTCCGACGCGCTGTACAGCCTCGGAATGGCTCTGGCCGACACCGGCGAACCGACGGAAGTGCTCGCCCTGCTCGAAGAATGCATGACCCTCCGCCGGGCGATCCTCGCCCCGGACAACCCCCGCATCGCCGCGGGACAAAAGGCCCTGGACCAAGCGCGGCTCAAGGCCGCCGCCCCGCCGGCTCCCCCATCACCCGCCCCCGACGCACCTGCAAAGTGAATTCGTGGCCCTCGCGTCGACCACCCGTCGCCTCAATGAACGAACCTGCCCGCTTCCATCCGGCCTCTGTCCAGCCGGAGGATCGAGCCCGACCGCCCTGCCCCTGGAGACGACCACGATGTCCACGCTCACCCACCCGTCCCCAATCGCCCTTCGCACGCTCGCGGCCCTCGCCGGCCTCGCAGCCGGAAGCGGCGCCCTCGCCCAGACGGCCACCTTCAACAACCCGTTGGGCGGATCGTGGATGGACTCTGGAAACTGGAATACCGGCTTCGTGCCCTCAGGGCCATCGATGGACGCGGTGCTGCCCGCCACGACCGACGGCGTCTTCCTCGGGTTCACGACTTCCATCAAGAAGGTCTCCGTCGCCACCGGTGCCCGCTTTGCGATCGAACAGACCGCCGACCTGAGCATCGAGGACGGCGGCTTGGGCGCGGCTCGAATCGACAACAACGGGACAATCGAGGTTGCTTTCGGCGGATCGATCTACGGCTCAGTTCTCCGCTTCCCGAGCTTCGGTCGCATCGCCGGCACAGGAACCATCCGACTGCTCCAGGGCAGCCTGGTCCAGTTCCCCGCGGTTGGATCGGGCGCGATCGTGGTCCACGACGTGGGACACACCATCGCGGGCGTCGGAAACATTGAGGGGCAGTTTGAGAACCGCGGCACTATCCGCGCCGACGATATCGGAACGTTTACCTTCGTCGGAAACATGACCAACAAGGGCACCCTGGAGGCGGTCCCGGGCGGAACGATGGTCCTTGACCAATGCGCGATCGTGTCGAACACATCGGGTCTTATCACCTCGAGTGGCATCGTCGGGTCCGAAGGCCTGATGTACATCGGCAGCGCCTCGGGCACACCCACGTACCTCACCCACCAGGAAATCAGCTCGATAGCGCCGGGCAGGACCACTCTCATGAACGAGTGCCAGCTTGGCTCCTGCACGATCACAGGCCTCGTCCACGTCGAGCAGGGCGCAACAGTGATCTGCACGACGGAGCTCACCAACCAAGGGCTTCTGTCGATGAACACAATCGGCGGCGCCTACCCGAGCCTTCTGAACGTCGGTTCGCACACCCTGACGGGGTTTGGCGAGGTGCTCATGAACTCCGGTTCGGAAGTGCGATTCGATTCGGGCACCTTGGACACGCAGCAAGTCGTGGGCGGCCTGGGCCTGGTCTCCGGTCCCTTCACCAACATGGGACTCGTCGACGCCTACCTCACCGACGCGACCCTGCTGGTCACGAGCCCGACAATCACCAATCACGGCGCTCTCCGCGCGAGCGGGGGCGGGCTGCTCACCTTCCTGGACACACAGATCACACAGAACGCGCCGGGCTCGCCGGGCCGGATTGCCGCCGAGGGAGGACATGTGCAGTTCATCGGGACAAATCCGGCCGTACTGGGTGGAGAGATCATGGCAACGCCCGGATCACGCGTCGAGTTTCAAGCGGAAGCACTGACCCTGGGCGACGGGGTTCGACTGAGCGGTGCATGCGATCTCATCGGCGGCTACACGATCGTCGGCAAGGGCCTCATCACCATCGACGCACCCATGACCCTCAACGCAGCCCAAACCGCCTACGCCGCGACGATCGTGTCGCACCCACAGGTGCCCACCGTCCTGGGCGGCACCGCCGACCTCATCCTCGCCGGGCTCAGCGAACTCGCCTCCGACCCTTCAGGCACCATCATCACCCAGCTCGCCGGGCGCAGAATCGTCGGCGGCGGCACCATCTCCGCCTCCTTCGTCAATCACGGCACCGTCCTCACCCAGGCCGGCCAGACGCTCCAGCTCACCGGCGGCTACCAGATCAACACCCACGCCATCACGGCGGAAGAGGGCGGCACCATCCACATCTTCAAATCCCTCGTCCAATCAAGCAGCGGTACGATCCTGGCTGCCGGCGACATCTACCTCTGGGGAAGCGCCCAAACGCCAACGGACATCGGCGGCGGCACGCTGGCCTCCACCGGAAACGGACGCTTCATTCCCATGGATTCCGTGAGCCTCAGCAGCTTGCACTCAACCGCCACCATCTCCGTTGGGAACGGCTCCAATCTCACGCTGGCTGGTGGGACGGAGCTTGACGGCCTTGTGGACCTCAACGCCGAAGGGTCCGTCTTCGGCGGCTCGCTCACATTGGATTCGAACCTCAACTTACAGCCAGGGTCGGCCGGAACGATCCGGATGGGGCCGTTCACCCAAGTGAATACGTCCGGAGCGTTCGTCGACATGGCGGCAATGACCCTCTCAGGGCGCGGAACCGTCAATGGAAGCTATCACGGGCGCGGAACGCTCGTCGTGGGCGACTTCGGCGTGGACCGCCTAGGCGATACGCGGATCACCGGCGAATACCGTCCCGAAGGCTCGCACACCTTGAAGGTCGAGATCGCCGATGACCTCGAAACCCCCCCGGTGAACGACCAGCTCCTCGTTGATGGCGACGTGATCTGCGCCGGACTTCTCGTGGTCGAGACCATCCCCGGCTTCGCGTCGCCCGCCGGAGTCGAGTTTCCCATCATCACCGGCGCAACCGTGACCGGCACCTTCTCGCAGCTCATCCTCCCCTCGATGCCCGGTGGCCTGGCGATGGAAGTTCGCTACGACGCCGACCGCGTCGTGCTCGTGGTCGTCGAGGCGATGGGCTGCCCCGCCGACTTCGATGGTGACACCACCGTCGACTTCTTCGACTACGACGCCTTCGTCGCCTGCTTCGAGGGTCAAAGCTGCCCGCCCGGCAAGACCGCCGATTTCGATGGCGACGGCAGCGCCGACTTCTTCGACTACGACGCCTTTGTCGTGGCCTTCGAAACCCCCTGCTGATCCCCACCCGACGATTCCGACAGAGCCCCCGGCGCCAGCCGGGGGTTTTTGTTGGTGGCAAGGATGATCCCGCTTCGGGTCATCCTTGCGAGGCGCCCGACGCGCACCTCGACCTGACCGACGACGGGAAAGGCGTTTAACGCAGAGGTCGCAGAGAGCGCGGAGAAACGCAGAGCGAAAGAAGTGTCAGTGCCTTGAGCACCCTTCTCCTCTCCGCGTTCCTCTGCGACCTCTGCGCCCTCTGCGTTAAGGCCATTGCCTTACAGAATCACCGGCGGCCTGAACCACTTCCCACCGGGTACGACAAAGCCGCCTTGGAAGTTCTGCACCTGCATGTCCTGGTAGGGGACATCGACGAACCCGACCGCCGCCGACAGCGGGCCGGGGAAGTCGAAGTAAAAGGTGGTGTTGTTCACAACCGTGACGCTGGTCGCGTAGACCTTGGCCCCGGCGGTGCAGTCGATGAACGCCCATGCGGGTGTGCGGACGATGCACGGCTGAGACAGCGTGACGGTAACCCGGGCGTGGCCGGAGACGGTGGTGAGGGCAACGGTGTAGTCGGTGAGGGGGCGAGGATCGGGAAGGCCCGACGTCGCCGGAGTGGGGCGCTGCTGGCCCGTGCGCTGGCGAATGGGTGAAGCGGTGATCGACATGGGCAGTTCTCCGAGAGCCGTTCTTCTCCGCAGCACGCAGCACACAGCACGCAGCACGGTCTTTGCTTCGCACACCCGCACCAGCCCGCAGCACACGAGGGAAGACGTGCTGCGTGCTGTGTGCTGCGTGCTGTGTGGCGGAACAATCCATCATCAAGCGGCAATAGGCAGGCTCACCGGTGGGCTCCACGGCCCCATCTCCCCCTTCGCGTTGGTCCAGCGGGCGAAGTACGTTGCCGTCTTGCCGCTGTCGGCGCTGATAAACGTGCTCTGGAGGGCCGGGCGTCCAACGAACGCGAGGAACGTGGCGGCGGTTGGCTCGCCCACGGGCCCCGTGGCAATGGCGCGATAGATGAGCAGCCCGGCGGAACCGACGGGCCTTGCCCGCGAGTCGCTCGCGCCCTGATCGGTCGCGATGAGGTTCTGGAGCCCCGCGCCCATCGAGCGGATGGCGAGCACCGGGTAGGTGGAGGGGGGCGGCACCGGCGTGGGCTGGGTGTCCTTGATGTGCAGGCCCAGACCGGCCTTGAATGCGTCGGAAACGGCGAGATTGGCCCGGATGGTGGCCGCGTAGCCTCGTACAAGCACGAGGGTGAGGGCCTTTTGCTGATTCTTGGCGGCGACGGTGATCTTGGTCCGCGTGGTGGGGTTGGTGGCGGCGAGGAAGGCGGTGTGCCAGGCGGTGTAGGACGTGGTGATCGCCGTGCCGTCGGCGGCGACCAGACCGTAGTTGGTGGGCGTGGCGGCGATGAGCGTCTTGAAGTTCTGGAGCCAGGATTCGAGGTCGGCGTCGCGGGATGGGATGTAACTGGACATGGTTCATTTCTCCGAGTGTGTGTTGCTCCTCGCAACATCGCGCGGAGCCCGTTTTGGATCGGCGGGCCCCATTCGCAACTTGAGGAGTGCTCTTACATTATTTTCCAGAGCACGCCACCGCCCGACGCCGCCTTGGCGTCATTATCATGCCTTGGAGCCCGGAGGGCTCATCGTCAATACCCGGGGACGCGGCCCCCGGCGGGCCGTCGTTCACGCATTGGACCCCGAGGGGGTCGGCCGTTGACGTTCCGCACATGCCCACACCTCTGGGCCCAAGCGCGCAGCAATGAACACGCTACTTCGGCTCGTCAATCGATCCAACCATGTTCGGGTGGCGTCGCGCAAATCGCCTGACCACGTCGCGCGTGGCCTCAATATCCACCTTTCGCCCGCACTCGGGACAAACCGCCTGACCCGCGGTCGCCCGAAGGTCGTAGCCGCAGCCCATGCAGAGCGCAAAGCCCATGGACACCTGGCGTTTCAGGAAGGCACGCCCGGCCAGAACATAGAGCCCAAATAACGTCGCCCCGGGCAGGGCAAGCAGACTTGATCTCTCGAACACTTTGGTGGTCCGCTCGGTTCGCGGCCCAAAGGACCGACTTCCAGGGATCGCCGGCTCGTTGAAGACGCCGGAGACGCCCAGCACAAAGGTCACGACCATCACGACAAGGATCGCAAATCCTCCGATGGGGAGCTGGCGGCTTGGGGGCTTGAATGTCGGAATCCCCAGCATCGCGATCCTTCCGGCAGGTCGGGCCCGTGAGTGTCTGCAAGTTACCGTATCGGCGAGGGCGTGTCCATGTCGGGTCGGCGGTTGGGGAAAGCACAGATTTGTGCAGTGTCGGTCCGAATTGCCACACATCTGGGCTGTCCTGGTGCTTTCCCCGGTCCGAACCGGCCCGGCTGCGGGTTCGCACACGTCTCGTGTCCCTTGCGAGGCGTTCTGGAAGCCGGTGAAACGACGCACTTGTTCGGCAGAAGTTCACAAACGCGCGTTTGGAAGTCTCCCACGTAGGAATATAAACCTCCCACGTGTGTTTGGAAGTCTCCCACGTAGGAATATGAACCTCCCACGCGCGTTTGGAAGTCTCCCACGTAGGAATATGAACCTCCCACGCGCGTTTGGAAGCCTCCCACGTAGGAATATGGGCCTCCCACGTATGTTTGGAAGTCTCCCACGCGCGTTTGTGGTTTCCCGCTCCCCGGCAATGCCCCAGCCTAACCGTTGACGACCTCGCCAAGGGATATTCACGCGAGAGCCGCGGAGTGGCGCGGGGCTGAAGGGATGATCTCCAAAGACCGAAGGGTCACTCGGGTACCTGCTCCCAATCGCGCAAAGACTCGGGATCGGTCGCGGATCTCGGCCTCGAATCCCACCAGTCGTTCCCGGTCGCGTGGGTTCTGACGGCGTGTGCCGCCTCAAAGGGCGAGACATAGGAACCCAGGGGGCCCACTTCGCAGCCCAGGACAAAGAGTCTGCCACCCCCGGGCTCGGGCGCGATCCAGAACGCTCCCTTGACGGTCTTGAAGAAATAGACAGCCTCTTCGGGGATCTCGTGCATGTTCACGTCCTCTGTGTGTGCGGCCCGTACATCGGTTCCACTCCCCAGGACTGGCCACACCTTACCATCCGCGTTCGATGGCCGAGTCTAGGTTCTCGCGTGTAACGACGCGACGGGCGAGCACCTTTATTTCGCGCCCCCTGTATCGGTAGGTCATTACCTGGGCACCCGATTCAAAGTCGCCCGCCAAGCAGGAAAGGCCGTGGGGGTCGGCGCTGTCAACGCCGAGTTCTCGCATCACATACTCGCCCACGAGCGCTGCTGATTCAAACGCGAGGTTTGAACCGCTCACGGTGAAGATCGACCGCTTGAAATCAACCAGGTCGCGTTCCATGTCGTACGACTTTCTCAATGTGCGTGGCAAGTTTAGTCACGTCCTTGACCCGTGCGACTCGGACCGCCTTGGGTCTCAGCGCGATAACGGCGTCCAGTCGCCCAGCCCGGCCGGGTCGGTCGGCGTCGGCGGACGCAGGTCCCACCACTCGTCCGTCGTCGTGTGCGCCGCGACGTCCGCCGCGGCGGCACCCGGCGTGGAGTACGAGCCCAGGAGCACCCCATCGAGCCGCAGCAGGAATCGCCCGCCCCTGTCGAGTTCGGGCGCAATCCAGAACGTTCCCCCGGCGGTCTTAAAGCTGAAGAGGGCACCTTCTGGAACACCGTCCATGATCGCATTCTCGCTTTCCGGCCCCTCGTCCGCTTTTGGGCCGCACAGGCTCGGCCGGTCAATCGCTCGCGGGCCTCCTGAAGAGCCGATACCGCATGCCAACGAGGGGAATGGCCGGGTAATCCGGGTGGTGCACCCGGAGCTTCTTCCATTCCCAGGTGTCGATGACCGCATCTCCCTGACAGCCCGCGTACGGGCACATCTGAACGTCACCACGGCTGCGCCCCTTGCCATGCTCGCAGGTACGCTCGCAGTGGGTACACCACAGAAAGACACCGGAATTCCGTTGGCCAGATGCCTCGTCGCGGTGCGACTTCTCCATCCGTTGCGCTCCGTTTGCTTCGCCTGCTTCAGCTCTCGCACGAGGTATTCGACCGCGATCTCCTGAACGGGATCGGGCCCCATGGTATGCTCCGTCCGTCAGTAGAACCCCACAGCCTCTTCCTTCGCAGCGGATGAGCAGTCAGAGCGGACGAAGAAGCCGCCCTGTCGGTTCTCGCGTTTCATCGCGTCCTCGAGGCGGCGGATTGCGATGCGGCCAAGCTTGACCGGTTCCTTGGCTTGTCGCGATTCGGGATACCCACCTCCCACGCAGAGCAATGACTCTCCGCCGCGCGTTTTTGGGTTTTCGCCGCGATTCAAGCCATCGGTGGTCAGGAGTTCAGGGCGTGTGCTGCTCACGGAAAAACAGGTGCGGCTCCTGCCCTCTTTTCAGAGTTACGGCATCTGGGGTCACATTGATGCGGAGAGGGCTTTCGAGGACAAGTTCGTAGGTGCCAGACCATGCTCGATCACTGGGCTTGGTGTACGACCAGGAGAGTGTGGCTCTGTTGGGGGCCGAACAATCGATGACCGCCTCTCCCTCCCATACGTCTCCTTTTGTCTCGATCCCAGTGACGTACAGCACCCCGGGACGCTGCGAACCGCAGGACTCGATCTTGACCATGCAGTCGATGAAGGAAGCTGGCTTGCCGTTGAGGATGCTCCATTGCTGCCAGAGGCCGTAGAACCGCCGAGCGTTGGCGCGAATCTTTTTCCGTTCCCATGCCAGCATCGCCCACCAAAACACGAAGGATGCAAGCAAACTCGTGAGAACGGGCAGGACGATTGAATTGAACATGGCGCCCGCATAATAGGCCCACGGCGCGGGTGCGAAGGCAAAGTCGATCATGATCGAAGAATCAGCCCGACACTCTCGCCCAGTCTCCCAGATCGGTCGGGTCGCTCGCCAATGACGGCTTCGCATCCCAGCAACCAAGCCCGGTCATGTGCGATGCCACATCGGAAGCCGCGTCGTTCGGCGTGGCGAAGGAGCCGAGAGCATCGTCTTCGAAGCCCAAGAAAAAGCGCCCTTCGCTGCCGGGCTGGGGGGCGATCCAGAACGATCCTTTGGCGGTCTTAAAGCAAAACAATGCGTTCTTGGGGATATGGTGCATGGTCTCTCCCTCTATGCGTGCCTCAAATGGCAACGCATTACCATCCACTCTTGAGCGCGGCGTCAAGATTCTCCCGCGTAACCACTCTGCGAGCAAGCACCTTTAGCTCACGACCCTTGTACCGGTACGTCGTCACGTTGGCACCCGATTCGAAGTCGCCCGCCAGACAAGAGAGGCCTTCCGGCGCGACGCCTTCAATTCCGAGTTCTCGCATCACATATTGTACCAGGATCTCCGACGAGTCGAACGCCAAATTTGACCCGCTCACCGTGAAGATTGACCGCGTGAAATCAACCAGATTCTGTTCCATGTCGAAAGCCCCTCTCAATGCGCGACGCTACGTTCGTCATATCTTCTGCACGCGCCGTTCATCCCGAGCCTCCTGGACGGCGATGCGACTGATGATACGCATCATGGGTACGTGAGGCACGCCCAGTTCGGCTATCACACCATGGCCCCACCGATCCTCGCCTTCGCAAACGCGCTACTTCTTTGGCAATCCTGCCAGAAATAGCCCCCCCAATCCGCCGATCAAGAGAGCCGCGCCAATCTTGTTAGACTCAGCCTCCTTCGCTCGACGTCGCTGCTCTTGAAGGGCGGCCGCCTGCGCCTGTGCTTCATCCAGCATCTGCCGATACCGGGCGCAGACAGCGCCTTGGACGGCGGCAAGGGCAGCGAAGGGGTCCTGAAGCGCGTCGGCATACTTCGGGCCACGAATTGGCTCCGGGAGTTGAACTGACGGCTCCAAATTGAAGACCACGATGGGGACGTCAGCACCATGTGCCGCGCCCACCTCGTGCTTGACCCATTCCGACTCCGACGCCGCCTTGCTCCAAACCAGCACCACCATGGGAATCTGGCGAATGATATCGATGATCGCCGAGGGAGGCTGGCCAATTGGCCATTGCCTCTCGGCCACGTACGCATCCAGGCCGAGAGGCGTGAACATTTCCTGTACCCGGCGCGCCCAGACAAGGTCTTTCGTGGAGTAGCTGATGAATGCGAAAGCGCTCTGCATTTGACCTCACATCTTTTGGACATGTTGCTCGTCCAGAATCTCCTGAACGGTGATCAGCTTAATCATACGCCCCGTTCGCCGGTGGAATCCCCGAACCTCCGCCTCGGCGTCGGAGGAGTAGCCGAAGGAGACGAAGAAGCCCCGCTGGCGGTCCTCGCGCTCCATCGTGGCCTCGAACTGGTCGATGTCGGGGCGGCCCGTCTTGTCCGACTGCTTGACCTGGATCGGGAACCAGTCGCCCGCGAACATGCTGTTGGCATCGGACGGCTTGGTGCCGACGGGGAAGATGCGCCCGTCGATGCCCATGTCGCCGACCTGAACCTTGTTGGGAATGCCACCGAGCGCAATGACGGCCCAGTTCTCGAACTCGAACGGCGGGATGGCGCGGAGTTTGTCGATGGTCCACGGCAGATCGCGGACGATGAACGAATTGGGGTCGTGAGCTCGGTGCCCCGGCTCACTCTCCTTCATTTTGCAAGCGTCTTTGAGCCGCTTGGCCATGACACGACAGGCAGTGGGCGAAATGTCGATGCCGATCCACTGCCGCCCGAGCTTCTGGGCCGCGACGAGAGCGGTGCCGCAACCGCAAAAGGCGTCCAGGACGATGTCGTTGGGACTGCTGCTGAGGTTGAGAATGCGTTCGAGAAGGAGCAGCGGCTTCTGGGTCGGATAGCCAAGCGACTCCTCTGCGGACGATTGGATTGGGCCGATGTCATCCCACACGGTGCCGACTGGCACGCCTAGCCCCTTCTCCAAGTACCGCTTCTGCCGTGGAACGGCTCCGGGCTTGGCCTGAACGATTTCCCCGGCCTTGTAGAGCCGGTCCATTTCTTCCTTGCTGAATCGCCAGTACCGCTCTACCCCGAGAAACTCGTAGAACGGATTCCCCTTGGCTTCCGCTGCACCACCCGGGGCCGTGATGTCACCCAGGGAGTACCGCTTCTGTGTCTTTGGGTCAACGTGCTTGTAGAACTTCTCTATGTACGTCTCGTCGTATGGCTTGTACTGGTGCTTAAACGTGTAGTCGCCGCCGCCCGAGTAAAAGAAGATCGAGTCGTGTACCCGACCGAGGTGCTTGCTCCCTTGCTTGGCGTCGTTGTGCGCGCTTTGTCTCTTCCAGATGATCTCGTTAACGAAGTTGTTCTCGCCAAAGATCTGGTCGAGCATCACCTTGACGTAGTGCGCCGCGTGCCAATCACAGTGGTAGTAGAAGCTCCCCGTGGGCTTCAGGACCCGTGCGAGTTGCTGGCACCGGGGCCGCATGTAGTCGATGTACGCCTGCGTGCTCTCGTGCCTGTCGTCGAAAGACCGCTTCTCCTTACTCTCGCCCCAAAAGACCTCGTAGTTTCGGTTGGAGTTGAACGGCGGATCGATGTACACCAAGTCCACGCACTTGTCCGGCAGCTTCGCCAACTGCTCCAAGTTGTCGCCGCAGTAGACAACCCGCGTGTCCAGCAACGCCGAGGGGCGGCCCTTCGCGGCGGACGGAATCGCCGCAACGGCAGACGTGGCGACGCTGCCCCGCTTGGACTTCGTGGACGGCGCCGCGGCGTTCCGCGGTGGGCCGGGGGTCGGACTGGCGACGGGGTTGGGGGTCTTTCGCTTTGCCATGAGCCAACAGAATAGCGGATTGCGGGAGTGCGGGGGTGGACGTTCCGGGGTCCACACACGCCTAGGCACTCAGCGCGGGTCGGCAGCAGCGATGTGCACACGGTCAGCGCCTCATGTTTCCGAGTCTTCGATCGTGTTTTCTGGTTGATCAGAGCGCCGAATCGAGTCGATGATTGCTGGCGCTTTTCGCCGAGCCCAGAACCATCTGACGCCTGTGTACAAGAATACCAACCCTAGAGCGATGGACAGAACCAAGAACAGTCCTTGCTGTTTGTCGGTAAGTTGTGGAACCGTCAAGAGCGTGGTAACAGTGGTGAGCCCGCTTCCACCCGCCGCGAGTGCGAAGCTGAGGTCGTGCCCCACCTGCGAACACTCTTCCTTGATTCGATCAAGCTGATCGCCCGACACCTGGTACATCACGATCGGCGGTGGCGCGACATACTTGATCTCCGGAGTATGATTTCTTTGTCTCGCCATCGCGCGATCCCTCCTACTTCAGGATCACTGAGCCTTTTCCCATGGAAGATTCACGGGCACTGGCGTCGTAGAGGGGTGCACGCGGTTCTCGAGCGGCTTGAGAGCGCTCACAAGATAGCTTTCAACTCCGGCCTGATCGGTTGGTGAAACCTTTGCCCAGATCACGAGCAGCGGAAGGCCGCTTGCAAGGTACTGGGTAATCATTGACTGTGATCGAAGTTCCCGCACCCGCTCGGCAATAAATCCCTTGCCGACATAAACCGTTTTGGGAGCTGGACCACCATGCCAAATGACGAAGACACCTTCCAGGCCTTGAAAATGGGCGTGGTCTAGGTTCACCGTCATGAATGGACACCACGCGTCGCCTTGGCACTTGATCCAAAATAGCCTCATAGCCCGCTCCGTTGCCGATCCGAACCGATGGAAGGCAGGGTAAACCGAGCCACAGCGTAGTCGGCAACCAAGGCCGGGGAGAGGCCCTCATCACAGATCCGATGAGGCACACGCCGAGCCCTCAGCAGATTTCGCTTAGCGGGCTGCGCTTGCGGGCGCCCTGCGCTCAATCACCTCTACCGTCTTCCCCTCGCGGACCCACTCCCCACCTTCGCTCCCCTCCGCCGCTCCGCGTTCGCATTTCTGGTATTCCCGGACGGAGCCCGAGCCGCCGCCTTCGACGGCGACTCCACCGTCGACTTCTTCGACTACGACGCCTTCGTCACCTGCTTCGAAGGCGGCCCCTGCCCCCCAGGCAAGACCGCCGACTTCGATGGCGACGGAACCTCCGATTTCTTCGACTACGATGCCTTTGTCGCGGCGTTCGAGACCCCCTGCTGATCCACACGCGTAACGTTGACCAACCGCGGTGCCCAGCTCTCTCGAAACTGCCATCACGCCGCGAGCCTATCGATCCCCCGTCGCCGACCACACGCGCAGCTCGCCCGTGCCGTCAATGCTCACCAGCGTCTGTCCATCGGGCGTCGCGCACACTCGCGCGACGTGCATCCGGTGCCCGGCGAACGTCAATAGCTCCTCGCCGCTGGGCAACGACCACACGTGCACAAGCTGATCATCTCCGCCGCCCGCCAGCCGTCTCCCGCCATCCAGAAACGCCAGCGTCATCACACCCTTGCCAGATCCCACCACGCGCGCCGCCACCACGCCCGTGCGCCAATCCCACACACGCGTCTGGCCCGATTCGTCCGCGACCCCCATCACGCTCCCGTCTTGCGAGAACGTCATCGTGGTGACCTTCGCCCCGGCGCCCAGCCGCGTGCCCGCCGGCTTCCCCTGCCCGTCGAACACGCACACGCTCCCGTCGTCCATCGCCACGCCCACATACCCCTGCCGCGACACGCACGCGTTCTTGATCTGGCGGTCGGTGGTCCAGCTCGCCCCCAGCCGGCGCTCCCCGACATCGATCATGGCGAGCTGATTGCCCTTGAACCATGTCACCGCGAACGCTCCACCCTCCGATGCAACCAACTGCGTCGCGTCGCTTCCTTCCAGGACAACTCTGCCCACAACCCCCGAGGTCGTCGGATCGCAGAAACTGATCGTCCCCCCGTCCGTCGCCGTCACGATCTCCCCATGAGACGACTCAAACGCGTACCGCGCCGACGGAACCCTTAGCGGCTCAACCCGCGCACCGCGCAGCGTCACCCGGCGCACCACCCCGTCGCGGGGCGTCACCAGCGCTCCAAGCCCGTCCCGCGTCACGCACAGATCGAACACAATCCGCGCCTGGGTCTGGATCACCGGCAAGAGCGGCTCGGGCCGCGAGTTCCAGACGCGGACAGTCTTCGAGTCGCTCCACGTCACAATCTGCCGATCGTCGGGCGTGAACCTCACGCCAAAGAAATGCACCGGCTCCCCGTTCTGCTCCGTCAAGAGTGCGTGGTCCTTCACCGACCACGTCTTGAGCACCCGGTCCTCCCCGCCCGACGCGAACATCGTGCCGTCGTGGCTGAACGCCACCGATCGCACACGGCTCCTGTGCTCGCCCAGCGGCCGCACAACGCCGCCCGACGCCCAGTCCCACAGGTACACCGCCCCGTTGAACAGCCCCAGCCCGACCACGTCGCCCCGCGACGAGACACTCATCGCGTTGACAGCCTCCATCGTCGTCGCGCTGGCTCGCTGCTTCCCGGTCGCCGACTCGAGCACGACCAGCCTGCGGCTCGCCGTCGCCGCGATCACCAGCGCCCCGTCGCCAGAACCCGCGAGCTCGTACACCGTCTCCTTGAATTCCGCCACAACACGGCTCTCACCGGTGGGCACGTCGGCCACGTGGACCTCTCCCGTCGAAGTCGCCAGCGCCAGCCGCGGACTCGACCCCAGCCACGCCAGCCTCCGGTACGTCGCGGTGCCCTCGCCCTTGATCTGGAACTTGGCCCGCTTCTCGCCCGTCGACGAGTCGTACACGTCAACCCAGCCGCGCGCCTCCAGCACCGCGATCATGGCCCCGTCGCCGCTCACCGCCGTTCCCCACGCCTGCCGTGTGCCGGCGATGGTCCGAATCGTCGCCCCGCTCGCCACGTCGACGCACTCGATGGGGAGCATCTCGGGCATCACGACAAACATCCGCCCGTCGGGCGAAAGCTCACCCGGCCGCGTCGGATGCGCCAGCTCGATCGTCCGCACCGTCTGATCGGCGAGCCTCGAAAGATACCGCCACTCCCACCCGCGAAAGTCCGCGCGGCACTCACCCAGAAGCCGCTGCGCCCGCGCCGAGTCGCCGCTCGACAGCGCCGCCTGCGCGTGCCCGATCAGGCTGACGTACAGCGCATCGCGCAGCTTCGCCGCCTCGGCGTCGGCCCGGTTCCGAGCCGCCGTCGACTCCAGCGCCAGCTGCGTCTGCCGCGACGCCATCAGGCTCGACACCACCCCGAACGACAAGAGCGCCACAAGCAGAAGCACGATCAACGCCACCGTCGTGCGATGCCGCCCCGCCAGCTTCCCAAGCACGTACAACGCCGAATCGCGACGCGCGTCGATCGGCCTGCCCGAGAGCACCCGCTCGATCTCGTCGGCCAGCACCCCCGCCGACGCGTACCGGCGATCCCGATCTTTGTGCATCGCTTTGGCGATCACCACCTGCACATCCCCCCCGTACTCCGTCCCCACAAGCGTGATCGACCTTGGATTCTCCTCGCGGATCCGCCGGGCCGCCTCCACGATCGGCACGTTGTCCACGTCGAACGGCAGCTTCCCGCTCAGCAGCTGGAACGCGATCACACCGATCGCGTAGACATCCGTCCGCGTGTCCACGCTCGAGTCACCCGAGATCTGCTCGGGACTCATGTACGCCGGCGTGCCCATGACCTGCCCATCGATCGTCAGCCCCGCCCCCGCCCCCGCCGAGCCAGGCTCGGTCGCTCGCGACACGCCAAAGTCCAGAATCTTGGGCTCTCCCTGCGCCGTCACCAGAATATTCCCGGGCTTGAGATCGCGGTGCATCACCCGACGCTGGTGCGCGTGCTCCACCGCCTGGCAGATCTTCACAATCAGCGTGAGCCGCTCGGCGATCGACAGCCCGTGCTCGCGCGCGTACTGATTGATCGGCAGCCCCTGCACCAGCTCCATGACAAAGAACGCCTGGTCCGCCGTGTTCTCATCGGCAAACCCCGCCTCATAGATCTGGGCGATCCCCGGGTGGTGCAGCCTCGCCAAAAGGTCCGCCTCGTTGCGAAACCGCCTGAGCATCGATCGCGTCGCAAGGTCCGGGCGGATCGACTTGATCGCCACCCGCCGCCTGGGAAACGCCTGCTCCGCCTCATACACGATCCCCATCCCGCCCTCGCCCAGCGTCCGAATCAACCGGTACGCTCCCTTGAGCACCGGGATCGAAAGCACCTCGCCGGCCTGGCCCCCGCCCGTCGCCCCAACCCCCGGCAGCCCGCCAATCGCCCCAAGCCCCACCGCCGTCGCCACCGGCACGCCCTCGCGATCGTGCTCAACGAGCATCTCCTCGAGCTCCTTGCGAAGCTCCAGGTCGTCGGCGACATGGCGATCAAGCCACGCCGTCCGCTCCTGCCGCGGGAGCTCGACAACCTCGTCGAAGCATGTCTGCAGGCGTTGAAAGTGTTTGGGATCCACTTGGTCGAGTCGCCATTCCAAAGGCCTTGCGATCATCTGTAGGTGCCGACAGTATTCTTAGGCCGCCGCCCTCCCGTTTCACGCATTGACCTCCAGCCATGCCAATCTCACGCCACCCCCTGATGCAGAACACCTCGCGCAACGACCCCGCCCGACGCATCCCCGTCGACCAATTCGCCGCCAGTCGCCTGTCCGAGAGCTTTGCGGCGCTGGGGCCTCACGCCTCACGCCTCGCCCCACTGATGTACACCAAACTCTTCGCACGCTACCCCGCGCTGCGACGCCTCTTCCCCAGCGACATGGCCTCGCAGGAGCGCAAGCTGCTCGACTCCCTCCTCATGGTCGTCGATCACATGCGCGAGCCCGCCCGCGTGCGCGAGTACCTCGTGGGGCTCGGGCGTCGGCACCTCTCCTACGGCGCCGCTCCCGAGCACTACCCCATCGTCTGCCGACTCCTGGTCGAGGCCATCGCCGAGACTTCCACCTCCAACGCCCTCCCCTGGGACGCGGCGCTCGAGTCCGAATGGACCCAGGCCCTCCAGATCGTCTCCGACATCATGATCAGCGCCGGTCAAGGCCCCGCCACGCACCACTGAGCCCCAAACCCCCTCACTCCTCGCCCAGCGACATCTGCCGGTTCAGCCACGCCCGCGCAAACACCCACGACTTCTTGACCGTCGCGGGCGACAATTCCAGCGCCGCGGCCGTCTGCTCGATCGTCAGCCCCGTGAAATAGCGCAGCATCACAACCTTCGCCGCACGCTCGTCCAGCTTCTCCAGCCGCTCCAGCGCCGAGTCGAGCGCGATCAGCTCCTCCGACCGCTCGGCCGATTGCGCCCCGTCGTTGCGCCCGTGCGACGCCGCGGCCACCGCATCCTCCGAGAGCTCGACCTTGCCGCGACCCCCGCCCCGCTTGTCCGCGTTCCTCGCCCGCGCACGCTCGATGAGGATCCGCCGCATCGCCACCGCCGCCGCCCCGAAAAAATGCCCGCGATTCTCCCACGAGCCCGCCCGCGCGTGCTCGGGCCCCAGGAGCCGCAGGAACGCCTCGTGGACCAGCGCCGTCGGCTGCAGCGTCTGCGCCGGCCCACCCCCCTCACGCACCATGTTCGACTGCGCCAGCCGACGAAGCTCCGAGTACACCAGAGGCAGCAGATCCGCCGACGCGCTGCCATCTCCCGACGCCGCCCGCTCAATCAGCACCGTCACGTGCTCGTAGGGATTCCCACCCTCTCGCCCCGCCTCCCCTGATTCAATCGCGCCCATCGTCCTTCCCTCCGGCATTCAGTCAACGCTTGGGATGCCGCCCACAACGCCGCTGGCCCTCTCCATTCTACATCACCGCGGCCCTTGCCGGGTCGCTCCCGCCCATCTCCCCTGACACCCCCCCCCCCCCCCCCCCCCCAAAACAGAAACAAAACGACGCGAAAAAACCACCAAGACCCCCCCCCCAAAAAAAAAACACCCACCCCCCC
>CAYHQQ010000013.1:0-81218 GCA_964358855.1 uncultured Phycisphaeraceae bacterium
AGGGGGGGGGCCCGTACCCACCGGTGGAGCCTGGTTATTGCCTGTTTGTACTGTGGTTGCGGTAGTGGGTTTGGGGCTGGGTGATGTGTTTGGGCCCGGGAGCTCGGCTTGCGCCAGAGTGGTGCAGGAAATTGGGGGGGGTGGGCATCCTGACACGCTCGCTCACACTGGGGGCTTGTTCTCCGGCCCGCTCGCTGACGCCCATGGCTCGTTCCTAGTATTCCCTCCCCATCGCGGGCTCGAGCCCGCGGGGCCATCCAATCTCCAACTTTCAAGGACTGTTATGCCTACCCGTCGCGCCAAAATCAGCATCATCGGAGCCGGCAACATCGGCGGAACCTGTGCACACTGGGCCGCCGCCAAGGAGCTTGGCGACATCGTTCTGCTCGATATTCCCATCAAGGACAAGCCCGAGCTGCACATGCCCAAGGGCAAGGCCCTGGACCTCTCGTGCTGCGGGCCCATCGAGAAGTTCGACTCCAAGATCACGGGCACATTTGACTACGCGGACATCGCGGGCTCGGATGTGGTGGTGATCACCGCGGGCATGCCGCGCAAGCCGGGGATGAGCCGCGACGACCTGGTGCAGGTGAACACGGGGATCGTCAAGAGCGTGGCGGAGAAGGTGCGTGAGTACGCCCCCGACTCGATCGTGATCGTGGTGAGCAACCCACTGGACGCCATGGTCTATGTCGCGTGGAAGGTGACAGGTTTCCCGGCCCATCGCGTGATCGGGCAGGCCGGGGCCCTGGACGTCGCCCGCTACAAGACCTTCCTGGCCATGGAGCTTGGTTGCTCTGTCGAGGACATCCAGGGGCTGCTCCTGGGCGGGCATGGCGACGATATGGTGCCGCTGCCTCGCCTCACCAGCGTCAACGGCATCCCGATCCAGGACCTGCTCTCGGCCGAGAAGATCCAGGCGTGCGTCGACCGGGCCAAGGTCGGCGGCGGCGAGATCGTCAAGCTCATGGGCACCTCGGCGTTCTACGCACCCGCCAGCGGCACCATTGACATGGTCGAGTCGATCGTCCGCGACAAGAAGCGGATCATCCCCTCGGCCGCGTACTGCGAGAACGAGTTTGGCGTCGCCCCGGGCCAGGCCGGAAAGGGTTATTTCGTCGGAGTCCCCTGCGTGCTTGGGGCCAAGGGCGTCGAACGCATCCTGACCTTCAAGTTGGACGCCACCGAACAGAAGTTCATGGACGAGTCGATCGCCCATGTCAAGGATCTGGTCGGGGTCGTCCGCAAGCTCTTCCCCGAACTCGCGTGATTGCGCGCGAACCCGGTCGCCGGTTGCCGACATCCATGTACGGGGTCCATCCGGACCCAAATTCCACGCTCCGGCTCCCCTGCAACCGATACGATCCCTTTCGAAGAACAGTCTCCCGCCAACCGCGCCGCGGACGGATTGGCCCTGATGGAAAGCTCCGCGGCGAAAAGTCTTCCGAATCAAGAGGAATGCAACGATGAAGCGCAAGTTTCGACACCTCGCCACCGCCGGTCTGACCGGCGTGGCCCTGTTGATGGTCGCCGCGGGACAGCCCGGGACGCCCACCACTCAGCCTCCGACCACGCCCCCGACCGCGACGCCCCCGGCAACTCCGGGCACCGGACAGCCCGCGGTTCCTCCGACCATCCGGCCGGTCAAGCCGGGGATCGGCGCGGTCAAGCCGTTGCCGGCCAAGCCCGCGCCCGACGCCCCTCCGGGGGCGGAGCAGCCGCCGGCTCCCCCGCCGCCGCCGCCGCGAGTGGCCCAGACGATGAAATGGAACGATCCGGACCTTGAGAAGGCCGGCAAGCTGCTCGCCGGAACGTGGAAGACCACCACGCCGGTTCCCCAGGGCAACGACGCGACCGCCAAGGCGGACATTGTGCTGAGCATTGCGCCAGTGATGATCGAGGGCGTGCCCAACGCGCTCTTCTGCGAGACGGCCCGCGCCGACTCGCTCCACGCGCCCTACCGCGTCAGCATCTTCCAGTTCTACAAGCACAAGGGCGCCCTCCGCCTTCGCACCTACGAGTTCCACCACGCCGCCGACGGCACTGCGGCCCCCATCGGCAACATGCTCGCGGGCATGTCGGCGATCCCCGAGTGGTTCCCCGAGTTCAAGCGTGAGCAGCTCGTCGGGACGCTCGATGTTGAGCTCAAGCCCGAGGGCGACGGATACAACGGCAAGACCCCGTATCCCTATCCGACGGCGGTCGGCACGGCGGTCGAGATGACCAGCGAGATGACGCTGACCAAGGACACACTGGTCTCGGCCGATCGCGGGTATGACGCCGAGGGCAAGGTTGTCTGGGGGAGCCAGCCCAGCGACAAGTACACGTTCAAGCGCGTCGAGCCGGCGATCGTCTCCAAGAAGCTCGAGGACGGGCTTGTGGTGCTCGAGTTCAAGAAGGGCGGCGACAGCAAGGCGATCGAGGACAAGGACCAGGTCACGGTGCACTACTCGGGCTGGCTGGCCAAGAACGGCAAGCCGTTCGACTCGTCGCGTGGACGTCCGATGCCGTTTCGGTTCAACCAGGGCGGGCTGATCAAGGCCTGGAACGTCGGGCTCCTGGGGTACCAGAAGGGCTCGATCATCCGCGTCTACGTTCCGCCGTCGATGGGTTATGGCGACAAGCCGCGCGGCAACGCGATCCCGGCCAACTCCGATCTGTACTTCGAGGTTGAGGTGATGGGTGTTGAGCCCCCGCCGCCGCCCCCGCCCACCCAGCCCGGCCCCGAAGGCGGCGCACCGATCCCCGGCGGCGCCCCGCCGGCCGGCGCGGTCAAGCCGCTGCCTCCGCCGGTGAAGGCCGAGCCGGTGGCCGACCCCAAGAAGCCCGACGCCCCGAAGTAATCGGCACGCTGAAATCAGGGTGAAATGCGATCCAAGGGCCCCGGGACCGATCCCGGGGCCCCTTTCACGCGCACGCCGAACTACGCTTAGCGATATGGCACGAGATCTGTACGAAATCCTGGGCGTGGCCAAGGGGGCGAGCGCCGACGAGCTCAAGAAGGCGTATCGCGGGCTGGCGCGCAAGCTGCACCCCGACGTGAACAAGTCGGCCGACGCGACCAAGAAGTTCGCCGAGGTGCAGAACGCCTACGACATCCTGACCGACGACAAGAAGCGATCGCTCTACGACCAGCACGGGTTCGCGGGGCTCAACATGAGCTCGGGACCCACCAGCGGCACCGCCGGGCCCAACCCGCACTACGCGTGGAACAGCGGGCAGGCCTCGCCGGGCGTCGACTTTGATCAGGAGGACCTGTCGTCGATGTTCGACACGTTCTTTGGCGGCGGACGCGGGCGGGCGGGACAGGGGGCCGGAGCCAAGTCGCGATCGACACGCAGACCCAGGCAGCACGCGCCATCGCCGGAGATCGAGCCGGCGAGGGCGACGTTGCGGGTGGACTTCATCACGGCGTGCCGTGGTGGCAAGGAATCGCTCAAGGTGACGCGCAGCGGCTCGCAGCGGACCATCGACGTGACGATCCCGGCGGGCATTCCCGACGGCGCTCAGCTTCGCCTTCGCGGCGAGGGTGACGAAGTGCACGGGGAGGTGGGCGATCTCCTGCTCACGGTTCGCGTGGGGGACCACCCGCTCTTTCGGCGCGGCGAGGGGGCGGAGACGGGCAAGTCGCTTGACCTGTATCTCGATCTGCCGCTGACGGTGGCCGAAGCGACCTTTGGTGCCGCGGTCTCGGTGCCGACGCTCGAATCGAAGGTCGAGCTGACGATCCCTCCGGGGACGTCAAGCGGTAGAAAGCTTCGAGTGCGCGGGCAGGGGATCAAGGCGTCGGGCGGGCAGCAGGGAGATTTGTACGCGGTGGCCCAGGTGACGACGCCAGCGCCGGCGGACATCTCGACGGCGGACGCCGAGGTGCTGCGGAAGATCTCGGCGAGCCAGGGGAACGTGCGGCAAGGGCCGGCGTGGCAGTGAACGAGCGTCCGAGTTCAACGAGCCCCGAGCGTCAGCGAGTGGGTTCTCGGTGCACGGCGCCGCGGCAGTGCGGGGATCGCTCCACCAGGACTACGTCAGCTTCTTGAATTCCCAATAGCGATCTCGATCCTCGGGTTCCGGGTTCGCCTCCTCGAACGCCTCAATGTTGCTCGGGTCAACCAAGTCCTTGTAGCAACCTTTCTCGATGACACGGGTCTCACCAGGCGGAATGGAGGACACAGGCAACCAAACGCCGCCGTCCAAAGGGCCGTCGTTCGGCGGTCGAAGCCTTCCGTGAATCCCAATCGAGAGAAAAGGCAAGGTCATGCTAGAGCCGTTGTGAACCTCAAACCGCAAGTCCCCGTTGGGAGCAACGCCGACAATTCGCCAGCGAAAGTGCTTGCGGGCTTCCACGATTGATCGTTCCTCTTCAGAGAAAGGCAGTGGACCCTTCACAATGGAATCCCACTCCCTCTTTCCGAATAGTTGTCGTGCTACCGAACATTTGTCTTTGAGCCATTTCTCGAAGCTGTCGGCGGCAATCTCCAGCCCACGCTCGTGTTTCCATTCAAAGACCGGACTCTCCTTCCCAGGAATCAGCAGGGATTCCTTGAAATAGGCCAACGACAAGTCCGTTCGACCGAAATGCACCAGTGTTTCACGCTCTTTGGATTGGGCTTCCTTCGGTGCTGCGAAGATCTGAACAACATACACACTCCCCATGCGGTAGAGCTTGGCACCGCCGAATCGTCGGACGAATCGCAGGTAGGAGGGCGGCAGATTCGAGTCGCGGTCGAATTCGCGAACAGCGGCAGACGCGGCGTCGTCCACAAGATAGAACCTGCGAGTGTTGACCTCTGTCATTTCATTCACGAGCCAATCGTACATTTCCGAACCTCTGCTACGAGTTTCGACTTGCCGCCCCACCATGATACACGCAGACCATCGCCCCGCCCTCTGTTTCATACTCACCCTCATCCGTCTACAAACCTCCGCACTACTCGGCTCTGGACCATTCGGGAAATCGAGAGCTTCGGATTTGCGCCGAGTAGTGGCACCCGGCCGAGTAGTCACTTCCCGGGCCGCGCAGTTGCCTTTCCATGCTCGAGGATGAAATCGAGCAGCCTCTGGGACTCGAAGTACTCCGCGAGTTCCGCGTGCCCCTTGCCCTCGATCACCACCAGTTGTCCTGGCCCGCCAAGCGCCTGGTAGCGTTTGATCAGCTCGCCGCTGTTCTTCTCAAGGGGAACAAGGTCGTCCTTGTTGCCGTGGACGTGTAGGATCGGCACTTTCGCTTTCGCCAGCGGTGCCAGACGATCAAGTGGATTGTGCTGCGCGAGTTGCGCGGTCAGTTCCGCCTCGGTCATGCCGTAGGCCTTGGCGGTTGCATCAAGCCCGGGGTAACTTGTCGGATCGCAGACGGGATAGATCCCGGCAATGCACGCCACCTGGCTTGGGTTCTCGACTGCCCAGTTGTACCACATCAGGCCGCCACGGCTCTGAGCCAGCAGGCACACCTTGGGCGACAGCCCATATTCCTTGACCACGTGCTCGTAGAACCGGCTGTAGGTCTTGCGGCTCTGCGGGCTGCCGAAAGAGTCGCCGACATTGGTTCCACACAGGTAGTAGCCCTCTTTCAGCAGGCGTGAGAAGAGCCAATCGTGCCGCTGGTTGGGATATCCATTCCAGTAGGACGGCGCGTACCAGACCCACGGTTTGGAGCCGTCGGCGGCCGGCACTGTCGGCAGGATGACAAAGCCCTGCACATCACCGATCTGCAATTCGAGGCACTTGGAACCAAAGCGGCTCGTCTCCTTCACGCTCGGGATTGCCCTGGCGGTGCTCGTCGCCTCGACGGTTGTGTGCGCATCTTTGCTCCGGCAACCGACGGTGGTCGCGGTCATGAGGACGCACACCGCACATCGCAGAGTGACTTTGCAGACTTTGAGTTTCACCATGAGCATTCACGCCAGCGAACCTTCGGGTGGTCGAGGGCTTTGGGTTTGCGCCGAGGAGTGGCACCCGCGCGGGGACCCACTCGCTGACGCTCGGGGCTCGTTGACACTCGCTTGAGATCAGCCGCCGAAGGCCTTTTTGTAGTCGGAGAGGAACTTCTCGATGCCGCTGTCGGTGAGAGGGTGCTTCATCACGGCCTGGATGATGTTGAAAGGCACGGTCGCGATGTCGGCGCCGACCAGGGCGCACTGGACCAGGTGCAGCGGGTGGCGGATCGAGGCGGCCAGGATCTTGGTCTCCAGCCCGTAGTTGTCGTAGATCTGGCGGATCTGCTTGATGAGATCCATGCCGTCCTGTGAGATATCGTCCAAACGTCCGACGAAGGGGCTGATGAGGAACGCGCCGGCCTTGGCGACCATCATCGCCTGCAGGGGCTGGAAGCACAGGGTGAGGTTGGTGCGGATGCCTTCGGTCGACATCGCTTTGCAGGCCTTGAGGCCTTCGACGGTGCAGGGGAGCTTGACGACGATGTTGGCGGCGATCTTGGCGCGGTCGCGCCCTTCCTTCATCATCCCGGCAAAGTCCAGGGCGATCACCTCGGCGGAGACGGGGCCTTTAACGACCTCGCAGATCTCGGCCAGACGCTTGCCGTAGTCGATCTTCTCCCGGGCGATCAGGGACGGGTTGGTGGTCACGCCGTCGAGAACTCCAAGGTCGTTGGCGGCCTTGATCTCGTCGAGATTCGCGGTGTCGATGTACAGTTCCATGGACGGCTCCTGAGGGCAGTGGGCTGGCTTTGGGCTTCGCGAACCCGATAATACGCCCGCTTTCTATCGGCGGGACCCGCGAGGCGGCATGACTCTGGGGTGGGCCCCCGTGCTTGGAGGTGCCGATGGTCCGGATACACAAACCAACCGGAAGCACTGTTCTGCAGAGCGGTGCCACCAAAAACAACGACGCACGCGTTTCCAGGAGAGAGGAGAAACGCGTGCGTCGTTGGAGAGTGAGGAGTGAGAGAGAGTTTCGAGTTTGTCTTATCGGCGTGCCCTCCGAAGGCTCGTCAGGGTGCACAGGATTCCCGCGGCGAGCGTCGAGGGAGCTGGGATTGGACGGGTGAGGACGCGAAGCTCGGAGAAGAGGATTCCGGCGTAGGTCGGGCGGAGATCGAAGGAGACGGTGTTGCCATTGACCCACACGGTCGAGTTGGCCAGGAACATGCCGTAGCTGCGTCCCCAGCCCATGGTGTGGTAGGTGGTCGAGGGGCTGCCGAAGAGCGGGTCGGAGCCGCTGAGCCACAGGCCGCTGAAGATCACGCCGAGCACCTGGCCTGAGAACGTGACCTTGCCGACGCAGGACTGGATGCCCAGGTTACCGCGGTCGAAATGGATCATGTGGGAATCGAATTTGGGCGAGAAGACCGAGTTGAGCATGGGCGTGTAGCCGGTGTTGACGCTGGGGTTGACGACGATGTTGCAGGGGATGAGACCGGCCGTCACGCCTTGCTTCTCGTTCCAGGCGTAGGCCTTGACTCCGGTGAGGGCGCCCGGAAGGGCGCTGACGGGGGGAGAGGCGAGCCAGGTGGTGGAGCCGGCGACGCCGGTGATGGAGGCGTGCGACGCGGAGACGACTGCCGAGGCGAGAGCGAGTGCGATGGCGTGGAGGGGTTTCATGGGAGGGGCCTTAGGAGGAGGTGCTGCGTGTGGGTGATTTGTCGGGAATGGGGAGTGGTTAGCGGGCGCGCCGGCGGAGGGAGACCAAGCCGCCAAGGCCGATGAGGGCGAGCGAACCGGGTGTGGGGACGACGGTGATGACGCGGGCCTCGAACATGCGGTTGATCTGGCCGGGGGACTGCATGAACTGGTAGTGGAGCGTGTTGCCGATCACCGTGAAGCTCGTGAAGCCCAGGATGTCGGCGTTGAAGCTGCGGAAGATGCTGCCGGTGTCGTACGTCGTGGTGAGGGCGCCCATGGAGGCGTCGGTGGCCGAGAGCTTCGACTCGTCGAAGATCACCGCGACGATGTTCTGGGTGAAGGAGACCGAGCCGGTGGCGAAGGGCGGAATGAAGCCGGGATCAAAGTGGACCATGTGCGAGGCGAAGCCGCCAGAGAACGTGCCGGCGGTGTAGGGTGCGAAGCCCGTGAAGGTGCCGTTGGAGGCGATGTTGACGTTGGCGCCCGAGGTGACGCCGACTTGCTCGTTCCAGACGAAGACGTTGGGGCCCGACAGGTTGAACATCTGAGCGTTGGGAGGGTTGACACCCAGCCAGGTTGTGGAGCCCGAGACTCCGGAGATGGCGGCGCCGGAGGCGGCAGAGATGGACGCGGCGAGGACCAGGGAGAGAGCGGAGATGCGGTTCATGGATCAATTCCTTGTGTGAGAGGGAGTGCTGAGTGGAGGGAGAATCGTGCTGAGTGCTGCGAAATGCGAAATGCGAATTAACGGCGGCGGCGGAGGCAGGTGAGGCCGCCCAGACCCAGGAGGGCCATGGAGCCGGGCGTGGGAACCGAGTGGGTGAGGACGCGAAGCTCGGACATGAAGTTGGCGGGGGTGATCCAGAGGTCGAACTGGACGACATTGCCCGAGACGACAACGGTTGACGGCCCGAGGAACAGCGAGCTGCTGCGCTGGGGGTTGGTGGTCGGGTAGATCGTTGAGGGGTGGCCCAGCGAGGCGTCGGTGAGATCGAGGAGGACGTTGTCGTAGATGACGGCGACGACGTTGCTGGAGAAGGTGACGGCGCCCTGGGCGTTGGCGACGCCGCTGGAGGCGTCGAAGTGGATCATGTGCGAGTCGAACATGCCCGAGACGACGCCCGAGTAGAAGGTGTTGCCGGTGTAGACGCCGTTGGAGGTGATGTTGACATTGAGGCCGCTGTGGTTGACGTTGGTCTTCTCGTCCCAGCAGTAGGCGGGGAGGCCCGGGAGGGCGCCCGGGAGTGCGGAGGCGGGTGCCGAGAGGAGCCAGTTGGCCTGGCCCGAAGCGCCTGTGATGGCGGCGTGCGAGGAGCCCGCGAGGGCGGTGAGAGCGGAGAGGACGGTGAGGGACGCGAGGGTCTTGGAGAGGGACATGGGACAACTCTTTCTGTGCTGCGGTTGCACACATTGATTGCTGCGGGCCTTGGCTTCCGTGGCACACGCCTTGGTTTGCCTTGCCCTGACATCACAGTGAACGGAGCCTGATCCGCGAAATCACGCTTGTTTCAAGCGTTTTTTCGATGTTCGCAACATCGCACAATTTTGTCACCTCAAGCGCAAGACGTTGCTTGCTCGGGCGAATAGCGATATTTTGCAGGCCTGGGCTACGCAAGTCCGGAAATGCGAACGCGAAGAGGCGAAGGGGAGCGAAGAGCGCGGAGGGGGAGGGGAGTAAGGTGATGCGCCGCATGCGACGAGGGAAAGGCCCCTTTAACACGGAGAACGCAGAAAGCGGCTCGATGGGCCACGGCGCGAACGGGTGATCCGCGAGCGGGTCAGATCAGAGCCTTGAGCTCGCGGCGCATGACCTTGCCGGTCGGGTTGCGGGGCAGGGCGGAGAGCAGGCGCACGTCGGTGGGCACCTTGTATCCGGCCAGACGCCCGCGGCAGTGGGCGACGATCGACGCCTTGTCGAAGGTGTGTCCCTCGCGCATCTCGACGAACGCCAGGGGCAGTTCACCCCGCATGGGGTCGTGGATGCCGATCACGCCCGACGCGTTGACATCGGGGTGCGAGTCGAGTACCTCTTCGATCTCGCGCGGGAAGACGTTCTCGCCGCCGACGATCAGCATCTCCTTGAGCCGCCCGGTGATGTAGAGGTGCCCCTGGTCGTCGATGCGTCCGATGTCGCCGGTGCGGAAGTAGCCCTCGGGCGTGAGCGCCTTGGCGGTCTCCTCGGGCATGTGGTAGTACCCGCGCATGATATTGGGGCCCTTGATCCACACCTCGCCATCGACGTTGCGTCCGACGTCGTGGAGCGTGTTGAGGTCCACGATCCGCTCGTCGATCTCGGGGAGGGGACGTCCGACCGAGTGGGGCTTGTGCTCGTCGGGCCTGCACCAGTTGGTCGCGGGGCTGGTCTCGGTGAGCCCGTACCCCTCGTTGATGACCTTGCCGAATCGCTCGAGGAAACGGGCCGCCACCGAGTCGGAGAGCGGCTCGCCGCCCGAGACGATGTACCGCAAGCTTGCGAAGTCGTCGGGCACCGCGTCCTTGACCGAGAGGAGCGCGCCGTACATCGAGGGGATGGCGATGAGAATGGTCGGCCTTTGCTCACGGATCAGGCGGACGATCCGATTGGGAACAAACCGGGACGAGTAGACGACCTTCATGCCGGCCGCCAGCGGCAAGAGCGTGAGGGCGGTGAGCCCGAACGTGTGGAACTGCGGCAGCACGCCCAGCATGACGTCTTTGGACGTGAACTGGATGAACGAGCGGATCTGGCGGATGTTGGCCGAGATGTTCCCGTGGGTCAGCATGACGCCCTTGGGCCGCCCGCTGGTGCCCGAGGTGTAGAGCAGAAGGGCGAGTTCCTCGTCCGACGGCGTTGCCGGCCAGCGGGGCTCGGGGAAGCCGGCGAAGCTGAGTTCCTCCATCTTGACCAGACGCCCGACTTTGGGGCCGCCGCCCATGAAGTCGAGCATCGCCCCGGCGGTGAGGATGGTGTCGGTGCCGCAGTCGTCGACGACGTACTGGAGTTCCTCCTTCTTAAGGAGGTAGTTGAGCGGAACGACGGTCTTTCCGATCATCCACGCGCCCAGGGCGGCAATCGGGAAGGCCGAGCCGGTGGGCAAGAGGACACCCACGGTCGGAGACTTGCATGTCGCCTCCAGGTGGGAGGCGATGTGGAGTGCGGCGACGAGAATCTCGATCGAGCGGCGCGAGCCGCGATCGTCAACGGTCGCGATCCGCGACGGGTGAGCCAGCAGAGTTCGGATAATCGGCCAGTGAACGCTCAAGAAACCTCCTGCCACACGGGTGGTATGCTACCGCGACCAGGCCTCTCGTGCCGGGGCCGGTTGTGCGAGGCCCCGATCGTTGGCCTGATCCAGGAGAAACGCCGGATGCTGCGAAAGATCGCGATGGGAATGCTGACGCTGGCGGGGGCGCTGGGCGGGTGTGCGTCGGGCGATCGTCAGAGCGATTACGTCCAACTCTACGAGCGCCGCGAGTATGTCAAGGCTTTCGAGGCCGGCCAGAGCGCCTACGCCTCGGCGTCGGGACACGAGCGTGAGAATGCGGCCCTGACCACGGGCCTGGCAGCGGCGGCGCTGGAACGAGAGACCGATTCGGAGCGGTGGCTCAGGCCTCTGCTCAACAGCGAAGACCCCAAGATCGCCGGATCGGCCGGGGCGACGCTGGGCATGTTCGCGCAGCGCAAGAGCCGGCACGCCGAGGCAGTGACGCTGCTCACGGCGGCCTCGGCGAAGCTCACGGGCGATGACAAGGCCCGGGCCTCGATGTTCGCGGGCGACTCGCTGCAGGCGCTGGGCAAGCCGGTCGAGGCCAAGGCGATGTACGCGCAGGCGGCCGCGCTTGTCACCCGATCGGACCTTCGCACGCAGATCACGTCCAGGACGGCGGCGATCGCCAAGCCGACGGCCGCGACGCCGACCGGGGCGTTCACGGTCCAGATCGGGGCTTATTCGGACTTCCAGCGCGCGATGGCGACCTCGGCGCGATTGCAGCCCAAGGCGGCCTCGGCGGCTTTGGCGAGCCCGCGGGTGGTGCGGTCGAGCAAGGACAATCAGACGCTCTATGTTGTTCGCGTCGGGCGATTCGCGACCCGGGCCGAGGGTGAGGCCGCCCGACGCAAGCTGGGAAACGAGGGTCTCGTGATGGTCGCGAGCGGGGAATAATTGCCAGGGGTGAATTCGGCCGATCTGTACGGAAAGGCTCGGGAACCGCGGCCCGTGGGCGGCGTCCAAATGTTGTCCGACCAGACGGCAAACCGAACAAACGCCTTGCGGGATGACCACCCCTGGGAGCTGATATGAAACCCCAACGACTGACATTCGCGTTTCTGATCTCCGGGCTTGTGCTGGGCGCGGCGGGCGGGGCCTCCAGGCTCGTGACCACCGCCGAGCCGCCGGAGTTCATCAAGAAAATGGCGGTTGATCCCGAGGATCCCCGGCTCACGGAGTTCAAGGAGTTTCGCAAGAAGCAGCTGGTTCTTGAGAAGGAGCTCAAGAAGCTCCGGGGCAAGCACTTCACCAACGTGACCAATCCCGCGTTCCGCACCGACGGCCTGACCAAGCTCAAGACCTACCGCGACGCGTGGATGTACCAGAGCCTCATCGCGGTCTTCCAGGAGGAGCAGGACGATGTCCGCGACGCCCTCGTGGAGATCTTCACGTCGGCCAAGAGCGACGCGGGCGATCGCGGGCTCATGTGGCTGGCGATCGCGCACCCCAAGGCAACTTGGCGGTCGGCGGCGATCGAGTCGCTGGCTCACCGCACCAAGGAGGCCGGAAAGCCGACACCGGCGATGATTGACGTTGTGAGCAACGCCGTCATCTCGGGCAACGCGTCGGTGGTCGAGAGCGCGGGTGTGACGGGCGCGGCGCTGAATATCTTTGAGATCATGCCGCTGTTGATCCAGGCTGGCGGGGGCGGACCGGGACCGGGCGGGAGTTTCCCCGACTCGACCCACCGCAGGCCGCTCGCGTGGGTCGCGTTTGCGACGCAGACGGCGTATGTCTCGAACCTGATTCCCGCGGCGGGGCAGGGCACGATCGGCCTGGAGCCCGTGATCGGCGTGGTGAACAGCGGGAATCTGCTGGTCATTAACGACGCGGTGGTGACGCAGGCCAAGCCCAGGTTTGCCTGGGCCGCACTGCCGAGCCTCGGCTCGGCGTTGTCGGGGCAACCGATCGATGAGCTGGCCAAGATGGGGCCGGACGTGGAGGCATGGAAGAGGTGGTACGCCCAGGTGGGCGCTCCGGCGCTCGCCAAGCGCAACGCCGACTTCGCCAAGGCCGCCGCGGACAAAGCCGCCGCCGCCCAACCGATTCCGGAGAAGGCGGACGTGAAGCTCCCCGCCAAGGCCGACCCGGCGCCACCGAAGTAATCTCGTGATGAATCTGGACATCTGCACTCCGGGCGGTGGGCCAGGAGGATCGCATGAAAGATCGTCGATTGGCCGTTGTCGCGTTCGGTGTGCTGTGCGTTGGCGGCCTGGCGTGGGTGCAGCCCGCAGCGCCCAAGCCCGCTGTCAAAGCGCCCCCCACCACGACCGCTCCGGCGGCGACTCCCGCCGCGACACCGACGAGCGGCACGCGAGAGGCCGTCAAGCGATTGGCGTTCCTCAAGGGCACGTGGTCGGGCACGATGGAAGGGGACCCGGTCGAAGAGACGTGGTCGGCCCCATCGGGCGACATGATGATCGGGATGTTCTACTGGCAGCACGAGGGAAAGACGACGATGTCGGAGATGCTGTCGGTGAAGGCCGAGGGCGATGACGCGGTGCTGCGGCTGCGTCACTTCGACTCCAAGTTTGATCCCTGGAAGGGCGAATGCGACGGCGTGGCGGGGCTCAAGGCGACGACGGTGGAGAGCTCGCGCGTGGTGTTCACCAACCAGACCGAGGTGGGCGGGTTGGCCTCGTGCGAGTACGACTGCACAAGCGCGGACACGCTCAAGGTGACGGTGTCGTTCAAGGACGGGAAGAGGCCGGCGTTGAACTTTGAGCTCAAGAAGGCGAAGTGAGGAAGGCGGAAGGCTGAGGGCTGAAGGCGGAGTAGGAAAGAACTGAATTCGGCCGAAAGACCCAGACCCTGAGACAGGCCCCGTGATTCCTCTGTTGAATCACGGGGCCATTTGATTTGGATCGCTTGATTTGGGTGGTTCAGGGTGCGGGCTTGACAAGCACGCGCTCGGCCCCGATCTGCAGGAGCAGCTCGCCCTCAAGGGCCAGGACGCCCTCCTGGCCCTCGGCGATCAGGAAGTCGACGAGCTTGTCGAACTCGGGCGTGCCGATGACGACCTCGCGGTCGGGCTTCTCGGTTTCCTTGGCGAGCGTGCGTGCGTCGACCCAGCGGTTGTTGCGGTTCATGTAGCTCTGGCTGTTGATGTTTTGCATGCCCACGACGGTTGTCTGGCCGACGTCGAAGGGGCTGACGCCACCTCCACCGCCTTTAGCGCCCACGGGACCGGCCGCTCCTGCAGGGCTCGCGGGAGTGCGCGGCTTGGCGTCCACGGTGTAGTACACGTTGGTGCTCTGGACGTTGTTTGCTTCGGCCTTGCTCTGCACATCTTTGTCCTGGCTCACGCTGAGGCGTCCCGAGCGATTCTCGCCGACGTTACCCGCGGAAAGGGCCCGTGCCGCGAGCGATTGGGCGCCGTCAGCCGAAGACAGGGCCTCTAGAAGTCTAAACTCAGGAACGTTCTTAAGCAGAGCCATTTGCTGTCCGGGCTCAAGTGCCAGGAACGAGGTGTACTCGGTCATCACGCCCCAACGCGTGCTGAGGCGAACGATCTCCTCGACGACCTCCTTGAACTTGGGGTCGTCGTTGCTGGGCAGATTCCCGTCGGCGGACTGCTGGCGAAGCGTGTCCACCAAAGACGCGACCTTGCGCGTCGCCCACAGTCGCGGGACAAAGCCCTGCCGCGTCGTCGCACCGTCGAGCTTGAAATCGAACGTAAACTCGCGGGGCTTGCCATACCAGTCGCCGGTGAGTTTGAACTTGAGCGAGGGCTCGCTACCAGTGTACTGGCCCACAAGCACCACCTGGTCGCCCTCGAAGAGGTCGTTCATCTCGGCAGGGAGCATGTCACGCACCGCCATGGTTGTGGGCTTGGACTCGCGGTCGAGGGCCGTGAGGGCCGGGCTGGCGAGCTGCGGCCCCTGCAGCCTGCGGTAGACCTGCGAGACCTTGATCTCAACGTCCTCCTGCGGCTGCACGAACGTGGCCATCGCCCGCGACTGGCGCGAGAGGCCCGACAGCAGCGGCGTGTTCACGTCGAATCCGACGCCGAAGGAGAAGATGCGACGGCGCTGCGTGTTGGCGGCCTTCAAATCCTCGCGGATCTTGCCCTCGCTGCGTTCGCCCACGGTCGCCTGGCCGTCGGTGAGGAAGAGGACCAGCGGCATGCTGCCGGCCTGAGCCTGGGGCTTCAGGGCGTCGAGCATCGCGTCGTGGATGTTGGTGCCGCCGTTGGCCTCGATCGCCCTGATGTAGTCCAGGGCCTTGGCGAGACTGGCGGCGTCCTTGGCGACGGGCTCTTTGCTGAAGCTCTGGATTGAGTCGGAGAAGTCGATGATGTTGAACGTCTCGCCCTCGGCGAGGCCCGAGAGGACGTTGCTGGCGGCCTTCTTGGCCTGCTCCATCTTTTCGCCGCGCATCGAGCCCGAGCGGTCGATCACCAGCGTCATCTCGCGCTTCGTGGGCTTCATGTCGGCGGGACGGTCGGCGGGAAGGCTCGCGACGAGCAGGAAATAGCCGCCCTTGCCGCCCGCGAGCGACGTGTCCGGGTATGCGAAGAGCGTTGCGGAGGGCTCGGCCTTGTCCTGCTGGACCAGATAGGAGAGGCGGAACGAACCGGGGCCTGCGGCGGAATTTGGCGGAACGGTGACGGTGATGTCACCCGCGCTCTTGCGGTCGGTCGTGAGATCGTGGGTCGGGGAGTAGACCGTCGCGATGGGGCGAGCCGACTTGATCGTGGCCTTGATAGTCCAGGGGACTTGCGTCGTGGTGGCGAGCGACTCGCTCTTGGGGAGCACGTAGTCGACGCGCCCGGCGTCGGCGGTGAGAAGCTGTTCAAACGTGATGCGGATCTTCTGGGTGCCGCCCGCGGGGATGGGGAACGCGGAGGTGCGGATGAGATTGAGCCCGGCGAACTCCAGGAGGCCCGGATCGCGCTGCGATGAGACGATCGAGTTGTAGATCTGGCGGGCCTGGTCCTTGGGGAGGAGCGTGGCGGTGGGCTCCGAGCCGGTGCCGTCGTACTGGAACGAACGGATCGTGACGCCGTCGGGCACGGGCAGGAGCATCTCGGCCTGTTGGGGAGTTCCGCCAGGGTTGGTGACGGCGATCTCGAGATGGGTGGTGGCGACCTGATCCTCAATGGAGATCGAGGCGGCGACGGAGGAGATGCTGACGACCCGCCAGGGGGCCGGAACGCGCCAGGTCGTCGGGACGACGTAGATGTGCCCGGGTGGGAGGACGTGCGCGGGAGGCGGAAGCGGCGGGCTGTGCGGCGGGTGGGAGGTTGCTGGCTCGATCTGACCCCAGACTGGCCAGGCGGAACCGGCGGCCAGAACGACGGCAAGGCGGACAAACGGGGCGACGTTGAACGCACTGCGCATGTTGATTCTCCGTGTCGCCGGGGCAAGAAGGCGGCCTTGCGGGTCCGGTGCATGGATATATACCCCGGGAGAGGGGCAAAGTTCACGAGTTTGGGCGGAACCAGGGACGGCGAGGGGCGATTTGTCCGGAAATGAAAGACGGGCGGCGCGGCACCCCTGCCGCGCCGCCCCAGGAGTGAGCTGTGCCAAAGCCCGGAAAGCCTTGGCACATGGTGGCGGGATCTCGTCGTCCAGAGGGCATGGGGCCCTCCTGACGATGGAGTAAGCGTCAACAGGACCGGCACCCTGCATCACGATCGAAAGTTTTTCAGGGTCGGGAGGCCAAGGGGACGGGAATGATCCCACCCTGTGTCTGGAGTATGCTTGTGGCCCGGCGTGATCGTGAGCGCCGATGAGTGCCCAAGTCCACCCGTGAGTGAAGCGATGGCCCACCATAAGTCCAATGATCCCAACATCTTCATCCTTCCCGATCTGGGGGAGGGCGTGCACGAGGCCGAGCTGATCAAGTGGCGGGTCAAGCCTGGGCAGACCGTGGCCGAGCACGACATTCTGGCGGAAATGGAGACCGACAAGGCACTGGTTGAGGTTCCAAGCCCCAGGGCGGGCACGATCAAGGAGTTGCACGGGACGGAGGGGGAGATCTGCCATGTCGGGAACCCGCTGGTGACCTACGAGGGTGGGGCCGCGAACGGGAAGGCCTCCAAGGCCCCGAGCGAGGCGATAGTGGCCAAGGCGAGCAGTGCGGTCCCCAAGGATCAGCCCATCGCGGAGGTGAAGCCTTCGGAGGAGCGCGAGGACGCCGGGACGGTGGTCGGGATGATGCGCAAGGAAGAGGGGCCCGAGGATGGCAAGGCCCTGGCGACGCCCGCGGTGCGCCGGCTCGCGCGGGACATGGGCGTTGAGATCGATCGGGTGAAGGGGACTGGGATCAGCGGACGGGTGACGGAGAAGGACGTGCGCGGGGCTGGCGCGGGCGGCACGGCCCAACCCAGTGCGCCGGCGAGGCACGCCGCACCGGTGGTGCATCACGCCCCGGCGGCGCCCGTGCGGCACGCCTCGGCCCACCGCGAGGCGGCGTCGGTCGACCTTTCGCGGGCCGCGGCCACGTCGACCGGGGCTCCGGATGAGACCACGCGAGTGCCGTTCCGCGGCGTGCGCCGCACGATCGCCAACCGCCTTCGCGAGTCGATGAACCAGGCGGTGCACTTCACGGTGATGGACGAGGCAGACGTGTCGGCGCTGGACAGTCTTCGCAAGAAGCTGGCGGCGGCGAGCGGGGAGAAGGTCAGCTTCCTGCCGTTTGTGGCGGCGGCGGTCTGCCGTGTGCTCAGCGCCGAGGCCTTCCGCGGGATGAACGCGACGGTGGACGAGAAACCCGGCGATGCGGCGGCCGAGGCGTCGATCGTGCAGCATCGCAGCGTGCACCTGGGCATCGCGACCGACACCGACAACGGGTTGATGGTGCCGGTGATCCGTGACGCGGATCGGCTGGGCGTGCTGCAGATCTCAAGGTCGATCGCGGCGATCGCCGAGCAGGCGCGGATGCGGACGATCTCACGCGAAAACCTCATGGGCGGGACGTTCACGATCACGAATGTCGGGAGCCACGCGGGGCGGTTTGCGACGCCGGTGATCAACTATCCGGAGGTGGCGATCCTGGCGGTTGGACGGGCGAGGCCCTCGCCGGTGATTCGCCATGGCGGGATCTTCGTGGGCAATCTCTTGCCCTTGAGCCTGGCGTGCGACCACCGGGTGGTCGACGGTGCGACGGCGGCCCTGGCGCTGGCCGAGATCGTGAAACTCCTGCAGGAGCAGCCCGACAGCCTGATGGGCCCGGCGAGGGGCTAAGGCCTGAAGAGTTTTAACACGGAGTTCACGGAGGGGCACGGAGGAAGGCAGAGGAGAGGATTGGAATGAGAGCACTCCGAAGCGCGTGTGTTGGTGTTGTTGTTGCGGCCGCAGGGCTTTGCGGGTCGCTTGCGACAGCGAGTGGGCCCGAGTCTCCGGTCGAGTCGCTCAAGGCGTGGATGCACTCGACGGTGAAGGATCGGCCGTCGCTCGAGAAGCAGACGTTCACGACGATGCCGCTCACCAAGGCGGAGGCGGCCACGGCCCTTGGCATGCTCTGGGATGCACACGCGGACATCTCGCTGACGCTCCACAAGAAAGAGTGGGACGCCAAGGCGATCACGATCGGCGACAAGACGATGAAGTTTGAATTCAAAGTCTTTGGCGAGAAGCCAAAGACCGGGCGCAGCCTCTTCATCTCGATGCACGGCGGGGGCGGAGCACCCGCCTCGGTCAACGAACAGCAGTGGAAGAACCAGGTGGGGCTCTACAAGCCGGCCGAGGGCGTGTACGTCGCGCCGCGGGCGCCGACGGACACTTGGAACCTCTGGCACGAAGGGCACATCGACGGGCTGTTTGACCGGCTGATCGAGGACATGGTCGTCTTCGAAGGAGTGGACCCCAATCGCGTATACCTGATGGGGTATTCGGCGGGAGGCGACGGTGTGTACCAACTGGGGCCGCGTCTGGCCGATCGATGGGCGGCGGCGTCGATGATGGCGGGGCATCCCAACGACGCTTCGCCGCTCAATCTGCGAAACGTGCCCTTTGCGATCCACGTGGGGGCCAACGACGGGGCGTACAACCGCAACGCGGTCGCCAAAGCGTGGGGCGAGAAGCTCGACGCCCTTCGCAAGGACGATCCCAAGGGATACGAGCACGTGGCAGAGTTGCACGCCGGGAAAGGGCACTGGATGGACCGTGACGACGCCAAGGCGGTGGCATGGATGGCGGCGTTCACACGCAGCGCAACGCCCGAGCGGGTGGTGTGGCGTCAGGGTGGCCCGGCGCACTCGCGGTCGTATTGGCTGAAGGTCAAGGACGCGGACAAGAAGCCCGGGACGGTGATCGTCGCGACGTACAAGCCCGGCGAGGTCGTGATCGAATCGGCCGAGGGACTCACTGGCGTGACGGTGCTGCTCAGCGACGCGATGATGGACTTGGACAAGCCCCTGAAGATCACCAAGGACGGCAAGACGCTCTTTGAGGGCAAGGTTCAGCGGACGATCGAGTCTTTGGCGGCCTCGCTGGAGGAGCGTGCGGACAAAGGGCTCATGTTCCCGGCGCGGGTGAGCGTGGACTTCGCTCCGGCGGACGCGGCGCCCAAGTGAGGCCCGGAGAGCTCAGGAAACGCGTCCGGACTTCTTGGCGAAACTCTTGCACGTCCACCACAGGACCAGCATGGTGACCGCGCAGTATCCGACAAAGACGCCAAAGGCCACGGCAGTGAACGTGCCCATGCTGACGCCGCCATCATTGCCCAGGAAGTAGCGATTCCAGCTGCCGACTCGCTCGCTGAATCCACCCTGGAGAGCGGAAACAATCATCACCGGTGGATTGACGATGAGCGTGAAGTCACCCCACACATTGGAGAGTTCGGACCAGACCTGTCCTCGAAGGCGCATGAGCTCGATCGCCAGCTCGCCAAGACCCCATGTCAGCGGCAAGCCCGCCCAGATCGCCAGGCCAAAGAGCGTGTTGCGCGTGCCCGCGGCCGAGGCGCTCTTGCTGGTGAGGCTCAGGCGTGTGCCCATGGCGGCCAGCAGCAAGCAGGGGCCGGCGAGGATCAGCACCAGGTGGACCAGGAGCATCCCACGGAACGCGCCCCAGAGCACGCCCAGGAGCAGGGCGTTGACCAGGATCACCGCGGGGAGCAGCCAGAGCGAGCGCAGAGCCCCCAGGAACTTGCCCATGACGATCTCGCGGGCGGTGAGTGTCGTGGCCAGGAGCGTTTCCCAGGTCTTGGCCTCACGCTCGCCGGCGATGCCGCCGACAGTGAGCGAGGCCGCCTGAAGGAGCAGGATGACCGAGTAGGTCATCGTGGTCGCGGTGACGGGCACCTCCGACTCGCCCCCCGCTGAGACGAGCATGAGCAGCGAGAACGCGACGACCCCCAGGAGAACGAGCGTCGCGATCCACTTCTTGCGAAACAGCGGCTGGTTCATCTCCCGCCAGAGCACCGGCTGATCGCCGACCTCGCGGCTGGTGCGCACACGCAGGCCCGATGCCGCCGCACGGGCCGCCATGTCCTCGGCGGGAGTGGGCGGCGGGGAGGCCTCACCGTCGCTGTCGACCCTTCGGGCCACGGCGACCGAGCGCTTCACGCGCCCGAACGCGACCGAATCGGGAGTTCCGCCCGCGGCCACACTGAGCATGACCCTGCGGAGAAAGAGGGTGGTGAGCCCGAAGATCACGGCTGTGACGGCGATGTTGTAGACGGTCGTGGCGATCCACATCTGGGTGATGCTGAAGGCGCCAAAGCCGGCGCCCATGAACCCGCCGAGCATCTGGGTGGCCAGCATGCCCAGCGTGAAGGGCGAACAGGTGGCCAGGACATCGATCAGCCATGTCGGAGGACCGCCCCGCATGCCGCCGGTTCGGACCATCGTCGTGGCAATGAGCCCGGCGACCAATGCTGGACCGCCCACGAGCGCGACCTGCATGATGAACGCGAGGAACGTCGCGGTCGAGGCCTTCTTGCACCACAGGGAGTTGAGCATCGCCAGCGAGGCCCCCATGAGCGCGAGCGAGAGGACGATCGCGGTGCCGGCGAAAATGTACTCGACCTCGACGCCGCCCAAGACGCGAACCGCCAGCTGCACGGGGATGGCCGAGAGGGCCAGGAGGCCCAAGGTCAGCATGGCCGCACTGAGCTTGCCCAGGGCGATCCGCCAGGCCGTGACGGGAGTGGTCAGCAGAACGTCGAGCGTGCGTCGTCGGCGTTCGTCGGAGAGTGAGCCGGCGGTGGTGGAAGGCGCGAGGAAGACCAGCACCGTCGCCTGGACCCACATGACAGCGACGGTAAGGGTCGGGGCGATGCGCTGGAGGTCCTGGATCCGCTCGACGCGCCCGCCGCCCAGGCCCTGGTCGGCCCTGGACCCGGCGTACGCGACCCACACCGCCGCGGTGAGCAGGAAGACGTACACGCTCCGCCCGGCGATGGTGGAGAACTTGCGTGAGGTCGTGCGGACTTCTTTGGTGAACACGGGACCGATCCACTCGGCGGGGTCGAGCCAGCCGACGATCCGCCGCCACAAGGGGTCCTTGCGGCGCAGCGCGAACTGTGGATCGGCCGGAGGCGGCGTGCTGGGCTGGGTTTGGGCCTGGGTCATTGCAGCGCCCCGGTGGTGAGAGTCAAGAACGCGTCCTCCAGCTTGACCTCCTGGGGCGTGAAGCACTGGATCTTGCCGCCGCCAGCAAGCACCGCCTCGATCACGGGTTGGTGCGAGTGGACGCCCGGGACCATCTCGACCATCAGCACGTCGGGCTTCTCAACGTTCATGAGCACGCGGGCGACGCGGTGGTCCTTCTCGACGATGGTCTTGACGAGCTCGGGGGCGGCCGAGCCCTCGCCCAGGGTGACCTGGATGCGTTCGCCGCCGCGGCCCCGCGTGAGGGCGTCCTTCATGGTGCCCGAGTAGAGCAGCTTGCCGCGTTCGATGATGCCGATGGAGGTCGACATCTCGCCCAGCTCCGAGAGGATGTGCGAGCTGATGATGAGGGTCTTGCCGAGCTTGCCCAGCTCGGTCAGCAGCGATCGCATCTCGATGCGGGCGCGAGGATCGAGCCCGCTGGCGGGCTCGTCGAGCAGCAGGACCTTGGGGTCGTGGATGAGCACGCGGGCGATGCCCAGCCGCTGGGTCATGCCGCGGGAGAGCGACTCGACCATCGCATTGCGCTTGCCGGTGAGGTCGGTGAGCTCAAGTACGCCGTCGATGACCGCCCGGCGCCGGCTTCGCGGGATGTTGAACGCGGCGGCGAAGAACTGGAGGTACTCGTCGACGGTCAGGTCGTCGTAGACGCCGATAAAGTCGGGCATGTAGCCGATGATGCGACGGATGGCCGCCCCGTCCTTGTGGACGCAGTTGCCGTCGATGAACGCCTCGCCCCCGTCGGGTTTGAGGAGGCACGAGAGGATCTTCATCGTGGTCGTCTTGCCCGCGCCGTTGGGTCCGATGAATCCGTAGATCTCGCCCTTGCCCAAAGAGAGCGTGAGGTTGTCCAGGGCCATGAGCGACCCGTAGCGTTTGGTGAGCCCCTTGATCTCGATCACTGGCGATTCTCCGTGGAAGTATCCGCTGGGGCGCCCGATGCCCGGGGAACAAGGATCCGGTAGGACACGGTGCCGGTGCGTTCAAAGTCGGCCGCCAGCACGGCATCGGAAAAGAGGCCCCCACCAACACCCTGGCCCGTCACGGTCACGAAGACCGCGTCCCATTGCCCGCCGGCGGCTCGGGTAAGGATGGACGCCGTGCGTTCGGCGGCACCCGGCAGAGCTTCGCCCTCGGCGCTCGCCGGCGAGGCGCTGACGGCCGTCGCGCCGCCATCCTGCGCCGAGCCCGCGACCTTCGCCAAAGAAATCACGCCGCGCAGCTCGATCATGCCCGTCGGGAGGATCGAGGGCGTCTCCCATGTGATGCCGGTGGGCCGCGTGCCCTGGAGGAGCGTACCACCGGTGGGCGCGGTTCCCTGTGGGAGCGGGCCGACGCGGATGCGGAGTTGATCTCCCTCACGGGCGACCACCGCGCGAACCAGAGAGCGGGTTCGCCCTTCGTCCATTGTGGCCCGATACGTCCACAGGGAGACGCCAAAGTCCGTCGGGACATTCTGACGCTCGCCGCCCTCGGCCGAGGCGATCTGGAACGTCGTGAGGGGCGCGAACACCTGCCCCCTGCGAGGGGCTCCCCGTCGCCTCATGGCCATGAACTGATCCTCGTCCTCCTCGCCGGTGTCGGAGACGCCGTGCCACCACGACCCGTCGACCTGGCCATCGGGCCGGAGCAGGACCTTCGAAGCGCCAAAGACGCCCGAGACGCCCGTCATCCACGACCGGGCGGGCGACGTCATCGTGTTTGACGTCTGGAGCGTGTCGATCACCGCCAGGCGGTTGTGCTGCGACCTGCCGGTCCGCAGATTCGGTGGCACAACCAGGGCGGCGACAGTTGCCAGCGAGATCCAGAGCAGCGCGGTCGCCCACGAACGCTGGCGGGCGTCGAACCGCTTGAGCACAAAGTAATCGAACGGCCCCAGCAGGATCATGAGCGTGAAGAGTCCGCCCAGGATCGCGTAGAAGATCGTGTTGTCGGGCTCGGTGACCGTCACGATCTGGTTGAGCGCGAGATTGGTGGGCGTCTCCCACGACGTGCGGTCGGTCATCGACCGCTTGAGGTAGGGCGCAAGCGCCGTCCTCAGCGCGTCCTGCCACACGACCTGCGTCGCGGTGTTGTCCAGCGTCGCCGGGATCGTCTCGGGGTCACAACCAATCACCGTGACCCACCCAAGCCCCACCGGCCCTTCGGCGATCAGTCCCCCCCACCGCGACTTCCACCCGTCTCTCACCGCAGCCTGGGAGGGCGTGACCAATCGCGCCTTCACCGTGGCGCGTGCGACGCCCCCGGTGGCGCTCTCCTCGACCTCGACCTTTGGATCATCGCGGAACGGATATCCCGCGTACACATCGCCCTTGGGCTGCTGAGTGCCGCGGGCATTGAGCGAGGACACCTTGCCGCTCAGCACCGTCGAAAGCTCGCCCGGGACGGACGTGTCGGCGAGGTTGCCGATCGTGACCAGATCCTCGCCCGAGGCGCCAGGGAGCCATGTCCGCCAGGACGCCCCGTCCTCGGGCACCAACAGCACAAGGCGGCCCCCCGAGTCGACCCATTCTCGAACCGCCGCGACCACCCGGGGATCGGCGGCGAGCACCTTGTTGGGCTGCACGACGAGCGCGTCGAGCCCGTCGTAGGCCCTGGCGAGCGGGGGCATGTTCTCGGGGCGAAGATCCGCGCTCGTGAGCTTCTGCCACCTCGCCAGTCGCATCATCCGCGGATCGCGGGCGAGCAAACGGGGCTCGATCGTGAGCTTGTTGATGGTGAGCGTCGACTCGACCCGCGACGAGTGGGGAAACGCCCGCTCGAGCGATGCGGCGCCCACGCGGGCGATGAGCCCGCGATTGCCGGCCATGATCTCGCCGATCCGCTGCGTGTCGCCCGTCGAGTAGGTGCCGAATGTCGCGGACTCCTTGGTCTCACTGGACTGGAAGGTCACCGTCACGTCGGGGTCGCTGGGCAGGCAGACCGCCAGGTCCACCGCCGAAAGCTTCCCCGGCGTCGTCGACGCGGGCACCACGATCCGGGCCGACTGCGTCTTGTCCTGGCGGTACTCGACCATGATGGTGCCCGATTCGGCCTTCTCGCCGCCCGAGAGCCAGACCCGCACGGGCATCCACCGCCCCGACGCCACCGCCCCGTCGAACCCAAACTCGACCTTGACCATCACCGGCGGCTTGTCGCCCGCCCAGCGCAAAGTTGACATGGAGGCGAGCACGTGCGGCACCACGCCCGCCATCAGCAGCACCGCCGCCCACGCCGCCAGCGTAGCACGCTTGTGATTCCACAGGCTCAGCCCCATCAGACATGGACCTTTCTGTTGTAAACGAACCACTCCAGCATAACAACCGCAAGGGCCGCAAGGATCATCCAGGGCCAGATCGACCGCACCGCCCGCCCGGTGTCCCCGGGCTTGGCGACCGCGACGTCGGTCGCGACCTTGATTTGTTCGGCGGCACGGATGTCGGATTCCGCCGGGTCGAGCAGATTCACAGCATATTCACGCAGCACCCGCGCGCCATCCTTGCGGTCGCCCGCCGCCGCGGCCCCGGTCCACCGCACCGTGTACACCCCGACCTTGGGCAAGGGTCCAAACGACGCGGAGCCGTCGGGCCCCGTCCCCACTCCGACTTCCATGTTCCCCGGACCCGCGCAGTCGACGCCCGTGGCGTTCTCCGGCAGGCGGTCGCTGATGGTCATGCCCGGCTGCGAGGAGCGGGCAACCGCCCAGCCCCCGCCGGTGCCCAGATAGTCGGTCGCGTACGAAAGGAAGATGAGAAACCCCACGTCGAAAGGCCAATCGGTCGCCGTCACGTCGAATGGCACGACGATCGCCCGCATGTCGGTGGAAATCAACTCGACCATCGCCGGCCCAAGCGTGGACTCCACCAAGACCTGGGCGGTGCTGCCCGCGGGCACCTCGATCAGCCGAGACTTGAAGATGTCCAGGGTGTCAAGATTGAGCGAACGTAGGGCCGCATGGTCGCGGGTCCAGTTCACGATCTGCGACGCCTCGCCCTCGCCGCGATCGACCAGCACCGGGCCCAGGGGCCTGACGTTGGCCGGATCCGCACTCGCCTCGCTCGCAGCGACCGCATTGGGCACGTTGTTGAGCACCAGGTACCGCCCCGGGGGCAGCGTGTTCTTCTTCCCGGACCACTCGATCTGAACGCCGTCGAGCACCACTACGTCGTACTGGCCGGTCTTTCCGGCTTTGAGCTCGGCCTGGAACTCCGCGGCGGTCATCACCGCGGGCTCGCCGGCCTGCGGAAGGGTCGCCATCGCCTGCTTGAGCAGCAGATTGCCCGCTGTCACGATCGCGATGCGCAGCCCCTTGGCCGGCTGGATCACGATCCAGCCACGGTCGTCGGTCGGGAAGCTGTCGATGTCGTCGGCGAGCCCGCCGGGCCTCCGCAGACGCACCTCAATCGTCGCTCCCTCGGGCTTGACCACCTGGAAGACCACGCCCAGACTGGCGGGCTTGGCACCCTCGGCCGCGGGCACGGTGACCTCCTTGACCGCCATGACCACGCCGTCGATCGAGAGCTGCGCGTCGAGCGTCTGTTTGGACTGCTCGGTGCTCTGGATGCTCGCGAAGATCGTGACCTTCGACGGGTCGTCGAACTCGCGATCGGCACGCAGGGCGACCAGGCCGATGTTCTGGGTCGTCGGCAGGCCGAAGCGATGGAACGTCACGATGTCCGAAGGCCCGGGCGTTGCACGCTCGGCGTCGGGCAGCTTGCCGTCGGTGAACACGTGCAGCGAGATCGGCCAGCGATCGGAGATCCCCTCGACCACCTGCCCGCTCTCGGCCAGGATGAGCTTGGGAGCCTGGGCACGGGCCAGGCGCACAGCCGGCTCCAGGAGCGACGGGCCGTCGCTGAGCGTGATCGACTTGACGGCGTCGGCCAGCTTGCGCTTGTCGCCGGTGAACTGTTGCATGACCGACGCCTCGCGGTCAAACGCGATGACCATCGCCGAGTCGCCCGTGTCCTTGTCCAACAGACCCGGCTCGCGAAGCCCGGAGATCAGATCCAGGGCGGCCTTCTTGGCGGCGTCCAGACGCGAGATCGTCCCGCCCTTCTCGTTCTCATCCAGCGCGTTCATGCTCGCCGAGCGGTCGATCACGATGACCTGCCGCTCGCCGCTGAGCGTCGCCGAATTGAGCTGCGGCTGACCCAAAGCCAGAATGGCCGCGGCCAGGGCCAGGAGCTGCAGCAGCAGCAGGATGTTGCGCCGCAGCTTCTGGAACGGCGCGTTGGCCTGGAGATCCTGGATCGCCTTCTTCCACAGAAGGGTCGACGAGATCTCCAGGTTGCGCCGCTTGAGCTTGAGGAAGTACAGAATCACCAGCGACGGCACCGCGATGGCGGCGGCGATGGCGGCGTACATGGGGGTCAGTAGGGTCACTTGAGCACCCCCCGCTTGCGCAGATAGTCCAGCATGAGCGTCTCGATCGAGGTATCGCTGCGCACCAGCATGTACTGCATCCCACGCCGCCCGCAGAACTCACGCAGACGCTCGGTGTAGGCCGTCACCGTCTGCTTGTACTTCTTGAGCAGCGGCGAGGAGATTGTGACCTCGGCCAGGTCGCTGTCCTCGACGTCCTTGAGGGCGAGGTCGCCGGTGATCGACGGATCGATCTCGTCGGGGCTCAAGACCTGCACGACGATGAGGTCGTAGCCGCGACCAAGCAGCATCCGCAGGCCGTCCTCGTAGCCTTCTTTGAACAGAAAGTCGGACATGACGAGCATGACGCCCTTGCCGCGACGGGAAAGAGCGATGCGTTCGGCCGCCTGCCGGAAGTTGAACCCGCCCGCGGGCTCGGTGTCGCAGATGAACTGGGCGAGTTCGACCGCCCGGCGCCGCCCGCGAAGATCGCGGAGCGCCCGCGTGGGCTGGATCGTGGGCTTGCCGGTCTCGCTCTCGTCGTCCTTCTTGTCCAGGGCCGACGCGGTTGTCCCTCCCATCACCGTGCACGCGACGCGATTGAGATTCACGAGTCCCACGTACCCCAGGGCCATCGCGGCCTTCTGCATGAAATCAAACTTGCTGGGCTTGCCGCAGTCGGCCGAGGCGGAGGCGTCAAAGACGACGTGCAACGACAGATCCTCTTCCTCAAGGTACAGCTTGAGAAAGAGAACATCGAGCCGCGCGAACAAGTTCCAGTCGATATGCCGCGTGTCATCGCCGCTGACGTACGAGCGGTGGTCGGCAAACTCAACGGACTCGCCCCGCTTCTTGGACCTTCGTTCGCCCTTGAGCTTGCCCGAAAAGATCTTGCGGCTCGAAACATCGAGCGGCGAAATCTTCGCGAGCAGCTCGGGTGTGAGCAGATCTTCGATGCCGCGGGGACGTTTGATGGTTTCGGTCTTAAGCATTGGGAGTCATGCGGAGGCGCGGATGGAAATGGAGGAAGAGAAAGCTCGGCTACAGGGACGCGGGTCTCCTGCGACGGCGGGCGACGAGAACAATCGGAAGAACGGCAGTGGCCGTGAACCACGCGAGACCTTGCGATGGCGACTCGGCGGGTTCCGCCACGCTCTTTGCGATCCAGTCGTACGTCGGCAGCACCCTTCCATCCGCGAGCGTCATGCCTTGCGGGTTGGATGGGCAGCCTTCGGAGTCCGCCGTCGCACGGCAGGAGAGTGACGCGATACCCAGACTCTCGACGGACAAAACCTCACCTGCATCGGAAATGCCGTCGGAATTGCGATCAAACCACACCGCGAGCCCTTTGAGCTCATCGCCCGCGAGGCATCCGTCGCGGTTGTCGTCCAATGCGTCCATCGCCGCGTAACCCGTATCGAAGAAAATCCACCAAGACACCGAGCCGAACAGGTCGCGCCCTGATGTGATCTTGCCCGCGCGATCGGGGTCCCAGCAAAGGATGCCCGTCTCGGGCTTGACCCACGACCATGTTTGGGAACGTCCGGTGCCGTCGAGGTCAAACTTCGCGGACTGCCCGGACATCAATTGGCTCAGCGTACTGCTGGGCTCGAACGAGAGCACGATCGGGGTCATGGCCGTGTTCGGGGGAAGCGCCTTGAGCTTGCTCAGGGCCGCCTTGACCTCCTTCACGCGTGCCTTGTCCTGCGCGGAATTGTTCTTGCGGTTCTCGACCAGCTTGAGATACATGACCGCAGCCTCATGGCTCACAAGCTGCGAAAGACCGCGCATCGGCTGCTTCTCGCTCGACTTCTCGGTCGCAAAGGCCAGAGAGAACGCGTCGTAGTAGTAGTCGATCGACCGCTCGCGCCAATACTCCATGATCAGGTCGGACACATTCTTTCGGATCGTTTCATTCGCGTCGGCACGCCGGGCCACAAGCGGCCGGATCGCCTTTGTCAGATCGCCTCGCAGCTCGTCCCTGGCCTTGGACTTTACCTTCTCGTCGGCGCTTGCCAGGTTGTCGATGACCGGATTCCAGCGATCGACCTCTTCCTTGGGCGCTTTCGCGTCGTCGATGCCCGGGATCGTCGCCACACCGGCGTCGGCCGCCCGAGCGATGCCACTGTCGAGCAGGTCGGCAAAGCCGAGCAAGTACCGCCCCTCTTTGCTGTCCAGATTCATGAGAGCGTTGAACTCCGCCACGCCCTTGTCGAGGTGTCCGGCCAATTCCTTCGCCGTGGGAATGGGGACTCCCGTGCCCTTCGCAATCCCGTAGGTTTTCTGGACGTAGTCATCTCCGACGCCGATTTCGCGATCGTCCTTCTCAACGTCGCCATAGATCATGAGCTGCGAACTCTGGAGCGCGAACGCCAGCCCATGGGCCCGGGCCAGGCTGAAGTGCGCCGAGGCGTCCTTGGGGTGGCTCTTCACCCAGCTCGTGAGGTTCTTCACGATTCGGTCGACGGGCGCGTTTGACGGATGGGCGAACTTGGCAAGAGCTCCCCCGGCAACAATCGCTACGGCCGCCAACAGCGAGTTTCTCATCATCATTCCAGACTCCTCGTCCCGCCCTTTACATCTTCACCGGCTCCGTCGGCGTCTTCTCGATGATCTGCTTCACCAGCACATCCGCCTCCATCCGGTCGGCCTCGGCCTCGAAATTCATGATCAGGCGGTGCCTCAGGCACATCGGCGCCACCTGCTTCACATCCGCGAAGCTCACGTGGTAGCGCCCGTCGATCAGCGCCCGCACCTTGGCGCCCAGCATCAGGGCCTGCGCCCCGCGGGGCGAGCTGCCGCAGCGGATGTACTTGTTGGTCGGGCCGTCGGCGCCGCCGGCGGCGAAGGGGCCGCCGGGGTGGGTCGCCATGGCGAGGCGGCCAACGTACTGCATCACGTGCGGGGCGACGACCACGCCGCGGACCAGGTTCTGGGTCTCCATGATGGTCGGCCCATCCATCACCTGCGAGCAGTCGGCGTGCGCGGAGCCGGTCGTGCGGTCGAGGATCGTCAAGAGATCGGGCAGGGCGCCGTAGCCCACGACGATCTTGAAGATGAAGCGGTCGAGCTGGGCCTCGGGGAGCGGATACGTGCCCTCCTGCTCGATGGGGTTCTGGGTCGCCAGCACGATGAACGGCTTCTCGAGCTTGTACGTTTTGCCGCCCACCGTCACGCTGCGCTCCTGCATCGCCTCGAGCAGGGCCGACTGCGTCTTGGGCGTCGCGCGGTTGATCTCGTCGGCCAGCACGATCTGGGCGAAGATCGGGCCCTTCTGGAACTCAAACTTGCGCCGCCCGGTCTCGGCATCCTCCATCACGATGTTCGTCCCCACCACGTCCGCGGGCATCAGGTCGGGCGTGAACTGGATGCGGCTGAACGGCAGGCTCAAAGCCTGCGCCAGCGAACGCACCAAGAGCGTCTTGCCCAGCCCCGGCACACCTTCGAGCAGCACATTGCCGCCCGTGAACAGCGCGATCAACACGCCCTCGACGGCGTCCTCGTGCCCGACAATCACCTTGCCGATCTCGGCCTTGAGCTTGGCAAAGCGATCGCGGAACGCCTCGCACTTGGCCTTCACCTCGGCGGGTGTGTTCATCTCCATCGTCGTCGCAACGCTCGTCATGGTTGACCCTTCTCAAGTTTTCGCGGACACAACCGGCATTCAACGCCGGCAATTGTTTCTTACTGACTCCGTGACCCCGTGACCCCGTGACTCAGTGACTCAGTGACTTCCCCTACCTGTCCTCGATGTCTTCCCTCGCACGCTTCTTGGCTTTCAGCAGTGCCGACATCCCGGCCTCCACATCCTGCTTCACCGTCTTGGGCAGCTTGGCCTCTTCGCCCTTGGACGCACTCTCTCCCGCGCCCCGCTCAACCGCGGGCCCGCCCTTGGCCGCCTTGAGTTCTTCGCTGGTCGCCTCGAATTTCGCCGTCGCGGCGTACGTCTCCGCAGGCATGTTGGGCCCGCTGCGCTGCACGATCGATTCTTTGGCCTTGTCCTTGGCCGCCCGCAATGACGCCATCTCGACCTTCTTGTCCTTTCCGCGACCCATCGCCCGCCTGGCCGCCATGTACATCGCCGGGATGTCGATCCGCACCCGACGCACCGCTACGTCGACCAGGAAAAGCCCGATCGACAGCACCGCCACAAAGAGCCAGATCGGCTTGCTCGACACCGGGAATCGCAGCCCCTCCCGATTCCACAGGTCGGCCTTGGCCGAGTCGCCCGGCAGGGTGATGCCGCCGGTCTTGTCGCGGACCTGCTCCAGCAGTGCCGCGTTGTCCTTGAGCGTGCGATACTCATCCGAGAACGGCCGGTTGATCGCGGCGGCGACGGACCCCTCGACCGCCTTGGCCCCGGTGCCCATCGGCACGCGATACCTGAGCGAGGCGAGATAGGTTCCCGACTGGGCCGTGCGGAAGCGACCCTCGTAACGGCCGGGGCCGATCTCGCGAAGGGTGATGTCCTGATCCTGCGTGCCGTCGGGGCTGGCCAGACGTCCTTGGAAGTTGACAAAGCTCAGACGCTCGCCATCGCGCGTCATGGCCTCGACGATGAGCAACGTCTCGTCGCCCTTGGTCTCGGGCGTCATTCGCATGGTGACCACCGAGTTGCTGGGCCTCATGACCCAGCGGATGTGCTGCGCCCAGAAGGCCGCGTACTGCCCCCACGCGGGCCAGGTCGTCGCCCACCGGGCGCCGGCGTCGGAAGCAAAGACGATCGAACGGCCCAGGCCGTACTGCCACTGGGCCATGAGAGGCTCGCCCTCGTCGTTCTTGAGCGTGGTCATGGCCAAACCGCCGCGTTCGCCGGTGCGGATGTACCCGACGATGGGCGGGAGCCCGCCGATGCCGGCGAAAGTCTCCGACGAAAGACCGGTGAACTTGGGCGTGAACGCCGGCCCCTCGCGGATGAGGGGGCGGTGGACCATCGTGGCTTCCTTGATGAAGATCTCGGGGACCTTGTTCTCCTGCCCAGGCTTGATGATGTACGACCGCCCGCCGGTGTACTTGGCGATGTGTTCCATCGCCGACTGGTCCTGGATGCCGTGGCAGGCGATCGCGACAGTGGTGATCGAGATGGGGGGCTTGGCGTTCTTGAACTTGTCGAGCAGGGCGTCGCTGGGCCTTTGCGGGTCGCCGTCGCTGATCAGAATGCAGTGCTTCTGCCCCGCGTTGGCCTTCTCCATGCCCGCCAGGAGCACCTGGAGCGCGGGCGTCCAGTCGCTCATGTCGCCGAACGTCAGCCTGTTGATCGCCCGCTTGATCGCCGACTTGTCGCCCAGTTCGGCGATCGGGAAGACCCATCCCGCGCCCCCGGGCCCCCACTCGGCGATTCCCGCCATGTCCAGGCGAGCCAGCGCGTCGACCGCCGCGGTGCACGTCTTTTGCCCCAGGAATCGCCCGTCGGGCATCTCCACCGAGTGGACCCACATGCCAAGGCACCCCTTGGGCATCTCCTGCTTCTGCGGCGGGTTCAAGTCCACCGGCAGCGCCTCGGCCACGGGCGTGTCCATCCAGATCCCCGCGCCCAGCGAGTCCTTTCCACCCAGCATCACCAGCCCGCCGCCCCCCTCGCGCACGTACCGCTGCAGGTCGATCAGCTGGTTCTCGCTGAAGAGCGTCCGGGGCACGTTGGCCAGAATGATCGCGTCGAACGCGTTCATCTCAACCAGGTCCTTGGGTGCCCGATCGGTCGAGACCTCTTCAACCGGCAGCCCGCCCTGGCCCAGGGCCTTGATGAGCGCCGACGTCTCCGCCTTGTCCTCGCTGATGACCAGAATCCGTCCCTCACCCGAGACGAACGTCACCGCCAGCTGCTTGTTGTTCTCAAGGCGCGTGTCGCCCACCGGACGACCGTTCACCACGTCGGGCTCGTAGGTCGCCTCGAACTTGATCGGCCCGCGATAGAGCACCGGCACCGGCACCGCGAACGTGTTGGGGCCCTTCTCGAGCTTCACACGGATGCCTGTCGCCGAGGTCTCGGGGTCCAGATCGACCGGCCCGCTGTCGTCGCGGATCGAGAGGAGCCCCGCCGTCGGCTCCGTCGCGTTGAGCACGACCTTGAGCGAGATGTTCTCTCCCACGCGGGCCATGCCCGGGGCGACCAGCCGCTCCATCAGCACCTCGCTGTCGTACTTGTATTGGAGCGGAAGGATCCAGACGGGCACGCCCGCCGCCTGGGCCGCCGCCACCGCGACGAGCAAGCTCCCGATCGTCTCGTTCCCGTCCGAGACAATCACGATGCGGTTGGCCGCGTCGGGCGGGGCGATGCCCAGCGACAGCTTGAGCGTCGCCGCGATGTCGGTCGCATCGGTCTTGCCGGTGAACCCGCGGTCGATGCTCGTGACACCCGTGGTCGGCAGCTGCTGCACGAATGGGATGCGCGAGATGGTCACCAGCCCGATCCGGTCGCCGTCCTTGCGCGGCGAGGCCGCCACCGCCTCTCGCATGTACGTTTCGGCCTGCTTGAGCCTGGCCTGGGGCACCGAATCCGAGACGTCCAGCAGCACCGTGACCGCCACGTCCTTGGCGACCTTGCGCCACGAGGGCTCGGCGAGCGTGCCCACGAGCAGCGCGACCACCAGCAGCCGGGCCGCAAGAGCGACCCATCGCGTCACCGTACCCAGGCCCGACAAGCTGCGCCGCGCCAGCCACACGATCACCACCACCAGCCCCGGAAAAAACCAGAGCCATCCCGGGTTGTCGAACTGAATGGGCCCGACCGAAAGCGCGGCCAGCGTGTTGGTCATGACCAGTGCATTCATTGCCCGCCTCCGATCGCGATCTTGTTGCCGGGACGTGGCAGATCCATCCCCACCACACGGTTGTTGCCCGAGTCCAGGATGTACACCCGCCCGCCGGCGATGCCCATGCCCCAGGGCGACGCAAGCTGCCCCACACCCGAGCCCCGGGCACCCCACAGATTCACAGTCGCCCCGGAGTCAAGGTCGATCTGCCGCACCCTCGCCCCGCCCATCTCCAGCACCAGGGCCGTGCCATCGCCAAGCGGCTCGACCGAGTACGGATAGTTGAATCCCTCGACCTCCGCGCCGCTGCTGATCCCCTCGCCGCCGTTGGAGACACCGGCCGTCTCGCGCGAGCCGATCCACTTCACCAGCGCCCCCTCAAGCGTGAAACGCCCGATGCGATGGTTGCTCGAGTCGGCCACCAGAAGCTCAGCCCGTTTGGCGTCCACCGCCACCGCCTGCGGCCTGCTGAACTCGATCGCCCCGGGGTCCTCGCCCGACCCCCAGGTGCCAAAGGTCCCCTTGGGCTGGTACGCGCCGGCGGCGTCGGGCTCCCAGATCGAGATCCGATCGTTGTCGCCGTACTCCGCCACGTACACCCGCGCGGGCCGCTTGCCGTCGCTCGTGGGGACAAAGGCGATGTCGGTGGGGTAGATGAACTCGCCCAGCCCCTTGCCCCGCTTGCCGAACGAGAACAGAGGCTCGGGTGTGGTCTTCTCGACGGGTTTGCCCCCCGCGCGGGCGATGAGCGCCTCCCGCGGCTCGATGGCGTAGACCACCACGCGCTGGTAGTGCGTGTCGGGCACGAACAGGAGCGGAGGATCACCGCAAAAGACCGAGACGCCCGTGGGCTTGCCGTTCTTCCACTCGGGCATCCTCCATATCTCAAGGCAGCGCCCCGACTCGGGGTCGATCCGCTGCACCCGGGCCATCTTGTCGATGATCCAAAGGTCACGCCCGTCGCTGGCGATCGCCCGCGGATAGGCGAACTGTCCGGGCGAGAGGCCCACCCCACCGAACGTCGCCACCGGCTTGAGCGTGTGCCCGACCGAGCCCGACCCCGCGCGATCGCAGGCGGACGCCAGAACGCACGCGGCCGCCATCGCCATGCCCCAAACCCCGCGAGAATTTGACATCCGTCTCACCGACACCATGGTACAGGATTCCGGCGACTCGGATGCAAACGGCGACCCCGGGAAGGGCGTACGGGAGGCCCCTTCGCCGCGATTGCCGATCTACGTCCCCACGCGGGGAGATGTTCGAACGCGTGCGGACGCCCGCCGCTCGACGCCCCCACTCAACGCTGCGACGTCTTCTGCACCTCGCCGCGGCCGATCCAGACCTTTTCGGTCGTCGCCATGTCCGTGAGCTCGAGCTGGAGCTCAAAGAAGACGACCTTGGATCGCCCGTCGCCCGAGACCTGCGTCCGCTCACGCAGCGCGCCCAGGAGCATGAAATCGGCCTTGATCTCGCTGGCCGCCTTCTTCACCGTCGCCGGGTCGGCAAACTCGGTGTCGAACCGCTCGGCACGCAGCTCCTTTCTGATCTCCTTGGCCGCAAACACCCGGACCCTCCCGCTGTTGAGCAGCTCGCGCTGGATCTCGTCGGTCATCATCGCCGGATTGATCGTGTAGTCGCCCGTCTCGTTCTTGACCGATCCCAGCACCATCTTGGGGAGTGCCCCGCTGTTGGCCGTCTGCCACGCGGTGATCCAGTTCCGCGACATCACGTCGCTGATCTGCTGCCTCGCCAGAAACCGCGCATCGTTCTGGTTGAACGATGAGTTGATGTCGATCACCTCGTCGCTGTTCACGCGTGTGATCCGCTCGTTGGCCCCGCCGCCGCAGCCCAGGAGACCCATCACAACCACCACGCCCGCCGCCGCCATCATGTTCCGCTTCATCGAGATCCTCCTCAGTTGAGTTCCACACGACATGTTCAGTTCCAGTAGTGGGTCACGACCGCCCGCAAGGGGCCCGTCCCCACCTCGACTTCCTGCCAGGGCGACGCGTACGCCGCCCCTCCACCCGACCCAGAGCCAGTTCCAGAATAGACCACCCGCACCCTGTGCTTTCCCGGGGCGAGCTTGAGCGTCGTCACTCGCGCCTGCCCCGGCAAAAACGCCCAGCACCGGATGTCCACGTGCTCGGTGGCGATCTGCGCCGCCAAAAGTCCGATCTGCGTCAGCCACCGCGACGTGTCGTTGCGGTTGCTCTTGCGATCGACCGTCTCGGTGACGGCGTACGCCACGCCCGCCTTGACCAGCGCCCTGGCCACCGCCCGCGCCTGGATCATCGGCATGATCCGGTCGTAATTCGCCATCGCCACGCCCGACATGTCCTCGATCAACGACAGCTTGGTCGCGCCCTGGCCCTCGATCTCCACCGTCGCGCCCGACACACGGCTGTCGTGCCGACGCAGGATCGGAATCTCCGCGTACACCTGCACCTTGTCGATCACGATGGGTGGCAACCGAAACGGTGTCTTGGTCGGCCCGCGCCCGCTGAACGCGACCACCACCACATTGGCCGTCTCGGTCGTCTTGCCCGCAAGATCGCCAAACGCGCCCGCGTCCACCGCCCCGATCATCCCCTTCTGCCGCTCGATCGCGTCGCCCAGACGCGCGGCCGCGATCCGCTGGGCGTCGGTATCTCCCACCGCCATGAACGAGAGTGCCGCGAGATAAACGCCCAGCGGCGACTCGATAAAATCTCCCTGATCTTTCGACCCGTGCGTGGCCTGCCACGAGCCCAGCTGCGCCCCGCCACGCTTCTCGACCGCTTGGAACTGCTGGTTGTACCTCTCACGCAGGTAGTTCGCACGCGTCCCAAAGCGCCTCGCCTCGTTCGTCGCCCCGGGCTCGACGCGCCCCTCCTCCAGCAGCGCCACCATCGTCAGCACGCTCAAATACATGTCCTCGTAGGGCTCGGCGATGTACCGGCGCACCGTGTCGTTGAGCAGCCACTCCCCCACCACCTCGCCCGCCGACTTCGAGTCGTTGAACTCGGTGTCCTTCTTGGCCAGCTCGAAATTGGTCAGGGCCGTCTTGGTGTCGCTCAAGGCCAGCGCCACCGACGCCCGATCCATGTGCCAGAGCACCTGGTCCTCGGCATCGTACAAATTGTGGACCTTGGGATCGTCCAGCGCCGCGGCCGCCTGGGCGTACTCGCCATTGGCGTGAAATTGAGCGAGCTGCTCGCGATGCCTCTCAAACGCGCATCCGGTGAGACAGGAAAGAACGAGCCACACCGAGATTCCCAACAACAAAAAGGATCGCTTGGCCCCTCGCGGGTCGAGTCCAGTTTCGGGGTGATTTGCACAATCCTTCATTAGTGTGCACTATAGGACGAACACAACCGCGAGCAGTTCCGTATAAGGACATGGATATCCGCTTTCGGTCCGGTTATCATTCGCCCTCGACCGAGATCTGTCCGGTCCGTACGCCTCCCGTCCACGTCCTTTCAAGGAACCTTCATGACGGCAACGCAGAACGACATTCAACACGCCATTCCCACGCTCAAAGTTCGAAGCTCCCCGGTACAAACCCCGGCCATTGAAATCAAACCCGCACCCGCTCCCAGGCCCAAGCTGGGCCTCCTCACCACGTTCATCTCGATGCTGGTCGATTCGTCCAAGCTGAGCATCCACGCCGAGCGCCCCTCCGCGCTTCTCCAGACCATCCGCATCATCCCGTTCGCGCTCATGCACCTGGGCTGCCTCCTGATCATCTGGGCCGGTTTCAGCTGGACCGCCCTGGCCCTGGCGATCGCCCTGTACGCGATCCGCATGTTCGCCATCACCGGCTTCTATCACCGCTATTTCAGCCACCGGACCTTCAAGACCAGCCGCCCCATGCAGTTTGTCTTTGGACTCCTTGGCTGCTCGGCCGTCCAGCGCGGGCCCCTCTGGTGGGCCGCCCACCACCGCGAGCACCACCGCCACAGCGATACCGAAGAGGATCTGCACTCCCCCAGCCGGCACGGCCTGCTGTGGGCCCACATGATGTGGTTCCTCCAGCCCGAGAACGCCGCCACCAACACCAAGGTCATCCCGGATCTCGCGAAATATCCCGAGCTCCGCTTCATCGATCGCTACGACCTCATCGTTCCCGCCTCGCTCGCCGCCACGCTCTTTGGCCTGGGCTGGCTCATCGGAAACTTCATCCCCTCCAGCGGCACCAGCGGCTTCCAGTTCCTGGCGTGGGGCTTCTTTGTCTCCACCGTCGTCTGCTACCACGCGACCTACACGATCAACTCGCTCAGTCACACCTGGGGAAACCGTCGCTTCAAGACCGACGACACCAGCCGCAACAACATCTTCCTCGCTCTGCTCACCTTCGGCGAGGGATGGCACAACAATCACCACTACTTCCCCGGCGCCGCTCGCCAGGGTTTCTACTGGTGGGAGATCGATCTCACCTACTACACACTCTGGGCACTCAGCAAAGTCGGCCTGGTCTGGGACCTCAACCCCGTGCCCGCCCGCGTGTACGCCGCCGCCAAGGCCAAGTAACCGCGCGAGCTCCGGGAGAGGCGCCCACCCGACGGGTCGGATCGACCATAGGGTAACGCGTCTATGCCCTCTTCTGTCCGCTCCAGACCCTTGGTGCTGCGGCTCGCGCCGCCGAGATTCATGGCCTTTGTGGCCAGGCGACTTCTCTTCGCAGCACTGAGAAACCTCAAGCACGCAAGCGTGACCTTCGTCGACGCCGGGAACACTCGTACCTTCGGGCAAGCCTCGCCCGACTATCCCGTCCGCGCCACGATCACCGTGCACGACCCCCGGTTCTACGCCGCCGCCGCCTTCGGCGGGAGCATCGGCGCCGGCGAGTCGTTCATGCGAGGCGAGTGGTCCTGCGATGACCTCACCGGCGTCTGCCGCATGGTCGTGAAGAACCGTGCCGTCTTCAACTCCATCGACGGCCCATGGACAGCGGTCGTCCGAGCCTGGCGCTTCCTCACGCTCTTCCTCACACGCAACACCCGCTCGGGCAGCCGTCGCAACATCGCCGCGCACTACGACCTCTCCAACGAGTTCTTCTCGCTCTGGCTCGACCCGACGATGATGTACAGCTGCGCGATCTACCAGGACGCCGGCGCTCCCATCCCGCCCGCCGATCTGCACCGCGCGCAGCTCGTCCGCCTGGACCGTCTCCGCGACCGTTTGGCGGTGACCCCGGACGACCACGTGCTGGAGATCGGCACGGGCTGGGGCGGCCTGGCCACCCACTTCGCCCGCACGACCGGCTGCCGCGTCACCACGACCACCATCAGCAAGGAGCAGGCCGCCTACGCCCGCGCACTCGTCGCCGGTGAAAGCCTGGCCCCACGCGTCACGATCCTGGAGCAGGACTACCGAGATCTACGGGGCGAGTTCGACAAGCTCGTGAGCGTCGAGATGATCGAGGCGGTCGGCCCCGAGTTCTTGGGCACCTACTTCGCCAGCTGCGCCGGTCTGCTCAAGCCCGGCGGGCTCTTCATGCTCCAGGCGATCGTGATCGAGGACCGGTTCTACACCGAGGGCGCCAACTGGGTCGATTTCATCAAGAAGCACATCTTCCCCGGGAGCTTCATCCCAAGCCGTGCCGTGCTCAAGGAGGCGGCTCACCACGCCGGCTTCGACCTGGTCGAGACCCACGAGATCGGCCCGCACTACGCGACCACCCTCGCCGAGTGGCGTCGCCGGTTCTTCGCCCAACTCCCCCGCGTCAAGGCCTTGGGCTTCGACGACACTTTTGTCCGCATGTGGGAGTTCTACCTCGCCTACTGCGAGGCCGGCTTCGCCGAATCGCACCTTGGGGACGTCCAGATGCTCCTCAGAAGGCGATGAAAGCCCTCAGGACCGCCCTTTTGTGGAATGGCGAGGCCATCTCGCCTATCCTCTGGGCCCGGTCTTGTTCCGATCGGGCACCAAACAGACGGGATCAGCTCATGTCACAGAAGCCCACCAGCCAGACCTCCATCCTCGAAGACATCAACAAGTCCACGCTCAAAACCGACATCCCCAAGATGGACATCGGCGACACCGTGGCGGTCCACCTTCGCATCGTTGAGGGCGACAAGGAACGCACCCAGGTCTTCCAGGGTGTCCTCATCGCCCGCTCCGGGCGTGCGATCGACGAGCACATCACGCTCCGCCGGATCGTCGACGGCGTGGGCGTCGAGCGCATCCTCCCGATGCACTCTCCGCTGGTCGCCAAGTACGAAGTCCTCCGCCACGGCGATGCCCGTCGCGCCAAGCTCTACTACCTCCGCGACCGCGAGGGCAAGAGCCAGCGCCTCCGCGATCGCCGCCGCGGCATGAAGCACGTCGGCAAGATCGCCCACACCGAGGGATAAGCCTTCCGCTCGACAACAAGACGAATACCCGACCGGGACCGCAAGGCCCCGGTTTTCTTTGGCGCACACCCCCCCGCCCCTTCTACACTGCCGACATGGACGCGCCGCTCACCTCGCTCCCCTTTGGCCAACTGCTCGACTCGATCGCCGCCAAGACTCCCACGCCCGGAGGCGGCGCGGTCGCCGGCGCGGTCGGGGCGCTCTCTGCCGCCCTTGCGGGAATGGTTGTCTCTTACTCCGTCGGCAAGAAGTCGCTCGCGGCGTTCCAGGACAAGCTCGTGGCCGCCAGCGCGTCGCTGGTCAAGGCCCGCACGCTCATGCTCCGCCTCGCCGACGAGGACGCCGCGGCCTACGGGCTCGTCAATGAGCTCTCTCGCCTCGCCGAGACCGACGAGCGCCGCACGCGCGAGTGGCCCGCCGCGAGCATGGCTGCGGTGCAGGTCCCCATGGCCGTCATCGCCGCATCCACCGACCTGCTCCGCCACTTCGAAGAGCTGACAACGATCTCCAACCGCCACCTGCGCAGCGACCTTGCGATCGCGGCGGTTCTCGCCGAGGCAACCGCCCGCGCGGGCCGGTGGAACGTCGTCGTGAATGTCGGCGGGCTCGACGCGGCTGCCGGCGCCCGGTTCCTCGTGGAGTCGGGCTCGATGGTCGCGGCCGCCGCCGCACTGTGCGCCAAAGTCGAGAAAGCGTGCGCGGAGCCCGCGCCGTGAGCGATTCCGACTTCCCGCGCGGCGACACCAACCCCGATCAAGCTCCCGATGGTCCCGAGTGGTTCTCCCCCGTCGACCCGCGCACCGGCGACCCCGGCCTTCGCTTCTCCTGCACCATGTGCGGCAACTGCTGCACCGGCGCCGAGGGCTACGTGCTGGTCACCGACGCCGAGTGCGAAGCGCTGGCCGCCCGCCAGGGCATCCCCGTCGCCGAATTCATCGACCGCTTCACCCGCATCCTGCCCCAGGGGCGAAGCCTGACCGAGCGCCTGAGCAGCGTGGGCATGGACTGCGTCTATCTCGACCGCGAGAAGATCCCCGGCAAAGCCGTCTGCGGCGTCTACGAAGACCGCCCGGGCCAATGCCGCACCTGGCCCTTCTGGCCCAGCGTGGTCAAAGACATGAAGACCTGGCAACGCCACAAGCAGATTTGTCCGGGCATGGACAAGGGCAAACTTGTGACGATCGCAGAGATCCGCATCCAGCGCGATTCGTTTCGGATCTAAGAAGAAGCTCGACGCTCGCGTTCGATCTGCTCGAGCACGGGAGTGCTGAAGCCGCCGACGTGCTTCTTGCCTCCGCGGTCATAGAGCCAATCCTGAACCTCAGCGGCAGGGATTCGGAGCGGATCCCCGGCCACTTCCGAGGTCGCGCCTTTCGGATCGCTGTCGAGCGTGCCGACGAAAACCCCATTGTCTTCCATCGCCTCCACACGCACCCACATGTACTTCAGCCCAGCACGCCCATCGGTGCGCCGAAAGGCGGCCTTCACCATGAACCGGACGCCGGCCGGACGCTCGCGGAGCAGATCGATGAACTCGGGCAGTCGCTTCTGTGCCCGTGCCGTGGCGCGAGCCAGGCGAGGGTCGTTCGCCGGGGCGATGAAAGCCGAGTCGAAAGAATATCGCGGATCCGAGTCTTCGGACATCATCGGAGTCTAATCGAAGTCGTGGACGTATCAACAGAGAACCACCGCGTGCCAATCAGCCCACCCCATCAATCCCAACCAGCCGAATCCAAACCGGCGGCTCCAGCGGGCGCACGTCGGTCGCGCTGCGTCTGGTCACCGCGTCCTCGACCATCATGCCCGTGAGGTGATCGAAGCAGTCGGCGCCGGGCATGGGTTCGGCGTCCCCGTGCACGTCGCGCGTGCCCGAGTTGATGGCGGCAAAGAGATCGTGCGAGGTGGAGGCGGCCAGCTCGAGCTTGGGTGCCCCCTTGGGACGCGACCAGGTGGTGGCCCGTCGCTCAAGGGTCCGGGTGCTCTCGCGGGCGATGGCGGCATGACTGGGTGGCCGCAGGGTGGTGTGGTGGTGCGGATGCCCTTGATGGAGCCTGGGAAATGTCTGGGTGTCGCCGTCCATGGCTGCTCCGTGATCGGGCGCGACGATTTGGGTGTCGCGCAAGTCTTGCGCGACTTTGAGCGGCAGTTGATTCCGCCCCCGTGCTCGCGCGTTTGAATTCCTCGATGCCCCTTCCCTGATTCTTGTGGAAGCGTGGCTGGTTTTCATGACAATTCCCAACTCACGGCAAGTTTTCACCCTGTACTCACATTCTTTTCAAACTTCGCGAACGTGTTGGGCGTTTGCGGAGTTATGTTATCGGATAGATGAATTATCCCTGAAAGGCCCAGGTGGATTTCGAGGTCCGATCAGGGATTGGTCGATGGGAATGCAGATCTGTTCCGCCCTGCTTTCGCGGGCGCGCTTGAGTCCCCAGTTCATTTCGGGTGGAGGAACGATCGCGGTGGTGTCGGCTGGTGGCCGATTGTCGATCGTTAACCATGGTGGCGTTTGGGGATTGTGGCCCCGAACGGGTGAATGGAGTCGTTCCATGCAGAACGGAAGCAGACGCGGCGTGCTCGTCATGAAGCTGTTCGAGGAGTTCTACGAGCGGGTTTACTGGTTTGCCAGGAGGTCCGTCGACGCTCCCACCGCCGAGGACGTGGCTCAGGAGGTCTTCGTGCGCCTCCTGCGGATCGTCGATCTCGAGGATCGCCTCGTCACTTCGAGCTACCTCGTTAAGGTGGCCGACAACCTCATCAAGCGCCGCCACAAGCAAAAGCTGCTTCAGGAACGATTCGAGCACATCGAACGCCGCTCCGGCGACGAGCCCGAGTGGATCGATCGCGAGGTCGAGCCCGCCCAGCCCGTCAACGACCCGGCGCTTGCCCGCCTCTCAAAGCAGGAGCACGCCGCCCTGCGCCTGATTGTCTGCGAAGGGCTCAGCTACGAGGCGGTCTCCAAATCGCTCGCGGCCAACGTGTCGACCGTGAGCAACTGGAAGTTCCGAGGTCTCCGCAAGCTCAAGAACGAGGCCCAGGAGCGACTGGGCAGCATCGCCGGATAACTCACGCGGCCTGCTTCGGGGCTTCGAAGACCTCCACGACCTCGGCTTCGACGGGATCACTTTCCTGCGAGCGCCGTGAATATTCCAGCCGAAGCTCCTTGGTCCGGCGCTGCAAATCCGTCACCGCACAGTGGTTACGCATGAATGCCGCGGCGGCGTACAGCACCCCGAACGCCCCCGCGATCGCCACAAACCCCAGGCACGCCCAGATCGCCAGTGAGAACTGCGTCATGGAATGCGAATCGGTCCGGGAACCGCCGGGCTTGATCTCTTGTAGAATGGGTCGGTGAAACGAGCCTCGACCAATCCGACTCTGACGCCCGCGCGATCTGCGCCGGGTTTTTTTTCTGTTCCGGTCGGTTCCTGGAAGGCCCTTTTGGTCGCCCTGGCTGTCGCCGCGGCCCTGACGATCTGGCCCGAGATGGCCGTCGCCCAGCAGACCAAGGAGGGAGCTCGGGCCTCTCAGGTTCGCATGGAAGTCGACCAGCTGGGCGTCGGGGGCGTGGTCAGGACCGGCACCCCCATGGGGATCCGCCTCAAACTCACCGACTCGGCCACCAAGCCGCGCGAGGTCGTCGTGCAGCTCCAGATCCAGGATTCCGACGGCGACAAGCCGCAGTACACGCGCGTGGTGGCTCTCAACCCGGGCGTCTCACAACCGGTTTGGATCTGCGCCCCTCTCCCATTCACCCCCGAGGCGTTCAAGTCCGTTCTGATCTCCGTGCACGAGGTGGCCGAGGGCGGCCTCGACGCGGCGATGCGCGGGCGGGTCGGGCCGCTCCTGGGGCAGGTGCAGATCGGCGAGGGCGCAACGTCGGGCGTTCGCTCGCTCAACGTGGCGCCGCCGGGCACCGGATTCCTGGGGCGGGTTGGCACGCGATCCATGGGCCTGGACCGATTCACGCGGGCGGTCGGGGGCGAGAAGTTCCCGGCCTTCGCCCACGAAGCGGTGCAGGTCGTCGAGATCCGCACGCCCGCGGAGCTCCCCGACTCGTGGCTGGGGCTGGCACAGTTCGACACGATCGTGTGGGGAACCGGCGAGCCCAACGAGGTGCGCGGAACGACCGCCGAGGCGTTGATCGAGTGGGTGAGGCGGGGCGGCCACCTGGTCGTCGTGCTGCCGCCGGCGGGGCAGAACTGGCTGGGTCGAACCGGCCACGACCTCACCGAGATCATGCCCGAGGTCGACGTGACCCGCAAGGACGGGGTCGACATGGCGGCGTATTCCGCCCTGCTCACGCGGTCGGAGACATTGAGACTGCCCAAGGACGCCGTCGTGCACGAGCTAGCCCCGCGCCAGGACATCGCGCCGGGCAAGGTGATGAGGATCCTCAACGCCCCCAACGACGCGTGCGTCGTGGCACGGCGAACGGTGGACGCGGGCGCCGTGACGATCGTGGGGATCGACCTCTCGCGTGACATGGGGATCGTCGACGCGGACATCTTCTGGCACCGCGTGCTGGGCACGCGCGGACAGCTCCTCACCGGCACGGAGATGTCGGGGCTGAGGAATCTCTCGTCGGTGGCGCGGTCGCAGACCGCCCCCCTCGACATGTTCCTGGGGCGCGAGATCGAGCGGACCAGCGGGGCCCTCAAGGGCATCCTGCTGGGCATGGTCGTCTTCACCGCGTACCTGCTGGTCGCCGGGCCGGGCAGCTATTTCGGGCTCAAACGCGTCGGCAAGTCGCAGTACTCGTGGCTCGCGTACGTCGCGTCGGCGGGGCTCTTCACGGGAATCGCCTGGGGCGGGGCGTGGTTGCTCAAGCCCCGCGAGACCGCCGCCCGCCACCTCACGATCTTCCAGCAGGTCTACGGGCAGGATCGCGTGCACGCCCGCGCCTGGATCAACGTCATGCTGCCGTGGTACGGCACCGCGAGCGTCGGCGTGGGCGGTGTAGACGGCAAGCTCGAAACGGGGCGCCGGCGCGAGGCCCACAACATAATCGCCCCGTGGGACTCGTTCAACGAGGCCAGCGGCGGACTCCGCGCGTTCCCCGACACCCGCGGGTACCCCATCGACGCCACGATCCCCGCGTCGATCTCGTTCCCATCGCGATCGACGGTGAAGCTGCTGCAGGCCGACTGGCTTGGGAACAACCTCTGGCCGACGTTCTTTCCGGTGAACGAGGCCGGCGAGTCTGGTGAGTTGAGCGTCGGGGCGGATGGCAAGCTCATCGGGCGGCTCAAGAGCGAGTTCCCAGGATCGCTCAAGTCCATCACCATCGTGTTCGTACCAGGCCAGCGATCGATCACGAGTAAGCCCGGGATCAAGGAGGGATCGCGCGAACTGACCCAGGGAGCCGTGGCTCTTGATTTCACCAACGTGGTCGGCCTCGGAGGGCTCGCGCCGGGTCAGGTCCTCGAACTGACAGCCGAATTCGCGAAGGCCGGCATCAACGACCGACTGGAGCTCATGTTCGAGCGAGCGACCAAGCGTGACCAGTATTCCGGCGGCCCAACTGGCGATGCGGGCTCGGGCGGGACGACCCAATTGCGAATGCAGGCCCTGGCCTTTCTCCCGCAGCTCCCCGGCCCCGTCTCCGATAGCGGGCAGAGCGCCAGCGGCATGATCGTGGCGCAGCGGGCGGCGACCCACGGGATGGATGTTTCGCGGTGGTGCACGCAGCCTTGCGTGATCGTTTTGGCCGAGCTTGTCGCCATGCCCTCGCCCGTGCCGTTCTTTGTGGAGGGCGAGCCCCTCAAGACCGAGGGGAGCACGTGGATCCAGTGGGTCTACCCTCTGCCCGACAGGCCGCCGGCGTGGCAGGGCGCCGCGTCAACGACGCCCAAGGGCGCGTCCACCGACGCCCCCACCGATGGACCCGACAAGGTCGCAGCGCCCGAGAGTCCACGGTGAGAGTGACGCCCACACAGGCCTGAGACACGCCCAGGAGTATCGACCCCGTGCCGATGATCGAAACGATCAACCTGACCAAGCGCTACGGCGAGCTTGTCGCGCTCAACAACCTCAACCTGACGATCAACGAGGGCGATTGCTTCGGCTTCATCGGGCCCAACGGCGCGGGGAAGACCACGACCATCAAGATCCTGGCGACGCTCTTGAAGCCCAGCAGCGGCCAGGCGAACGTCGCGGGGCTGACTGTGGGCTTTCAGAACCGCCAGATCCGCCCGATGATCGGCTACGTCCCCGACTTCATGGGCACGTACGAGGACATGGTCGTCACCGAGTACCTCGAGTTCTTTGCGGCCGCGTACAACATCCACGGCGCCCAGCGCCGCAAGGTCGTCAAGGACGTCCTCGAGCTCACCGACCTCTCGTACAAGGCCACCGCCGAGGTCAACGGCCTCTCGCGAGGCATGCAGCAGCGCCTCAGCGTCGCACGCGTCCTCCTGCACGACCCCAAAGTCCTGCTGATGGACGAACCCGCCAGCGGCCTGGACCCCCGGGCCCGCATCGAGATCCGCGAGCTCCTGAAGGAACTCCGCCGGATGGGCAAGACCATCCTGATCTCCTCGCACATCCTGCCCGAGCTCGCCGAGCTGTGCAACGTCGTGGGGATCATCGAACGCGGCCAACTGCTCTTCAACGGCCCGGTCGACGAGATCGTGAAGAAGGCCCGCATGGGACACGTGATCCACGTGGGTGTGATGGACCGGCACGAAGAGGCCGCCAAGGCGATCCAGGCGTTCCCTGGCGTCAAGAAAGTGACCGTGCAGGACTCCGACCCCAACGACCGCGCCGGGCCAAAGTTGATCCACATCGACTTTGATGAGGCTGCGGGGCGGAGTTTTACGGATCTGCCCAACGTGCTGATCAACAAGGGCTACCGGTTGACGAAATTTACCGAGGAACCGGTGAACCTTGAGACGGCGTTCATGCGCTTGACCAAGGGGTTGGTGCAGTAGGAGTAACGCGAAGGCGCGAAGGGGAGCGAAGAGAGACGGAGTGGAGAAGCGAATTGCGGGCATTGCATGTCGTCGTTCACAGTTGTGTCAAGTGGGCAACGCCGTGAATTGGACAACGCCGTGACCCGAGGCTTCATCTCGTGCGTTTCAATCCCCTCACACATCTCAATTCGTTCGTTGCATTCCAGGCCGGAGGCCTTAACGTCAATAGCCGGGGGCGAAGCCCCCGGTGAACCATCAAAAGTGATTTGAACCCCGGAGGGGTTCGACGTTGACGCCTCGTGATTCACGATGCCCTTAGGCCGACCCCTCCGGGGTCGAATTTCTTTCCGCGCCATTCCGGGGGCTGCGCCCCCGGCTATTGACGCTGACCCCTCCGGGGTCCAATGCCGGAAGCACGCTGGATTTCTTCGATTTCGGCGTTCTCTTACCTCCCAGCGCCGCCATCGAATCCAATTCCAGCAAAACAAACTCCGCGACAGCCCAGGGCAAAGAGTCGAATTGCATGCTCTTTCCTGTCGTCAGATTGCCAACCTCTCCGGATTCAAGCACATACCACCCGCCGGTCGTTCGCTTGTTATCGCAGTACTCGATCCAGTCCCTGACCAAGTATGGCTCTTGTTGAAGTAGTGGAACCAGATCTTGCGCGGAAATCGAACGTCGCATCTCCCGGTAACGGGCAATCGATTCGTCGAGCGATTCCTCCTTCCTGTCCCTGGAAAGAATCTCCAACAACGCCTGATCCCTCGCCCCAACGTGCGTCGTCAACATCGCAACCGTCGCCCGATTGAGCCGATCATGGATCGCTCTCCACGTCGGATCCTGATCGCGCTGGCCATCAGGAACTTCGATCGCGATCAACGACGCCTGAAGTTCATCCGCCTCGCGGAGCGCGGCGTACAGACGAGCCGCGTACTGCTCAGGATCCCGCGGCATGGACATGAACGTGTGCGGCGAATCAACCCGCCGATCGAGATGGCTCAGGACCACAACCTCTCGGGCCCGCGACGCAAGCTCGCGCCGCAACAGCGGCCACTGATCGCCCGTGAATCGTTCCGCAGGCGTCGTCGGCGCGTAGTGCTTCGACAACATCCCCGGACTTTCCATCGGAACATCCGAATCGACGGCCGCATGTTCGGCCGGCGAATCAGTGACGGGCTTCCCAAGCACTTGAGAAAGCTGGGCCGCACTGATCAACCCCGGTCGCAGCACACGCGGCTCGCCGACGAGCGAGATCACGGTGGATTCGATTCCTCGAGTGCAAGGCCCACCGTCAAGTACCGGGACCCGCTCGCCAAAGGCCGACCGAACGTGATCGACCGTCGTCGGCGAGACGGAACCCGAAGGGTTTGCACTTGGTCCCACAATCGGCCGCCCCAAGGCCCGGATGAGGGCGAGAGCGACGGGGTGGTCGGGGGCGCGGAGAGCGACGTTGGGGCCGCCCGCCGTCACGATCGACGGCACCGCCGCGGACTTGGGGAGCACGATCGACAGCGGCCCGGGCCAGAAGGCTTCCGCCAGCCTCTGGGCCGCCTCCGGCCACTCGGCCACCAGCCCCTTGGCCATTGCCGGCCCATCCACATGCACAATCAATGGGTTGTTCGAAGGCCGCCCCTTGATCTCAAACACGCGGGCGACGGCCGCCGGGTTCAGGGCGTCGGCCCCCAGGCCGTAGACGGTTTCGGTGGGGAAGGCGACCACCCCGCCTGCGGCGAGGAGGGCGGCGGACTCGGCGATGTGGGCCGATTGGGCCTGCATGGACGATGGTAGTGTGGCACCGGGCTTCTGCCCGGTATCTTTGGACGCTCAACACCGCCCGGAAGGGCGATGCCACGAAGACCGTGGCACCGGGCTTCTGCCCGGTGTTCGGAGGGCTGAATCATCGCCCGGAAGGGCGATGCCACTTGGCTGGTCAATGCGCACCCGGCCCCTACACTTGGCGGGGTGCCGGCAACCTTGGACGCCAGCGCCCGACGGATATGCCCCCTTGAAGGAGCTTCTCTCGATGCATCGCTCACACTCGGCTCTCGTGATCTCTTCGGTCCTGCGTGCTTCGATGGTGGTGGCCGGCCTGCCCGTGGCCCTGAGCCTGACATCGCAGGTCGCGAACGCTCAGAACAAGATCAAGGACGTCGCTCCTTACCACGCGATCGTCACTGCCGAGCGGGCGAGCGTGCGGGCAGGCAATTACGACTCGTACTACGCCATCGCCGACGCAACCAAGGGCACGATGCTCATGGTCGACGGCGAGGACGCGACCTGGTCTCGCGTCGCGTACACGGGCGACTGGGCCGCGTTCGTGAAGCCGTCGGACGGCACGCTCGACGCCGCCGGCAGCACGTTCACACTCTCCAAGGCCAGCACACTGCTCGCCTACTCGGTGGTGAACCCGCAGTTCTGCTGGCAGTCGCTGCTCCCCGACTCCAAGCCCGCCGCCAGCGGCACCAAGCTCAAGGTTCTGGGAGCCGTGAAGAACACCGGCGGCGAGGTCGTCGGATACAAGGTCGCCGCGCCCGACGGAGCCAGGGGCTTTGTCGAGTCGCGCGTCCTGCGCCGGGCGACCAAGGATGAGATCGAGGCACAGAAAGCCAAGGGCACCCTGCCCGCAACACCCACGACGACCCCCGCAGCGGCCCCCACTGCGGCGCCCGTTGCAAAGCCGTCGCCCGCCACTCCGCCCGCCACGGGCGGAACGAAGCCGACGGAGGCGGATCGCACGCTTCTGGAGCCGCTCAAGCCCGCCAATAACGATTCCAAACCCACGCCGGTGGCAACACCTCCGGCGACCCCCACTCCCACTCCTGCCCCCACGCCCACGGTGATCGACACGTCCGTCGAGAAGACGACCACGCCGCCGGCGGCCGCCCCCGCCGAGACGCCCGACAAGCCGGCCATCCCGCCCGTGCCCTCCAAGCACCAGCGTCAGGCGGCCTCACTCGAGCAGATCGAGGCGGCGTACAAGCTCCTTGGAACCAGGAAGGCCGACGATTTCGGGGCCGAGTACGACCAGTTGCTCGCGGAGATCAACAAGACGATTGGCGAGCTTGGCGACACGCCCGTCGACACGCAGCGCAAGAAGCAGTTGCAGTTGCGGGCCGACGTGCTCAAGCTGCGGATCGACATCCGCGACAGCTTGAAGTCGGTGGAGGCAAGCAAGCGCGGGCTCAATACGGACATTCAGAAAGCCCAGCAGATCGTCAACGAGGCCGACAAGTCGCGTGTGTACTCGCTCATCGGCACGCTCGCGTCCAGCAGCGTGTACGACGGCAAGGCGATGCCGCTGATGTACCGCATCGTTTCGGCGGGCACGGGTGCGCCCACGACGCTCGGCTATCTCAAACCCGAGGGCGCGTTCAAGCTCGAGGGCAAGGTCGGCCAGATCATCGGCGTGGTGGGCGAGGCGGCCTACGACGAGACGCTCAAGCTCAACATCGTGCAGCCCGCACGCGTTGACGTCCTGACGTCGCCCACGGGCACGACGCTGCCGACCCTGCAGCCCACGACGCTGCCGGCCCCGTCACCCGCCGCCCCCGCCCTTCCCGATCCGAGCAAGACGGCCAGGCCCACGGGCGCCAAGCCGATCGATGTTGTGAAGTAACGAATTTCTCCGCCGGTCTGTCGCCCGGGCCAAGGCCCAAGCGGGCGCGTTCTCGACGGGTTGTGGGGTAGCCAATCAAGGAAGGTCTTACCATGCGAGTGATGAATCAAGGAACGACACTGAATCGCCGGGGCTCGTGGGTCAAAGGTTGCCTGATCACCCTGGCGATTTTCATCGTGCTCCTGGTCGCCGCGGGCATCTACGTCAGCATGCACTGGCGCGGGTGGGTGGCCTACGGCATGCAAAAGGCCGGCACCGACATGGTCGCCCAGTCGCCTTTGCCGCAGGACCAGAAGGACCGGATCACGACCCGCATCAACACGTTTACCGCCGACTTCGAGAGCGGCAAGATCTCGATGCAGCAGTTTGCCGACGTCGCCAAGGAAGTCGGCGAGGGCCCGCTCATGCCCCTGGGCATGGTGTGGGGCGTCCGCGAGAAGTACGTCGCCAAGAGCGGGTTCTCGACCGAAGAGAAAGCCAGCGCCGAGCGATCGCTCCAGCGGCTCGCACGCGGCCTGGCCGAGAAGACCATCCCCTGGTCGACCATCGACGAGATCTCCGGGCCGGTGGCGACCAAGCAGGGCAAGAACAACTACAAGTTGAAAGAAAAAGTCTCCGACGAGGAGCTTCGCAAACTGATCAAGGACGCCACCGCCCGTGCCGACGCCGCCAAGGTGCCCGACGAGACGTTCGAGGTGAACGTGGCCGATGAGGTGGACAAGGCGATCGACAAGGCCCTGGGTGTGACGCCGAAGCAGTAAGCGAATCAGAACAGAAAGCTGATACCGAAGCCCACGAACGCGTTGTCGGCCTCGCGATTGAGGCCCACGCCCACTCGGGCATCAATCTGCATCCTGTCGGTCAGCAGACGCGTGCCGCCGGTGCTGAAGTAGTGTGCCGCATCACGCCCTTTGTTGTTGGGGCCGATGCCGAAGTATTCGATGAGCATGGAGGTCTTATCGGCGATGGGGGCCGCGGCGTTGAAGGACCACTGGGCTTGCGTGAAGCGGCTGCCGCTGCTGGTGGGGAAGGCGAGGTTGAGGTTGCCGCTTAGCGAGTAGCCGGCCCACTTGTCGTCGATCGCCGCTCCCAGGTCGGTGGACCAGAGGAACTTGAACGTCGGCTCGGCGATCTGGTTGCTGATGCCGTCGGTACCGATGCCCAGGGTCGAGACGGCCTCGACGGCCATCCGCGGCATCCACTTCTCCTGATCGGCGAGTTTCACCTTGACGCCCAGGGTGACATCGCTCCAGCCCTGGCTGGCGGCAAAGCCCGCGCCGGTGCCGTCATCGCCGCGGATCCAGTTGTAGCCGGAGGTGGTCAGCCGCGCCTCGAGCCGATCGCTCAGGATGCCCACGCGGGCGGTGATCTCCGGACTGTTGTGGCGCTGGGTCTCCACGTCCTGACGATTGCGGAAGGTGAACGTGTAGCCCGTCTCCAGGGTGACGTGACCAACGGGCGAGATGCTGGTGCCGTCGGTGAACGATCCGCGATCGGGCGAGATGACCAGGGGCGAAGGCGTGTCTTCCGCCGGCGGCACCGCGGGCTTGTCCTGTGCGTAGGCGTGAGAGCCCAGACCGGCGAACGCGAGAGCGACGAGTTTGGTGCGTTGTGGCATGTTTGAGTTCGCCGCCTTCTTGAGCCTCATCATGGTGCCCCACACAGGCCGCCCGTGATGACACCATGAGTTTGGCATTTCATGGCCAAGAGTCCATCAGCGCGGAATAGGGAAGGGTGCTTGCCGCATAAGGGCGTCATAGGGCGCGAAGCGCAAGTGGCGTCTTTATGCGGGGCTTATGCAGCAGGCTCGCTTCCTGACGCCGCGTAGCTTGTCAAACGCGCGCGGCATGCGATGGTTACGGACATGATGATCGCCGTCTTTCTCATCCTCGGAATTGTGTGCTTCGTCTTGGGCACCGGCCTGGTGCTGGGGTGCCAGGCCCTGATGCCCCCGCCGCCTCGCAGGATCGAGGAAGTCCCCAAGAACTCGCGCCCGTCTCAACACCTGGGAGGTGTCTCATGACCTGGATCCACGTCGCCGGCGCCATCGTCGCCGCCCTCTTGCTCGTCTACCTCCTGGTCGCCCTGCTCAAGCCGGAGAAGTTCCAGTGAACATCACCACCACACTCGGCTCATCGATCGCCTCACTCCCGGCGAACGGGTGGGCCCAGCTCGCGCTTTACATGGTCGTGCTCATCGCGTTGGCCAAACCCCTGGGCTGGTTCATGGCCCGCGTGTACGACGGGAAGGCCCCCTTTGGCCTCTCTCGCCTCCTGGGCCCGATCGAACGCCTCTTCTACCGCCTCGGCGGCGTGCGTGAAGCCGATCCCATGACCTGGCGGACCTACGCCATCGCCATCCTGCTCTTCAACGCCCTGGGCTTTGGCGTCGTCTTCGCCCTGCAGGTGCTCCAGAGCTCGCTCCCGGCAAACCCGCAAGGCCTCGCCGATGTCGAGCCAAGCTCCGCCTTCAACACCGCCATCAGCTTTGTCACCAACACCAACTGGCAGGGCTACGGCGGCGAAGTGACCATGTCGTACCTGACCCAGATGCTCGGGCTGAGCGTCCAGAACTTCCTCAGCGCCGCCACCGGCATGGCCGTGCTCGTCGCCCTCATCCGCGGCCTTGTCAAGAAGCACTCAACCGACATCGGCAACGCCTGGGTCGACCTCACTCGCAGCACGCTCTACATCCTGCTCCCCCTCTCGTTCATCTTCGCGATCTTCCTGGTCAGCCAGGGCGTCGTGCAGACCTTCAAGCCTTACCAGACCGTCGCGCTCACGGTACCGCTGAGCTACGACGAGCCCGTAAAGGACGCGGCCGGCGAGCCCGTGATGAACGCCGACGGCACGCCCAAGACCACGCCCGTCGCCGTCACGACGCAGACGATCCCCCTGGGCCCGGCGGCCTCCCAGATCGCGATTAAGCAGCTCGGCACCAATGGCGGCGGCTTCTTCAACGTCAACTCGGCACACCCGCTCGAGAACCCCACCGGCCTGGCCAACTTCTTCGAACTGCTCGCGATTCTGCTCATCCCCGCGGCCTTGTGTTGGATGTACGGCGACATGGTCAAGGACCGGCGCCAGGGCTGGGCGATCCTGGCCGCCATGTCCGCGATCTTCGTGGTCCTACTGGCTTCGACGGCCTCCTTCGAGCAGGCGGGCAATCCGCGCCTCGACAAGATCTCCATCGGCGACGTCGCCTCCCCCACCACCCCCACCACCGTCGCGATCGATCAGCACGCCTCCGACCTGCACTCCGGCGGCAACATGGAAGGCAAAGAAACACGCTTTGGCATCGCCAACTCGGCCCTGTGGGCGACCGCCACCACCGCCGCCAGCAACGGCTCGGTCAACTCCATGCACGACTCCTACACGCCCCTGGGCGGGCTCATCCCCATGTGGCTCATGCAACTGGGCGAGGTCGTGTACGGCGGCGTGGGCTGCGGGCTCTACGGCATGCTGCTCTTCGTCATCATCGGCGTCTTTGTCTCCGGGCTCATGGTGGGCCGCACGCCCGAGTACCTGGGCAAGAAGATCGAGCCTTTCGAGATGAAGATGGCCAGCATCGCCATCCTCATTCCGTGTGCCCTCGTGCTCGTCGGCACCGCGATCGCGGTCGTCTGGCCGCCCGAGCTGGGCGGCGCCGGCGGCACCAGCAACCCGGGCCCCCACGGATTCAGCCAGATCCTCTACGCCCTCTCCTCCGCCAGCAACAACAACGGCTCGGCCTTCGCCGGCCTCTCCGCCAACACGAAGTTCTACAACACGCTCCTGGGCCTGGCCATGTTCTTCGCACGCTTTGGCGTTCTGATTCCGGTGCTGGCCATCGCGGGCTCGCTCGCCGCCAAGAACCAAACGCCCAGCACCTCGGGCACGCTGCCCACCCACACGCCGCTCTTCGTCGTGCTGCTCATCGCCGTCGTCGTCGTCGTGGGCGCCCTGACCTTCATTCCCGCCCTGGCCCTCGGGCCGATCGTCGAGCAGTTGCAACTGAACAACTAAAGGGGGAACGCTCATGACCACATCAACCAACAGTACCGCCGCCCGCAAGACCTTCGACCTCGCGATCGTGAAACCCGCGATCGGTGCGGCCTTCGCCAAGCTCTCACCCCGGGCCCAGGTCCGAAACCCCGTGATGTTCGTCGTCTTCATCGGGAGCATCTTCACCACGATCCTGTTCGTGCAGGCGATGGTCAGCACGGGCGAGGCCCCGTGGACGTTTATCCTGGGCATCTCGCTGTGGCTCTGGTTCACGGTGATCTTCGCCAACTTCGCCGAGGCGATGGCCGAGGGACGCGGCAAGGCCCAGGCGGCGTCGCTGCGGAAGACCAAGACGGACGTTTCGGCAAAGATCATCGAGGGGTATGTTGCTGGCAAGGGAATCACGGGCTGGAAGCCCGTGCCACGGTCGGCGGCCACGCTCCGCAAAGGCGACATCACGCTCGTCGAGGCCGGGGAGATCATCCCGGGCGACGGCGAGGTCATCGAGGGCGTCGCGTCGGTCAACGAAGCGGCCGTCACCGGCGAATCCGCCCCCGTCATCCGCGAATCGGGCGGCGACCGCTCCTCCGTGGTCGGCGGAACGCGTGTCCTGAGCGACTGGATCGTCGTCCGCATCGCGACCAACCCGGGCGAGTCGTTCATCGACCGCATGATCGCCCTGGTCGAGGGCGCCAAGCGTCAGAAGACGCCCAACGAGATCGCCCTGGACATCCTGCTCGCGGGATTCACGATCATCTTTCTGCTCGCGACCGTGACGCTCCTGCCCTTCTCGATCTACGCGGTGGCGCAGGCGAAGGCCGCCGATGCGGCCCGCGCCGCCTCGCCCGTAACGGTGACGACACTGATCGCACTGCTCGTCTGCCTCATCCCCACCACCATCGGCGGGCTTCTCTCGGCGATTCGCATCGCGGGCATGGACCGGCTCGTGCAGGCCAACGTGATCGCGACGAGCGGGCGCGCCGTTGAGGCCGCGGGCGACGTTGATGTCCTTCTGCTCGATAAAACGGGCACGATCACACTGGGCAACCGCCAGGCGTCGCAGTTTGTGCCCGCCGACGCGTCGATCAAGCTCGAGGAGCTCGCCGACGCCGCGCAGCTTTCCTCTCTCGCCGACGAAACACCCGAAGGCCGCAGCATCGTCGTGCTCGCCAAGCAGAAGTACGCCCTGCGCGAACGCCAGATCCACGAGATCGGCGCGACGTTCGTCCCCTTCTCGGCCAACACCCGCATGTCGGGCGTCAACCTCGAAGGACGCGAGATCCGCAAGGGCTCGGCCGACGCGATCGACGGCTGGCTCAACCGCATGTCGGGCGGCTCTACGCGGCTCACCGACGCCGTGCGCAAGAGCGTCGACGAGGTCGCCAAGCGCGGGAGCACACCGCTGGTCGTTGCCGAGTGGGTCTTTGGAGCCCCGCAAGGGCGCGGTCGCACGCTGGGCGTCATCGAGCTCAAGGACGTGGTCAAAGGCGGCATCGCCGAGCGCTTCGCCGAGCTGCGTCGCATGGGCATCAAGACCGTCATGATCACCGGCGACAACCCCGTGACCGCCGCCGCCATCGCGGCCGAGGCCGGTGTCGACGACTTCCTCGCCCAGGCGACCCCTGAGAACAAGCTCGACCTGATCCGTCAGTATCAGCAGGGCGGGCGTCTGGTCGCCATGACCGGCGACGGCACCAACGACGCCCCGGCCTTGGCCCAGGCCGACGTCGCCGTCGCGATGAACTCGTGGACGCAGGCCGCCAAAGAGGCCGGCAACATGGTCGACCTCGACAGCAACCCCACCAAGCTCATCGAGATCGTGCGAATCGGCAAGCAGCTCCTGATGACCCGCGGCTCGCTGACAACTTTCAGCATCGCCAACGACGTCGCCAAGTATTTCGCGATCATCCCCGCCGCCTTCGCGACGACCTACCCCGAGCTCGACGCCCTCAACATCATGCGTCTCAACCCCGCGACAGCCATCCTCTCCAGCGTCATCTTCAACGCCCTCATCATCGTCGTCCTCATTCCCCTGGCCCTGCGGGGCGTGAAGTACAAGCCCGTCGAGGCCAGCCTCCTGCTCCGCAACAACCTGCTCGTCTACGGCCTGGGCGGGCTCATCGTCCCGTTCATCGGCATCAAGCTCATCGATCTGTTGGTCGAGCGCATTTGGAGCGGCTCATGAGAATCTCGACGTTTCGTTCATGTTCCCATGTCGCGCAGGTACTTAATGGGGTAGAGTTCCGAACCCTCGGGCGCCGCGTCGATCGAGTCGGTGCTGGCGTACCGGATGATTCCACCAAGCACATCGGGCAACTCCTCCCACACACGTTCTCCCCACGCCTTGAGGTCCGCCGCCCACGGTTCGCTCATCTCGCTGTCTCCATCGTGAGTCCACCAGCAGATGCTTCCTGCCATCTCGCCCCGGAGCACGATGTACCAGCGGTCCGGCGTGAAGTTAATTCCAGCGAACGGAAGAATATCATCGAAGCCGTAGGGCAGTCCCTCAAAGGCTTGATCGACTCCGTCGAAGAACCAGTCCTTCATCTCGTCGCGCAACATAGACCACTCATGAGGCGGATAAATCAAGACCGCTCCAGCGAGGGCCTGGTACTCCTGTGTTTCCGGTTCCAGTTGCTCATGACGTTCAGTCAGCCGTCGCGACACCCACAGACCCAGCCCAACGCCGTTGTGCAGCACCTCCCGCAGTTGCCGGATGCTCGGCAGATCTGGGAGCGCAGCGAGGGCGGCCAGCCCCGCCTCCACGTCCGGCGAATTCGTATTGGCCGCGGCAAGCGTGCGGTGAACAAGCGGGACCCGGTAGTGCACCTCGGGCCCTTTGGTGCGGAGTGCCTTGCAGATAAAGCCAGGCGAAGGATCGTCCAATCCCGGAAGTACTTCAGAAGTAGGCATGACTCATGGTACCAGATGTCCGCAGAAAATGCCTCGCGCGGTTCCCATGTCGAACTTGTATATGGTCGTCGGTTCCAGTCACAGGAGGTTTAGTCCCATGGCATCGCTCCTCCGCCCCGCAATCGTCATCTTCGCCGGCCTCACACTCGTCACCGGCGTCGTCTACCCCCTCGCCGTCACGGGAGTCGCCCAGGGCGTCTTCTCCCGTCAGGCCAACGGCTCGATCATCACTCAGGCGGACGGCAACGCCGTCGGCTCCTCTCTCATCGGCCAAGACTTCTCTGCGGGCGAACCCAAGGACGCGGCCAAGTGGTTCTGGGGAAGGCCCAGCGCGACCGGCCCCGTGCCCTACACGTCGTTCAACGCCGACAAGTCGACCGGCTCGTCGGGCAGCAACCTGGGGCCGACCAATCCGGCACTCGTCGACAACGCCAAGTCCAGAGTCGAAGCCCTGAACGCCGCCGACACGGCCGTCGGGCTCGTGCGAGCCGCCAATAGCACCGGCATTCCTATCGATCTCGTCACCTCCTCCGGAAGCGGCCTGGACCCGCACATCTCGCCCGCGGCCGCGGAGTATCAGGTGGCACGCGTCGCCAAGGCACGGGGCCTGAGCGAAGATGCCCTTCGTCGACTCGTCGCACAGTACACCCAGGGGCGTTCAGTGGGATTCCTGGGCGAACCGGTCGTGAACGTGCTGGGCCTCAACCTCGCGCTCAACGACTTGCATGGTCAATAATCATCAGGATGTCCTTCGTGCTTCCACAACACCTCACGTCCGATCGCGACGCGCTTGTGGCCGAAATCCACGAGGCCTTTCGCGGCGTCACTCGCGTCGGAGGACGTTCATGGCGTGCCGCCTACCGGAGCGACTATGACGGACTCGCTCCCGACGATCGTCAGCTCTTGGAGATTCCAGACAACGACCGGTCTTGGGAAGAACTTGCCGCGGGCACAGCATGGGATGACGACAGCCTCGGGGGTGGTGGATTCAGCTTCCTCGATGCCATCGGCTTTCGCTACTACCTGCCGGCCGCGATGGTTCGGTCCATTCAACGCGGAAATAGTTCGAACCTCGCACTCAAGCTCACGTTGCCGGAGCCCGACACGCACCTTCATGAACATATTCTTCACAGACTCTCACTGCTCAACGAAGAACAGTGCCGCGTCGTTGCAAACTTTCTGCAGTTCATGCTGACGCTGGACCTCCACAATGGCACAAGTCTGGAAGGGTCCAACTGGAGAATCGCTCTAAACAGCCACTGGGCCCCTTTCTTCCGCCTCCGCTGATTGCACTCGATGCCTGACACCCGCCCCGATCCCGCCGAACTCCTCGCCCGCGTGAAGCGTGAGGAAGCCCGCGCCGTCGGCGAGGCCTCGCGGCGCGGCAAGCTCAAGATCTTCTTCGGCATGTCCCCCGGCGTGGGCAAGACGTACGCGATGCTGGCCGCCGCCCAGCGCCTCGCGGCCCAGGGCGTTGATGTTGTCGTGGGCGTTGTCGAGACCCATGGGCGCGGCGAGACTGAGCAGATGACGCTGGGCTTGGACGTCCTGCCTCGGCGCTCGATCGTCTATCGCGGCGCGGACGGCACCTCGACACCGGTCACGCTCACCGAGTTCGACCTCGACGCGGCCATCAAACGCAAGCCCGACGTGCTTCTTGTCGATGAGCTGGCCCACACCAACGCTCAGGGAAGCTCCAACGAGAAGCGCTGGCAGGATGTGCAGGCGTGCCTGAGCGCCGGCATCAACGTCTACACGACCTTGAACGTCCAGCACCTCGAGAGCCTCAACGACATCGTCGCCCAGATCACCGGCGTCACCGTCCGCGAGACGATCCCCGACTCGGTCGTCGAGGGGGCCGACGAGATCGAGCTCGTCGACCTGCCGCCCGACGCGCTCCTGGAGCGACTGCGGGCGGGCAAGGTCTACGTGCCCGACGCCGCCAAGCAGGCGATCGACTCGTTCTTTCGCGCGGGCAATCTCACCGCTCTCCGCCAGCTCGCCCTTCGGCGTACCGCCGAGTGGGTCGATCAGCGGATGCGGGAGTACAAGGACGACCACGGGATCCACACCGTCTGGGCCGCCACCGACCGGATTCTCGTCGCGGTCAGCCCCAGTCCCGCATCCCCGCGTCTCGTGCGTGCGGCCAAGCGGATGGCGGCGAGCCTGCGTGCCGAGCTGATCGCGGTGTACGTCGAAGGCCCCGACGCCGACCGAATGCCGCAGGCCGACCGCGACCGCGTGCTTCAGACCCTCCGTCTGGCCGAATCGCTCGGTGCCGAGACCGCGACGATCACCTACGGCGCGGGGCGCGCGAGCGCCACCGGCCCGCGCGGCGCCGCGGCCGAGCTCGTCTCCTTCGCCCGCTCGCGCAATGTCACGCGGATCGTGATCGGCAAAACCCAACGGGCCCGGGCCTCCGAGGCGATCGGCATGCTGCTGGGTCGCGGTTCGTTCTCCAGCGACGTGATCCGGGCGTCGGGCGAAATCGAGGTCGTCGTGCTCCAAGGCCAGGAGAACGAGGATCGACGGGCGCCGGCACAGAGCCCCGTCGACTCCGCGCAATCGGCCGGGACCATGTGGACCGGCGATCTCATGGCGAGACTCGGCGCGTCCATCCTCCTTGTGACCGCCTGCACCGGCCTGTCCTCGCTGGTCTTTCGGCAGGTCGACCTCGCCAACATCGCGATGCTGTATCTCGCGGGCGTCGTCGTCGCGGCCATGTGGCTCGGACGCGCGCCCGCGATCGTCGCCTGCGTCCTGGGCGTCGCCGCCTTCGACTTCTTCTTTGTGCCCCCGCACCTCACCCTCGCCGTCAGCGACATCCAGTACCTGATCACCTTCGCGGTCATGCTCGCGGTCGGACTTCTCATCGCCCACCTCACCGCGCGCCTCAAGGCCCTGGCCGAGGCTGCCCGAGATCGCGAACGACGCACCGCCTCGCTCTACGCGATGGCCCGCGAGCTGGCGGCGGCCCAGTCGCTCGCCGACACCGCCACTGTCGCCGCCCGCCACGTCGCCAGCGCGTTCGACGCCGACGTGGTCGTTGCGATCGCCTCCGCCTCGGCTCCCGAGGGCGTCGACATCCTCGCCTGGGGCGGCGTGTCCCCGGACTGGCTCAACGCCGGCGGCGCAGCCGAGATCGCGGCCGGCGTCAAAGGACTGGAAGGCACCGGCGGCGGCGGGCGCAATCGCTCGGTCGCCCGATGGGTGCTCGATCATGGCAAGCCCGCGGGCCTGGGCACGTCCATCCTGGCCGCCGCCCAGGGGCGCTTCATGCCCCTCTCCACGACGCAAGGTCGCGTGGGGGTGCTGGGAATTAGGCCAACCACGCCCCACGCTCAGTCACGCCTGCTCTCCACCGATCGCCTGCTCTTGCTCGACACCTTCGCGGCGCAGGTCGCCGCGGCGATCGAGCGCGTCCGCCTGATCGAGAGCCGCGAGGCCGCTCGCGTCGATGCCGAGAGCGAACGCCTCCGCGGCGCCCTCCTCTCCTCGGTCTCGCACGACCTCCGCACGCCGCTGGCGACCATCGCGGGCTCGGCCAGCACGCTGCGTGAGTCGGGCGACCGGCTCGACAGCGCGACCCGCTCGGAACTGATCGACAGCATCGTCACCGAGGCAGCCCGGCTCAACGACCTCATCGCCAACCTCGTCTTCGCCACGCGCCTGGAGTCGGGCGCCATCGATCTGCAGCGCGACTGGTCCACCGTCGAAGAGATCGTCGGCAGCGGGCTCGCGCGCCACCGCGAGGCGCTCGCTCACAGGCCGCTGCGGACCATCGGACTCGGCTCGGGCCTTCCCATGGTCAAGGTCGACAGCGCGATGCTCCCGATGGTTGTCCACAACCTCGTCGAGAACGCCATCCGCTACACGCCGCAGGGCACGCCCATCTCGATCGCGGCCTGGCGATCCGACAACAATGTCGTCATCAGAGTAGCCGACGAGGGACCCGGCCTCGCCGAAGGCGAGACCGCCAGGGTTTTCCAGCGCTTCTATCGCGGGCGCACCGCCCGCCTCGCCCAGACCGGGCAAGCCGGCGCCGCCGGGGGCATGGGCCTGGGCCTCACCATCTGCGAGGGCATCATCAAGGCCCACCGTGGACGCATCTGGGCAGAGCCCAACACGCCCCACGGCGTCGCGTTCCTCTTCTCGCTCCCCCTGGACGAGCCCCAGCCCGTTGTCGCCAAGGACCCCGAGGAGGTGCCCGCATGAACGCCTCACCGCTCGAACCGACGCCGCCAACACCCTCCGGGCCCGGCCCCTTGATCCTCATCATCGAGGACGAAGCGCCCATCCGCAAGTTCCTGCGTGCCACGCTCACCGCGCACGGCTACCGCCTGGTCGAGGCGGCCACCGCCCGCGACGGGCTGGTGCAGGCCGGCATGCAGCCGCCCGATCTCATTGTGCTCGACCTGGGCCTTCCCGATGGCGACGGACTGGACGTCACACGTCAGCTCCGCACCTGGACCAGCGTGCCCATCATCGTGCTCTCGGCCCGCGGGCAGGAGAGCGACAAGGTGGCCGCACTCGACGCCGGCGCCGACGACTACCTCACCAAGCCGTTCGGCGTGGGCGAGCTCACCGCCCGCATTCGCGTCGCCCTTCGCCACGCCGCCCGCCCGGGTGCACCCGGTACCGCCGGATCGAGTTCGGTGTACGAAACGTCGGCCGATGGGAGAACAATCCGCGTGGACCTGGCGGCCCGCCTCGTGCGTGTGCAGGATGACGCGTCGACCGTCGCTCCCGCCGAGCTGCGCCTCACGCCCACGGAATTCAAACTGCTGGCGTTCCTGATCAAGCACGCGGGCAAGGTGCTCACGCACCAGCAAATTCTTCGTGAAGTTTGGGGGCCCACGCACCAGAGCGACGTGCAGTACCTGCGTGTGTACGCGGGACAACTGCGCCAGAAGCTGGAAAGAGACGCCGCACAACCAAGGTTTCTCATCACCGAACCCGGGGTGGGGTACCGGCTGATCGAGGAAAGCGGGCGACGAGGTTTGAACTCGTGACCTACGCGTTGGGAACGCGTCGCTCTACCACTGAGCTACGCCCGCATGAACACCGACATTCTACCGCCGGTGAACCGCCGAGTATAGCCGATCAAGCCAGGGGTCAACCGGTGCCCCCTCGTCGGCCGTCCGCCGGCGAGGTACGCTTGGGACCATGATGCCATATTCCATCCTGATCGCGATCGCGTGCCTGGTGCCCCGGTCGCTCGCCCTTCAGCCCACGCCCGCCGACATGCCCCAGGTCCCGGGTGCAGTGCCCGTGGTCCTGCGGGTCGCGACGTTCAACATCGAGGATGTACGCACCGACGATCTCAAGAATGCGGCCCACCCGCGCCTGAGACGCCTGGCCGAGGTCATCCAACGCATCCGCCCCAACATCATCCTCCTCAACGAGATCGCCTACGACATGCCCGGCTCGCCGGGATGGAGCCAGGGCGACGGACAGGGGCAGAACGGCCAGCGCTTCGCCGATACCTTCCTGAGCGTGGCCCAGGCTTCCGACGTGACGCCGATCAAATACAAAGCGTACATGGCGCCGTCCAACACGGGGCTCTTCAGCGGACTGGATCTGGATCACGACGGCAAGGTCACCGCGACCTATCCCGCGCCGCCCTCGGCCAAGAGCGACGGCACGGCGGGCGAGCAGTCCAAGGGCGGCATCGCCTTCGCCGGCGACTGCTGGGGCTTTGGCACCTTTCCCGGGCAGTACGCGATGGCCCTCCTGGTCGATGAGCGCCTGACCATCGACACCGACAGGGTGCGGACCTTCCAGAACCTCCCGTGGGATTACATGCCCGGGGCGATGTTCCCCCTCAAGCCCGACGCCACCGACTGGCACCCGCCGGCGGTGCGGGCGGTGGTGCGTCTCTCGAGCAAGTCGCACTGGGACGTGCCGGTGAAGCTGCCCAACGGCGCCGAACTCCACATGCTGTGCAGCCATCCGACGCCCCCGGTCTTCGATGGCCCCGAGAAACGCAACGCCAGACGCAACCACGACGAGATCCGCTTCTGGCGCGACTATGTCGCCAACGAGCCTTACATCGTCGACGATCAAGGGCTCGTGGGCGGGCTGATCATGGGGAAGGACGGGCCCAGGCTCAACGTGACGCTGCCGTTTGTCGTGCTGGGCGACCTCAACGCCGATCCCAAGAAGGGCGACTCGATGGACTCGCCGATGAAGCTCCTGTTCGCGAGCCGCCACTTGAACTCCCAGGTCACGCCCGCGAGCGATGTGGCGGTCGAAGGGCTTGAGGCGACCGACACCGCGAGCTTTAGGCTCCGCGTCGACTACGTGCTCCCCTCCAAGTCGCTCAAGGTCCTCGCCTCGGGCATCTGGCGCCAGAAGCCCGCCGGCGAATCCAAATTCCCCAGCGACCACTTCCCCGTCTGGATGGAAATCGAAGTCCCGGGAAATTGAAACACGGAGGGCACGGAGGGGCACGGAGCAAGGCAGGATCGCGTGAAGGAATTGGAGCGGAAAGGGCAGAAGGCTGAACTTGAAGGCGGAAGGCGGAGTCGATTCAGCCTTCAGCCTTCAAGTTCAGCCTTCTGCCTTTGCCTTCCTCCGTGCCTCTTCCGTGTTTCACTTTCAGCCTTACCTCGGCGCCACGATCGTCGATGGCTTCACAACCTCGACGCGGTCCCTGGCCAGGTCCCACAGGATCTCCGCCGCCCGCACCGGGCTGGCGGTCGTGGAGTCGTAGACGATGATTTCGGCGGACTCGTCGGCCCAGGCCCGCACAGTGCCCAGATCGGCGTCGTACAGGAATCGATCCGACGTCAGCTGCCGCTCGCCTGTCGCCGACTTGAGCTTGCCGAAGACCGCTCCCGTGCCCGTCGCCTTGGTGAGTCGCCCGCGCTGGACGCCACCGGACGAGCCCGGCTTGTCCGTGCCCAGCACCACCGCGTCAACACGCTGGGCCTCGAGGTACACCGTCGACCCGTCGGCCTCTCGCGCGTGGGTGAGCTGCGCCCCGCCAAGGAAGGTCAGATCCCCCGTGCGGCGCGTGTAGTGCATCGAGCCGGCCCAGTCAAACAGAGCCGTGCCACGCGAGGAGCCGCCCAGCGGGCCCGCCGGTCCGGGCTGCGGCGTCGCACCCTGGGTCACCCGACGATCGAGCACAACCGAGCGTCCCTTGCCCGGCACATCGAGCGTGCCCAGCGCGAGGTCCGCCAGGATCTCGCGTCCTTCGAGATACACAAGCTGCTCAACACCAGCCTTGCCCGTCTTGCCCAGTTCCACCACCGTGTCGTACTTTCGGGACTCGACCGTCGCGATCTCGGGCCTGTCGGGGGCGGCCCTTGCGACCGCTTTGATCACTTTGCGCTGGTCCTGGGCCGGCCCGGGAAGCGACGACTGCGGGTCCTTGACCGCCAGCGGCTCGATCTCGACGCGAATGAAGTCGGCGTCGATCTTGTCGATGGTCATTGTGTCGGGCATGATCTCCGAGTGCGTCGAGCCGCGGGCCTCGAGAATGCCCGAGACGTTGTCGAACGACATCGACTGGGCCCACTGCGACGTTGCGGCGACCACACCGCCGGCATCCGCACCCGCCGTCTGGCCGCTGTGTGCGAATCGCCCGGGTCCTTCGACATCAATGCGTTCGGAGGCGCGGCTGAGCTTGATGACCTCGCCATCGACCCGCGTGGGACCCTTTGCGGCAAAGGCGGACTTGCCCAGCAGAACCACACGCTCGCTGAGCACATCGGCCCGCAGCTCGTCGGCCCCGGCGCTGAGGCTGTCCTTGCCGGTGAAGGTCACGCTATCGCGGGCGAGCACGCTTGTCGCCGTGTGCTTGGCGTCCTTGCCCTTGCCCATGGTCGCCTCGATCAGGCCCGCGCTCAGCACATCGGTCCCGCGCGACGCCAGGGCGTGTCCCGTCGCGGTGACCACCGAGGGTTCCGACTTCCCGTCTTGGGCCGGCTTGAAGGCCACGTCCAGAGTGTCGCCCCGCACCTCGCCTCCCCGCCCATCTTGCGCCAAGCCATTTCCCGCCACGTGCGCGTTCTTGAACTGTCCGCCCATGTCAAACTCTGCCCGCAGCACGTCTCCTCCGACCGCCGAATTCCCATCCCACGCCTTTGTGTTCCCCGCGAGCATCACGTTTCGAATCTTCCAGTCCGCCGTTCCCGGGAAGAACTCAAAGTCCGCCTGCTCGCTCCACGACGCGCCCCTGGGATTCGTCCGCGAGCCCGCGAGCATGTCGCCCAATCCCCGTGTCTGGCCCACGCGCGTCGGCAGATTGATGCCCAGATCGGTGCAGTTCACGACCTCTCCGCTCGCTCCGAAAAACGCCACGCCCCCCGACGCGTTCGACCTCATGAGCAAGTCGCCCCGCGTCGCCGAGTAATCCACCTCCGGCGCATGCCCGGACTGGTGCGTCGCCGCGTTCGTAAACTCGACGGGCTTCTCCCCGCCGCGAAGCTTGATTGTCACGTCGTTGCTGATCAGCTCCGCCCCCGGCGCCGACAAGGGCCTGATCTCCAGGGACCCCTCGCTCGCCAGAGTCCACTCCACCGCACGCCTCCCTCCAACGGTTGCATCAGGCGCCGCGGCGGGCGTGACGGCGGGTGTGGCGGGATTGGCAGGATTGGTGGGATTGGCGGGCGCCGCCGGCCCGGCGGAATCTGCCTCATTTCCCTTCGCCGCGCTTGGCTCCCCCGGCGCGGGCACCGGATCCTTGGTCTTGTCCTGCGCCCCCTTCACCGCGATCTCCGCCAGCGCTTTGGGCGGCAGCGCATTGTTGATCAGTCGCACAAACCCCTCGCCCTTGGCCGCATCCACACGCATTGCTCCCGACGTGAACGTCAGTGGGGACGAGTACACCGCGCGGTACAGCGTCTCGATCGGTGCCTTGGGTTTGGCCGCCCCCGGCTTTGCAGCGATCGCCCCCGTCGGCGGCGTCGCTTTCTCCGACGTCGCTTTCTCCGGCGCCGCAGCGATCACCTCGCCCTTGGGCGAAGCCCCCGCCCCGACCTTCGCGGGTTCCAAAGCGGGAGCCGTCTTCGCGATGAGCGCGGCCAGCTTGCTGAAATTCGGCTTGCGCTCCACCAGCACCAGCTGCGCACCTTCGCGCGCCTCGTCAAAGAGCACGCGAACCGATTCCCCCGAGAAAACAATGTCCCCGTAGCTCCCGTTCACCCTTCCCGGCGTGATCGCCTCCCCAAACGTCGTGTCAAAGTCCAGCTTCTGGTCGAATTCCGCGTGCCCGATCACCACCGCCTTGGCCGGATCATTCCCAAGCGCAAACCCCGCTTCGTACAGCGTCGCCTTCACATCCCCCTCAAAGGTCCCCTGCTCGGGCGGCTGATCCCGGCTGGGCCACGTGAACTTCCCCGTGTTCGCTCGCACGTGCATGACTCGCCCATCGGAAAAGAACCGGTACGCGATGGGCTCAACCACCGCGTAGCGACGCCCCTCCAGCGGGTCGATGCGTTTGGCCAGAATCACCATCGCCACCCTCGAGGAGTCCTGCCGATCCGCCAGCTCAATTCGCACATTCTCGCCCGACCCCTGCCCCGCGAATTGATCCCGGGAATTGCCCGCCCCCTGCGAGAAAATGTCGGGCGGCGCCACCGACGAAGGGCCGCGTGTGGGCCCCGGGGGCGTCCGCCTCAGCACAACCAGCACGAGCCCTCCCGCGGCCGCCAGGCCGACGGCTATGGCAACAACAAGTCCTGTAGTGCGTGCGCTCCCGCGATTCTTGGGTCGAGACATCGGGCGATTCTAGCGGGCCCCCCGCGAAAGCACGCCCGAGAGCTCAATCGACGACGCGAAAGATCGGCTCGGCGTCCCTGATCGGCCGGACCTCGGAGCCACCATCCGCGCCCGCCTCTTCGCTCTCCTGCCCGCTCTTGCCCTTGCCCTTGAGCAGGTGGTCGATCGCCTCGCGAACCGCCCCCTCGCCGCCCTTGCGGTGCGTCGTGTACGCCGCGATCTTGCGAACCGGTCCCTCGGCATCGGCGACGGCGATGGGATACCCCACGCGCTTGAGCACGCCCAGGTCGGGCCAGTCGTCGCCCACATACGCGATCTGCGCGAGCGAGAGCCCCGAGCGGTCCATCAGCTCGCTCAGACACTTCTGCTTGTCCTTGATCCCCTGGTACACCAGCGAGACGCCCAGCTCCTCCATCCGGCGCTGCACCGCCTGGCTGCTTCGCCCCGAGATGACCGCGATCTGGTGCCCGAGCTTCATCCAGACCTTGATTCCAAGCCCGTCGCGGACGTGGAACCGCTTGAGCTCGTACCCATCCTGCCCGACCCAGATCGAGCCGTCGGTGAGCACGCCGTCGACGTCCAGGACGATCATCTGAATCTCGCGCGGGTCGCTGTGCATGTTGTTCTTTCCCAGGAGGAACGTGTCAGCCCTGCACGAGTCGCATCGCGACAAGGTCCTGCACGTCAAGAATGCCCATCGGCTTGCCGTCCTTGTCGATCACGGGGATCTCGTCCTGCCTGAACTCGCGGACCATGTTCACCGCGTCACGAACCAGCGCCTGGCTGTCCAGGCACCGGGGCGAGCGGGTCATGACCTCCCGCACCGGACGATCCAGATCCGCCCGGTCGCGGAGAATCAGCCGGCGCAGATCGCCGTCGGTCAGAATGCCTGAGAGCCTCCCGCTCGCCTTGTCCACAAGGAGCAAGGCGCCTGGCCGCCGAAGGGCACAGGCCGCTTCACGAAGCGCGCTCTCCACCGTCTGTTCGTCGGCAACCACCGGGAGGTTCCGTCCCACCGTAAATCGCAGCAGCTCGATGATCGGGCGCAGCAGCCCGCCCAATGCCCCGCCAGGGTGCCTGCGGGCAAAGTCGGCCTTGGTAAACCCCCGCCGACGCGCCGCAGAGAGCGCCAGCGCATCGCCCAGCGCCAAGGTCGCCGTGGTCGAGCACGTGGGGGCCACGTACTCATCGCCTCCCGCTTCCGTCAGCCGCCCGACGCGCAAGGGCACCGTCGCCAGCCGCTCCAGGCTCGACGCCTTGTGGTCCGGCTCGTCTGCCAGGGGCCCGCCGGTGATGCTGATGATCGGCAGCCCGTCCTGGCGCAGGACCGCCGCCAGAGCCACCAGCTCGTCGGTCTCACCGCTGAAGGAAATGCACACCACGGCATCGTTCTGCCGAAACCGCCCCAGATCCCCGTGGGCCGCCTCTGTCGGGTGCACATCGTGGGCCGGAATCCCCAGGCTCGCCAAAGTCGCCGAGAATTTCGCCCCAACCAGCCCCGACTTGCCCAGCCCCGAGACCAGAACCGTGCCACCGGAGCTCGCGCAGTGCACGATGATGTCGACCGCCGAGTGGAACCCCGACGGCAGCCGCCCGGCCAGTGCCGTCAAGACCTCGGCCTCGGCGCCCAGCACCCCCCTGGCAAACTCGCCCTCGGCGAGGATGTCGGGACCGGCAAGCGAATCGGTCAGGGCCGGAGTACTGCTCATGCCATGAGCGTATCCTGTATCACCCCCGGCGACCCTGCCGGGGCCTTCCCAAAGGTCCCCCCAGACTCCATGCTCACCGAAGACTACAAAGTCCGGCTCGACACGTTCGAGGGCCCCCTGGACCTCCTCCTCTTCCTCATCCGAAAGAGCGAGGTGGACATCCACGACATCCCGGTGGGCATGGTCGCCGAGCAGTACATGAGCTTCCTGAGCCACATTGACCGCGTCGATATCGACGTCGCGGGCGAGTTCCTGGTGATGGCCGCCACGCTCACCGAGATCAAGAGCCGGATGCTCACACCCGCGCCCGCCCCAGGCGAGCCCGAGGCAAAGGCCGTCAGCGACCCCAGGGCCGAGCTCGTCAAGCAACTCCTGGCCTACAAAAAATACCGCGACGCGGCAAACGCGCTCGAACATCGCTTCGAAGACTGGCGTGCCCGCTACCCCGCGGGCTCAGTCCTGCCCGACGCCAAAGACGCCTCCGTCCGCGCCGTCCATCAGGCCCTCATCGACGCCGCCGCCGACCTGGAAATCCAGGACCTGGAGATCGTCGACCTCGTCGAGGCCTTCCGCAAGGTCATGGACTCGGTGAACATGGACCGCCTGGGCGACCACCAGGTCACCTACGACGACACGCCCATTGAGGTGCACGCCACCGACATCGTCGATTTCCTCAAACGCGAGGCCGCGTCGCTCGGCGCCGCCATCGGCCAGCCCCTCCACGAGGTCGAGTTCACCTCGGTCTTCAAGGGGCGAACGCACTCGCAGATGGTCGGCCTCTTCCTGGCAGTCCTCACCCTGGTTCGCGATCGTCGCGTTACGGTGCGCCAGGACAAGATCGACGCCCAGATCTATCTGGCGCTCGAGCCCGAGGCCGCGCAATAACGCTCGAGATCAAGACAATAAACACGGAGATCACGGAGTGACACGGAGGAAGGCAGGGAAGAGTGCGCGCGAACGCGCCCAAAGACCCCGGGACGTGCCACATCCACATCCCTCAATCCTGTCTTCCTCCGTGCCCCTCCGTGTCCTGCGTGTTTCAACTTCCTCGCGTCAGAATCGCATCTGCTTTTCGAGTTCCGCCACCCTTGGCAGCACCTCGTCGAGCGTCGGCAGCGATGGTATCGCCCCCGGCTTAAGCGTCGCCAAAGCCCCCGCCGCGGACGCGAACGCCATCGCACGCTCAAGCAGCCTGAACTCCTCGGGGCTCTTTGCTTTGGCCGCGGCGTGCACAGACGCGTACGCCGTCGCCAACGCCCCCGCAAACGCATCGCCCGCGCCCACCGCGTCCACAGCCTTCACCGCCAGCGTCGGAATCCGCTTGGGCCTGCCCTTGTGCGTCATCACCGCCCCCTGCGAGCCCAAAGTCAGCACAATCGTCGGCGGCCCGATCTCCGCCAGCCGTAGCGCCAGCCGCCCCGGCTCGGTGTACTGCTCCAGCCCCCCCATCGTCGCCGCCTCGGTCCGGTTCACAATCAAAAGGTCGCACTGCCTCAGCACATCCCGCGCCTGGGCCAAGGCCGGCGAAGCATTCAGAATAATCGCCTTCCCGGCTTCCCTGGCGATCTTGGTCGCCATCGCCACCGCATCGATCGGCGTCTCAAGCTGCAAAAGCAGCACATCGCACGACTCGATCACGTCGCGGCAGTCCTCAATATCCGCGGCCGTCAAGGTCAGATTCGCCCCCGGCGCCACCACGATCGTGTTCTCCCCCGCATCGTCAACAATGATCAGCGCCACCCCCGTGGGCGTCTTGTCCCGCCTCTGGAGCATCCGCGAAAGATCAATCCCCTCATCATGAAGCGTCCGGGCCAGCTGGTGCCCATGGGCCTCGTTGCCCACGCATCCAAGCAAGGCCACACTCGCCCCCAGCCTCGCCGCCGCCACCGCCTGGTTCGCACCCTTGCCCCCGGGGAACGTGTCGAACGAACGCCCCATGATCGTCTCGCCGGGCGTGGGGATTCTTGGCGCGCGCACCACCAGGTCCATGTTGACCGAGCCCACCACGCACACCCGCGGCGGACGCTCACCCAAGGGCGAAGGGGCGACAGAGGGTGCGGACGTGCCAGGCGGACGATGTGGTTTCTTTGGATCCAAGGACGGAGTCTATCTCCAAGCCGGACGCCGGGCGTGGCACCGGGCTTCGGCCCGGTGTTCAAACTGAATCATCGCCCGGAAGGGCGATGCCACGCGGGCCTCAGACGATCGAGACGACCATGAACTGTTTGGTCCCGCGGGGGGCCGAAACCCGGATCACCGTGCCGACCGTCGCCTTGAACAAGGCCTCGCCCATCGGGCTGTTGAGGGTCACCTCGGTGATGTCACCGGTATCCCCCTCGCTCGACTCACCCACGAGCTTGTACAGATCCTCGTCGCCGCGATCCAGGTCCTTGAGCTTCACCGTCGCCCCCATGAACACCATGCCCTCGACGGCCTTGGACATCTTCTCGTCGATCACCGAGAGATTCGCCAATCGCTCCGTGTACCGGCGAATGTCCGCCTCGTCCATGCCCTGCTGCTCTCGGGCGGCGTGGTAGTCGCCGTTCTCCTTCAGATCACCCAGCGCCCGGGCCTCGGCGATGCGCAAAGCGATGACAGGCCTGTTGGCGATCAGGTGCGCCAGCTTGGCCTCGATCGTCTCTTTTTCCTGCTGCGTCACAAACTCCATATCTGCTCCGTCCCGACGGGCGATCCCGGCGGGAGCTTCCCGCCCGGAGGTCCCGGCTCTTTGTGAGTTCTGATCGTCCGCGGCTTCTCGGAGTGCCTCTACCGGGCACTCCCCGCGTCTGCTTCGCCGGCGATGGGGTCTCGCACGCCCCCGGGTCCGTCCTGCCCGCCCCTGGATACCCCCATGCCGCCGTGGTACGCCCCGACGGCCAGCCATATCGCCAGCCCCACCCCTAATGCTACGCCGCAACCAGCCCAATGTTCCGGCATGACCTGAGCGGCCTGCCCGCTGGCGTATCGCTCGCCCGCGATATCCAGAACCGCCGTCAAGGGCGAGAACATCGCCCGCCATCGCTCGGCCGATGACCCTGCTTCCCCACCCGGTGCAAACGAGCCGAGAATCGCCCCGGCAAAGAGCACCACCGCGCAGATACCCGTCCACACCACCCTTGCCCCAGTCCCCGTCGCTCCCGCCTCGCCTCCTCGCTCGCCGGGCCCAAGCGCAAACGCCAGCAGCCCACCGAATATCACCGTCCACGAGAACAACACCGCCCCAAGGGCCGCGACCACGCTCAATGGCCACATCGCCAGAAAGACCAGAGGCCACACCACCGCCTGCGTCGGGATGATCATCACCGTCAGGTCCTGCCCGACCGCAAAGGCTCCCGGGCGAGCCGGTCGCTCCTGGCACAATCTCATCATCGGCCACAGCAAGCCCACCCCCGTCGCCACCAGCACCAGCAGCACCCGTGCGGCATAGCGCCCCGACAGCGGATCGAGCACTCCAAGGGCCGCCGCCGGTCCAAAGCTTGCGATCGTCGCCGCCAGCAGGTAGAGCGTCCACGCCAGCGCCAGCCCACGCGGCTCAACCCGCCGGTGCGCCCAGCGGTCGCGTTTGGGCTCGGGCCTCGCCTCGGGAACGACGAGCTCGGGCACCTCGCCGGGCACCCCAAGTCCCAAGGCCGAATCGGCCTCGCCTCCCGCGTCGATCGGTTCCTGGGGTGTCGTTTCGCTCATGAGACCGCCGCGCCCGTCGGTCAGGGCTTGGGCTTCTCCACGAGCGGACCCGTGTTCGACCCGGCAATATTAAGCACCAGCGGCCTTTCCCAGAAGATCTCAAGCTCCTCGGTCTTGCCGTCACGCCTCGCGTCGATCTGCCCGAATTTGCGGTCGATCTCCTTGAGCCGATCCAGCTTTGCCGATGTGGAGATCTCGCCGGGCAACGGCTTGGCCGCCCGCCCGCCCCAGATCACCCGTCCGCCACTCTGCGTCACGATCGCCAGCCTTCGTGTCGCCTTGTACTTCGAGACGTCGACCGCCGCCACCTCCGAGTACCAGGGCTGCGACGAGATCGCCTTGTAAAGCTCGACGGCAACCGCCGCCTCCTCGCCCGGCCACACCGAGGTGTAATCACGGGCCGACCCCTTCATCGGCGGGCCTTCCTGCACGCCAACGATCGCCGGCATCCTCGCCTGTCCGAGCTTGTAGTCGACAGGCATCGCCGTCGTGTCCCACGAGAGGAGGTAGTCCTTGCCGCCCTGCCTCAGAACCACTGCGGGCGTTCGCCACGGGCCTTTCACCCGGATGGCTCCCTCGGCTCGACGCTCAACCTCGGGCGTCGAGCTGAACCAGCCGGTGGCCTCCAAAGCCGCCGCAACCTTGTCCAGGGGCTCGCGGCTGAGCGGGTCTGGATCTCCGCCCAGGGCTCCCATCGCCGTCGCGATCAATTGCTCCTGGAACTGCTCGGGAAGCCACGTCGTCGGGGCCGGCGCGGGCGGGGCCTGGACAAGCGGCGCAGGATCGGGCTTGGTGCCGCGTCGCATCTTGTCACCCGACTTGACCGGCACCACCGAGGGCTGCTGTTGCGCCGCGGGCCTCACAGCGCCCCGCGCCGCAAGCGGATTGATCGCGGGCCACTCGATCTCGACGCGCGTGATTCTCGCGCCCACGACCGCCTGCGTCTTCTTCTCGAGCGGCTTCCATCCATAGACGAGCCCGACACCCGCGCCCACCAGGGCCGCCACGACAAAGATGCTCCCCAGGTACCCGGCAAAGCGTCCCCAGCGAAAGACGGGAGCAACCTCGGGCGATTCCAAATCGCTCGGCTCCGCCTCCAGTTCCTGCTGAGTGTCCACTGCCATGTCCTGATCCGCGAGGTCGTTCATCCGTGCGTCCATCGGCATATTCCTATCTGGCCGCCCTTTCCCACGGGCAACCGGCCGTCGGTCAGCCGGGTCCATCCGGCCGCCCCACCCTCCCCCACCTTCCCCACCTTCCCCCACTCTCTCTCGCCCTCCACCATTCTAACGCCTCAAACCCGCCGCGAGCGAGACCAGCGAGGAGCACAAAGCAGGCATCGCCCGCCCCCGGTGCGCCGCCGCCATCGGCAAGAGCGAGTGATCTGTGAACCCCGGCATCGTGTTGACCTCCAGGAGCCAGACCCCGCCCTCGCGGTCGAGCAGAAAGTCCACCCGGGCCAGGTGCTGGCACCCGATCGCCTCGAACATCGTCTTCGCCCACGTCTGCACTCGCCCCTTGACCCCCTCGGGCAACGGCGGGTCGGTCACATACACCGTGTCGTCCCGCTTGTACTTGGCCTCGTAGTCGTAGAACTCCACGCTCGGCTTGATCTCGATGGGGTCCAGCGCCTCGCAGCCAAGCCGATCAGTCGCGATCCCAAGCACCCCCACCGTCAGCTCCCGCGCCCCCAGCACCCCCCGCTCCACCATGTACACACGATCGGGGTGACGCTTCATGTCGTCCCGCGTCGCTCTCACCGCATCCTGCCACTGCGGCATCGTCCGGCAGATGTGCACCCCCACACTCGACCCCTCGTGCACCGGCTTCATCACCACCGGCATCTCACCAAGGGGACAACCCTCATCCGCAGGATTGAACACGCACGCCGCGGCCGTCGGCACGCCCTGCTGCGATGCGATCAGCTTGGTCGCCATCTTGTCCATCGCGGTTCGGGCGGCCTTGGCGCGACACCCGACGAACGGGCGCCCCAGCTGCTCCAGGAGATCCTGCAGCGGCCCGCCCTCGCCCCACCCGCCGTGCAGCACCGGAAAGACGACCTCGCCCGCCCAAAGACTCATCTCCTGAATCGTCGGCCTGTCGATAACCTGATAGTTGACCGCGTGCCCCGCGTGCTGCAACGCCGACGCGACCGCTCGCGAACTGACAAGGCTGACCTCGCGTTCCGCGTCGGGCCCGCCGCCAAGAACCAAAACTGAGGGCTTGCTGTCCATATCTGAATCCGGGTACCCCCACGCTCCGCGTGGGGATTCCGGCTATTTACCCCCCCGCTTCCAAACCACAACCTCCCGCTCAAGCTCTACCCCAAACCGCTCCTTGACCCGCCTGGTCACCTCATCCATCAGATCGATCACACTCCGAGCCGAAGCACCTTCAGCCGTCACGATGAAGTTCGCATGCACCGGGCTGACACTCGCCCCACCGATCGCCAGCCCCTTGAGCCGCGACCGATCAATCACCATTCCCGCCGACACCCGCTGCCCCTTGGCCCCCAATCCCTCAACATCGCCCGCGAGCGTTGGATTCTTGAAGCAGCACCCCGCGCTGTTCTCCTTCATCGGCTGCGACTTCTTCTTGAACTCCATGATCTCCAGGAGCCGCCTGCGCAGCTGCTCGGGGTCGCCCGCCGGCAGCACAAGCTCCGCGTGCGTCAGAATCAGGTGGTTGAGCCCCGAATGCCGGTACCCAAAGGCGATGTCCTTGCGTTCGAGCGTGACTCGTCCGCCCGCGCGGTCGATTCCGTGCACCCTGGCGATCACGTCGGCGATCTGCCCATACGCCCCGCCCGCGTTCATCACGATCGCCCCGCCCAGGGTCGCCGGTATCCCGCCGAGGACCTCGAGCCCCGCCAGGCCCGCCTTGGTCGCCGCATGGATCAGTTGCGGCAGCTTCGCCCCGGCTCCAACTCGGATGGTGCCCGCCCTCGCGTCGATCTGCACGTCGGTGAACGCCGGCGCGCTCAGCTCCACCACCACGCCGTCGATCCCGTCGTCGTCCACGAGCAGGTTGGCCCCGTCGCCCAGCACCCGGACCTCGCCGCCCGCCGCGTCGAGCACGCGCGACAGTTCGCCGGCGTCGCGAGGCCTCGAGAGCCGGTCCGCCCGCCCGCCGATCCTGAACCACGTGGGGATCGGCGCGTTCTCGATGATGTCGATCGTCTCACTCACCGTCGCGCTCACGTTCATCCTCTCCTGATCCCGCCCGCAAGGTAGCCCCGGGCCACCTCAAACACCGGGCCGGCCCCCATCGTCACCACAAGATCGCCCGCCACGCACAACTCCTGGAGCTTCTCCACAATCGCCGAGAACGGCGAGAGCTGCATCGCATTGACGCCCCGGGCCGTCAGCCGGTCGACCAGGTCCTGAGCCGTTACCTTCTGCCGCTCTTCCTCGCTGTCGCGGACGAAGTAAATGTCGGGCACGATGACGATATCCGCCGAGCTGAAGCTCTGGGCGAACTCCTCCATTAGGTGCCTCGTGCGGCTGTGCTGGTGGGGCTGAAACACGCACACGAGCCGCCCGCCCTTGTCCTCGGGTCGCTCATAGCCGCGCAGCGCCCGCAGAGTCACGTCGATCTCCGTGGGATGGTGCCCGTAGTCGTCGTAAACGCGTACAGCGCCACCGGCAACCTGCCGCTCACCCAGAAACTGCATCCGCCGGTCGATCCCGCGGAACTCGCACAGGCTCGCGGCCAGCACCTTCGCGTCCGCCCCCACCATCGTGCCCAGCGCCACCGCCACCGCCGCGTTGAACGCCATGTGCTCGCCGGGGATCCGCATCGTCCACGACGCGACCTCGCCCCGGTCGTGCGACAACGTCACCCGCCGAGCCGGCGTGTCGAACGCGATCACCCAGTCGGCCGCGGGCGTGAACCCGATCGTCTCCACCAGGCACTTGAGCCCCGCCGTCACTTCCTTGCGGTGCGCCCCCTCGTGGGCGATCAAAAGCCTCCCGCCCAAGTTCTCAGGCGGCAAGAGCGACGCAAAGTGCCGGAAGCTCTCGATGATCTCGTCGATCGACTTGTACATGTCCAGGTGATCGGCCTCAACCGAGCTGATCGAGGCGATCGTCGGATAAAAGTGATGGAACGAGCGATTGAACTCGCACGCCTCGGCCACCAGCACCCCGGGCCTGCCCGCCATCGGACCCGTCGCCACCTTGGCCGCCCCAAGGCGAAACCCCGTCCCCTCCTCAACCAGCCCGCTGCGTTTGGAAGCCGTCCCGATGCTGCCCTTGAGCAACTGCCGCGACGTCGCCCCGACAATCACCGTCGGGTCGATCCCGGCGTCCGTCAAGGCCGTCCCCAGCATCGCCGTCGTCGAGCTCTTCCCGTGCGTCCCCGCAATCGCGATCCCCGTCGACCCCAGCATGCTCCGCCCCAGCGCCTGGGCGTACGCCATCGTCGCCACCCCGCGACGCCTGGCCTCGACCAGTTGCGGATGCTCTGGCTTGACCGCCGCCGAGTACACGACCAGATCGCACACGTCGGGCAGCCAACCCCGGGTCTGGTCAAACCCGATCTCGATCCCCTCGCCCATCAGGGCCGCCGTCGACTCCTGCGGCGAGCTGTCCGATCCGCTCACCTGGGCCCCCCTGGTTCGCAGCATCCGGGCCAGCCCCGACATGCCGCACCCGCCGATCCCGATGAAGTAAACCGCACGGCCCGCGACCTCAACCCGCTCGACCCCCGCGGGGGTCGGCAGAGCCGAGGGCAACGGAATGGGGCGACGGATGGGCATGTCCAGCGGCGGGGGATTCAGGGCGAGCGTTACCGAAGTCGACACAAGCGATGCAGTCATGGGAACTGTATCGGCCAATCTGGTCCCAAAACCACAGAGTCAACGCACACCTGCTCGCTCGATTTCCACCCGCCAAGAACCCTGCCAATCACTCCCGCCCTTCGCCGACGCTCGTTACGGGACGGGGCGCGCCATCGCCATCGCCCGCCCTTGGAACTGGGGCCTCCCGCCCCGTGATTCGAGTGCTTTTCCTTGTTCGGACCGCCCGCTCCCGGTAGACTGGCCCGCGAGCGGTTTGACCCGGGCGCAATCGCCCGGCAAAGTGTTCGCCCCTGCGTTCACGAGGCATGGCGCCTCTCGCGCTTGTGTTCAGGAGCATGCCATGACACTCCCGTCGCCCGTCTCGCTCACCAGACCCGCCGGCGCCATCGCCTCTGCCATCGCCGCATTGATCGCCGCATTGATCGCCGCCGCCGGGCACGCTCAGACCATCTCCTTCGACAACTCCTGCGGCACCCTCCTCTGGCAATCCTCCTGTCAGTCCTTCACGCCCCCCGACCAGTGCTTCTGCTACAACAACTGGAACACCGGAACCGTGGTGACCCCCGAGTGCTCCGCGTGCCCGAACGAACCCGGACCCGCCGACTCGGTCTTCATCGGTAACTTCATCGTCGAGAACAACACAACCGCCGACATCGCCAATCTCACCACCAGCGTCCTCTTCCGCAACACCGGCGGCCTGCTCGTCTCGGGCTCCGCGCTCTACCAGGGCCCTGTGACCTCCACCGGCTACTTCGGCGGCACCGGAATACACGAGTTCCTCGCCCCGGTCTCCAGCAACGGCTCCGCAAACGCCGGACTCGCCGTCTACTGGCCCGCTCGCGCCCACTTCTACGACACCCTCGACATCATCCCCGGCGGCACCATCTACATCTACTCCGAAACCTTTAACCACGACCTGTGCACCTGGCGCTCAAGCGGAACCGAGTCCTTCTTCATCGACGCCTCTGGCGGCGGCGGCGAGCTTTCCGTCTTCCGCAACCTGCAAGGCGCCACCCTCCTTGCCACCGACAACGGCACCATGCGCGGCATCACCGCCGTCGGCCACCTCGAAAACCGCGGGCTCTTCCAAAAAGACGGCGGCACCGGCGAGACCACCATCACCTGCGAGTTCAAGAACCGCCCCACCGGCGTCATCGACATCCGCACCGGCACCCTCAAGTTCGACGTCTACGGAAACTTCGAGGGCTCCGCGCAGATCGCCTCCAACACCTCACTTCTCCTCACCGGCTCCTACGCCTTTCCCTCCACGTTCAGTTCTACCGGCCAGGGCCTCTTCATCCTCGACGGCGGCACACTCTCCACCGCCCCAGGCGCTACCGCGACCTTCGCACGTCTGGACCTCCGCTCCTCCAACAACGTCTGCAACCTTTACGGCTCCGGCGCCATCCATGTCACCACCGCCGCCTCACTCTCAGGGCGTTGGCACGATGCCGGCACCATGAACCTCCTCCCAGCCTGCCAGACGCAGATCAACTCCAACATCCTCGAACTCCAGAACAACTTCACCCTCAACAACCACGGCACCCTTACCTGGACCATGCCCGGCATCGCCATCGCCGCCGGCGGCTCCCTCAACAACCTCGCCGGCGCAACCCTCGAAATCACCGGCACCCACGCGATGGGCGGCTACGGCTTCAGCGGCGACGGCACCCTCAACAACGCCGGCCTCATGCGCAAGTCCGCCGGCGATCGCACCGAAATCGCCCTCCCGTTCGTCAACACCGGACGCATCGAGTGCATCGCGGGCCGCCTCGCCTTCGTCGACTTCCGCCAGACCGCCGGCGAAACCGTGCTCATGGGCGGCGTCATCGACGCCGACTACCAGCAAGACCCTCTCCGCATCGAAGGCGGTCGCCTCAGCGGCAACGGCATCGTCCGCGGGCCGCTCCTCAACGTCGCCGGCACCGTCAGCCCGGGCGATTCCGCCGGCACCATCACCCTCGCCGAGAGCTTCTACGGCCACGGTTTCACCCAGGGCCCCGGCGGCACGCTGGACATCGAGATCGGCGGCGACCTCCCCGGCTCCGGCTATGACCAGCTCCTGAGCATCTCCAACCACTCCTTCCTCAACGACATCCACCTCGATGGCACGCTCCGCGTCCGCCTCATCAACGGCTACGCCCCGTCAAGCGGAACCTTCGACGTCGTGCTTCGCCAAGGCATCGGAACCATGTCCGGCACCTTCGCCACCTTGGATGCCCCGCCCGGCTTCACCGTCGAATACCTCTCCGACCGCGTCCGCCTGCACTACAACGCCACCTGCGCCGCCGACTTCGATGGCGACGGAACCGTCGACTTCTTCGATTACGACGCCTTCGTCAACTGCTTCGAAGCCCTCTACTGCCCGCCAAACACCACCGCCGACTTCGATGGCGACGCAACCGTCGACTTCTTCGACTACGACGCGTTCGTGGTCGCGTTTGAGACGCCGTGCTGACCCCGAGCAGTACCCCGCGCATTCGCGGCGAGATCATGTCTGGAATATTCCCAGGTCCGAAGTCACTTCGGATATGGCTACTCTCTGCCCCGGTCGCAATCACCACTCCTATCAACCCTCCCCACTTGCAATCGGCCGCGAACCGGGCACAATAGAAGACTTCCACGTCCCGAATGCTCCCAAACCCCGCTCCCTTCCCTCTGCAAAAGCCCGAACCCTGATGAGAGTCGTCATTCCCAAGGAAATCCACGCCGGCGAACGCCGCGTCGCCGCCACCCCGCAGACGGTGCTCAAACTCTGCAAGCTCGGCTTCAAGGTCCTCATCCAGTCCGGTGCCGGCCTGGACACCAATCTTTCTGACGCCGCCTACGTCGAGGCCGGTGCCACCATCGTCGAAGACGTCCGCGCCCTGTGGGCCGAGTCCAAGGTCGTCCTCAAGGTCCGCCCCCCCGAGCAGAATGCCGCCCTGTCCATGCACGAGGCCGACCTCATCCGCGAGGGTGGCCTCCTCATCTGCTTCATGTGGCCCGCCCAGAACCGCCCGCTGCTCGACCGCCTCTGCGCCCGCAAGGTGACGACCCTCGCGATGGACTGCGTGCCGCGCATCTCCCGCGCCCAGAAGATGGACGCCCTCAGCGCCATGGCCAACATCGCCGGCTACCGCGCCATCATCGAGGCCGCCAACAACTACCCCCGCTTCTTCGCCGGCCAGATGACCGCCGCCGGCAAAACCGATCCGGCAAAGGTCCTGGTCATCGGCGCCGGCGTCGCCGGCCTCTCGGCCATCGGTGCCGCCCGCTCGCTGGGCGCCATCGTCCGCGCCTTCGACCCCCGCGCCGCCACACGCGACCAAGTCAAGAGCATGGGCGCCGAATACCTCGAGCTCGACGTCCACGAGGAAGGCGAAGGCGCCGGCGGCTACGCCAAGGAAATGTCCAACTCCTTCGTTCAGGCCGAGATGGCCCTCTTCGCCGCCCAGGCGATGCAGGTTGACATCATCGTTACCACCGCCCTCATCCCCGGCAAGCCCGCCCCCAAGCTCATCACCGCCGGCATGGTCGAGAGCATGAAGCCCGGCTCGGTCATCGTCGATCTCGCCGCCGAGCAGGGCGGAAACTGTGCGATGACCAAGCCCGGCGAGGTCTGCACCCACAAGGGCGTCACGATCATCGGCTACACCGATCTCCCCGGGCGCATGGCCAGCCTTTCCAGCCAGCTCTACGGCACCACCGTCATGGCCCTGCTCGAGGAGACCTTCAAGGACGGCAAGATCGTCATCAACACCGCCGATCAAGTCGTCCGCGGCGCCCTGGTCACGCACGAAGGCCAGATTACCTGGCCGCCCCCGACCCCGCCCCCGCCGCCCGAACCCGGTGTCGCCGCCAAGAGCCCACCAGTCGAGCGAGCGGTACACGAGGAGAAACACGAGGCCAAGACGTCCGCGCCGGGACTCACAGCCCTCTGGGCCGCACTCGCCGGGCTCGCCATGCTTGGCATCGGCCTCTCGGCCCCCGCTTCCTTCCTGGGCCACTTCACCGTCTTCATCCTCGCCTGCTTCGTCGGCTGGCAGGTCGTTTGGAACGTCAAACCCG
>CAYHQQ010000014.1:0-78696 GCA_964358855.1 uncultured Phycisphaeraceae bacterium
ACTCACCCCACCACACCCTCACCCCGTCGCCCCGCGACGGATCGACGCCGCACCACTCGAAAGGACCCCATATGAAACTCGACATGAAACTCGCCGCCCTCACCCCCGTCCTCACCGCCATCATCCTCCAAGCCTCCGCCGGCCTTGCCCACGGGCAATGCACCAACCAGACGCTGGCCCCCGCCGCCCTGGCCTCCGGCGACATCTACGGCACCTCAATCGCGACCAAGGGCAACGTGCTCGTCGTGGGCGCCCCCGGCGACGACAATGCCGAAGGCTCTAACGCCGGCACCGTCTACGTCCACACCAAGAACGCCGGGGGCGTCTGGGGCAACTCGCCCCAGGTCCTGTTGCCCCTCGACCTGGGCCTGAACTCCGCCTTCGGACAGTCCGTCGCCATCGACAACCAAATCATCGTCGGCGCCAACACCGGCCCCTTCAACATGTCCTCGGGCACCGGCGCCGCGTACATCTACGCCCTGGGCGCCAACGGCCAGTGGGCCCTCCAGAAGAAGCTCGTCAGCCCCGACCCCGCCGCTGGCGACGCGTTCGGCTGCTCGGTCGCCATTCGCGGCGATTGGGCCGCCGTCGGCGCCTACGGCGACAGCAACAACGGATTCAACAACAACGGGGCCGTCTACCTCTTCAAGAAAGCCGGATCCGACTGGGTCTTCATGACCAAGCTCACCCCGCTGCTGACGGGCTTCGGCCACTTCGGCGAGCACATCTCGATGGGCGGCGCTGGTCTGATGGTCCAGGGCTACGCGACCGTCAACGGCGTAGAGGCCGCCGGGGCGGTCTGGGTCTACACCGAGACCGGCCTCAACACCTGGAGCCTCGTCCAGAAGATCAACTCGCCCTACCCCGCCGACAACGGGCGCTTCGGCGCCGCGATCTCCGCCAGCGGCAACACCCTGGCCATTGGCGGCTACTTCGTCGACCTTCCCGGTCCCGTCAGCCCCTCGGGCGTCACCGCCATGTACGAGTGGAACGGCTCGCAGTACGCCCTCACCTCCGCGATCGAAGGTTCGGGCCTCACCGGCGCGAGCGTCGCCGTCAACGGCGACACCATGGTCGTGGGCGACCTGGAGTGGTACGGCTGGTACGTCTCCCACCTCTACCACCGCGCCGCCCCCGGCAGCGGCCAGTGGATCGCCAAGGGCTCCTGGCACCGCAGCCCCGGCAATACCTTCTACAACGATCACGTCCTGGCCATGACCAGCTCCGAGATCTTCATGGGCCTGGGTTCCATGGAAGGCAACGCCACGACCGACTCCGGCCGCGTCGAGATCGTCCCCATCACCGCCTCGATCGCCGCCGACCAGTGGGAAGACCGCCCCACCGTCGGACTGGGCACCTATGAAGCTTGCACCGCGCTCGCCACCGCCGACGGCACGACCGACTGCGGCACCTCCAACACCACGCCCGACGTGTGGTACTCCTACACCCCCACCAGCAACCTCGCTCTCATCATCGACACGCTGGGCTCGGCCTACGACACCGTCCTCTCCGTCCACGGCCAGTCTCGCTACACCTCACTCGCCTGCAACGACGACGCCGTCGGCCGCACCTCCCGCATCGTCTTCCCCGGCAAGATCGGCGAGACCATCGCCATCCGCGTCTCGGGCTACAACGGAGCGGTGGGCGAGTACACCCTCAACATCGCCGAGACCTGCCCCGCCGACTTTGACAACGACGGCACCGTCGACTTCTTCGACTACGACGCCTTCGTGACCTGCTTCGAAGGCGGCGTGTGCCCCGAAGGCCGCACGGCCGACTTCGATGGCGACACGACCGTGGACTTCTTCGACTACGACAGCTTCGTGGTGGCCTTTGAGGCTGGTTGCTAAATCTTCTTTCATCTGTGCACGCTAACACACGCCGAGGATGGTCCACGCGACCGCCCTCGGCGTGTTTCTGCGCTCTCGTCAAGTCCGTCCGCCTGCGATGGTCAGGTTCGTTTGGTGCCAGGACGGCCTCGTGGTATCCTGAGCCCTTTCCCACCCGCCGGCACGGTCGATGATCGACCCAAGAGGTGAGAGTTCCATCTCAGCAAGAGGGCCCGAACATGCAGCGACTGACCAATCAACCACGACTCGCCCAGGGAGCAAACCGCATCGGAGCCTGCCTTCTCGCCGGCGCGTCGATCGGCACTCCTCAGGCCCGGGCCGACGACATCAACTGGGCCAACATTAACGGCGGCACCTTCAGCGTGGGCACTAACTGGACCGGGGGTGTCGTGCCGGGTGCCAACGACTTCGCTCGCTTCGCGCGGAGCAGGGCCGGCAACCCCCAAATCTCCTACACCGTGAGTTTCAGCACAAACCCGGCCAACCAGGGCATCATTGTCCCGGGTGACATCGCGCTGTTCAATCTGAACGGGCACGCCTATTCACTGACCTCCCCAGGCACCGCGATCCAGATCGGCACGTCGACGACCTTTCCGGGCAGACTGACCGCGACCAACGGCGTCATCGCCACCGCGCCCGATGCGCAGGTGTTGATCGGCGCGGGCACCAACGCCCCTGGCTTGCTGAACATCTCCACGGGCGCCCAACTCCTGGGCCCCAGGGTCACCGTGGGTTCCGGCGGACCCGGCACGCTCATCGTGCAGAACGGCGGCGATATCGTGGGTGGGCCGATGAGGGTGGGTTCGCCCGACTTCGGGGTCACGGGAACCGCGACGATCACGGGTGCGGGTTCCGCCGTGGTCGTCGAAGACCTGATCGTCGGAGCGGTCGGGGCTGGCACGGTGAACATCCTCTCCGGCGGGAGGGTCGAGAGCACCTTAGGGATCTTGGGAGCGAACGACTTCGAGGAAGAATCGGGCTTAGGAACGGTCAACGTGGAAGGCGCGAACTCCCGGTGGACGAGTTCAGGAACGATCACCGTCGGCTCAGCTGGGCGAGGCACGCTGAACATCACCGGTGGCGGTCTGGTTCAGAGCCCCACGGGGACTGTCGGAGATATACCAGACAGCGCGGGCACGGTCACCATCGGGGGCGGATCCCAATGGATCATGACCGACTTGTTCGTTGTCGGATTCCTGGGTCAAGCCACCGTGACCATCGCGGGCGGCAGTCTGCTCCAGAGTGCTTTAGGTATTATCGGCATGGACTTCACTGACGGGTTCGTGACCGTTGACGGCCCCGGTTCCCGGTGGATCAACTCGTCGGACCTGTCGGTCGGTAAGGACGGCAACGGCACCATGAATATCGCTGACGGCGCAGAGGTCCGGTGCGATGACGGTTTTATCTCCCGATTCGGCGGGATAGGTTCCGCCCGTGTCTCCGGCGCAGGCTCGAGCTGGACGATCATGGGGAATCTCTCGGTCGGAGGGGACGTCGAGCAGGGAGCCAACGGCGGGTCTGGCTCGCTCGTGATCGAGGCGGGCGGGACCGTGAGCGCCGACGGCCTCTACCTCTTCCCTCAGGGCCTGGTGACGCTTCAGGGCGGCACGCTCGACGTGAAAGGCATTTCGCCTACGTTTGCCCTCGGCGGCGACTTTGTGTTTCTCGGGGGCGTTCTGCACGCGGATCATGTTGGTCTCCCACTCCTGAACCAGGGCGGCACGCTCGCCCCGGGGCACTCCGCCGGGACCACCGTTATTACGGGAAACTACACGCAGATGTCCACCGGGGCCATGGAGATCGAGATCGGCGGGACCGCCCACGGCACGCAGTACGACCGCGTCAACGTCGGCGGCACCGCGCTCCTCAACGGCGGGCTCGACCTGCGACTCATCAACGCCTTCGTGCCCAGCCCCGCCCAGACGTTCGTGATCCTTGACGCCGGGACCATCGCCGGCGGCTTCGCCCACGTCGCCAGCGGGCACCGTCTGGCGGTCTCCGGCGGGGGCGGCTCCTTCGTCGTCCACTACGGCTCGGGCAGCCCGTTCGATCCGACGCAGGTCGTGCTCTCGAACTTCGGTCCATGCCCCGCCGACTTCGACAACGACGGCGCCATCGACTTCTTCGACTACGACGCCTTTGTGATCTGCTTCGAAGGCGGCCCTTGCCCCCCCGGCAAGACCGCCGACTTTGATGCCGATGGCTCCATCGACTTCTTCGACTACGACAGCTTTGTCATCGCCTTTGAATCCGGCTGCTGACGCTTCCGTCATCCCCGCACATCAACACTCCCATCTGCTCAGGAGGTCTCGAACATGAATCCGCTCTCGACTCGGCCACGGCACGCCACGGGATCGCACCGTTCTGGGATCTGTCTGTTCGCCGGCGCGGCGCTTGGGCTGGGGGGGGTTTGCGGCTCGGCCACGGTCCGGGCCGATGATATCAGTTGGAGCAACTCCAACGGCGGGACCTTCAGCGTGGGCACGAACTGGATCGGGGGCGTCGTTCCGGGCACCGCAGACTTCGCCCTGTTCGGCAGGACCAGGCCCGGCAACCCCCAGCAGCAATACACCGTGAGTTTCACCACGAGCCCGACCAACCAGGGCATCAATGTCCAGGACGACGCCGTGACCTTTGACCTCAACGGGCGCATCTACGCGCTGACGTTCTTCACCGCAATGCGGATCGGCACGTCGGTGACCGCGCCGGGAGGGTTGACACTCACCGACGGCATCGTGACGACCGGGCCCAGTTCCGTGGTGTTGATCGGCGACACCGTCGGTGCCACGGGCTCGTTGACCATCTCCACCGGCGCGCAACTCCTTGGCCCAGAGGTCCAGGTGGGTCGCTTCTCGCCCGGCTCGCTCTTCGTGCAGAGCGGCGGCGACCTGGTGGGAGGGGACCTGTTGCTAGGCATTGGTGGCGCTGCGGCTCCGGGATTCGTAACCATCACGGGCGTCGGGTCCAACGCGGTTGTCGAGGAAATGACGATTGGACTTGTGGGTCAAGGCGCGGTGAACATCCAGGCCGGCGGCCGGATCGAGAGCACCGTGGCGACGTTGGGGTCATCCGCCTCGGCCGTCGGAGCGGTCAACGTGGACGGCGTGAACTCGCGCTGGACGAGTTCGGGCGATCTCACGGTCGGCGAGTCTGGGCGAGGCACGATGGACATCACCGCGGGCGGCCAGGTTGCATGCAACACGGGACGCCTGGGGAATCGGCTCGCCTCGACAGGGACTGTCAACGTGGTGGGCGTGAACTCCCGCTGGACGTGTTCGAACGACTGTAAGGTCGGCGCAGAGGGGAGTGGCACGCTGAACATCGGGAGCGGGGGCCGGGTTGAGTGCTTTCGCGGCGCGGTCGGCGACATTCTGGGCAGCACGGGCTCGGTCGCGATCACCGGTGGCTCCCAATGGCTCTGCACGGGCGAGTTCATTGTCGGGGACAGGGGCTTGGGCAGCGCGCTCGTCTCCGGTGGCAGCCTTGTCCAGAGCGCCTCGGGGCTCATCGGTATTGGCGACTTTGCGCAAGACGCAAGCACCGTTGCCGTCATCGGCGCAGGTGCCCAGTGGATCAACTCGTCGGACTTGACGGTCGGTGCCTTTGGCAGGGCACAGCTGAGCGTCCTGTCGGGCGGGGAGGTCCGGTGCGCGAACGGCAATATCGCCAGCCGGGGCGGGCAGAGTTCTGTCAGCGTCTCGGGCGCAGGATCGAGCTTGACGGCGACCGGGAATATTTCGGTCGGCGGCGATATCGCCCATGGGTTCAATGGCGGAACGGCTTCGCTCGATATCGACGCGGGCGGCACCGTGAGCGCCGGGGGCGTGGTCGCCATCTTCCCGCTCGGCGAAGTGACGCTCCGGGGCGGCACGCTCGACGCCGCGAACATCGGCCTTGCGTTTAGCTCCGGCGGCGTGTTCTCGTTTCTCGGCGGCGTGCTGCACTCTGATGGGGTTGGGTTTTCTCTGCTGAACCAGGGCGGCACGCTCGCCCCGGGACATTCCGCGGGATCCACCTTCATCGCGGGAGACTACACCCAGCAGGCCGGCACCATGGAGATTGAGATCGGCGGAACCACGCCCGGCACGCAGTTCGACCGGATCACCTGCGGCGCGGCATCCCTCGGCGGCACGCTCGACCTCCGCCTCATCAACGGGTTCGTGCCCAGCCCCGTCCAATCGTTCACGATTCTTGACGCCAGCACCATCGCCGGCGCCTTCGCCAACGGTGCAAGCGGCCATCGCGTGCCCATCTCCAATGCCGCCGGCTCCTTCGTCGTCCACTATGGCCCAGCCAGCCCGTTCGATCCGACGAACATCGTCCTCTCGAACTTCGGGCCCTGCCCCGCCGACTTTGACTCCGACGGAACCATCGACTTCTTCGACTACGACACTTTCGTGATCTGCTTCGAAGGCGGTCCCTGCCCCCCAGGCAAGACCGCCGACTTCGACGCCGACGGCACCATCGACTTCTTCGACTACGACAGCTTCGTCGTCGCCTTCGAGTCAGGTTGCTGACCTGATCTCCCGCCGCACGCTGTGTCACTCATCGGATCGCCTCCCATCGGCTCTGCGATGGAGGCGATCCGATGAGTGCAAGCGTCCTTGGGCCCACGATGTCATTTGACACCCAGGGCAATCCGCACTCATCGGACAAACCGATAAGTGGCACAATCGCAAGAAAATCGAGCGCCCATGAGCCCCCCGGACCCCAGACGGTGCGAAACGATCACGGGATTCCCTCTCGGCACCGCGCCCAAGGGCTTGCCCGCGTTCAAGATCGCCGCACAGCGGCCAAAGAGGGTTCCATGAGCAGCACAGGTTCGAGTCGTTCAACGGTGCATGCCCTGATCGTCGCGGCAGGCCTTGCAACCACCTTGCTCGCGCAACAAGCCCACGCCCAGACTCTCACCTGGCTCAACGCCGCCGGCGGCTCGGCCGCAACCCCCGGTAATTGGAGTCCCGCAAGCGTCCCCGGGGCCGCCAACTCGCTGGTTTGGAATCTGGCCAACACATACCCCGTGACCTTTACCTCGGGCACCGCCTCCAGCCTCGGTCACACGTACAAGCGCGGCGTCCTCACCCTCACCATGAGCAGCCCCCACACCACGGGAACAAGCGGCATCAAGGTGGGCGAGCTCTCCGGCGACAACTCGACCGTGACGCTCACGACTGGAACATGGAACAGCTCGGGCCCGGCCATCGTCGGCGACGCCGCCGGGTCGACCGGATTCCTGCTTGTGAATGACATCGACGCCGATCTGTTCGTGACCGGGACTTCGGACCTGACCGTGGGCAACAACGGAGCTGGATCTCTCACCATCTCGGGCCAGGGACGAGTGGTGGTCGCCGATCGCCTCTTCGCCGGCAGCAACTCCACATCGACCTCGACCATCGTGGTCTCGGGACAGCAGAACGTCCTCCCCTTCGCCCGCTCCACCCTCGACGTCCAGGGACTCGGCGACTCGCGCATCGGCGCCGGCGGTGACGCGACCCTGCTCGTCGACAACGGCGGCGTGGCAACCTTCGATGGCAGCCTCACCATCGCCAACGGCTCGGCCTCGCTCTCCTCGGTCACCGTGGAGGAATCGGGCCAGTTCCCGTCCCTCTTGACCGTCGCCAGCACCCTCAACATCGGGCGAAACATCTCCGCCGGCGTCGCCGCCGGAAGCGGCTCGCTCATCGTCAACACCTCCGGCTCCGTCAACATCGGCGGGGTCATCAACCTTGGAAACGATCCCGACGGCGGGACCGGCCTGCTGCGCCTCACCGGATCGGCCTCCCAGGTGACCTGCCCGAGCCTCAACGTCGGGGCCGCCGGCACACTCGACCTGCAGGACGGTACTCTGAGCATCGACGGCGGAGCCCTCTCCGTGCCGCCCGGCTCGACCTTCTCCTTCGCCGGCGGCGCAGGTGCGCGAACCCCGACGCTCACTCTTCGCAGCGGTGCGACACTCAACCACACGCACGGCGTGAACGTCGGCTCGACGGGGAACCTCGAGCTGCGTGTCGAGTCCGGATCGCTGCTCACCACGCCCAACAGCACGCTCACCCTGGGGGTCAATGCCGGCTCCTCAGGCAGCGTCGTCGTCACCGGCACAGACTCTCACGCGCAGCACGCCACCGCACGCATCGGCGCCGCCGGCATGGCCAACCTCACCATCGACGCCGGCGGCTCCGTCTCCTGCACCCTCTCCATGGAGACCGGCGCCCTGGGCGGCGGCGATGGACAAGTCCACGTGCTCAACGGAACCCTCACCACCGGCACCAGCCTCGTGCTCGCGGGCCAGGTCTCCGGCGGCGGCGCCGTCGGCGGCGGAGCCGGCTCACTCGAAATTGGCCCCGCGGGCGTCGTCAACCTCGGAACCAGCCTCCTTGGAATGGGCGCCTCCACCGTCGTCATCAATGGCGGCACGCTCAACGCCGTCAACGGCGTCTCCGCCCGCTTCACCCTCAATGGCGGCACCATCAACGCCGCCTCCTTCTCCTCAAACACACCCGTCAACGCCCGCGGCGCCATCAACGCCATCGTCTCCGGCGGCCAGACCTTCAGCGCCACCGGCGATCTCTCCCTCGGCAACGGCTCACCCGCCGCCTTCGATCGCTGCCCCATCAACGTCGGCGCCTTCCGCGTCGACATCCTCGATTCCTCCACCGCCCTCCTCGACGACACGACCATCGCCGGCGGAATCCTGGCCACCTCCGACCGCTTCCGCCTCCCCGATTTCAAATCACTCAACGGCACCGGCACCATCGCCAGCCCGTTCATCAACGAGGGAGACATCACCGCGACGGGCACGGGCGGATTGACCTTCCAGAACCTCCTGGACAACCAGGCAGGCGGCACGCTCGCGGGCACCAAACTCGTCTTCTCCCCCACCGCCTCATTCCTTGGCATTGCAAACGGTGGAACCAAGTGGCTCGCCATGACCGGCTCGGCCCTCACCTTCACGGCGTCGACTGGCTTCACCTTTATCGGCAGCGCCGTCCCCGATGCCTTCGTCTGCGACGCCACCCTCGACGTCCTTGGCCAGGTCGGCATCGGCGACTCCGACGGCTTTGATCTGGGCCCACGCTGCACCCTGCGTGGCGGCACAATCGCCTCGTTCACCGCCCCGTTCCTGCCCAACGGCAACATCCTCATCAATCGCACCGGCCCCAACCTCGATCGGCTGCGGGGCGTCGGAACGCTCAACGCCCAGGTCGTCACCAACATCGGCGTCATCAGCCCGGGCTTCGACGACGCCGACCCCACCGGCCAGATCGACATCCTGCCCGGCGCCTACGCCCAGGGCAGCGGCCCAAACACCGGCACTCTGGAGTTCGACATCGAAGGCCCGGCGCCCAATCAGGCCGACAGACTCCTCGTCGGCACCACCGCGACCATGGACGGCACGCTCCGCCTCCGCGTGATCAACGGCTTCGTGCCCCCCAACGCCTTCCGCCGAACCATCGTGCAGGCCGCCAGCGTCGGCGGCGGCATCACCACGCTCGATCTCCCCCCGGGTTGGCACCTCGAACGCTCCGCGACAACCATCGACGCGGTCTTCTGTGCCGCCGACTTCGACAACGACGGTACCGTCGACTTCTTCGACTACGACGCCTTCGTCGCCTGCTTCGAGGGCAGCACCTGCCCCCCGGGCCGCACCGCAGACTTCGATGCCGACGGCACCGTCGACTTCTTCGACTACGACAGCTTCGTGATCGCCTTCGAGTCCGGTTGCTGAAACACAGTGCGCACCGACGACTCAGCGCCACGTTCAACGTCGCGCCTCCCGTCGCGATGCGCCTCCGGTATAGAATCCCCGATGAGCGGTGGAAGCGACCAGTTCCATGAAAGCCAGGATGATCCGGCCTGTCAGGCCGCTCGTGGATCCGGAGTCCAAGGGCGCCAAACGCCTCCAGCCCTTGATCAAGCGCAAGCCCCTGTGGACCCCGCGTCCTGGCAGCGTCTCATTGACGCCGCGAATTGCGCCTCGCTCCTTGTCGCCATCGAAACCCGGCTCGGCCCGGTCCTCCGCGCTCGATTGCAGCCCGAAGACATCCTCCAGGAATCTCTCCTTCAAGCCTGGCGTGATCGTGCCGGCGCACAGTTCCAGTCTCCCCGTGCCTTCCGCGCATGGCTCTTGACCATCATCGACCATCGCATCCGCGACGCCGCCGAAAGTGCCGCGACGCTCAAACGCGGCGGCACCCCGTCCGCCCCTTCGCGCCCACCCGGAAGCCCGGCCGTCCTGGAGCCTTCGGGCTCAACCACTCCCAGCCGCGTTGCGGCCTACCGCGAGCAGGCGGCGGTCATGGCCGAGGCTCTCCAGGGAGTGCCCCAGGAGTGGCGCGACGTCGTGCACCTCCGCCTCTTCCACCAACTCACGCTCGATCAGGTTGCCGAACAGCTTGGACTCTCACTGGCCATGGTCCGCACACGCCTTCGCCGCGGCGCCGAAATCTACCGCCAACGCCTCCGAGCCGGCGGAATCGGTCGCAGCACCCTCCGCTCCACAATTTCCGGCGCACCGCAAGGCACAGATCCCGCTTCATTGGTGTGAGCGACATGCAATCCCTTGTTCAATCCCACCGACCCCTCCTCACCCCGCTGCCGGAGTCAGACCAACTGCTCCTCGACGAGGCGTTCGAGCGAGCCCTGGCCTCCTGGGAGGAGGGACTCTCCATTTCCCCGGCCGATTTGCTCCCAGGCCGTCCCGACCTGAGGGACCACGCCGAGCGGGTCGTCGCCCTCGTGCAGGACGTGGCCGTCACCGGTCCCGCTCCCTTACCCATGCCCATCGTGCCAGGCTACACCCTGCTCTCGGAACTGGGGCGGGGTGCCATGGGCGCGGTGTACCTGGCCCGGCAGGATCGCCTGGGCGGTCGTTCTGTCGCTCTCAAGGTCCTGCCTGCCGGGACCGCCGCTTCGGCTCGAGCTCGCGACCGCTTCCAGGCCGAGGCCAACGCAATCGCCCGCCTCCGCCACCCGCACATCGTCACGGTCTACGACGTCGTCCGCGAGGGCACGCTCCTGGCCTTCGCCATGGAACCGGTGGAAGGTCCGACGCTGCACGAAGTGATCGACCACCTCGCCTCTCTGAGTCATCCTCCGGGCGCCGCAGACGTGCGCGCGTTCTCAGGCGCTGGCACCTCCGCGCTGAGCGAGGAGCCGTATTGGACGTTTGTTGCACGCCTGGGCGTGGCTGTGGCCAGGGCACTCCAGGCCGTGCACGACGCGGGCCTGCTCCATCGAGACGTGAAGCCTTCCAACATCCTGCTCAGGCGAGACGGCACGCCCCTCCTCTCCGACTTTGGCCTCGTGCGTGACCCCGGGTCGGGTGTCGTCACGCGCGAGGGCTTTGCCGGCACACCCGCCTACGCGCCCCCCGAGCAACTCGCCGGCGGCCCCGGCGCGGCCGACGTACGGAGCGACGTTTACGCTTTGGGTGCCACGCTCTACCACGCTCTGGCCCTGCGCACCCCCTTCGCCGCCAGCACCCCCGTGGCGATGCTCCAACCCGCCCAGCTAGGTGCCCCGCCCCTGATCGCACGCTCGCCCGGCACGCCCAGGGACCTCGTAACCATCATCGCCAAGGCGATGTCTCCCGCCGCCAAAGATCGCTACGCCACCGCGGCCCAGCTCGCCGACGACCTGGACCGGCTGCTCTCCCAGCGCCCCATTCTGGCCCGCCCGGCCGGCGTGCTTTCACGGGGCGTCAAGCTCCTCCGCAGAAACCGCCAGGCTTTCTGGGGCACCATCGGCGGCGCCATCGGCGTGCTCGTGCTCGTCGGCGGGCTGATGTTGAGCCTCGTCCTCATGCCCCGCTGGGCCCAGAACGCTCGCGAGCGAGCCTGGCTCTCCCTGCTCGACCCGCGCGACACCCAGAACTTCGCCGTCGCGGGGTTCTGGCAGCAGACTTCTCCTGGCCCGCCGCGGTTCAATGTGCGACTGGCGCAAGGGGCGCTGGTCGAGTACGAAAGGGCGGCGTGGCTCCAGCCCTGGGAACAACGCACCGAGCTGGAGCGCGATGTCCTTCGCGCCGTCATCTCCGTGGGCGAGGATGGACGTTCGCCGCTCCAACTGAGCGCATCCCTTTCACGAAGGGCCCCGGGCGCGTGCGAGTGGCTCGAGCGCTGGACTCAGGCCACGCCACACGACATGCCCCCACCACTCCCCGCGGGCGATGTCGCCTCCGACGAGCTGATCGCCATCGGCCTCATGAGCTACCTCAGCGCCGAGATGCACCCCGCCGTCGAGGCATGGCTGCGCCTCGAGCAGGCCGGCGAACCGGGTCCTTTCGTCCGTGGCGGCCTTGGGCTCTACTTCATCTACGCCCAGGAGCCCGGCCGGGCCTACCCGCGCTTGCAGGAGGCCGACCGCGCGTTCGGAGCCGTCAGCTTTCTGCGAGCCGCGCACGCCGAGGCCGCCCTGGGCGTGGGCGATGTTGATCTCGCGGCCATGCTCCTCGAACAGGCACGCACGCTCTCACGCCGCGATGAGGGCCAGATCACGAGGCTGGCGGCGGTCCTTGAATTCGAACGCGGAGACCTGAAAGAAGCCCTCACGCGGTTCGGGGAGTGGTATTTCACAGGTGAGTTTGGTCATAACTCCGTCGCGGGATACCAGGTCGCCATGCGCCTGGCTGCCAGGGGCGACGAGGCCCACGCGGTGGGAATTCTCGCCACCGCGATGGGCGGCGCCTTCCCCAAACCGATTCTGCGGGCCCTGTTGCCGATGGCCGAACGCTGGTGGGATGGGCTCAGCCAGACGCAGCGCCTGGACTTCGCCCTGCGCGCGATCGCCACGGACGGCAAGCCCGAGCCATGGGGCGAAACATGCGTGCCGGTCATGTACTGGCGTGCAAGATCGCGCATCGCCGCGGACCCGCGATTCGCCGACCTGCGGGGACTGCTGCACCCACACCCGCTGGCCCAGTGCGGTGAGCGTCTTGACCCGTACTGCCGCTGGAATGCACCGCCCGGCCAGGCTTCTCCGCCTCCGCCCCAGGGTGCCGAGCTGCGCAAGGCCGCCCGGGCCGCTCTCGGGCTTGACGTTCGAACCGATCGCTAGCGACCGGATCGATGGTCGCCCAAGCCCCACACTGCAATTCATTTCGTTCGATCGCGCAACCGTGCTCCCCTTTCCCGCTCCTGAAGGAGTCGTGCCCAAGCAGGAACCGCGCCTGCGTAGCACACGTGAAGGAGAAGAGGACATGAAAAGGAGCACGCCGATGCACACGACCTCCGCCCATCCCCACCCCGTCCCAACACGCGTTCCCACCTGGGCACGCTGCCTGGCTCCCTTGATCGCCGCAGCCTCGGTGTGTGTGGCGATGCCCGGATCGGCTCTCGCCCAGGCCGTCGCATGGACCCAGCGCTCTCCCACTGGGGCCCCCTCCGCACGATACGGCCACGCGATGGCGTTCGACGCCTCAAGAGGTGAAACCGTTCTCTTTGGAGGAATCACGGCTGGCAACAGTTTCCCCGATGATACCTGGCTCTGGTCGAATGGAGGTTGGAGCCATCGGCCGCCCGGCGGCGGCATCTCGGGACGGATTTACCACGCGATGGCCTACGACTCGGCGCGAGGACGCCCCGTCCTCTACGGGGGGCAAACCAACAACACCACCTTCACAGATACGTGGGAGTGGCTCGGGTTGGGGTGGACCGATCGCACGCTCGTCGGCGGCGCCCCAGGGTATAGAGCCCTCCACGCGATGGCTTACGACTCGGCCCGCGGCGTCACCGTCGCTTTCGGGGGAGGCTGGGGTGGCTATACCGCCGAGACCTGGGAATGGAACGGGACGGTATGGACTCGACGATTCGTCGCCGGACCCTCGGCGAGAGGGCAGCACGCGATGGCCTACGACTCGGCCCGCGGGGTCACCGTCCTTTTCGGCGGAAACAACGGCGGTTCCGAGACCTGGGAATGGGATGGGACGACATGGACCCAGCGCATGGTCAGCGGCCCGTCGACCCGGGTGTCCACTGCAATGGCCTACGACTCGGCCCGTGGTGTCACAGTCCTCTTCGGGGGGTTCATTCCCTCCACGGGTACCTCTTTGGGAGACACCTGGGAGTGGAATGGAACCGCTTGGACCCAGGTGCCCGGCGTCGGTCCATCGGCCCGGTATCTTCACGCGATGGCGTACGACTCCTCACAGGGCATGATCGTTCTCTTCGGCGGTCTCGCGGCCGGTGCTCTCAACGCAGAGACTTCGGAACTCTGCGTGGGCGCATCGATCACTTCCCAGCCCTCGAGCCAAGACCGTTGCCCCTCCGACTCTGTCGCCTTCTCCGTCACCGCCGCCGGTTCCGGCCCCTTCACTTACCAGTGGCTCAAGGGTGGTGTACCCATCGACACCATCGCCAACCCATCCGCCGCGACCGCGACGCTGACGATCAGTAGCGTGCAGGTCGGCGATGCCGGCTCCTACAACTGCATGGTCACCAACTCCTGCGGCAGTTTCGCCAGCGACGCAGCCGCACTCGCCGTCGCTTCTCTCCCCTTTGTCTCCCAGCAGCCCACGGACTCCGCCATCTGCCCGACGGGAACCTCGAGCTTTTCGGCGTCAGCTTCCGGCACGGGTCCCTTGACCTTCCGGTGGCAATGGCAGCCCGCCGGCACTGGCGGAGCTTGGGTCGACCTCGCCGCCGGTGACAACGCCGAGGTGGGTGGCACGCCGGTCCTGAATGCCGCCAACGTCGCCACCGCTACGCTCGAAGCCCGCCCGCTCGCAGGCTACATCAACTTCGCCCCCCGCGCCCTCCGCTGCGTCGTCACCAACTCCTGCGGAAACGCCACCAGCAACCAGGCCACCCTCGCCGTCTGCCCCGCCGACTTCGACTGCGACGGCACACCCGACTTCTTCGACTACGACGCCTTTGTCATCTGCTTCGAGGGCGGCACCTGCCCCCCCGGCAAAACCGCCGACTTCGACGCCGACGGCACCGTCGACTTCTTCGACTACGACGCCTTCGTGGTCGCCTTCGAAGCCGGTTGCTGACCCAACCCGCTCCTCCTCCCAACCCAACACGAAGGCACACGCCAAGGATCACCCGCCAGGGATGATCCTCGGCGTGCTTCCGCGCCCGACCTGCGTCCCATATCCCGCTCCGACCCAGCGGGGACCGGTGACGCCAGACCGCCCGCGCCACCCTCGGGCTCGACGCGGGGGCAGATCGTTAGCGTCCCGATCGGTGGCCCGTCGGCCTTCTCGCTCCAACAAATCGCCCTTTGATCGCGCAAACGGGCGCTCCATTCCCGCTTCTGTGTGGGGGGAGGGGGGGCTCACGGGGAGGAAGTCCCACGCTCGCGCGGTGGATTCGATGCCGCCCGGCGAGTCCGATCCCTTACCTGCCCGACACCGGAGACCGACAATGCGCCACCGTACACCCCGACACCAGCAGCTTCCACGTGGAATTCGTACCGCCGTGCTCGCCGCGGCCGGGGCGGCGATGTCGGTGGGCACCTCCGCCCACGCGCAAAGCGTGATCGCGGATGCATCGCTACAGAGTCAGATGCAGGGATATTCGGCCCATGATTCGCTCTTGCCGCAGCAATTGGGACTGGGAGAACACTTGGTGTCCGATGACGGGACCGCAATTGCCATTGGCCGCGCGGAAGGTCCGCCCGCGTGTGGAATCAACGGTGATTATTGGGACTGTCAGACGCTTGGCCTCTGGCGAGAGGGGCAGGGCATCGAACTCCTCCCGGCATTCGAACACACCGGGAGCTTTGGCTACGCTCTTGCGGCGTGGCTCTCGGGGGATGGATCGACGTTTGTCCACTACAACACGGGCTTCACGGGAACTCGAAACGGTCCAGTGACACAGCGACTCGTTCATGATCAATGGCGGGCTCATTCTTCGACTCGCCTGCATTCATATCAATGCACGACCAACGCTCAGGGCAGCGGCTGTTTCAATCCTGGATATGGTATGCTTTCGTGCGTGTCGACGACTGGCAACGCCTATGTCGAGTTTGAGAATTCCGATCTAGGTGCCCTATTCACGCTGGTCAATGGCGCAACTCGGACGTCCCTCCCGCCGGATTTTGTTCCGATTAGCATGTCATCTGATGGTTGGACGATCGCCGGAAATCTGCATGTCAATTCTCCACCTCGGCTGCCCGCAGTCTGGACATCTCAAACTGGGATCACAACCCTCCCGCTCCCGGCAGGATCGATCGAAGGCAATGCGTCCGCGATGTCGCGCGACGGATCGGTGATTTTGGGGCATACGGGGACAAACTTCCAACACAACGCTTACTGGATCAACGGCCAACTTCACGAATTTCCCCCGCCTCCTGCTGGATGGGGCGGAGTCTTCCTAACTCAGATTTCTCCCGACGGAGTGCTGTTCCTTGGCCTTGAGGAAACGAACCCTGGCGTGCGAGCGGTCCTGTGGTCGCTCGGTGGCGGCTATGAGCGCGTGGCGGATCTGCTGCAACTGGGCGGGTTCCCCGCACCCCAGGGCGGCTTCCCCCAGTTTGCGGAGTTCACTTATTATGCAGCGCTCAAGGGCTCCGCCCAGCCCGGCCAGTACACACTGCTCGACCTGAGGACGCTCCGACGCCTGACCCTCGGCCAACCCTGCACCGGCACAACCGAGAACACGTGGATCGGCCCGTCGGGTGGGAACTACTCCGACCCGGCGAACTGGGTGGGGGGCACTCCGGCAATCGGCGACAACATCTACGCACGGTTTGTCACGCCCGACATCTACGCCGTGCATGTGGACCCCGCCTCGCTGTACGTCGAGGCATACTCCGTCTCCGCCGGTGATGTCACGTTCAACCTGCAAAGCAGCACCGGGCAACTCAACGCCGGCAACACCGTCTGCGGCGGGTACTCACTTGAAGTCGCCCGAAGCCCCAACGAACAGGCAACCGCTCGCATCACCAACGGCGTCATGAACACCGCCCAGAGCGTCTGGCTCGGCAACAACACCGGCACCACCGCCACGCTCGATGTGCAGAGCGGCGCCACCCTGCGAGCCGGCGCGCCCAACTCCGGGCACGGCCTGCATGTCGGCCGATCCGATCAGTCCAGCGCCATCGTGACCGTCAGGCAGAACGCCACGGTCCGGACCGACAAGTTGTATGTCGCCAGCGGCGCCACCAGCTCGGGCACCCTCACCGCCAATCCGGGTGCAAAGCTCAACGTCGGCTCGTCAGGTCCCGCCGGCCCGCCCGGCTCGACCTCGCTCGCCGGGGCCCCCACGACCACCGCCACCATCATCGCCAACGGCAACCCCATCCTCCCGCCCGGTGATCAGACTGTCGTCGAACTGGGCGCCCTCCGCATCGGCGACGGCGCCACCCAGGGCGGGCAGGGTCACGTCCACATCAACAACGCCTCGATCCTGCGCACCCTCGTCGTCGATCTCGGCGTCACCCACGACTCAGTCGGCACCATCGACATCACCGGCCCCGACTCCCTCTGGGACCACTACGGCTCGGGCAACATCACCATCGGCAAATTCGGCACCGGCAACGTCACCATCGACCGCGGCTCCGTCATCGGCGGCACCGCCACGCTCAACATGACCGACTTTGCCAGCAGCCTCATCATCGGCGGCAACTCCGGCGGCAACGGCACCCTGACCGTCCGCGGCGAGGGCGCTCGCATCAACGCCTCCGGCCACGTCGCCGGCATCGCCAACGACTTCATCAGCAGCGGCTCCATGCGGATCGAGAACGGCGCGGATGTCACGCTCGGCTCGCTCACCATCGGCAACCTCGGCTCGACCGCTTCCCTCGTGCTCACAGGGCAAGGCTCGACGCTCGCGTGCGATCTGCCCGGCGATCTCCAGGGGCTCACGGGCTTCTTCCTCAACTTCAGCACCGCGACCGTCGCCGACGGCGCGACCCTCACCACCACCCTCGCGGCCATCGCCGAGCCGACACCCGTGACCCAGGTCACCATGTCGCTGACCGGGGCCAACACCACCTGGACCAACAGCGGTCACCTCTACGTCGGCTGGGGCCGCAACGGCGCGAGTTACGGCGGCAACGGCACGCTCTCAGTCAGCGGCGGGGCCACAGTACAGACGGGCAAGCTCTGGGTAGGCGACCATGGACGCGTCACCGGCAACGTCCTGCAGGTCGGCGGCAGCCCGCTCGCTCCCGTGGACATCCACACGGACGCCCTGTTCATCTCGCCCGGCTCGGTGCTCGACGTCCAGCAGACCATCATCGCCGCCAACGCCACGCTGGGCGGCGGCGGCACCTGGCCCGCGCCCTTCGCCAACAGCGGGCTTGTCATCCCCGGCACGCCCGAGATCAGCGGGGCCACCTCGACGTTCACCATGTCGCAGGGCTTCACGCAGAGCCCCGGGGGCACGCTGAGCGTCGGTGTCGGGTCATGGAAGTGGGATGTCTACGACGACGGCGGCTGCGACGACCTGCAGCCCCGCGCCCAGAAGCTCGAGGTGCTCGGCACCGCCGTGCTCGGCGGCACGCTCCGCGTCCGGTTCTTCCAGCCCGCCGACAGCTGCGAAGCGCTGCCCGCCTCTACGCTCATGACGCTCGGTCCCATCGAGGTGCTCTCAGCGACCACGCTGCAGGGAACCTTCGAGTCGGTCGTGATCGACGAGTCGCTCTCCCCCTACCGCGCGGCGGTGACGTACAACCACGCGCAGGGCAAGGTGTTCATCACCGTGCTCGAGCCGCCGCCCCCATGCCCCGCCGATTTCGACGCCGACGGCACCGTCGACTTCTTCGACTACGACGCCTTCGTCGTCTGCTTCAGCGGCGAAGCCTGCCCCCCCGGCAAAACCGCCGACTTCGACGCCGACGGCACCGTCGACTTCTTCGACTACGACGCCTTCGTGGTCGCCTTCGAGGCCGGTTGCTGAACCGTTCCGCACCGCCTCGCATCCCCACTCGCCCGGGCTCGCCAATCACGACAAGGAGAAAGACCGTGCACAACATCGTCCACACCTCGACCGCGAAGCCGACATCACTCCGTCACTTCGCACGCCCCGGGCTCTCCACCCGCACGCTCGCCGCCCTGGCCGGGCTGGTTGTTGGCCTTGCCGAAGGGAGCGCCTCTGCGCAGGTCGTCGCCGGGCCGATCCAGTACGGCGGACACGTGTACTACTTGGTCGGACCAGGAGGATGGACCGAGTGCGAAGCGCAAGCAGTGGCGATGGGCGGCCACATGGTCACCATCGATGACGCCGCTGAGAACCAGTGGGTCTTGGCGACCTTTGGCCCACACGCACAAGGATTGTTGTGGATCGGGCTTAGGGCCAATGCGCCGCTTGGTTCGTGGAGCTGGGCCAGCGGGAGCAGCGCTCCGTATCGCAACTGGGCAAACGGCGAGCCCAACAACGGGTGCTCGCCAGAGCTCTATGTCGTCATCTATCCTGGTGGAGCGTGGTTTGACGGACCCAACGATCCGATCGGGTGTAATGGGTCACCTCCGGCGTACGGCGTGGTCGAGGTGCCTTGCACCACCATGCCCCCGACCTCCACTTGGACCGGGGCGGCGAACGACAACGACTTGTGGGACACGCCCGCCAACTGGAGTCCCGCCGGCCGTCCCGGGAACAATTCGGGTGCGGCGTTCGACTCGCCCGGCGCACGCACCATCCTGATACCCCCCAACCGAATGATCGGCCAGCTCGATGTGCGCCAAGGATCGGTCAACCTGCATGTTTCCAGCGGTCAGTTCTCCAATCCCACCGCGGGGTGCGTTCCCCCGGGCGGGTCGCTGGACATCGGCAACGCCGGTCAGACCGCCTCGTGCTCCCTGTTCGGGGACTTCAGCTTCAACAATCTCACCATCATCGGGTACGGCAACAACAGCCAGGCAACCCTTGCGGTCGACTTGGCCACGCTCAGAACCACCAGCGGCGTCGTCCTTGGCTTGGGAGATCTTTCGCAGGCCACCCTCACGCTCGACGGCGGCCCCTCGCGGCTTCTCCAGAGCGGCTCTTTCGGCGTAGTCTGCGGGTCCGGTGACGACACAATCAGCACCATCAACATCCTCAACGGTGCGACCCTTCAGTACTCCACCGCCACTCCCTTCAAGGTCGGGTACGGTGCGGGCTCGCACGCCACGGTCAACGTCGCCGGCAACTTCGAGCTCACCAGTTCGCTCATCCCCAGCGGGAGCGGGTCGCAGATCCTCCTCGGCGCGGGCAGCCCGCCCCCCGGCGGCACCACCACCAACGGCACGATCAACCTCCACACTCGCGGGCTGGTCCGCGCCACCGAGATCCGCCTGGGCGCCGAGGTCCGCACCCGCGGCACGATCACCATGGACGGCGGCACGCTCGATGTTGAATCACTCGTCATCGCCGACAAGGGCGATGGCACCCTCGACTGGTCCGGCGGCACCATCACGGGCCTGCGCCAGATCACCATCGGCAACACCATCGGGACCTCAGGCCAGTTGTTGCTGGATGGGCCCAGCCACTCGCTCACCCTGGCGACGCCGATTGGTGGCGAGACGCAGAATCTCTTCGCTGGCAAGACCGGGCGCGGCCGAATCTCCGTGACCAGCGGTGCCGCCATCAATCTCTCGTCGGGATCGCTGGGCGGGCTGTCCATCGGCGCCACCGACTCCGCTGGCGGCGGGGGCGTCGAAATCAAAGGGCACGACCCCAACAACCAGTTCTTCCGCTCGCGCATCGTCGGCAGCGCCGAGTCACTTTTGAGCGTCGGAAAGGCGTACACCATCCCCAACACCGTCCCCGCGATGCTCATCGACGAAGGAGCCCGCGCGACGTTTGGAACCGTGTACGTTGGACGCGAGGACTGGATGGATGGAGAGATCCACGTCCGCAACAGCGCCATCCTCCAGCAGATCATGCCCGACGCCGACATCTTCTCCTTCGAGGGGCTCCAGATCCGCGGCACACCGGGCGGGGCTCACCTCCGCGTCGATTCGGGCGGACAGGTCCAGTGCACCGCGGGCGTCGCATACGGGCTCAACAACCCCCCCGTCGGCCCGGCCGGGCCGGTCGTCACCGTCACCGGCGAGAGCAGCACGCTCAACTGCTCGGGCCCCTTCTATGTCTACGGCCCGCTCCCCGAGGGCGGGAAGATGCATGTGGGCGAGGGTGCCGTCATGTCAAGCCACGACCTCTCCATCGGCCTCAGCGGGTTTGGTGGTCAGGGCCAACCCGGCGCGCTGTCGCTCGACGGCCCGCGACAGGTGCTCACCAACTCCGGCACGCTCTTCATCGGTGTCGATGGCGACCCTTCCGCCCCTGGAATCCTCGCCCTCACCAACGGCGCCAAGGTCCACACCCACCGCCTCGCCCTCGGCTCCAACCACTCCATCACCACCGACGTTGCCGGCCCACCCGCAATCATCGTCGGCGGCTCCCCGCTTCTGCCGCCCGACATCCAGTGCGACACGCTGATCGTTGGCGATTCCTTCAACCTGCCCGGGCTCGACATCTCCTTCGGCGCCGACGCCGGCATCGGCGGGCATGGCACTTGGTCCGGATCGTTCGACTCCGCCGGAGAGGTTGTCGTGCCCGCGGGCATGATCAATAACCCGGAAAGTCCGATGCCAAGGCTCGTCATAGACGGAAACCTCATTCAACATGCGACGTCCCGTTTGGAGGTCGCCCAGACGTTCTGCGGCTACAGCTCCGGCGGCGGTGACTTTTTGGCACCGATCGGCTCGTTCCTGAGCGTAGCAGGCGATGCCCACATTGATGGAACACTCCGCCTCACTGTGTGGGCGATTGCGATGTCAGACCCGAACGCGTCCATCAATTCGTGGGGGCTTATCGGCTACACCCTGCCTGTGCTCACCGCCGCTTCGGTGGCCGGCACGTTCAACGCCATCGAGTTCGGCCCCGGCTTCCCCACCAATCGCGTCCAACTTACCTACGAGCCCACACGCGTCCTCGTGACCTTCCTCCCCCCGGTCTGTGACACCAGCATCCAGACACAACCGACCGATCATGCAGCTTGCACGCAAGGCAACGCCGCCTTCTCCGTCTCGGCCTCGGGTTCCGATGAACTCAGCAGCAACCTCACCTACCAGTGGTATCACTTAGTCTACTGGGGCGACGGCCCGGAGTTGGTGCCCATCAACGATGGTCCCAACGCCCATCAGTTTGGGGCGTTGTACACCGCCGCGGGCACCACAACCCCAAACCTCTCGCTCACCATCGACCCTGCCTTCTTCTACGAAACCGGCAACCCCCACGTCCCCCTCCGCTGCCTCATCACCAACGCCTGCGGCGAGACCATCACCAGCGATTTCGCCACCCTCACCGTCTGTGCCCCCGACTTCGACTGCGACGGCGCCCTGGACTTCTTCGACTACGACGCCTTCGTCGCCTGCTTCGAAGGCACCATCTGCCCCCCCGGCAAGACCGCCGACTTCGATGCCGACGGCACCGTCGACTTCTTCGACTACGACGCCTTCGTCGTCGCCTTCGAGGAAGGCTGCTGATCTTCGCTTCACATTAGAGACCGAGCACACTCCACTTCGATCACACGCCGGCCCCGGAAGTCCCCACGACTTCCGGGGCTTTGTCGATGGGTACTCCATCCCAGGCCACTTGCATGACGACCCCGAAAGGCCCCCGGGCACTCAAGGACCCTTCGCGCTCTGACAACTCGCCTCGTCCCACCGCGCCCTTCAACACCAAGCGCGTCAAGTCGAACTACTTGCCGCCGCGTTCCTTCCACTCCGCCGCCCTGACGTCATACCCCTTGCCGGGCTCGTCCTCGTTCCACGCCGTGTAGAGCTTTACCAGCATGTCGACCGCCTCACCCACGTGCCTGCTCGTGCTCTTGTACCGCGCCCGGTTTCGTTGCTCAGACTCGATCGCCAGAGTTTCGCACCGCGCAAACGCCCTGGTGACCAGCAGCAGCTTGGCCAAGTTGTGCATCGCCACCAGCGTCGAGGGATGGTCCGACCCCAGCCGCGTGCGATAGCCCGCCAGGCACTCGCTCCAGCACGTCCCCGCCTCGTCAAACTTCTTCTGCATCGCGTACGACAGCCCCAGGTTGTTCACCGCGTGCAGCGTGCTGGGATGCGTCGGCCCCAGCGCCCGCCGCGATCCATCCGCCGACATCTGAAAGTGCTCCTGAGCCTTGGCGACGTCGCCCTTGGCCAGGTGCCACTCCCCCATGTTGAGCACCGAGATCAGCGTGCTGTGGTGCTCATTTCCAAGGGTGGCTCGCCGGCCCTCCAAGGCCGCGGCAAGGGGCGTCCATGCCGCATCAAGCTCGCCTCTCTTGAGGTGCAGATAGCCCAGGTCATTCGCGCTGTACAGCGTGTCCTCATCGCGGGCCCCCAGCGCCCTGGTGCGTCGCTCAAGGGCCTCGGTGTGGAGCTTGAGCGCCTCATCCAGCTCGCCCCGCGCCCTCATCAACCGCCCCAGCGTGCTCAGCGAACTCAGCGTCTGCCGATCGTCGTCGCCCAGCTCGCTCCGACGCATCGCCAGTGCTCGCTGCAGAGGGTCGACCGCCTGCTCAAGCAGCCCCAGATCCAGCAGCGTCCTGGCGATCGTGTGGAGCAGCTGCGCCCGCACCTTGGGCTGATCCGCAAAGCGCTCGTCGATCACCGCGATCGAACGCCGGAAGATCCCCTCGTTGAGCGCCTCCTTGGCGACGTCCGTGAAATTGATCCCAACCAGCGACTCACCCACCAGCGCCGCCCTTTCGGGCCCCGCCGCCGCAAGCACCCGCTCGCGCAGCAAGAGCCCAAACGACACCGGATCCAGCTCACCCAGCTGATCGGCCTGAAACGCCGACACACTCTCAAGCTGCGCCGCCCGCTGCCGCTCCGCCTCCAGCGCCCCCCGCGCGATCACCGCCGACGTGACGCTGACCGCTGTGGCAACCACGAGCACCAGGACCGCCGCGCAACCCGTGACGACCCCAACCCGGTGACGCCTCAGAAACTTCGAAACCACGTACCCCAGCGTCGGCGGCCCCGCCAGCACCGGCTTGTTCTGGAGGTAACGCTCAAGATCCGCTCCCAACGCACTGGCCGACTCATACCTCCTGGTCCGGTCCTTCTCCAGACACTTCATCACCACCCAGTCCAGATCACGCCGCAAGAGACCCGTGAGCAACGCCGGCTTGGTCGCCCGGCACGCCGCCGCGTGCGTCGCCGCATCCAGATTCGAATCGAGCCTCGTGCTCGGTCGCGGCGGATCTACCTCGCGAATAATCCGCTGAATCTCCGCGTGCGCCGCCGACCGGAGCTCATCGCCGCTGAACGGCGTGCTCCCCGTCAAAAGCTCATAGAGCAACACGCCCAGCGAGAAGATGTCCGTGCGTGTGTCGATGTCCGGACTCCCCTCGGCCTGCTCGGGGCTCATGTACTGGGGCGTGCCGATCATCTGGTTGTCCCTGGTCACCAGCGTCCGCTCCGTCAGCTTCGCGCCCGTCGCCTTGGCAATCCCAAAGTCGATCACCTTGACGCTGGGCCTCCCGTCGTGCGACGACACGAGAATGTTGCTCGGCTTGATGTCGCGATGGATCAACCCCTTGGTGTGCGCGTGCTGCACCGCCGAGCAGATCTGCCCGAAAAGCCCAAGCCGCCCCGGAATGCCCAGGAGATTTCGGTCGCAGTACGTGTCGATCGGCTCGCCCGCGCACAGCTCCATCACAAAGTACGCCCGCCCCGTGTCCGTCGCTCCCGCGTCGAAGACCTTGGCGATGTTGGGATGGTCCAGGATCGCCAGCGCCTGCCGCTCCTGCTCAAAGCGGGCGATCACCTGGCGCGTGTCCATCCCCAGCTTGATGATCTTGAGCGCCACCTTCCGCTCAACCGGCCGCTCCTGCTGGGCCAGAAACACCGACCCAAAGCCCCCCTCGCCGATGTGCCGCAGGATCCTGTACGCCCCGATCCTGCTCCCCGGCCCTTCGCCCACCACCCCGCCCTCCCCAACCCCCCCACCAACCCCCCTCGCCGCATCGGCCGACAAGTCGGCCGTCGGGCTTGAAGTGAGAGGGTGTTCGTCGTTTCCCATGGCGTCATTCCAACCAGCAGACACGCCTCCGCCGATGGCGAAGTCTACCAGAGAACGCCAACCCACCTCACGGGCGTCAACGAGCGCCCCTGGCGCCCACGCCTCGACCCGGCACGTCTTCACTCAGGATCGTCCGATAGGACACCCCTCCACGCGTCGCTTCAACGCCCGCCCCGCCCGATCTCCGCCCGTTTCGCTTGCACCACCCGTCGCCTTCAAGTACCATGCCCCTTGCCCCTTCGTGTCCCCGTTCGAGCTCTACCGGAGATCACAATGAGCGGTCGACACGCCATGAGACTCGCGCTTACGATCGCCTCGGCCGCCGGCCTCCCCGCCGCGGCCCAGAGCTCAACCTACACCGGCGGCTCCGCGATCGACCAGACCAACTGGTGCGACGGCGACAACTGGTTCCCATCGGGCGTCCCCGCCGATGGCAGCACCATCAACGTCCCTGCGGGCAAGACCCCCAGCATGTTCCAATGCTCCAGCGTGATGCGCATCCTCGGACCAATCATCGCCGCCGGATCGATCCGCTTCTGGACGCCAGTCACCTTCGCCGGCGGCGGCTCCCTCACCGACCCCATCTTCGACCTCTCCACAACCCCAGCGCCCGTGGGCGGGGCGATCCAAATCGGCGGCCTCAACTCCGCGTGGCACGGCGCGATCTTCTCCGGCGGCGATATCGCCAACTCCGGCACCCTCACCATCCAGCGCACGTCGTTCGGAAGTCGCCAGTTCCCCCGCGCCCTGACCAACGGTTGCCTCCTGACCAACACGGGCACCGTGCGCGTGCTCGATGGATTCGACATCGACAGCGGCTCCCTGCTCCTCAATCAGGGCAACCTCAACTGCGAAACCACCAGCACGATCTCCTGCACAGTCGCCCCCTCAACTCTCGAGAACATCGGCAGCCTTTCGGTCGTCGCCGGCCAGGCCCTCACCGTCTCCACTGGTTTCACGTCCAGCGGCCTCATCAACTGCCCCGGCAACCTCACCTTCCAGAGAGAGACCTCACTCACCGGCCTTGTCAACGTCGACCCCCTCGGAACCGTCCGCATCCAGGCACCCGCCAACAGCCCCATCTCCCTGGGACCCGTCAACCTCGTCGGAAACGGAACCGTCCAACTCTCCAGCGGCCAGATCCACCTCCTCAACGTCTCCGTCGCCGCCTCCGGAAACAACGGCGCCTTCGGCCTGCGCCTCGCCTGCAGCACCCCGCTCGATCTCTCCGAGGCGTTCGTTTCCGTTACTGGCGGCGGGCTCGTCACCTGGAGCCTTGGCGAACTCCGCGGCGACAACGGCGCACGCCAGGACCCCCACTTCAACATCGCCTCCGGCGGCATCTTCTCCGCCGTCGGCGGACCGGGCTTTGCGGGCGGTGGAAACTCTTACGGCACTTTCTTCCAGATCGCCGGAAGCATGTACCAATACGCCACCGTCCGCTTCTTCGACGCCTCTCGCGCCGTCATCCTCCCGGGCGGCCACTACCGCCTCTCCCACGCACGCCTCGACGGCGACGACTCGGGCTTGCTCGACGTCCGCGGCACTCTCGACGTGAACCCGCCCGGCGACCCGCGCACCGACGCCGCATACCTGAACTATGTGCCCCTGAAACTCAGCGGTTCGGCGGAAATGATCGTGCACGCCAACGACCTCAACACCACGGGAAGCGGTGCCCTTGCTCGTGTCGAGCTGTCGGGCACCCCCACCATCCAGATCGGCACCGACGATGGCTCTCTGAGCGATGCCAGGTGGAAGGCCTTTGGCGAAACCGTCGTCATCGATGGCGACTCGTTGATCACCGGCAATGGTGAGTTCGAGCTCGCCTCCGGTTCAACCCTCACCGTTCGCTCGGCCTCGATCGACTTTGACCTGCACCAGCAAGGTACCTTCAAACAACTCGGAACGCTGCGCGCCGACCCCGGGGCCGCCGGCGCCGGCGCTCGCGTGAAGAACCACGGCACGTGGAACTGGCTTGGAGGCGGGATCACCTTTCCGCAAGGATCAGAGAACACCATCGTCAACCATGGTGTCTTGTATGCCGACTGCGGCTCGTGCCAGCTCCGCGCGGACCTCCTCAACAAGTACGGAGCACACGTGGTCGTCATCGACACGCTCGTGCTCGCCGAACAGGGCGTGGTCTTTACCAACCAGGGAGACACCGAGCTCCGAGGGCACATCAGCGACGCGGGCAGTGCTCTTGAATGCCGCATTGTGAACCCCTTCAATGCCAGCATCCGCCGTATGGGCGTGGGTACCACCAGCACGATCAACACCACGCTCGACAACGAGGGCTTGGTCCTGGTGACCTCCGGCACGCTCGCGATTAATGGGCCCATTGTCCAGTTCGTCGACGGCGATCTGCGGGACGGCACCTGGCACATCCCGCCCGGATCGACCCTCGCGACACCAGGCAAGGTTGTCACCCTGGTCGGCGTGAACGCCCAAGTGGACCTGGGCGGCACCTGGCCGCAGTTCCAGCCCGTCGCCAACCACGGCACCCTCTTCATGCGCGGCGGCACCCACCTCCTGCCGCCCAACTTCTTCAACTATGGCACCCTGGGCGGCGCTTGCGGCATCTCCGTCCCCGTCCTGCGCAACCAGGGCACCGTCTCTCCAGGCAACTCCCCCGGCACCCTCTCCGTCCAGGGCGCCTTCGACCAGTCCGCCCCCTCCGGCATCCTCGACATCGAACTCGCCGGCCTCACCCCGGGCACCCAGCACGACGTCCTCGCCATCTCCGGCGCCGCCGCTCTCGGCGGCACACTCCGCGTCCGCCTTCTCGATGGCTTCCTGCCCACCTCGGGCGACTCCTTCACCATCCTCACCGCCGCCTCCATCACCGGCGCCTTCTCAACCGTCGAACCGCCCACTCTCCCCAACCCGGGCCTCCAGATGCACACCCTCATCGGCCCGACATCCATCGTGCTCAGCTTCGTCTGCCCCGCCGACTTCGACGCCGACACCGTCGTCGACTTCTTCGACTACGACGCCTTCGTCCAATGCTTCGAAGGCACCACCTGCCCGATAGGCCGCACCGCCGACTTCGACGCCGACGGCTCCGTCGACTTCTTCGACTACGACGCCTTCGTGGTCGCCTTTGAGCTTGGATGCTGAATCACCGGCGGCCGCGATCACGTGGATCACTTCGCATCGATCCACCCGCACGCCGACCGGGCCATGCCGGGCGATTGGGGCCTTTCTCCCGCCCGCAACGCTCATTCCACCAGGCCAAAGTTTGGTATGATTTCTCCTGAGATGTCCCAGGCCCCCAACCACCACGAGGTCACCCAGCTCCTGCTCGCCGCGGGCGCCGGCGGAACCAGCGGCCAACAGGCCGCGGCCGAACTGCTCCCCCTCGTCTACGCCGAACTCCGCAAGCTCGCCGCCGCCCGCATGGCCAAGGAGCAAGGCGGCGGTGCCGGCTTCACGCTCCAGCCCACCGCGCTCGTCCACGAAGCCTACATGCGCCTGGTCGGCCCCGGCGATGTGATGTGGAACGGACGCGGGCACTTCTTCGGAGCGGCCGCCCTCGCCATGCGCCGCATCCTCGTCGAGCGGGCCCGCTCGCGCATGGGCGCCCGCGGCAAGCGCGTCGACCTTGAGATGCAGGACCTGGCCGCCGAGCCCGAAGCCGCAGATCTCATCGCCGTCGACGACGCCCTCAAGAAGCTCGAAGCCCACGACAAGCGCAAGTACGACGTCGTCATGCTCCGTTACTTCGCCGGCCTCTCCATCGAGGACACCGCCGCCGCCATCGGCGTCTCCCCCGCCACCGTAAAGACCGACTGGACCTTCGCACGCGCCTGGCTCAAACGCGAGATGTCCGCCGCCGAATCAGACTCGAGCACCGAGGAATCTCCTTGAGCGTCGACCGCTCCAAACGCGTCGAGGAGATCTTCACCGCCGCGGCCGATCGCGACCGCAGCGAATGGCCCGCCATACTCGACAAGCTCTGCCAGAACGACGAGGCTCTCCGCGCCGAGGTCCTGGGCCTCCTTGGCTTCCACGGCGACGGCGACGACATCCTCGACTCCAAAGGCGCCCCCGGCAAAGCCCTCCAGACCGGCCTTGGCCTCACCGGCGGCTTCGAAACCGACGAGCCCGCCCTCCCCCTCGATCGCATGATCGGCCGCTACCGCGTCATGGACCGCCTGGGCGCCGGCGGCATGGGCGTCGTCTATCTCGCCGAACAGGAACGCCCACGCCGCACCGTCGCACTCAAGATCATCCGTCGCGGCCTGGGCACCAGCGGCCTCATCCGCCGCTTCGAGCACGAGGCCGACATCCTCGGCAAACTCCAGCACATCGGCATCGCCCAGATCTACGAGGCCGGAATGGCCGAAGTCGACATGGGGGGGGGCGGCGTGCGCCAGCCCTTCATCGCCATGGAGTACATCCGCGGCAAGCAGCTCCGCGAGCACGCCGATCTCCACCGGCTCGACACCCGCCAGCGCCTCGAGCTCATCGCCAAGGTCTGCGAGGCCGTCCACCACGCCCACCAGCGGGGAGTCATCCACCGCGACCTCAAGCCCGCCAACATCCTGGTCGACGAGAGCGGCCAGCCCAAGGTGCTCGACTTTGGCGTCGCCCGCCTCCAGCATCAGGCCTACACCGAGGCCCGCCTCACCGCGCAGGGCACCAGCGTGGGCCAGATCATCGGCACCCTTCCATATATGAGCCCCGAGCAGGTCGACGGCAACGCGGCCGAGGTCGACGTCCGCACCGACGTCTACGCCCTGGGCGTGGTGCTCTACCAGCTCCTCACCGGTCGATTCCCGCACGACGTCTCCAGCCGCTCGGTCCCCGAGGCCGCCCGCATCATCCGCGACGAAGAGCCCACCAAGCTGGGCTCGATCAACCGCTCTCTCCGCGGCGACATCGACGTGATCACCTCCACCGCACTGGCCAAGGACAAGAACCGGCGCTATCAGTCGGCCCGCGAGATGGGCGACGACATCGCCCGCTACCTCGCCGGCGAACCGATCCAGGCCCGGCGCGACTCGGCGTTCTACATCCTCCGGCGTCAGATCCGCCGCTACAAGACCGCCGCCGCGGTCGCCGGCGTCGTGCTCATCTCCCTCGCCGGTTTCGCCATCTTCGCCGGGTACAAGTACCGAGTCGAGCAGGGGCTGGCGAACATCGCCGCGCATCGGGCCGAGGACCTCCGCCGCGGGCTCTACTCGCGCAGCATCGCCTTTGCCGAGGCCTCCTACCTGCGAAACGACGTCGGACGCATGCGCCGCGTGCTCGACGAGTGCCCGGCGGACCTGCGCGGTTGGGAGTGGCGCTACCTGTGGAAGCTCGCCAACGCCAACGCCCATTCCAAGCAGGTCGAGCGACGAAGCTGGGGCTCCTCGAGCATCTGCACCAAGACGGGCATGGTCGCGGTCAGCACCCTCTTGACCTCGCAGATCACCCTCTGGACCCCCGCCGCCCTCCGCGGCGCGGCCGAGCCGATCGTGCTTGGGCCCAAGGGCAAGGTCGCTCAGATGGCCCTGAGCCCCCTGGGTGAGACGATGCTGTCGTCGGAATCCGACCTCACCGTGGCCTATCGCAAGGTGCCCTCGGGTGAGGAGATCTGGCGCAAGCCGATTGCTTCGGGGGTCGCGGGCTACATCGCATTCAGCCCCGACGGGCGCTCCATCGCCATCTCCGACACGCCCAAGCTCGTGCGGATCCTCGACGCCTCCGACGGCCACACGCACGCCCTGCTCGCCGGTCTCAAGGGTGTTGTCAGCACGTACACCTTTGATCACACCGGCACGCGTCTGGTCGCGGGCGACGTGGGCGGAAATCTCGCCATCTGGAACCTGCCGGCGCAGAGCACAACCCAGGAAGTCCCCGCCCTCGCCACCTGGCTCGCCCACGACAACACGACCTGCGCCGCGTTCTCTCCCGACGCCACGCGTCTGGCCACCTCTGGATTCGACGGGGTCGTCCGCATCTGGGATGCCGCTGCTCCCGTCGCCAGCCCAACCCCCACGCCGCTCCACACCATCCGCTCGCACGACAACAAGGTCTTCTGCATCGCGTTCAGCCCCGACGGCAAGTACCTCGCTTCCGCCGGCACCGAGGGCGTCATTCAGATTCACTCGCCAGCCGACGGCTCGCTCGTCCAGCGCCTCTTCGGCCACAGCGAGCGCCTCCAGAAGCTCGTCTTCTTCCCCGACGGGCGCCTCTTCTCCTACGCCCTCGAAGGAAGCGTCCGCATCTGGGACAACGTCGGCCAGCCCGAAGCTCCCGCCATCACCACCGGTGGTCTCTTCGATTCGGCCGCTGTCCATCCCGGCGGCAAGCTCGCGTGCGTCGTCACCGGCAATCGCGGCGAGAAGGGACAGGGCGAGGCCCGCCTCATCGACCTGCCCACCGGCGCCCTGCGAGGGCGCATCCCGACACCCAGGTCGATCCAGCCCGTCGCCCCCACGTTCTCGCGCGACGGGCGGCTGGTCGCTGTTCCCGCCGGAAACCTCGTTGTGCTCATCGACGCCGAGAAGGGAACCAAGCTCCGCGAGTTCCAAGGGCACACGAGCCAGGTGTTCCGCGCCATCTTCAACCAGGACCACACGCAACTGGCCTCCTGCTCCAATGACCTCACCATCCGCGTCTGGAACGTCGCCGACGCGACGTGCACCGCGACGCTCACGCCGCCGTCCAAACTGGGCCAGGCCGGGCTCGCCTGGTCGAACAAGGGGAATCGTCTGGCCTCGGGCGACTCGGCGGGCGACAACGCCATTTACATCTGGGACCTCGATGCGGGCACCGCCCAGCCCCCACAGGTGATCTCGAACCCACCCGAGGGCACCGGTGGAGCCTACTACCTCAACTGGTCGCCCGATGATTCGCGCATCATCGCCACCGGCGAGAACTCGTTGATCACGATCTGGTCCACCGCGCCCTCGAGCTCTCCGCTCCTGGCCACGCTCGCCGGACACTCGGGCCCGATCTATTCGACCAGCCTCTCCACCGACGGCCGCCGCATGCTCACCGGCGGCTTCGACAACTCCGCCCGCCTCTGGGACCTTGAAACTCAGACCGAGCTCCTCACCTTTCGCGCCCACAAAGGCGCCGTATGCGCCGTCTGCTTCAGCACCAGCGGCGACCGCGTCGTCACCGTCGGCTCGGGCCTGGACTCCACCATCCGGCTGTGGGATGCGCCGCCGGCCCAAGCGGCTCCAGTCCCACAAGATTCGGTTCCGCGATAAACTTCTGTGCAAGATCCCTGAATCTGCACGCTCGACGATCCGTTGGAGTCTCCTAATGATCCGCAAGCCCAGTCCAAAGCGAAAGTCGCAGAGCCATTCCCCGGACCCAATCGTGGCCGAAGTGCGGAAAGTGCGCGACGCTTTCGCGCGACGGCAGGATTATGACGTCGACAGGATCATCACGGCAATCCATGCGGAAATCGAGGACAAGGCAGCCGCGCAGGGCACGCGGCGAAGCTCCAAGAAGGTCGCCAAACGCGGACGACCAGCCGCGTGATCATTCTCCCATGTCGTTCGCGAACAACCATGCTGCACATCCTCATGCAACGACCTCTACATCTTTCGCGGCTCCTTCTTGCTCTTTCTGCTGTCATCGCCGTCGGATGCGCCGAATCTCCAGGCGGTGAATCTGTCGACCGAACCTCCCCATTCACCGGCGCACTCACCATTTCGCGGCTCACCTGTGAGCTTCAGTCCACTCCTCTCGCCATCGACTCCCCCGCTCCCCGGCTCAGCTGGGTCCTCACCTCCAACGAGCGTGCTCAGCACCAGACCGCCTATCACGTGCTCGTCGCCGCCTCGCCCCAGACACTGGCAGAGAATCGAGGTGATCTCTGGGATAGTGGCAAGGTCACAAGCGTCCAGAGTCTCAACGTCGAATACGCCGGGCGCCCGCTGATCTCCGGCCAGGCCTGCTACTGGAAAGTCCGGGTGTGGGATCTGGCAGGCCAACCAACCGGTTGGAGCCCGCGCACCACGTGGGAGGTCGCGCTTCTCAAGAGCAGCGACTGGGCCGCCGCGTGGCTCAACGATGGCAAGACCAATCCGTCCACCGAGGCAAACGTCTTCACGCCCGACCCTGCCCCGCTGTTTCGCAAGGAGTTCTCCCTCGCCAAGCCGATCAAGCGTGCCCGCCTGCACATCAGTGGCTTGGGGTACTACGAAGCAAGCCTCAACGGGCGGCGCGTGGGCGATCACGTGCTCGATCCGGGCTGGACCGCCTACGACCATCGCGTGCTCTACAGCACGTACGACGTGACCGACCAGGTTCGCTCGGGCGCCAACTGCATCGGCGTCACCCTTGGCAACGGGTGGTACAACCCGCTCCCGCTGAGGATGTGGGGACGCCTCGACCTTCGCGAGAGCCTGCCCGTCGGCCGCCCGCGATTCATCGCGCGACTGAGCCTCGACTACGCCGACGGCACTTCTGAGGTTGTCGTTTCCGATCAGTCTTGGAAGGTCGGCGATGGGCCGATCCGTTTCAACAACATCTACCTGGGCGAGATCTACGATGCGCGGCTCGAACGGGCGGGATGGGACTCGCCGGGCTTTGACGACTCCTCGTGGCGCAAGTCCGCCATCGCCACCGAGCCCGTCGGCCCGCTGCAGCCTCAGGCCCAGCCGCCTATCCGCATCACCGAGCACATCCCCACGCTGCGAGTCACCGAACCCAAGCCCGGTGTCTTCATCTACGACATGGGGCAGAACTTCTCTGGTTGGGCGACGCTTCGAATCGAGAAGCCGCTGCTTGCACCCGGCACCACGATCAACCTGCGCTACGGCGAGCTCCTCAACGCCGACGGCACACTCAACCCCATGACGAGCGTCGCCGGACAGATCAAAGGAACCCGAAAGAACGCGGCCGGCGCCGACGAGAGCGTCGGGGGCCCCGGTGCTCCGCCCATCGCCTGGCAGCGTGACACGTACATCACCCGCGGCACGCCGTCGACCGACGACGGCACGGAGATCTGGACGCCGCGGTTCACCTTCCACGCCTTTCGATACGTCGAGGTCACGGGGCTTCCGGCGGGCAGCCACGCGGGGCGCGTCAGCATCACAGGCCTTCGCCTCAACTCCGACGTCGCCGATGCGGGCACGTTCGAGTGCTCGAATGAGCTCTTCAATCAGATCCAGCTGATGTGCCGCCGCACGTTCCTCGCCAACATCTTCGGCGTGCAATCCGACTGCCCCCACCGCGAACGCTTTGGCTACGGCGGCGACATCAACGCCACCAGCGAGGCGTTCACGCTCAACTTCGACATGTCGGGGTTCTACGCGAAGGCGGCCCGGGATTTTGCGGATGCCGCACGCCCCGATGGCCTCTTCACCGACACAGCCCCTTTCGTCGGCATCCAATACTGCGGCGTGGGCTGGGCGATGGCCCACCCGCTGCTGCTCACGCAGCTCCGCCGCGAGTATGGCGACGAGCGTCTCATGGCCGAGCAATACGACGCGTCGCGCAAGTGGCTCCTCAAAGTCGCCCACGACTACCCCGGCGGCCTCATCACCGATGGCCTCAGCGACCACGAGACGCTCGAAGAGTCGCCGGTCCCCCAGATGGTGACGCCCCTGTGGGTGCAGAGCACCGAGATGCTCGGCGCGATGGCCCGCGTGCTGCACAAGGATCAGGACGCGGCGGAGTTTGACGCTCTCGCCCTGGCCGCTCGCGCGGCCTATTCGAAGGCCTTCCCCCCCACCACCGCCAAATCGACGCAAGCCAGCCTCGCTTTCGCGCTCTACTCGGGGCTGGTGCCCCAAAGGGATCGCGGCGCCGTCATTGACGCCCTCATCGCCAACCTCCAGGGCAAGCGGCAGGGGCACCTCACCACCGGCATCCTGGGCACCAAGTACATGCTCGATGAGCTTTCGCGAGCGGGCCACGCCGACGTGGCGTACGCGCTCGTGAACCGTCGCGATTTCCCCGGCTGGGGCTGGATGCTCGAGAACGGCGCGACGACCTTGTGGGAACACTGGGAACTCTCCGACAACACCTACTCGCACAGCCACCCGATGTTCGGCTCGGTGAGCCAGTGGTTTTTCAACTGGCTGGGCGGGATTCAGCCGGCGAGGGACGCGGTGGGGTACGACGCGATTGTGATCAGGCCGCAGATGGTGAAGGGGCTGGATTGGGTGCGGTCGAGCCATCGGACGGTGCGCGGGATGATCGTGAGCAACTGGAAGCGCGAGCAAGCCGGCGTGCGGATGGAGATCGAGATCCCAGTCGGATGCACGGCCCTGGTTCATGTTCCTGCAGAGCGCCCGGAGCAAGTCAGCGAGGGCGGTGTCGCGCTGCTTCCTTCCGCGAGGGTGGCGGGGGTTGCGTTCGAGCGGTACGAAGGACCCACGCCCCGCACGCTCGTGTATCGGGTCGCCTCGGGGCGGTACTCGTTCGTCGTGAAGCCCTGAAGCCTTCAGAGCCCGACGCGCCAGCGAGGGTGGGCGAACGGACTGAGCACATGTGCGCAAGTCCATTCGCGTCAGTCCACCGCATCTCGCCCCAGCCGGTCGATTGAATCGAATGCACGATCACGTCGCGGACCCTCGCGCAATTCTCGCACGCACCAATAACCAGACTTCCAAAATCTCACGCCAACTCCGCCATTTCCGCGAAAGGATTCCCTCGCTCGCGCCTTGGTATTGCAATGGCCAGCGCGTCCACACTCGACCACCTCTTCAACACCTGGTGCAAGCACCTGGGCAATCCTCTGGCCATCGCCGCAGAACTCAACGTCACTCCCTCAGAACTTATCGCCCTCATCGGCACGTCCGAGTTCACTCAGCGCCGTGAAATTTGGGAAACCATCACCCTCGCGCACCGCAACGCCATGGCTCTGCACCACCAACGGGCCGCCTCCGAAAGGCTTCACGAAGCTCTCGACGCCAGGACCGACCCCATCGAAACACGCCGCACCGCCACGGTTCTCATGCGTCTCTGCAACAGCATCCTCTCCCCGTCAACGCCCCGCGCCGTCACGCCCCGAACCAGCGCTCCTCCCGTTGCCGCGGCTCCGCGGTTGAACGGCCATGATTGCAGTTCCGCATCTCACACAAACGATCCCCACTCTGGTGCCCCCACTCCGGACCCGTCGCCCCAGCCTTCCACTCCCGCCACACAACCCATCGCCTCCACATCCCCTCAACCCTTCACCACGCCGAGTCCCCAGCCCGACCCCGCTTCCTTCCCCCTTCCTGGCTTCAGACCCATCTTCGACCAGATCCTCGAAAACCCCGCCCTCGCCCTCGAACTCTCCACGATCGCAAAGCAGCGAACGAACCCAACGGGAATCGTCGCCAAACTCGCCGCCCTCACCGCCGCCGCCGGCACCTGCCAACCCCCCGCCCCCGTGGCACGGGCTTCCAGCCCGTGATTCCCGTGGCATGGGCATTCTGCCCATGTCTTCGTGGCACGCGCTTCCAGCCCGTGATCTCAGTGACCGATTGTCCCGGCGACAAGACTTAACCGGTGTCGTTGGGCGCCGCATGATCGCGGGAAAGTTACACGCGCGGTTGTCGTGCGCCCTCCCTAGCTTGCGCGTCGGGCTCTGATGCGTCGGGCTCTCAATGAAAGTCCCGCGACATCCCGCCAATCGGCGGCCCATCAAGATTCAGAGTCCTGATGCTGGCGGCCATCACGTGGACGACGGCGCCCTGGCGTTCGACTGTGCCGGTGCAGAGAATGGCGGTGCTGTGGCGGGCGGCCTTGCGGAAGCGTTCGTAGATGCGGGGGCGGACGATGAGGTTGGCGACACCGGTTTCGTCTTCGAGGGTCATGAAGACGATGCCCGAGGCCGTGCCGGGGCGCTGGCGGACCAGGACCAGGCCGCCCACGGTGTGGCGTGAGCCGGCGGGGGTGCGGGCGGGGTCTGAGAGATGGGCGTTGAGTGTGACGCGCTGGGCGTCGAGCGTGTCGCGGCAGAAAGACACCGGATGGGCCTTGAGCGAGAGCCCCACGGCGTTGTAATCGGTTGAGACCTCGCGGATGCCAGAAAGCACCGGAAGGCGGACGAGTTCGGGCGAGTCGATCTCCACCCCCACACCAACCTTCACACCTTCATTCGCGTGCTCAAACAGTGGCATCGGTTCGTCGTTGAGCGCGTGCAGAGCCCAGAGCGCTCGCTGACGCGAAAGGCCCATCGAACCAAAGGCGTCGGCCTCGGCCAGGCGCCGGAGGGAGGAAACGCTCACGGCGCTTTGACGCCAGAGGCGATCGATGCTGCGAAAGTGGCCGCGGCGTGCGATGGTTTGCACGATGCTCTGGGCGTCGTTCTCGGCGAGGCCGCGGACGAGTCGCATGCCAAGGCGGATCGCGAGTCCCCCACCACTCTTCACAGGCTCGAGCGTGCAATCCCAGCGGCTGTGGTTGACGTCGACGGGGCGGATTTCGACGCCGTGGGTTTGGGCGTCGCGGATGATCTGCGCGGGTTGATAGAAGCCCATGGGCTGGCTGTTGATCAGGGCGGCCGCAAACGCCGCAGGCTTGTGACGCTTGAGCCAGCAGGAGCAGTAGACGAGGAGGGCGAAGCTGGCAGCGTGGGATTCTGGGAAGCCGTAGCCGGAGAAGCCGCTGATCTGCTGGAAGACCTGTGCGGCGAACTCGGGTGAGTGCCCGCGGAGGAGCATGCCGTCGATGAGCTTGCGTTCAAAGGCGCGGATGGCGGCGCCGCTGCGCTTCCACGAGGCCATGGCGCGGCGGAGCTGATCGGCCTCGCCGGGTGTGAACCCCGCGGCGACGACGGCCAGCGACATCGCCTGCTCCTGGAAGAGCGGGATGCCGAGGGTGCGCGAGAGGACGCGCTCGATCTCGGGCGAGGGGTAGTGGACGGACTCCAGGCCTTGGCGGCGGCGGATGAAGGGGTGGACCATCTTGCCCTGGATCGGCCCGGGGCGCACGATCGCGACCTCGATCACCAGGTCGTAGTAGCAGCGCGGGCGCAGTCGCGGGAGCATCGACATCTGGGCCCGCGATTCGATCTGGAAGACGCCCACGGTGTCGGCCTGGCAGATCATGTCGTAGGTCGCGGGGTCCTCGGCGGGGACGGTTGCGAGGGTGAGGTGCTCGCCTTGAGAGCTTTCGATGAGTTCGAAGGTCTTGCGGATGCACGAGAGCATGCCCAGGCCCAGCACATCGACCTTGAGCATGCCCATTGCTTCGATGTCGTCCTTGTCCCACTCGATGACGGTGCGATCGGCCATGGCGGCGTTCTCGATGGGGACGAGCTCGCTGAGGGGCGTTCGCGTGATGACGAATCCCCCCACGTGCTGGGAGAGGTGGCGCGGGAAGCCCATGAGCTCGCGCGAGAGGGCGATGACTTTGGCCAGGTGCGGGTCCTTGGGGTTGAGGCCAAGGGCGCGCAGGCGTTTGTCGTCGCCGGGCGTGTCGGTCCACCACTCGATGTCCTTGGCCAAAGCGCCCACGGCATCGAGCGAGAGGCCCATCGCCTTGCCCACGTCGCGCACGGCACTGCGGCCGCGGTAGCTGATGACCTCGGCGGTGAGGGCGGCCCGGTCGCGCCCGTATTTTTCGTAGAGGTGCTGGATGACTTCTTCGCGGCGCTCGTGCTCGAAGTCGATGTCGATGTCGGGGGGCTCGTCGCGTTCTTTGCTGATGAAGCGTTCGAAGAGCATGCTGACGCGGGCGGGATCGACGGCGGTGACGCCCAGGCAGTAGCAGACGGCGGAGTTGGCGGCGGCGCCACGGCCCTGGCAGAGGATGCCGCGGGAGACGGCGAAGTCGACGATCTCGTGAACGGTAAGGAAGTAGGGGGCGTACTTGAGGTCGTCGATGAGGGCGAGTTCGTGATTGATCTGGGCGGTGACGGAGGCGGGGACGCCCTGGGGATAGCGGCGGGCGGCGCCGGCGAGGGTGAGGGCGGTGAGGTGGCCCATGGGCGTGCACCCCGCGGGCACAACCTCGTCGGGATACTCGTAGCGGAGCTGGTCGAGGTTGAAACCCTTGGCGCGGCCCGCGATCTCGATCGTGCGAGTGATGGCGGCGGGGTGGCCCGCGAACAGTCGGGCCATCTCGTGGGCAGGCTTGAGATGCCGCTCGGCGTTGGCGGTGAGTTTGAAACCGGCCTGGGCGATCGTGCACCCGTGGCGGACGCAGGTCAAAACGTCCTGAAGGAGCCGGCGCTCGGGCGTGTGAGCGTGGACGTCGTTGGTGGCGACGAGCGGGACTCGAGACTCCTTGGCGAGCCGGGCGAGCGTCACGATGCGGGCCTCGTCGTGCTGCTGGTAAAGTCGCGAGGCGGCCAGGGAAAGGCGATCATCGTCGAAGACGCCCTGGAGTTCGCGAAGGTGCTGGGCGAAGTCCGAGTCGATCGTGCCTGGGGCGACAGCCACCGCGAGCAGACCTTGGGCGTGCTCGAAGAGATCGGCAAGCGTGAGGTGACACTCCCCCTTGGTCGCCCGGCGCTTACCCAGCGTGAGCATGCGGCACAGCCCCGCGTACGACGCGCGATCCGTGGGGTAGACGAGCACCAAGAGCCCCTGAGGCTCCGTGAACGCGAGCCGGCAGCCGACGATGTACTGGATGCCGGTGCGTTTGGCGGCCACATGTGCCCGGACGATCCCCGCGAGCGTGTTGGTGTCGGTGACGGCGATGGCGACGTGCCCGAGTTCGGCGGCGCGGATGGCGAGTTCGTCGGGGTGGCTTGCGCCGGTGAGGAAGGTGAAGTTGCTGGTGGTCTGAAGTTCGGCATATTCCTCCCCCGCGCCCGCAGGGGAGGCGTCACGAGTCCGTGGAGGCAAAGTGACGGAGGGGGTGAGTGTCGTTTGGTGCGACGGGTGCGCCTTGGGCTTTGGATTGGGTTCTTCCGGCATTCACGCCCACTCCCCATGCAGGAACCACTCATCCGTGCGGCGACCGGGCTGGCGGAAGATCCACAGGACGCGCCCGCTCTCGGTCGTGATCTGGAAGTAGTCGCGTGGGGCTTCGACGCGGCTTGCGAGTCGCCACCATTCGGGTTCGATGCGTTCGGGGCCGCGGGATGCGATGACGCGGCCGGATTGGCCGGCACAGGCGATGGCGCCGATGGGGCCGTCGGGGACGAGGAGGGTGACGGCGATGGGCGTGGGGACGGCGTGTAACCGTGAGGGACGATCGGCGTTTGTGGTCTCTTGCGGCTGGTCGCGCCGATCAAGGTCGTCGAGTTCCATGACGGGCTCGTAGGCGAAGGCACGCTCGGGGATGTGCGATTCGACGGGGCGGAGGGAGAGCACATGTCCCACACCAAGACGCGCGTTGAGTGTGTCGACGAGTTTGCCGATCTCGGCGTTAGCGGCGATGGTGGTGTCGCCCCACTCCTGTGCTTGCTCGTGGCGGAGGCGGGCGAGGGCACCGGCGACAACGCGGACACCCTGCACGCCAAAGCCCATGTGGGCGTTCTCCAGGCGCGGGACCAGCAGCGACCAGAGGTGCCGGGCGTCGCGGGTTGCTTTGGCGGTGCGGATGCTGATGGTCAGGGGGTCGAGGTCGGAGCGGTCGAGGCGCACATCGACGCGGCGGCAGCCGCTCTCGCGCTTTTCGAGCTGGGCGGCGGTTTCGAGGAGGAGTTGGCGAGCGACGAGCATGATGGTTTCGATGCGGTCGGTGGGGCCGTCGAGTGTGCGTTCGGCCATGACGGGTTCGCGAACGCGGATGGGTGTGAGGACTTCGATGGCCTGGCCGAGGGCTTGATCGAGACGGAGCAGGACGGCGTCGCCATAGCGGTCGGCGAGGGCGGCGCGGGGGAGGAGCATGAGCTGGCCGATGGTCTCGACGCCGACGTGGTGAAGCGAGAGGATCGCTTGATCATCGAGGCGAAGGGCGGCGAGGGGGAGGTCCTGGAGCGCGGAGACGAGACCGGGCGTGTCGACGGCCATGATGCTCCGCGGCCCGAAACGCGCGAGGGCCCAGGCGGCGCCGTGGGTCGGCGCGGCGGCGATGCGGGGCTGGACGCCCAGACGCTGAATCGCCTTGGCGTAAAGGCGGACCAGACGCGTGTGCCCGCGGTAGAGGCGTTCGCAGCCGGTGGCGTCGATGAGCAGGGCGTCGGGGGGATCCATGGCGACGACGGGAACAAATCGAAGCGACCAGACGGCCAGGCGTTTCAACGCCCGGAGGTTTCGCTCGTCGTCGATGGGCTCGATGATGTTTGCGGTGGTGCGAGAGGGCGCGGGCAAGAGGGCGCGGGCGTGGGCGATGGTCATGCCGAGTTGGACGCCCGCGCGGGCGGCGCGTGGGCATGCGGCGGCGGCGACCTCGCCGCGTCGGTCGGCGCGGCTGAGGATAATGCAGGCACGCGGATCAGGACGCCGCCAGCGTCGCACGAGATCGGTCGCCCACGTCGGGAGATACAGCGACAAGCCCACCATCTTCACACCTCTCCACCGTCCACTCGTGCGAGTCCATCGCCGGCAGTCCCTTGCGGCGAACAAGTCGAACCTTCCAACGCCCCCACCTCCTCACCCCCCCACCCCCACACCCACCCCCACTCATCTCATGCACGCACGGCGAGACAACCCAGCGTGTCGAGGCGAGGGAGATCCACGCGAGTTCTTGAGGCGGGCGGGCGAAGATGCCGATGGAGCCGCCGGCCTCGGCCGCCAGTTGGAGGCGGCGGGAGCTGGCGGTGTCGAGGCGCGAGGCGTCGGCGACGACGACGGTGCCGGGGCAGCGGAGGGCGGCGTCGATGGACCAGAGTCGCGGGCCACATTCGGGGGCGTCGATGAAGAGGGAGCGGGAGAGCGTTTGCGTTTGCGCCGCGCGCTGGATGAGCGCGTGCCCATAGGGCCACACACGGCGGCCGACCCACACGGTCCATCGCGAGCCCTCGCCGATTCCAAGTGCACGATGGGTTGCCTGTCGCGCGAGATGGACCAGAGTGAGGAGGGGAGGGGACCAATCAGCAGGAGTTGGCGACGGGGTAGTAAACCACTCGTGGGTTTCGCCGAAGGGGAGGTGGCTCCAGCTCTTGTCTATATCTACAGGCTCGTGGGAGACCCGGCTGGCGCGGCGTTCGATGCCCTGAATCCGCTGGGAAAGGGCGTGCAGAACGCCTTGGCGGGTGCTTGGGATATCGACGGGCGATAGCATACCGTTAGGGTACTTTGGAACCCTAACAGTGTCAAGACAAATATGGCCAAGGAGTGGAAAACGGGCTGAAAATGCCTAAAACAGGAGGCCCTGATCGGGGCCGCGCTCGGCCACGGGTTCCATGAGATCGGGGCCTTGAGCGCGGGCGTCGCCGACGCGTTTGGAGACGGGATAGGACTCGAAATCGGCATCGTCGGTGGGCTGGAAGAGGCGCGAAGCTTCGGAAGGATCGAGTTCACCGGGCGCGAGCCAGCGCTCGCGGTCGGCGGCGTGCAGGATCACGGGCATGCGATCGTGGAGGGGCTTCATGAGGGAGTTGGGTGTGGTGGTGAGGATGGTGAAGGTTTCGAGCGGGGCGGCGGCGGCGGCGGTACCAGCGCCGGAGTTGGGGCCGCTCCAATGTTCCCAGAGACCGGCGAGGGTAAAGGGCTGGCGATCGCGGCGGCCGATCCAGTAGGGTTGCTTCTCGCGGGGGCTGAGCACTTTCCATTCGTAGAAGCCGCTGATGGGGACGAGGCATCGGCGCTGGCGGAAGGCGGCGCGGAAGGTGGGCTTCTCGCTGACGGTTTCGGAGCGGGCGTTGAAGCTCCGCACGCCGACGGAGGGGTCGGTGGCCCAGGAGGGGACGAGGCCCCATTTCATCAGGAGGCCTTGGGGCTCTGATGCGTGGACTCCGGGCTCGGTCGCGCGGATCACGGGAGCGGACTGCGTGGGGGCGACGTTGTACTGGGGCGTGAGTTGTTCGTCGGGATAGGCAAGGCGCATGAGGCGGACGAGGTCGCGCCAGCGGTAGAGGTTGGTGAAGCGGCCGCACATGGGGGGATGATATGGGAGGAAAGCGAATCGATCTGACCTTGACTCTTTGCTACACTGCGTCAAGTGAGGGGCGAGCAGCCCTGCCGGGGCGTCTGAAATCATCCGAGGAACTGAAATGAAGAACCTCCCAGTTGAGTTCGAAGGCACGGCCATCCGTCGCGTCTACGACGAGAAGGCCGAGACGTGGTATTTCTCCGTTGTGGACATCATCGGGGTGCTGACCGAGCAGCCGGACTTCCAGGCGGCCCGCAACTACTGGAAGGTGCTCAAAAACAGGCTCAAGAAGGAGGGGAGCCAGTCGGTTACAAATTGTAACCGACTGAAATTGACCGCCGCCGACGGCAAGGCCTACCTCACCGACGTCGCCAACGCCGAAACCCTCCTGCGGCTCGTGCAGAGCGTTCCGAGCCCCAAGGCCGAGCCGATCAAGCTCTGGCTGGCCAAGGTGGGGTACGAGCGGATGCAGGAGATGGCCGATCCGGCACGGGCCGTGGACCGCGCCCGCGAGACGTGGGTCAAGCATGGGCACAGCGAGAAGTGGATCCAGCAGCGGATGATGGGTCAGGAGACCCGCAACAAGCTCACCGATTACTGGAGTACACACGAGATCAAGCAGGGGGAGGAGTACGCCATCCTCACCAATATCATCCATCAGGAGTGGTCGGGCGTCTCCGTGAAGGGGCACAAAGAGATCAAGGGTCTCAGGAGCCACAACCTCCGCGACCACATGAGCGAGGCGGAACTGATTTTCACCGCCCTGGCCGAATTCTCCACGCGGCAGATCGCGGAGAAGGACAACGCGACGGGGATGCCCGCCAATCAGGCGGCGGCGAGGTCGGGCGGAGGTATCGCCAAGAAGGCGCGGCAGGAACTTGAGGGGCGGACGGGCAAGAGGGTTGTGACGGGAGAGAACTACCTGCCGCCGCCTCGCGTCAAGCGGATCAAGGGTGGCGGTGATGTCGAATGAAACGACCCCGCCTCTCCGGACGCCGGGCGTGTTCGAGGCCGACTGGTGCGGCGTTGCGTGTCATTGGACCCGCACGACGCACCGGCACGTTTCCGGGACGGCTTCAATGAGGTGCTCGGCTAATTCAATGCGGTTCATCACACGACACACGCTGCGGAATTCAGGAAAGAGGTTAACTTGCAACTCCAAACGGCGGCAGCATCACAAGAACAGAGATGGTTTCTAATATGAGTTACGAGCATGGCGCACTCTTTCAGTTGATCGACTACGGTCGCGGATGCGATGGTGATCCTACCGGCGGAAACCGAATTCACTGCGAAATCATTCCGGAAAGCAGCATTTGCGACAAGTGCGGCCAGATCTTGAACAGCTGGTATCCCCGCGAAGCGCCAACCGTACGCCTGCACTTGGTGGAGGAATGCACACGAATCGGGTTACTTGGGTTACCGGTACTTCATGAGTCGGTCTTTGACGTGCTGCGCCCCTACTTGCCCGATGCGCTTGCAACGCGGTGTTCCTCAAATCCGGCGTCTCCAATGAAGATCGGAAGCAAGTACGTCGCATTGTCAATGCCCGACAGGTACTGGATCAACATCTACCGCAAGACGAGCCGGCCGTGGCTGTGCACCAAGTGCAACCGATGGCTGGTCCCGCTCGGAGCGTTGAACGACCGACTGCAGTATTGCGCCTTGGAGCCGGACCAACGAGATCAGTGTGCCTTTTTCAGGCGGAGTGGTTTTGATTTGGTTGTGTCCGCCGGTCTGCGAGCGGCGATAGAGTCGCTTGACTTGAGTGAAATCGGATGGCAGTCAATTCGTATTTATGGCGAACTGCCGCCTGAAAACCGACTCGCAGTCACAGACGATGGTTGACCTCACATGCGATCTCCGACCGGAAAGTAAAGGCCCTGACTGTCGGTTCCCTCGGAGCGAATAGGCGCTGGCATCGGTGAATGATGATGATGAGGTAAATTAAGGAGAGGAAACTTGAGGCCACCCTGTGGTAGCGGAGTCCTGCACGCCATCGTAGTAAAGCCGCTCCGCTCGCAGCAGCCGGGCACCCTGCGTCCGTTCCCTGAGGAGGGCCACGTCTATGAAGACTTGAACTCCGGCAAGTCTTCATAGACGTGGCACGGCGCGGACTTCTGTTCAGCAACCGGCTTCGAACGCGACGACGAAGGCGTCGTAGTCGAAGAAGTCGGCGGAGCCGTCGCCGTCGAAGTCGGCGGTTTTGTTGGGGGGGCAGGGGCCGCCTTCGAAGCAGATGACGAAGGCGTCGTAGTCGAAGAAGTCGACGGTGCCGTCGGAGTCGAAGTCGGCGGGGCAGGGCGTGGGCTCTTGCCATTCGAGGGCGCCGATGTCGACGATGGGAGCGGAGCCGATGCCGGTGTTTGGAGTTGCGGGGTCGTCGGTGCGGCGGGGGCGGGCGGCGGCGTCGAGGGTGAAGGAGGCGGGGAGAGCAGGCGAGTCGCCGGCGTCGATGCAGGTGGAGCCGGAGAGGGGGGAGAAGTCGCCGGTGGCGGGGTTGGCGAGCAGCGGATCGCCGCCGGAGTTGCCGGGGCCGCCGAGGGAGCCGTCCCAGCCTTGGACGCGGCTGTAACGGACGAGAGCTGGGTCGCCGTAAGCGTAGAAGTTCTTGTCCTGGACCAGTTCGGAGCTGCCGGTGTTGGCCCACAGGAGCGAGTTTGTGATGTTGGCGGTGGAGAAGTAGACGACAGCGCCGCCCGTGTCGGTCGTGGCGGCGTTGCCGTAGATGGTGCAGTTGATGATCGAGGCGTTGGTTGCGTTGGCGAGCCAGAGGGCGCCGCCGTCTTCGGCACTTTGGTTGTTGGCGAAGACGGTGTTGATGGCGGTGAGCTGGACGTTGTTGTGGTCGAGGGCGCCGCCGTTGAAAGTGACGGCGTTGCCTCCGGTGAACCAGCAGGAGCGGAGGGTGATCACGGAGTCGTCGGAGGCGATGCCGGCGCCCCAGCCGGCGGTGTTGTTGGTGAAAGTGGTGGTGTCGGCGATGAGGGTGCCGCCGGTGTAGACGGCGGCCGCGCCGCCGCCGTAGGTTGCGGTGTTGTTTTGGAAGGAGCAGTTGGTGAGCGTGGCGCCGCCGGCGTTGTAGGCGGCGAGGCCTCCGCCGGTGCTGGCGCGGTTGTTGCGGAAGGTGCAATTGGTGATGGTGGGATTGGCGCCGTCGATGTAGATGCCGCCGCCGGAGAATTCGGAGTAGGCCTTCTCGATGGTGAAGGTGTCGAGGGCGGCGGTGGAGTCGGCGGCGATGGCGAAGACCACGGAGTATGTGTTGTCGAGGAGGCTGGCGGTGTTGCCGATCTCGCCGGAGAGGATGGATGTGAAGCCGGAGAGGCGCTGGGCGAGAGAGGTTTCGCCGCCGCCAGGGGCGGAACGGCCTTGGAAGCCGCCGCGGAGGGTGAGGCCGGTGCGGAGGTTGAAGGCGCGGTATCGCTCGCCGGTGCCGGAGTCGGGCGTGTAGGAGCCGTCGGCGGTCCAGATTTCGCGGATGTTGTTGCAGCCGAGGTTGGCGATGGCGACGAGTTCGGCGAGATCGCCGCCGGAGGTGGACCAGGAGACGCCCTCACCGGGGCCGGGGACGGCGGCGTCGGCGTAGCGGATTTGTTCGCACTCATCGGGACGGCAGTTGTTGTTGAGGTCGAGGCTGCGGCCGGCGGCGATGTCCGCCGCATCATCGAGCCCGTCGGCGTTGCAGTCGACGATTCCGGTGGCGTCGCGATAGTTGGCGAGCGTCCAGCGCGTTTGCGAGATCACCAAGGCGTCGTAGGCGGCGCGCGGGTCGCCGGGCACAACTCCGAGGGGCTGGCCGGTGCCGGGGTGGATCTGGTGGGGATTGGAGAATTGCTGGAGGCGGATGTTTCCCGGGTAGGCCATGATGGTGCCGTAGGTGTTGCCGCCAGAGGTGAAGTAGTGGCCCCATGCGTAGGAGAGCGGCGCGCTGGAGTCGCTTTCGTGATCGTGGGCGCAGCCGAAGTTGTGGCCGAGTTCGTGGGCGAGGGTGAGGTTACCCCCGCCGAGGCCTCGCCAGTTGATGCAGGAGTAGGCCTGGGCTTGGTCCCACAGGGCCCACCAGGCGGTGCCGCCGGTGAAGGCGGGGTCGTCGATGACGAGGAGGACGGTGTCGGCCTTGTATTGGTCACGGAGGGACTGGACGTTGTCCATGTAGCCGTCGGAGGGATCGGTGACGCGCTGGAGGTGGTTGAGCCAATTGGGGGGCGGCGGGGATTGCTCGGCGTAGGCGATCTCGACCATGCCGGCGAGGCGGATCTGGAGGCGATTGACGCCGCCGGAGTTGAGACCGGAGTTGGTGTAGGCGCCGTTGGTGGCGTCGATGGCGTTTTGGAGGCGAGCGGTGAGGGCGGGCAGGCCGCCGGAGCTCGTGCGGGCGAGGGAGGTGTAGACGCAGAGGACGTCGACGATGGATTGGTCGTCGGGGCAGGAGCAGGCGCCGCCGAGCGGACTGGGGGGCGGGGGTGAGGGGGCGTGCGTGGGTCCGGCGGCGTGCGGGGGAGCGGTGGGCAGGCCTTGGTTGAGCGTGGGATAGGCGGGTCGCGCGGGGTGCGTGGAGTTTGGCGAGGCGTGAGCGGGGTGGTAGCTGGCGGGGCCGCCCATGAGACAGCGTGCGGTGGCCTGCGGGTGGAGTTGCTCGGCACGGGAGCGGCCGTCGGCTGTGGGGATGATGCTGAAGGAGCCATGCTCGGACCAGAAGCCAGCGGCGAAGGTGCCACTTTGGATGGTGATGGTGCAGGTGCCCAGGGCTTCGCCGAGGATTTTTGCGTGGAGGGTGAGGCCGTCGTCGCGGATGATGACGCGATCGATGAGGATGGAGAGGGTGAGGTCGTCGAAGAGGGTGAAGTCGAGGCGGTCGCCGACCTGTGCGGCGAAGACGGAGGAGTCGATGGTGACTTCGCGGGAGCGGAGGAGGTCGGGGGCGACGGAGGAGGTTGAAGATGGGGCGGCCGGTGCGGCCACGGGCTGGCGACCAATGCATGGCGCGGCGAAACAGAGGCCCGCCGCGATTGCCAGATTCAGGATCATCATCATCACTCAACTCCGGGGCTGGGTGCATGATATCGGATGGCGGCGGATTTTGAGCGTGAACTCAGGGTCTTTTCGGGACATTTGGAAGCGGGTGTGAGGGTCCCAATACCTACTCCCCGGTGCGAGGGGGAGCGATGCAAAGCTCGGGATGAGCTGACCCTGATTCCGATGGAATGACTCCATTGCCGTAGACGAGTTCCACGGTGAACGCTCGCGGGTTCTGTCCGCGTCCGGCTCGAGCAATTCGGCGCTAGAGCGTCATTCGCCACTTGAGCCTCATCAGCATGAGCTCGAAATCCTGCATGCTCGTGTCGCGGACGCCCGAGACTGTCACGTCGATGTCGTACGTGCGTCCGGAATCGGCGTTGAACACGCTCGGGGCTTCTGAGGGTAACGACCCGCCTGGAACCCAGGGATAGTTGGGCATCAGGTATCGCGTGGCGTGATTGCGAGGTCCATTCCGCAATGAGGACTCGTGCGAGGCGTGATACCAGTCTGAGGCGAAGTCACCCCCGGCGCGACAGACGACCTGGCCCGTTTCGCGGCAAGTGACCTCGATGGTGCAAACGACTCCTTTGGGACACCAGAGTTCGGGGCCGCGTCCCGAGAAGCCGTTGCGATATGGCTCGATCGAGGCGCGTGGAATCGGAAGTCTGGCCTCGAAGACGGTCTGATCGCCCAGAGCGGAGACGACGAAGCGCGTGGTGCCGTTCTCGGCGGGGACTCTTCCGAGCGAGTAAAGGTAGTCGTAGTAGATCTGCTCCTTGCGTGACTCGAGTTTGGTCAATCCGGCGGGAATGTCGGTGCAGGAGGCTAGCGAGAGGAACAAGACCGCGGCGAACAAGAGTTTCACCATTGAGATGGCTCGCACGAAGGGCCTGAGGGTTGGGACGTGAAACCGGCAAGGATGGAGCGCGCAAATGCAGCGGAAGGTTCGCGAGCACCCCCAACTCGCCGAAGCCCTCCGCTCGCACCAGCGTGCCTTCCCCGGGCTTCCCACCGCTCGGGTGTTCAGGCAGGCCGTGACGAACCGGACGCGAGTCCTGGACTTCCTCCGCGCAGGGATCGCCCGGAGGGTGGACGTGCTCGACGCCCAAGGCAATCGGATTCCGATCGGCAAGCGGACGAAGAATCAGAAGTACAAGTCCCGAATCGATTGCACCGACGCCGAGGGCCGGATTGCCGACCTCCATTGCCTCCGGACCACCCTGGGGACCAACCTCGCCCGGGCGGGAGTCACGCCTCAAGTCGCCCAGAAGATCATGAGGCATTCAGACTACAGGACCACCCTGAAGTCCTACACGGTCCTCAGTCTTCACGACTCGGCCGGAGCGATGAACAAGATCCCCACAATCAATGCCCCGAAGCCAGAAGAGGCGAAAGCGACAGGAACGGACGGTCTGGCGGAGGAGGTTCCCCTACACCCTGAAGCGCACCCTATTCGGCTCGATTCGGACCAAACGAGTACAACCCGTTGCAACGAAGCAAACCGGGGACGCAAGGGTGAGCCTCGCAGTTTGGCCCATGATTCAGGGCGAAATCGTGATGTTTCAGGGGGGAAAGAGAGACTGGAGCGAAGGAGACTTGAACTCCCAACCCCTAGCTTGCAAAGCTAGTGCTCTACCAATTGAGCTATCGCCCCTCTGGCTCTTGCCCGGGGTCGGGTTTGGGCCAAGGTTGGGCGATTCTAGACGTGGAAGCGGTGGAAAACCGGTGAGAGGTCACCTCTCGTTCCAGAATCGCGTCCAGTTGCCCCAGGCGAAGCCTTCGATTTCGGGGTCGGTCCAGCCGCGTTGGCTGAGGGTTTCGAGGAGTTTCTTGTAGTCGGCGGGGCGGTTGATGCCGTCGGGCATGCAGGCGGCGGAGAAGCCGCCGTCGGCGTCGGAGCCGAGGCCGATCTGGCGGCGGGTTTGCATGAGGTCGCATTGGTGGTCGACGTGGGCGGCCCATTCGGTGAGGGTGGCGCGGCGGTCGCGCAGGCCGCCTTTGATGATGAAGGGGGAGTAGAGGACGCTGCCGATCATGCCGCCGCGGCGTGCGATTTCGCGGATGGAGGCGTCGGTGAGGTGACGTTGGCGCATGCCGAGGGCGAGCGGGCCTGTGAGCGAGCCGTCGTCGACGATCGCCCGACAGTTGGAGTGGGAGGCGATGACGGGCTTGTCGGTGAGGTCGAAGAGCTGGGCGAGTGAGGCGTCGGAGAGGTGGGTGGTGTCGTGGACGATGCCGAGGCGGTCGAGCTCCCCCACCATCGTGCGGCCCAGGTCGGTGAGGCCGGTTTCGCAGCCGTTGCCGCCGGCGTAGCGGGTTTGTTTGGCCCAGGCGAGGGAGACGGCGGCGACGCCCTGGTCTCGCCACCACCAGGCTTCGTCGGGGGATTGGATGCAGTCGGCACCTTCGATGAGGATGCGGGTCTCGATGGTGGTTTCGGCGGGTTTGGTGGGCATGGCGCCGGGGCGAACGATGGCGATGAGGCCGCGGCGTTCCCAGTCTTTGTAGAGCTCGAGCTGGCGAAGGCCGGCGGCGTGGGCGGAGTCGGCGTCGCCGCTTTTGTAGGCGATGGCGGCGGGGGAGCCGTCGGGCTCGATGAAGATGGTGGCGAGCATGGAGCGGACGCGGCCTTCGACGAGCGAGGGGAGGGTGATGGCGGCGGGCGGGTTGGCGCCGGCGCAGGTGGCAAGGTCGGCGCTGTGCATGTCGCGGCCTTCGAGGGCGATGCAGGCGAGGTCGAGATGGGCGTCGAACCAGTTGTGGGGCATGGAGGAGAATAGGAAGAGCGAGGGCCACAGATGGCACAGATGAGCACGGATGGAAGGCAATGGGACAGAGAGGACGGATGGGACTTATGGAAGGTCGTACGATGAGCCTTTTGGATCAGAAGACGTTTACGGCCAGGACGAGAGCCAGCACGAGGGCGCAGGCGAAGGATGCGCGGCGGAGGCTGCCGGCGGGTATGCCGGTGGGGGCGAGGCCGAAGCTTGGGGCGAGGCCGTTCCAGAGTTGGAGGCCTGCGGCGACGCTGATGCAGCCTGCGACGCCGAGGATCCAGCTTGGGACGCCGAGGGCGACGAGGTCGTCGGCATCGCCGGCGGCGTGAACAATCGCGGAGGCGATGTAGCCGCCGTTGGCGACGAGGCAGAAGCCGGCGAAGAAGCGGAGGAGGGGTGCCCAGGTGAGGCGATGGCAGGCGAGCCAGGCGGCGAGCGGCAGGGTGACGCCGAGGGCGGGGCCGGCGGCGACGACGAAGGTTGGGTGCACGTATTTGGAGATTTCGGTTTGGGAGAAGCCAATCCAGGGGAGAAGGACGCGATCGATTTTGGAGCCGGTGGCGAGGGCGGCGAGGATGTGGCCGCATTCGTGGACGATCATCATGGCGTACCAGGATGAGAGAAGGGTGAGGAGGATGAGGATGGCCCGGTGGCGATTCATGGGGAGCAAGATGTGAAGGGGTTCGAGGAGAGTGTAAGAGGTGTTCGTTGAATCAGTCGCAAGCGTCATCAGTCATGTCGTTGTTTGATGCGAAAGTGTCATCCGGAAAGCACCGGGACACTCGGGGAGTCAACGGCGGACCCCGCTGGGGTCCATGAGACTTTCTCGCTTTACCGGGGGCTTCGCCCCCGGCTATTGACGTTCAGGCCTCCGGCCTGGAATGCGAGAGAGCCCGAATTGCTATGGCGCTGACCGCCAGGCCCACGAGGGCGATCACGGCGTGGGGCATGACGAATGAGGTGAAGACGAAGGAATTTGCGATGCTCGGTGGGATCTTGCCAGAGACCACCAGCGAGTTCATCAGGCTTGCGCCGGGGATGTAGAACGCCAGGAGGCACAGGGCCATGACAGGCGTCCACGCGGTGCGGCGGGGCGCGTGAGACTTGGCGAAGAGCCACACGAGCGGGAAGAGGAGAACGACGGCGTCGTAGAGGCGGTGGTAGACGACGAGCATGGAGATGGCGGCGAGGAAGGAGAGGGTGATCAGGTCGGCGCGATCTTGGGGCTTGGTCCAAGACGCACCGCTCTGGAGAGCGGTGCCACCAGGAGCGGTGCCACCACGATCGGCGAGGAAGAAGGTGCCGCAGAGGGCGGCGACGAGGGCGTAGACGGTCCACTTCACGAGCTCACGATTGTCGGTGAAGGTGTGGAGCCAGAAGTGGAGGTTGATGAGGTGGTAGCGGAGCGGGTTGGCGGAGGTGGGGTCGGCGTTGTCGCTGGCGGCGAAGGCGGCGAGGTTGGCACGCCACTGGGGGAGCCAGTCGATGCCCGAGGCGTGCAGTTTCCAGACGCCGATCGCGAGCACGATGCCGGCGACGACCGCGCCGGTCAGGGCTGTTCGCCAGCGCAGGCGACCGAGCTCGTAGGCGAGGAAGATGAGGCCTATCTGGGGCTTGAGGGCGCACGCGAGACCCAGGGCGATGCCGGCGACGGCGCTCTCGCCCTTGGAAGCGGGACGCCAGGTGGGCGGGCGATCGCGCAGGACCTGGGCCACCACGATCAGGAACATGACCAGGAGGGACGGCTGGCCCACGGAGATGCAGGTGTGGCCGGGGGCCATGGCCAAGGCGGCGGCGGCGGCGAGCCAGTATCGTGGGGTTCGCCAAGAGAGCCCGGCGAGGCGAAGGCATCCGCCGACGGTCGCGAGCAGCAGCATCGTGCCGGTGAGCATCCAGCCCATGCGACCGGTGGCCCAGTCACCTCTGCACCACGGGGTCATGAGGACGAAGGTTGAGGGCGGGTAGACGAGCAGGGCGGCATTGCGTTCGGAGGGGGGCGACAGGTCGCTGTTGCTGTGCGTTTCCCAGGCGTGCTGGATCGAGGCGACTTCGTAGGGGCTCAGGCCGCTTGTGAACGCGCGCGTCGATTGCCAGATCAGCGAGAAATCGCTGGAGCCGCCGGGGCCCAGGGCTCGGATGGGGCCGCGGTAGATCATGAAGGCGAGGGCGGCGCAGAAGAGCCCGAGCGCGACGGGCCAGTGCCAAGGTTTGGCGTTGGTGCTCTTGATCGTGTCCGCGGAGAACATCCCGGCATCCTACCCGTTCACGGACTCGCCGACACGTCGTATGGCGATGGTGTTAACGCTTTTGGGTTTGCCCAGGGGTTTGCCGGCCAGGAGCAGGACGGTCTGTCCGGCCAGGCAGAGTCCGGTTCCCAGCAGATAGGCGTCGACGCGCTCGTACCAGGTCTTGAGTGACGCGTCGGCCGGCGGGGCTTCGCAGACGGCGATGACGCCGCCGAAGAGGCCCATGCGCCGGGCGGCCCGTTCGCTGGAGGTGAACGAAACGATGGGGACGTGGAAGTTATTTTGGGAGAGGTAGCGGGCGGTGCCTCCCCACTCGCTCCAGACGACGATGGCCTTTGCCTCTGCGTCGGCGGCGATGTACCAGGCGCCGTGGGCGAGGGCGGCGATTTTGGAGTGGGAGTCGGCGAAGAACTTGGGCTGCATCTCGTCGCGGGCGAGGGTGGCAACTCGGACCTCGGCGGCGGAGACGATGCGTCGCATGGTCTCGACGACCAGGGCGGGGTGCTTGCCGGTGGCGGTTTCGGCGCTGAGCATGACGGCGTCGGCGCCGTCGAAGATGGCGTTGGCGACGTCGCTGGCCTCGGCCCTGGTCGGGATCGAGTTCTCGATCATGGTCTCGAGCATCTGGGTGGCGACGATGCAGGGCTTGCCCCACTCGGCGCACTTGGCGACGATTTCCTTCTGGGCGACGGGCACGCGGGCGATGTCCATCTCGACGCCCAGATCGCCGCGGGCGACCATGATGGCGTCGGCGGCGCGGACGATGCGGTCGAGGTCGGCCAGGGCCTGGGGCTTTTCGATTTTGGCGACCACGGGGATCCAGCGGGACATCTCATCGACGCCGTGGGGAGCCATGGCGGCCAGGCGCTCCTTGAGCTCGGTGACTTCCTCGGCGGTGCGGACGAACGAGAGGGCGACGTAGTCGAGGTCGTGATCGACGGCCCACTTGGCGCACTCCCAGTCGCGCTGGGTGATGGCGGGGGCGGTGATGGTGCTCTGGGGCAGGTTGATTCCCTTGCCGCTGGTCACCAGGCCCCCGACGGTCACGCGGCAGCGGAGCTCGCCCTTGGCGAGGTCGCGTTCGACGGCGAGCATGCGGATGGCGCCGTCGTTGACCAGGACCTTGTGGCCGGGCTCGACCTCGGCGACAAGCTTGTCGTAGGTCACGCTGAAGACGGCGATGGGCTCGCCGCTGGGCTGGGTCTCGAGGCGAGATTCGGCGAGACCGACGCGAAAGACGAGGTCCTGCCCCGCTTCGACGGTGATTCCGCCCTCGGGGACCTTGCCGACGCGGATCTTGGGCCCCTGCAGGTCGCCCATGCAGGCGACGGGGCGTTTCATGGATGCGGAGACGGAGCGGACGGTGGCGAGGCGGCGTTCGTGAGCGGCGAAGTCGCCGTGGGAGAAGTTGAAGCGAAAGACGCTGACGCCGGCCTCGATGAGTCGACGGACCATCTCGGGCGAGTCGCTGGCGGGGCCGATGGTGGCGACGATCTTGGCCAGCATGGCGGGGGGCGCTTCGGGGTTGCCCGCGTTTGGCTTGGTCATGAACCTTTCTCCGACGGGCAGATCTCGGACGCTGGGCGTGATACGGGTGGCGAGCGTTCGCGGGGCGGTGTTCATGTGGAGCGTATCGGACCGGAGGGTGGAGTGCTGGAATGGGGGCCGGTGAATCCAAGGGGGCGTGGTGTTTGCCTTGCGGAGGGGGCCGAGTGCACCGTTTGTGCGGTCGGCCGATATTGGGGCGCAGACGACGGCACGCCCAGACCGTTGAATGGCCTAGGCGAGTCTTCGTAGATGCGACGCGTATCACGGCGCCATTCGGCCGACCCCTTCGGGGTCGAAACGCGATGCGCGATTGTTTCGGGGGCTGCGCCCCCGGCTATTGACGATAACCCCTCCGGGGTTCAAGACATGATTTCTTCGGCCGCAGGACGATTCAATCCGCGCCGGCGGTACTGCCCAGGCGCACGACCTCGCGATAGGTCTTACGGAAGTACGCGGTGTAGCCGAGAGTGAAGTCGGACTTGAGCTTTCCGGTGCTCTTGGCTTCACGCCAGGCTTTGGCGATCGCGGGGAAGTTTTCCGGTGTGAACTCCAAGGCCTTGCCCCCCGCGCCCCCGGCCCCCCCCACCGTCGTCTCGGGGAAGGAGTAGAAGAGACGGAGCATCTGCCCCAGGCGGTCGGATGGGAAGTCGGGCGTGGCCCTGCATCGGTGGATCGCGTCCCAGGCGGCCTGCTGGTCTTCCATCACGTCGACGGAGAACGAAGGCATCATGACGCCGATGGCGTCGCGCCATCCGACGGGTTTGGCCATGGGCGCGCGCTCGAAGGGGTTGATCTTGTCGATCATGACGGCGCGGTATGGCTCGTACATATCGGCGCGGATAGGCAGGCGGCGCAGCTCGTACTCCCGGGGGCCCATCGGTTCGCCCGATTCGCCCTTTGGGTTTCCCTCTCGGGACGTCTGGGCGCCCGGGCCGGCGGCGGGGAATTGCCAGAGGGCCTGAGCCTCGGTGGTCAGGCAGAAGCGGACGAAGCGCTTGGCGAGTTCGGGGTTGGGTGCACCACGGAGGATTGAGACGGGGTCGGCGTCGTAGTTGGTCTGGCCCAGCGGGTCGAGGTATCCGACGCGACCGGTTGAGGCCTGCTGACCGGCCTTGAGAACCGACTGGGCCTGCGTCTTGCCGTAGAAGTCGATGGCCAGGCCCGCGGCGGCCTCGCCCTGGCTCACGTCGATGGGGGGCTTGGTGGAGGAGTAGGCGTAGTAACGAGCGTTGGCGGTGATCTCGCGGAGGGATCGCCACGCCATCGCCCAGGCTTGGTCGATCTCGACCTCGTGGCCCTCGGCGGCGGCTTTCATGAGCCCGTCTCGTTCGAGGAGCTTGGGGAGCCAGCCGCCTTTGCCGGCGGCGCTCCAGACGTGGCTGTTGAGGATCATGTCGATGGCGGTGGTGAGCGAGCCGGACTGGCGTGGGTCGGCGAGGGCGACCAGGCCCCGGAGCTTGTAGGTCCGCAGGTCGTCGAAGCTGGTGGGCTCTGGAAGGCCCATGTCGGCGAACATTTCACGGTTGTAGACGACGCCGAAGGACGAGAGGGCGGTCCCGATCCAGAACTGCTCGGGGTCGTAGAGGTTTTCGGCGCCGATCGCGTTGGGAGTGAGGGGTTTGAGCTCTTCCTTGGTGAGTCCGGCGGGAATGGACATCTGAACGCTGAAGTCGCGGAGCAGTTGGCTGCTGTTCACGCGCACCTTGGCCGCTTTGCCTTCGGCGAGTGGGGCGAGCGAGGCCGCACCACCCTCAACGGCCGCGATGGGTATCCGCAGCTTGACGGGCTTGGTCGAACTTGCGGCGACGACGACGCCGGCGACGATATCGGTCATCTCGCCGAGCCTTTCGGGTTTGGGGCGATCGGCCGGCAGTTGGATTGAGAGTTCCGCGTCGACCATGCCGCCATTGGGAAAGGCCGCCACGGTCACGGTGGCGTTTGCTCGCGACTTGAGTCGGCCATGGTCGTAGGAGCCGCCGCCGAGCATGAGGTCGTACCCCAGATCGCCGGGCTCAAAGTCGGCGTCGACGGAGAAGGACGGGTCGGAGAGCTTGGCGGGGTCCTTTTTGGCGACCTCTTCGAGGCGGCGTTTGATGTGCGAGGTGAACTGGGCCTGGAGGAGTTTGACGATCTCGCTGGTGCCCAGGGGGCCTCGCCAGTCGACCTCGATCTCCTGGGCGTAGACGCGTTTGTGCCAGACCTTGAAGGCGGCGCCAAACTCCTCTGAGATCTGGCGGACGTGGGGCGTGATGATGATGACCTTGGGGGTGCCGGGTTTGAAGCGGTCTGGGGCCGCGCCGCGCATGGCGAAGGGAACACCCAGGATGAGCGCGAAGGCGGCGAAAGCCCAGAACCGTGACCAGATCATTCCCGACTGTAAGCCTACTGGATGGGGGGAGGCCTTGGGCTCGCCCAGGCGTCGAGGTCGGCCCATAATGATCCATGGCAAACGAGGGAACACCGGCACAGGTCGTGATCGTCACCGGGGCGGGGAGCGGGATCGGGCGCGAGATCGCGCTGGATCTTTCGGGGCGCGGATGCAAGGTGGTGCTCGCGGGGCGGCGGAGGGAGCCCCTGGAGGAGACGGCGCAGTTCCTGGCGGGCGAGTCGCTGGTGGTGATCGCCGATGTGGGGAAGGCGAGCGATGCCCACCGCATCATCGACGAGGCGGTGAAGCGGTTCGGGCGGCTTGACGTTCTGATCAACAACGCGGGTGCGGCCCCGTGCATGCCCATCGACAAGCACACGCCGGCGGTCATCGACCAGACGTTTGCGGTCAACGCCCTGGGGCCGGCGTACCTGATCGCCAGGGCGTGGAAGGTCTGGGAGGATCAGAACGCGGCGGACCACGCGGCGGGGCGCAACCCCGGAGGCGGGTGCATCGTGAATATCTCGTCGATGGCGACGGTCGACCCCTTCCCGGGACTTTTCGCGTACGCGGCCGCGAAGGGGGCGCTGAGCACCATGATCAAGTCGTGCCACATCGAGGGCAAGGACCTGGGCATCCGGTCGTTTTGCGTCTCGCCGGGGATGGTGGAGACGGCAATGCTGCGAGCGATCGTGGACAGCGACATGCTCCCGCACGATCGGACGCTCTCGCCCAAGGCGGTCGCCATCATCGTGGCCGAGTGTATCTCGGGGCTTCGCGACGATGTCTCGGGGCAGGTGCTCTTGCTTCCCAGTCCGTGAACCATGTCGCTCGCACAACATGAGGAGAAGACGTTGCACCACGCCACCACCGCGGTTTGTCTCGCGATCACGACGCTGACCCACGCCTCGCCGCCGGCGGACTGGCTGATCGATTCCGCGGCGTGCATCGCCAGGGTGCAGACGGCGAAGGACGAGATTGTTCTGACCAACGGGCTGGTGGCACGCACGATCCGGCTGACGCCCAACGCGGCGACGGTGGCGATGCGCAATCTCACGTCGGGACAGAACGAGGTGCGGAGCGTGAGGCCCGAGGCGTCGGTCACCGTCGACGCCAAGGCGTACGCGGTGGGCGGGCTTGTTGGCCAACCGATCCATAACTATCTGCTTCCCGAGTGGATCGCCGCGATGAAGAGCGATCCCGCGGCGTTCGCGTACGTCGGGCATCGCGTGGGCAAGACGGCCGAGCGGTTCGCGTGGAAGAGGCGGGCGGAGTGGTCGAGCGCGAGCGCCGCGTGGCCGCCGCCGGGGGTTTCGCTCGAGCTCGATTTCAAGGCGCCCATCGGAGGGCCTGCTGGAGTGGGTGTCACGGTCCACTATGAGCTCTACGACGGGATTCCGCTGATCTCCAAGTGGATCACGGTTTCGAACGCGGGCGAGAGGGCGGTCGTGCTCGACTCGTTCACGGCGGAGATTCTGGCGGCGGTTGAGCCAGCGTCGATGGTGGGCGGGAAGGCGAGCGACTTTGCCGGGTTCCCTCGCTCGATGCACGTTGAGACCGATTACTCCTTCGGCGGCTCAATGGACACGGGGGTGGACGCGCCGGGGGTGCGATGGAAGCTCGATCCGCTGTACGCGACGCAGATCAACTACGAGCGGCAGACGCCGTGCCTGCTCGAGTGCTCTCCGCCGGTGGGGCCTGGGGCGGTGATCGCGCCGGGGGGCACGTTTGAGTCCTTCCGGGTATTTGAGCTCTTGCACGATTCGACCGATCGAGAGCGCCGGGGGCTCGCGCTGCGCCGGATGTACCGGACGATCTCGCCCTGGGTGCTGGAGAACCCGCTGATCTTCCACGTGCGCACGGCGGACCCGGCGAGTGTTCGCAGCGCGGTTGATCAGGCGAGCGCGGTGGGATTTGAGCTCGTGATCATGACCTTTGGCTCGGGGTTTGAGATCGAGAACCGCGACGCCGCGTACCTGGCGCAACTGAAGTCGCTGGGCGAGTACGCGCACTCGAAGGGGATCGCTCTGGGCGGGTACTCGCTGCTGGCGAGCCGCTCGATCAACGCGGAGCACGACGTGGTCAATCCCAAGACGGGCAAGCCGGGCGGATTCGCGGTGTTCGGGAACTCGCCCTGCCTGGGGTCGGCGTGGGGGCAGGAGTATTTCCGCACGCTCTACGCGTTCTACGAGGGGACGGGGCTGGACGTGCTCGAGCACGACGGGAGCTATCCGGGCGATGTGTGCGCCTCGGAGAAGCATCCCGGGCACGCGGGGCTTGCGGACTCGCAGTGGACGCAGTGGCGGCAGATCAGCGACTTCTACAAGTGGTGCCGGGGGCGGGGCGTGTACCTGAACGTGCCGGACTGGTACTACCTCGCGGGGGCGAGCAAGTGCGCGATGGGATATCGGGAGACGAACTGGTCGTTGCCGCGAGAGCAACAGGAGATCATCGAGCGCCAGAACATCTATGACGGGACATGGACCAAGACACCCAGCATGGGCTGGATGTTCGTGCCGCTGACGGAGTACCAGGGGGGCGGGGCGGCGGCCACGATCGAGCCGCTGCACGAGCACATCGACCATTACGAGCGGCGGCTGACGAATCTGCTGGGCGCGGGGGTGCAGGCGTGCTTCCGGGGGCCGCGGCTTTACGACACCGACCAGACGCGTGACATGGTCAAGAAGTGGGTGTCGTGGTTCAAGGAGCACCGGGCGATCCTGGAGTCGGACATCGTGCACGGGCGGCGGCCCGACGGCTCGGACATCGACTGGATTCTGCACGTGAACCCGACGCTCAAGGAGCGCGGGATGCTGGTGGTCCACAATCCATTGACGGCGGACGTGACACGCGAGCTGACGATCGACATGACGTACACGGGGTTGGTGGGCAAGGGTGTGATGCGAGACGCGACGGGCAAGTCGACGCCGATCGCGATCGATGGGCGCGGGCACGCGACTGTTACGCCGACTGTTCCGGCGAGGGGAATGTGGTGGGCGGTGTTCGCGAACGAATGAAGGGAAATGCGAACGCGAAGGCGCGAAGGGGAGCGGAGGGAGACGAGGAAGATGGCGTGTAGAGGCAAAGGCAGAGACGTTTCACGCAGAGGTCGCAGAGGGACGCTGAGAAGAGAGTTATTGTGTGCGCTACTGGACCGCCGAAGTCTCATCGTTGATAAAGATCAGTCCTTTGCGGCGGTAGTGGAGTGCCATCGGACGGCCGCGAGGAGATAGAGCAGGTCGCGGTTGTCGATGACACCGTTTCCATCGAGATCGATGGGGGATTGCTGCTGGATGGCGACGTCGAGCAGGTCGATCTTGGCGTCGCTATTGAGATCGAACTTGAGGACGGCGGGGGGCGCGACGGGCGCGGAGAGAGCGTCGAGTTCGGCGCAGGTGACGAACTGGTCGAGGCCGCCGGCGGTGCCGGTCACGCGGATGCCGGTCGCCTGGAGAGGTGAGGCCAGGACAATGTCGATGATCTGGAAGGGGACACCGGGGTCGAGGGGGGTCATGGAGGCGACGCCGCCGCCGGCGCCGGGGGGTGTGATCCAGACGCCGTTGACGCGGACTTGCGGGGTGAGGGTCGTGAAGTGCCCGCCGCGGGCGTTGGCCTGATCGAAGTGGTTGCCCTCGATGAAGCGGATGGTGTGGACGTCGACAAGTCGGTCGTAGGTCACGGTGAGGGTGACCTGGCCGCTGGCAGGGGCGCCGCTTCCCAGGGTGGAGAAGAAGTTGGACTCGTAGTCGCTGTTCTCGCGGCCCGACCAGTTCATCTCGACGCCGTTGGCGAAGAGAGGCGTGTTTCCGACGCCGGTGCCCGACGGGGGCGGCGCGTAGGGGGTTGAGGAGGCGGTTGAGACCAAGCCGCCGAGTTCGCGGACGCGGTTGTTGGCGCTGCGGCCGCGTTCTTGTTCGCGCGGGCTGTGGGCGAGTTTCTGGGCCTTGGTGCCGCGGATGGGCGGAGGGAGGAGCCATTTGCCACCCACACCTCCGGGGGCGTCGACGAGTCCGCCGCCCTGGACGATCATGCGTTCGCAGATGGGGAGCATGCGCTGGGCCATGAGGGTGAGGGTGTCCTCGGCGGCGGCATCGACGGGGAGGTAGTCGGTGAGGTTGTCGCGGGTGCGATAGATGTTGAAGCGATCGGAGAAGACCTGGGCGGGGAACTGGGCGGTGAGCTGGTTGTAGCCGAGCATGAGGCCGATGAGCCCGCCCAGGGTCGCGGTGGAGTTGTCTGAGTCCCATCCCCAGAGGGTGCAGATCTGGACGGTGCGTTTGTAGTCGCCCTGGCCGTAGAGCATGCCAGCGCAGGTGCTGGCGAAGTTGACGGAGGATTCGTACCAGGCGCGGTACTGGTAGCCATAGGCGGGGGCATTGGTCTGGAGGCGGATGACGATCTTGTCGCGGGTGGACTCCCAGTCGTTGATGTCGGGGTTGGCGAGGAAGTCGGCGAGAATGAAGTCGGCGATCTCGGCGGTCTTGGATGAGTCGGGGATGTACTTGCGAGCCTCGTCGTAGAGCCAGCGCATCTTGGCGGCGGGCGAAAGGCTTGGGTCGACTTGCGTGGCGAGTGAGTAGAGGATCGCGTGGAACTGGGAGGCGTGTGCGGCGTAGGAGGTGGCGGTTGTGCGGATGGGGAGGTCGGCGAGCTGGAGGGTCTGGTCGGTCATGCCGGGGCAGAAGGCGCCGAAGAACTCGGTGGTGAGCTGGGCGTCGATCATGAGCGCGTCGGAGTTGGCGCAGGTCATGGAGGTCATGGGGGGGACGATGCCGCGATTCATGAGTGCGCGGGCCTTGGCGTTGGAGACCCAGATGAAGCGGTTGACGCTGGGGATCCACGCGCTGGCGATCGCCTGACCTGTGAACGAGGTCCAGGTGGGGTTGCGTGAGAGGGCGTCGAGGTAGACGTACTCGATGTCGGTGTCGTCGTCGGCGAGCCAGGGGTTCTGGTTGAGAACGAAGTTGATGCCGATTCCGTCGGGGGCCATGCCCCAGTCGGCGTCGGTGTAGAAGGGGGCGTGCTGGCGGATGCCCTCGGTGCGAAGGCCGGTCCAGTTGGCAATGCATTGCCCGAGCCACATGGCGCGCAGACGGTCGGCGTAGGTGTTGCGGTCGATGAGGCGGGAACCCTGGGCGCAGGCCGTGGAGACCAGAGCGAGGGCAAGGGCAAGGGCGGGGAGTCGGGCGAGGGTTGGGGCTGGTGACATGGGCGGGCTCCCGGCGGCGTGCAGCGGACTGTGAAGCATACCAGAGAGAGGGGGCTGCGCACAGGGCTAAATGGCCAATAAAGGGCGGCGATGCGGAGCAAAGGGACCAATGGCGTGCGAAACTGTGGTGCCCGGGATCCGAATACTGGGTTTGAGGGCCGAGTTGGCCCGGGGAGGCCATGATGCGTCGAGCACGTCTGGGGTTGTCGATCGGCGTGGCGCTTGCGGCGGTGATTGGCGGGGGTGTGTACGTCGCGATGGGGTATGAGCCCGGCGGCGACTCTTCCTATGACACCAGTGTGGCGGAGCCGGCGCTGGCGAACATCCATCCCCGTGTGCTCTTTGACCACGGGCACCAGAATGTGCACTCGGCGAGCGGGCGGTACAGGGCGTTTGCGACGCTGATCACCTCGGATGGGTGCCGTGTCACGTCGGGGTCGGGGGAATTGACGCCCGCGGCCCTTGGAGCGGCGGACATTCTGGTGGTGGTGAACGCGCGGGGCCCCAAGGCGGATCGGGCCGCACCGGCGTTCACACCGGCGGAGTGCGAGGCGACACGGGCGTGGGTTGAGGCGGGAGGATCGCTGTTGCTGGTGGCCGATCATCATCCGTGCGGCGAGGCGGCGGCGGGGCTTGCGCTGCGACTGGGCGTGGAGATGAGCGGGGGCTGGACCGACGATGAGGCGAACGCGCGGGCGGGCTCGGGTGACCCCGGGCAGCTGGTCTTTTCCCGTGCGAAGGGGCAGCTCGGAGAGCACGCGATCACGAGGGGGCGCCGGGAGGGCGAGGCGGTCGCTGTGGTTGAGTCGTTCACCGGCCAATCGCTCAAGGGGCCATCGCAGAGCACCCCACTGCTTGTGCTGGCCGACTCGGCGATGGACCGGACGCCGGTGGCCTCGCAGAGCAAGACGGAGGGCTCGACGACGACCACGACGTTCACGACCAGGGACAGCTCGGCGGCGGGGAGGTGCCAGGGGTTGGCGATGCAGGTGGGGAAGGGACGCGTGGTGGTGCTGGGCGAGGCGGCGATGCTGACGGCCCAGATTGACGACAAGACCGGGAAGGCGTTCGGCATGAACGCCCCGGACAACGACAACCGGGCGTTCGCCCTGAATGTCGTGCGGTGGCTGGCGGGTGCGCTGGGAGAGTGATGGGTCGATTCGTCGGCCCAAGCGCCGGTGGCGCCGGGTGCGGAGCGGGATTCGGGGGAGTCCGATTCACCGCGCCTCGGGTGCCAGAGCGCGAGCATATTTCCCCCAATTGTGAAGGACCGCACCGAAATTCCGGCCCGCCTGAGTGCGCGCAGTACCGTTGACTGGGGTGCTGGCTCCTTGAGAGAGGGGCGCGGCAACTCCCATAGGGGCACCGCGCACTCCCTGGGCTCATCGACAGCGGCGCTTCTTTGTTTCGTGCTGATTGATTGAGCATTGGCACGACAGGGCGACGAGATCGCCGAGGAACTCACGATGTCGAAAAACGAACTTCTGGGTGCTGGCGGGGACTCGAAGTCGGACGCGCCACGTGCCGGGGCCGCTCCGACGCCTGTCCTTCGCTCGGGAGAATCTGCCGAGTGGCTGCTGGTCACGCTGTCTTGCATCGGCGACGCGGTGGTGACCACCGATGCGCACGGGAAGGTGACTTTTTTGAACCCGGTGGCGCAGCAACTCACGGGCTGGACGAAGGAAGAGGCCGTCGGCACCGATATCTCGCACGTCTTCCACATCGTGAACGAGGAGACGCGCAAGGAGGTTGAGAGTCCAGTGCTTCGGGCGCTCTCCCAGGGCGTGATCGTGGGGCTGGCCAACCACACAATCCTGGTCGCCAAGGACGGGAGCGAAGTTCCCATCGACGACAGCGCGGCGCCGATCAGGAGCGCGAGCGGGGAGACGGCGGGCGCGGTGCTGGTGTTCCGCGATGTGACGGAGCACAAACGTCAGGAAAAGCTGGTGCAGGACGCGTTCGACTACGCGTCGAACATCCTGGAGACCCAGAGAGAGCCGTTTCTGGTGCTCGACAAGGACCTGCGGGTGGTCTCGGCCAATCGCTCGTTCTACAAGACGTTTCGCGTCGAGAAGGACGCGACGGAGGGTCGGTTCGTGTACGACCTGGGCGATGGGCAGTGGAACATCGCGAGCCTTCGAGAGCTTCTGGAGGAGGTGCTCCCCAAGAACCACGCGTTCGAGGGTTTCGAGGTCGAGCACGACTTTCCGGCGGGCGTGGGGCAGAAGACGATGCTGCTCAACGTCCGCAAGATCAGGAGGCCGGGCAACAACTCGGAGCTGATCCTGCTGGCGATCGAGGACATCACCGAGCGCCGGCTCGCGGAGGAGGCCAGGCGCGACTCGGCAGTGCGGTTCCGCCGGCTCTTTGAGACGGCCAAGGACGGCATTCTGCTCCTGGACGCGGTTTCGGGCAGGATCACCGACGCCAACGCCTTCATGTGCGGACTGACGGGGATGGAGCCGAGCGAGATGCTGGGCAAAGAACTGCACGAGATCGGGATGTTCCAGGATGTCGCCGCGAATAAGGCGGCGTTCCGCGAGTTGCAGCAGAACGGGTATCTCCGGCACGACCACCTGCCGCTGCAGAACCGGCGCGGGGAAAAAGTGGAAGTCGAGCTCATCGCCAACACGTACCAGGAGGGGGACAAGCTGGTGGCCCAGTGCACGATCCGCGACATTTCGGAGCGGAGCAGGCTGGAGAAGGAAGTTGCGGCACAGGCGATGGCTCTGGCGGCTCTCGCCCGAGCCAAGGACGAGTTCCTGGCGATGCTCAGCCACGAGCTGCGCAACCCGCTGGCGCCCATCCGGGCCGCGGCGCACCTGCTGCACCTGCAGGAAACAGGAAAGGGAGGCGGGGCCAATCCGATCCAGCAGCAGGCGCGGGAGATCATCGAGCGGCAGGTGGCGCACCTCACCAAGATGGTGAGCGATCTGTCGCAGGTGTCGCGTGTGGTGAGCGGGCGGATCCGCCTTGAGCTTCGTCCGGTGAATCTCAAGCTGGCGGTGGAGCACGCGATCCAGACGGCGAGTCCGGTCTTCGAGCTGCGCAAGCACTCGGTGTCGGTGAATCTGTGCACCGAGCCGGTGTGGGCCCAGGCCGATCCGACGCGGCTGGAGGAGATCCTGGTGAATCTCCTGACCAACGCGGCGAAATACACGCCCGACGGGGGGCGCATCGAGGTCCGGTGCGAGCACCACCCCGAGGGAGGCCAGAACCACGTGCTGCTCCGCGTTCGCGACAACGGCGTGGGGATCGATCCGGAGCTCCTGCCCCATGTCTTCGACCTGTTCAGACAGGCCGACCGGTCGCTGGCCCGATCGGCGGGCGGACTGGGCATCGGTCTGTCGCTGGCGCAGCGGCTGGCGGTGCTCCTGGGCGGGACGATCTGGGCGCACAGCCAGGGAGCGGGAAAGGGCAGCGAGTTTACGGTGAAGCTGCCCCTGATCCCCGAGCCTCACGAGACGCCTCAATCGCTCGCACCATCTCCGCCCCTCGTGTTCACCAGCCCCGCGGCCAACGCGATCCGCGTGCTGGTGGTCGACGACAACGTCGACCTGGTCACGATGCTCAGTGGCGCTCTGCGATTCAAGGGGTTCGAGGTGCAGAGCGCGTACACGGGGCCCGAGGGTCTGCGGATCGCGCTGGAATGGCGCCCCGACATCGCGCTCCTGGACATCGGTCTGCCGGGACTGGACGGGTACGAGATCGCGCGGCGGCTGCGAGCCGAGCACTTGCTTGAGGTGATGGTGCTGGAGCCGGGCGAGCGGAAAGCCGGCGGCGGTCCGGGCGGGCGGGTCAAGCTGATCGCGATCACGGGATACGGCCAGGAGTCCGACATCGCTCTGGCGCGTGAGGCGGGCTTCGACGGGCACATGGTCAAGCCGTGCGATATCGACGCGCTCGAGAAGATGATGGGCGAGGCCGCGCTGTCGATGTAGGTTCGCGCGATGGGAGCGAAGGATCAAAGGAAACGACCGCCGGACGGCCGGCGGTCGGGGCGGGTCTGTTTCAGTCCGTGGGGTGGCGGTCAGTCGCAGGGGGTCTCGAAGGCGACGACGAAGGCGTCGTAGTCAAAGAAGTCGACGGTGCCGTCGTAATCGAAGTCGGCGTCATGACCGGGCGGGCAGGTGAGTCCCTCGAAGCACTGCACGAAGGCGTCATAGTCGAAGAAATCGACGGTGCCATCGCCGTCAAAGTCGGCAGGGCAGAGCGAGAAGTTGGTGAAGAGGTCGAGGTCGTTGAGGGAGCCGCTCCAGAGCGTGATGCCCTGGAGGTTGATCTGCGAGGGCGGCCCGGACTTGACGATCTGGAACTGATTGATACCGGTATGGATGAGGGACGGGGCGATCGGGATGCTGACGCGTCCCTGGAGAAGCCCGATGGGGAGCGGGTGTGGAGCGCCGTTGAAGACGATGGACCATTGGCCCGCGTTGGTCATCGGGGAAGCGAGGTCGAGCCAGACCGCGGGGACGGGGTTGTCGCCCTGGGCGGCGACGGCGTGGACGCCCTCGGCATATCCGGGCGGAATCGCGACTGTCGCCGAGAAGGGCGTGACGGCGAACCAGGGCGTGATCTGGTCGAGGAATTCGTCGATGTCGAGTTCCCAGTCGCCGTGGTCGTCGATATAGATCACCAGCTGCTCGTTCTCGTTGCACAGGGCGGCGGCGGCGCAGATGGCGTCGACAAGCTCCTGCTTGGTGCCTCCGTCGATCTTCTGGACGGTGTGGGGCGTGCCGGCCCAGACGCCGTTGAGTGCGTCGGCCATGTTGTTGACGTTGTTGTGGTGTCGCTGGTCGGTCTGCGAGCCGCCGAAGACGACGGCGTGGTGAGAGGATGCGCCGGTCCAGGTGATGCCATCACCACCGTTACCGCTGGCGACCTGCGGATGCTCGAGTCCCAGGCCGTTGGGGCCCGCGGCGTCCTTGTCGCGTGCGCGTTCGAGGTCGCGTTTGACGTTGCCGTTGGAGCCATTGCGGATGGCGCCTTTGGAGTTGTCCGAGGGGCTCGTGTTCTTACCGCCCAGAGCGTCGGTCCAGGTGCTGCCCAGGTCCTTGCCGGCGTTGTTTGGATCGTTGACAACGCCGTCGACCCAGCCCTTGGCGGTCTCGTCATGACCGCTTGCCGACCCGCCGACCCAGGGCGTGCCGGCGAGGGGCCCGCCGGGGCCGCAGATGCGACCCAGATCGTCGAGCAGCCCGCCGCCGTAGCAGCAGTTGGCCATGAACTTGATGTCGTGGACGCGTGGGGTGCCGTGGCCCGCGAGGATGAGACATCCGGCGATGATGTTGGCAAGCTCATCGTCGCGCCAGGAGCCGTCGGAACAGACGACGCTCGAGTGCATTCCCACAGGTTGAGCGACGGGCGCCGTATCGTCGGCGATCACGTAACAGGCGAGGCCTGCGGCGAGCAACAGGCCAAGGCGCGTAGCGGAGGTGCGGAGTGAACGCTTCATGGGATCTCCTTGTCGCGGCGGGATTTGAATATGAGAATACTTGATTGCGGGCTGTCACCAAGCGAAAATCGCGTCGGCGAGCCAAAACCCGGGGGTTTGTCGGGCTTGGGCGTGCGATGTCCGGCGAAGGTGCGTGCGAACGAAGTGCGAAATGGGGATAAATGGACCGCGTTTGCAACGGACCTGCCAGTTGACGGAAGGATGTCCTCGCCGCGGAGATCTCGGGCTGGAAGCTCGGTCCACGCTAAAAGCCGGCGGCGGTGAGCCAGTCGCTGGGGCGCTGGGTCAGCGCCTGTGCAATGGCGACGAGGCTTTCGAGGCTGGGGAGATGGGCGCCCCGCTCGATGGAACTGAGCTGACTCACGCTGATCTGGGAGGCCTCGGAGAGTTCCTTGAGCGTCCAGCCTCGCTCGGTTCGGGCCATTCGCATCTGGCGCCCGAGGGATTGCTTGAGGCGGTCGAGCGGGCGCTGACCCAGGTTGAGGGCGAGGGCGGCCTGCGCCAAACAGCGCCGGAGTTCGTCGGTCGAGAACGGTTTGGCGAGGTAGTCAAAGACGTCGCGCTTGAAGGTCTGACGCATGCTGTCGAGGGATGGATAGCCCGTGACAACGATGACACACAGTCCCTTCCAGCGACGCCGAATCTCGGCTAGGACTTCCTCGCCCGAGAAGCGGCCCATCTTAATGTCCAGGAGCACGGCGTCGGGAAGTGAGGACTCGCAGGCGGCGAAAAACTCGTCGGGGGTCGCGGCGGTGCGGACGTCGTGCCCATCGGCCTCGAGCATCGTGCGGATGAACTGGCGGAAGTCGTCGTCGTCGTCGAGGGCGACGATGGACAAAGGCGATGCGGGCGCTTCGGCGTGCGAGAGTTGGGGGAGATCGCCGGGAGTCATGGGGGAAGTGTATCGACGCAAGTCGCACGGGATCGAGTGAGGAAAAGGCGGAACGCGGAACATGAACGCGGGAGGCGGAGTCGATTCAGCCTTCCGCCTTCAAGTTCCGCCTTCTGCTTTCAGCCTTTCCTCCGTCCTCAGTCCTGTTCACCGCCCAACTCTGCCTTCCGCTCCCCCACCGGCAGGATGATCTCGAACACGGCCCCCGTGCGCCCCGGTCGGTTGCGGGCCAGGAGCAGGCCGCCGTGTTCCTTGATGATTCCTTCGGCGACGGCGAGCCCAAGGCCGGTGCCGCGGGAGTCGAGGCGGGTGGTGGCGAAGGGCTCGAAAAGTCTGGGGAGGAAGGAGGGGTCGATGCCCGGGCCGTTGTCGGTGACGGTGATGGAGGCCCAGGGGCATCCCTCGCGTGTGGAGACCAAGCCGTCGATCTCGACGAGGCCTGGGGGGGCAAAGAGCGTGGGCGGCTGTTCGACGATGGAGTTCTTGGCGTTGCGGAGAACGTTGACCAGGACCTGGACGAGGCGGGCGGGATCGCAGATGGCCGAGAGGTTGGGGGGAATGCGGTTGTCGATCTGGACCGAGGGGCCGGGCTCCAGGAGGATGAGGATGCGAGCCTCGTCGGCGGCGTGGCGGAGGGAGACGACCGTCGTCGCCGGGGGCCTGACGCGGGCGAAGTCCAGAAGGCTGTCGCCCAGGCGCTCCAGACGATTCACGACGCGGAGCATGAGGGCCGAGGTTGGCGGATCGACGGGGGAAGAGGGGGAAGCGTCGATCTTTTCGACCAGACCCTTGAGGACGGCCAGGGGCGTGTTGAGCTCGTGGGCGATGCCGGCGGACATCATGCCCAGGCTGGCGAGGCGGTCGGCGTCGGCGAGGTTGCGCTGGGCGTTTTCGAGGAGGTGGTTCTTGCGTTTGAGATCGGTGGCGACCTCTTCGAGGCGGGAGAGGGCGACGGCAAGCTCTGTCTTCTGCGTGCGCAGGGCGATGACCGACTCGTTGCGGGAGCGCATGATCTCGCCCAGCTCATCGCTTGGGATGTCGCCCTCGCCGATGAGTTCGTGCTCGACGCGTCCCTCGCGCAGGGCGGCGTCGGCGTCCAGGAGTCGCTGGATGGGCGCGTAGACGTGGCGAGGGAGGACAAAGAGCTCCAGGGCGACGGCGATGAAGGCGTAGACGCCCACGAGCGCGAGAACGGTGAAGATATACAGGCGGATGACCGCGGCGCGTGCCTCGGGGATGCGGGTGGAGAGCGTGTAAAAGTGGGCGTTGCCCAGGGCGTCTTGAAAGAACATCGCGGCGGTGCCCGGTGACGAGGACTGACGTACCGAGAGGGGAACGGCGATGGGCGTACCAGGCTGGAGGCGAGCCTCTTCGGCGGTGTCGGCGTCGAGGTGCAGCTCTTCAACAGTGCCGGCGGCGAACTGGCTGTCGGGTGGGGGGACAAACGAGGCCGGGGAGCCGGCGTGCTGCCGGGCGGCGGCGAGGAGCGAGAGGGCGGCGGCGGTTTCGGCGCGATCGACGACTTCCTGGACCGCGGGTCGAAGGGCAATCACGAGGAAGGCGAGAAGGCCGACGGAAAAGGTGGTGTGGAGAACGACGAGCTTCTTGCGCACGCGAAGACCCGCGAGAAAGCCGCGGCCGGGCGGGCGGCGGGTAAGGAGGCGGGAGAGGGCGGGAGGAGGGGCGGGCATGGAGAGGGAGGATATGAAGGGCGTGGCCTGGAAGGGGGCTTGCAAAGCACAAAGCGTCAAAGCACAAATCAGAACGGAGATGACTCCGATGAAAGCTTGCTTTGTGCTTTGTGCTTTGTGCTTTGTGCTTTGTGCTTTGTGCTTTGTGCTTTGTGCTTTGCCGCGTTCTGTCAGTCGTAGCCAAGCTGCTCCAGATCATCCTCATCCAGCCCAAATTGGTGCCCGATTTCGTGCAGCAGGGTCACCATGATCTCGTCGTAGACATGGGCGTCGGGGCCATCGTCGGTGTCGGGCTCGCTGGCGCCAGGGTCTTGGGGTGGTTCCCAGCCGCCGGCGAGGCTGAGGATGCCCTGGCGGAAGAGGTGGATGTCGGAGGTGAGGGCGGGGCGTTCGACCGACTCGTCGGTGATGGAGGTACCGGTGTGGAGGCCACAAAGTTCGTCGATGGCCTGGGTGTCGGCCGCGTCGATGCCCAGACTCTTGAGCATGTCGGGCGTGGGCGTGTCGAGAACGATGACAGGAACCTCGTCCAGGAGCTTTGCGAGAGCGGGTGGGAGGTTCTCGATGGCTTCCTCAACCAAAGCGTCGAAGCGCTGCTGATCCGCGGGGCTCATGGATTGAGGCCCTTGAGCGGAGAGGAATCTGGTGGAGTGGTGCGTCCCAGGTTCTGCGACGCCTGGGGAGCGTGCGCGGTCGGATCGAGAAGGCCCATGTGCGTCGGGGTGCGTTCGACGGCGGCCTTTGGTGGTGGGAGGATCGAGCTCAGGGAGAGGGGACGGGACGTGATGGAATATCGGAGCTTGAACGCGTCGGCGAGAATGCCCACCAGGCCCGCCAGGACGAGCGTGGAGCCAACGGCGATAAAGAGCGAACCGATCTGACGGAAGACCTCGGTGCTGTCGGCCTCAAGAGCGGGGTTGGCCAGGCGGAGGGCGTCGCCCAGGGCGGCCAGGCCGACGGCGCCCAGGATGACGAGCATGGTCTGTCGGTCGACACGCCCGGTGCGCATGAGGAGGGAGCGCGAGACCAGCAGACGGCCGTTGGGTCTCACGCCCAGGATGATGATCGTCAGGCACGCGGCGCATCCGAGACGGAGCATGGACCGAAGGAGGGCGTGCCCGGGCTGGACGGAAAAGGGTGCGGGCTCGAGGACATCGATGACGTCGTGGATCTGCCACATGAGGTAGGCGAGGGGCAGGTGGGCGAGCGAGCCCAATAGGGCGGCAAAGGAGTGAAGGACCGAGATACCCGCGTGGGGCCGGACGAGTGACAAAGAGCCCAGACCCGCAACGACGACCAGAGCGGCCGGGAGAACGCGCAGGATCGGAACGTCGCCGATGAGCGGGTGACGAAAGCCCGCCGAGATCTCGTTGACGCGAAGAACCAGAACGATGAGCGCGGCGGCGAGCGAGGCGGCCGACCAGGTGAGCAGTCCGCCGGAAATGAGAAGCGGAAAGCGGATCGGCTGGAGCTCGGAGGCCAGGGGATCGACAGTGGCGAGAATGGTGCCGCGGACGGGCGTGCCGCACTCGGGGCAGACCGAGCGGACCGAGAGGCCCTTGAGGTCGTAGCGGCAGCGGGCGCAGGGAAGGGGCCCGCCCAGAACGCGCGCGAGGATATCCGGGCGGCCGCTTTCGACGGCGGCGGTGCTGCTCTGATTGCCCTCATCCAACGAGTTCACCAAACCACAAGTCTCCCGGATGACCCTGTAGTCGATTCTGGCACAAGGGTACACGATCGGGGGGCGTGGCGTTAGGATGGCGTGAAGATTGGGGTAAAGTGCGTGTTCTCGCCCCTTGGGCGGGGACCAAGGAGAGCAAAGCGATGGCACGAATGGTCCGATTAACCGCGACCGAGCCCGTCAAGATCGAGGTCAGGGAAAGACCAATCTCGGTGTGCGCGTGCGGGCTCTCCGCGACGTTTCCCATCTGCGATGGAACGCACAAAACGACGTCGAGGTTGGAGGAGGCGGGGAAGCTGTACTTCTACGACCCGGCGACGAAGGTGGTCGTGAAGACCGAACCCGAGGGCAAGACCGATTGAAACACGGAGGTCACGGAGAGACACGGAGGAACGCATTGTCGAGTGAGCTGAATGGCTTGAAGAATGCCGAAGGCTGAACTTGAAGGCTGAAGGCGGAATCAATTCTGCCCTCAGCCTTCAAGTTCAGCCTTCCGCCTTACCTGCCTCCGTGTCCTCCGTGCTTTGATGGTTGACCGATCAGACAAGGAGTTGGGCGATGAACTCGATGGGGTGCATCGCGCTTCGTCCGGTGCCATCGTGGATCTGGTGGCGGCAACTGGTGCCGGGGGCGCAGAGGGTGGCGGCGGGTGCGGCGTTGACGGCGGGGAAGAGGGTGAGGGCTCCGATCTTCATGGAAAGGTCGTAGCGGTCGGCGGTGTAGCCGAAGGAACCGGCCATGCCGCAGCAGCCGGTGTCCAGCACGGTGACGCCCTCGCCCAGGAGGCGTTTGATGATCGCCGACGATGTTTCGGAGCCGAACAGGGCCTTCTGGTGGCAGTGGGCGTGGAGGATGACCGGGGCCGCGGGGGCGGTGATGAGGGCGTCGAGTTTCGTGGGATGATCGTCCCATCCGCGGCTGAGGAATTCTTCGGGCAGGAAGCTCTTGGCGGCGAGCTCTTTGCGAAGGGCGAGAGGCGTCTGGAGACGCAGCTGAAGCCAGTCGTCCTTGATCGCCGAGAGGCAGCTTGGCTCGGCGACGAGAATGGCGCGGACGCTCGCGTCCTCGATGAAAGGCTTGAGGCGAGCGAGCGTGGCGTCGATCATGTCGGCAGCCTGGGGAAGGAGGCCCGTGGAGATCATCGCACGCCCGCAGCAACCCGCGTTTGCCAGGGAGATCGTGTAACCCAGCGCCTCGTAGACGCGCTTGACGGCACGCCCGATGCCCGGCTCGTTGTACATCGTGAAGCAGTCGCCAAACAGGGCGACTCGAGGCTTGGCGGACTCAGTTTGGGCGAGGCTGGGCGCAAAGTCGCGGGCGAGTGAGCGTGAGAAGGCCGGGATGTCACGCCTGGGGTCGATGTTGGCGAAGCCCTTGAGGGCCCACTTGGCCAGACGCGTGCGGTTCATCCAGTTGGCGATGCCCGGCGCGATGGAGCCCAGACGGTTGAGAACGCGAACGTGCCCGAACATCAGGGCACTGAGGGGCGGGCCGCCAGCCTGGCGGTAGCGCTGGGCGGTGTACTCGGCCTTGAGCCGCGAGATGTCGACGTTGCTGGGGCACTCGGTCTTGCAGGCCTTGCACGAGAGACAGAGGTTGAGCGTCTTGATTGTCTCGGCATCGTTCCATCTGGGCGCGGCATCATCTGAGAGCTGGCCTGTGATGGCCAGGCGAAGGGCGTTGCCGCGTCCGCGAGTGGAATGGCGCTCGTCGAGCGTCGCTTGATAGGAAGGACACATCGTGCCGCCGGATTTCTTGCGACAGACGCCCGCGCCGTTGCACATCTCGACGGCGCCGTTGAAACCGTGCTGGTCGGAGTAGTCGAAGTACGTGGACGTGTTGGGCGCGGCGACGGGCTTGTCGAGCGGCTCGACGCGGAGGGTGCGGGTGATGCTCTCGATGGGGCGGGGCTCGACGATGTTGCCAGGGTTGAGCAGATTTCGCGGGTCGAAAATCGTCTTGATGTCGCGAAAGGCTCTCATGATCTCGGGGCCGAAGAATCGTTCCAGCAGCGGGCCACGCACGCGTCCGTCGCCGTGCTCGCCCGACATGACGCCGCCAAGCTCTCTGGCGAGGTCGGCGGTCTCGACGGCGATGGATCGCATGATCTCCCTGTCGCCGTTCGAGTGGATGTCGACGAGCGGGCGGACATGGAGGACGCCCACGGAGGCGTGGGCCCAGTACGCGGCGGTGGTGCCGTGACGGGTGACGATGGCGCGGAGGCGTTTGACGAACTCGGAGAGACGTTCGACGGGGATGGCGTTGTCCTCGATGAAGGTGAGGGGCTTGCGGTCGCCCGCGACGCCGTGGAGGAGCGGTTCACCGGCCTTGCGGAGCTTCCAGGCGCTGAGCATGGCCTGGGCGTTTGTGTGGGCGTGGAGGGCGACGCCGGGAACGGTCCTGCGAAGAGCGTCGAATCGGTCCTGGATCTCGGCGAGGCCGCCCGGCCCCGGCTGGTCGCTGAAATACTCAACGTACAGGACGGCCTTGAGCGGCCCAGAGGCGGGCGCGGGCATGAGGTCGACGTAGCGTCGATACTCGGCGTTGGCGGCGGCGAGGCCGATGACCATGTCGTCGAGAAGTTCGACAGCGCTTGGGCTGGTGGAGAGAATCGGGATGACACTGGCGATGGCCTGGTCGATATCGCTGAAACCCAGCACGGCGAGCCCCTTGGCCTTGGGTTTCTTGTGGAGTTTGAGGTGGGCGGCGAGGGTGACAGCGAGCGTGCCCTCAGAGCCACAGACCAGGTGGGCGAGATTGACGCGGGCAAGGTCTGCGGGACTCTCTTCGATGGCGGAGAGGACCATGTCCAGGGCGTAACCGGCGTTTCGGCGGATGGTCTTGGGGAATCGCTCCCTGATGATGGGTGCGATGGGCAGGATGATGTCGGCGATGCGCCGGGTGAGCGCGTTGACGCGCGCGTCGCGAAGTGAGGCGCCTTGCTCAAAACACAGTCGTGTGGTGTCGGCGAGCATGACGTCGAGGCCCAGCAGAGACTCGCTGGTGCGCCCGTACTTGATGGAGCGGGCGCCGGCGGCGTTGTTGCCGATCGCCCCGCCGATGTTGCACTGCTTGCTGGTGGCGGGGTCGGGGGCGAAGAACCAGTCTGGACAGCCTGTGGAAGCGAGTTGATCGTTCAGATCGTCGATGCTGATTCCTGGCTCGACGGTGCATTGCCCGAGCGTTGCATCGGTCGTGAGAATCTTTCGGCAGTGGGCAGAGAAATCGATGACCACCGCCCGATTGGTGCACTGTCCGGCGAGCGATGTGCCCCCGCCGCGGGGAAGGATCGGGAGGTTGTGCTCGCTGCAGAAGCGCACGGCGCGGACGGCGTCTTCGATGTCGGCTGGGACCACGACGCCGATGGGCTCGACCTGGTAGAGGGACGCGTCGGTGGCGTAGAGCATCCGGTCGTGGGCGCCAAAGCGCACTTCACCCGAGATGGTGTTGGCGAGGTCGCGTGCGATCTGGCGGCGGGCGGGCTCATCGAGCGGAGGCGGGGGCGACCAGGCTTTGATCACGGTCAGTGCGGTCATCGCCGGACTATAGAGGCCGCCCGGGCACGCGTGAGGATGACATCGTCTCGCGTGACTGTGATCTTGAGCTTGCTCCACAGCAGCGTGCGGGTGTGCCCGCGCCCGTCGCGGATGGCCGTGATCAGCCTGGCGGCCCCGGCTCGCGTGAGGTGGTCGTGGTGCTGCTTGCCAAGCACACTCTTGGCGGCCAGACGCAGAGCGTGGACGACGATCAGGCGATCGGACGATCTCAGGGGATCGCGCTCCAAAATGAGCGGCCTTGAAGAGAGCTTGGCGGCGTCGAGAAGGCTGGCGGCATAACGCTGGGTCAGGCGATGGATTTCACGGGCGTCCAAGGCCAAGGCCGCGGCCTTGGTGCTGCCGGTGGGCCAGAGCTCTCGCAGCACGGGTAGGACGCGGGAGCGGAGGGCGGCACGTGTGAGCCGGGTGTCCGCGTTGGTCGCGTCGACGCGCCACCTGATGCCCGCGAAGCTGCACAGAGATTCGCAATCAGCCCGCGTGATCGTGAGGCAGGGTCGGACAAGCATGATGCCTGACGCCAGGCGCCGACGCGGGGCGACGCCCCGAAGGCCGGCGACACCCGTACCTCGCATGAGCCGCATAAGCACCGTCTCAAGCTGATCGTCGGCTTGGTGTCCGGTGGCGATGAAGGGAATTCCTTCTCGCCTGGCGATGCGCTCCAAAGCGCCGTATCGCAGTCGCCGGGCCGCGGCCTCGGCGTTGCCCCCCAGTCGCTTGACTCGGACGCCAGCTTCGAAAAAGGGAACGCCCAGGACTCCGGCAAGGTCCTCGACGGCGTCACGGTCGGCAAGGGCCGCCCTGCGTGGGCGAAGGTCGTGGACGACGTGGGCGAGGCCCGCCAGTCGCCCCGTGGCCGCGAGGGCGAGCGCGAGCGCGGTGGAATCGGCACCGCCCGAGGCCGCCACGAGCGTGTGGCGCCGGTCGTCGGGCACGGAGCGTGCGCCGGAGAGGTTTCGCCATGACGCGATGATGGCGGCGGCGACGGGGTGGCGTTTGGAGACGCGGGGATGGGACGAGGGCGGAGCGATGAGCGGATGGTATCTGGGGAGGCGGGGGGAGTGCTGCGTGCTGCGTGCTGCGTGTCCTTCGTCAGACCATGGCGGGCTCGAGGTTGATGAGGCGGAGGTTGCGGGTGCTTGCACGCCACGCGACATCGAAGATGTCGCCGACGATGGGGATGAAGCCGATGATGGTGTCGATGGCGATGTTGAGGAGCATGAGGATGAGAATGCGCGGCGCGGCGCCGAGTCGCCAGGCGTCGTAGACGATGACCAGGGCGAGGGCGGCGGCCAAGAGATCGCCCCAGATGGGCCAGAGGCCCAGAATCGGGTCGAGGCCGATGCGTACGCCCAGAACGGGAATGCGGACCGAACTGTCGAGCAGGGCGGCGAGGAACCGCATGCGAGCAATTCGGCTGGCGTGGGCGAAGTCGGCGTGGGCGATGGTGATCACACACGCTTATTGGGAATCACGGTGCGCGGATTCAGCGGGCTGGTCTGGCGGCGAGATTGGAGCGTGGGGCGGGCCGGATGCCCGGTTGGTACACTCGGGGCATGATGCGATTGCTCATGGTTGTGATGCTGGTGCTGCTGGCGATGGACCTCGCGGGGTGTGTTGCGACGCAGACGCCGGACAAGGCCGCAGTGGCGATCCACAAGTCGAGTCGAACAGGCCCGTTGCGGCTGGCGATCGTCGGGATGGTGCATGGACACGTCGAAGGGCTGCTGTGGAGTGCCAGGGAGCGCAAGGACATCGAGATCGTCGGGGTGTACGAGCCCAATCGGGCCCTGTTTGACCGGCTGGCGGCCAAGTACAAGCTCGATGCGTCGCTGTACTCGTCGGATCTCGGTGCGATGCTGGACAAGAGCAAACCCGAGGCGGCGAGTGTGATGGGCTCGGTGCAGGACCACCTGATGGCGGTGGAGGCGTGTGCGCCGCGGGGAGTGCATCTGCTGCTGGAGAAGCCGCTGGCGTACAGCACAAAGGATGCGGAGCGGATGGCGGCATTGGCGAAGCAGAACGGCGTGCACGTGCTGACGAACTTTGAGACCAGCTGGTACGCGTCGGTGCGAACGGCCAAGCTGCTGGTGGAGTCGGGCGAACGGGCGCCGATCCGCCGGATGGTCTTTCGCCACGGGCACAAGGGGCCCAAGGAGATCGGGTGCTCGCCGGAATTTCTCGAGTGGCTGACGGATCCAGTCGGCAACGGGGGCGGGGCGGTCGTGGACTTTGGGTGCTACGGCGCGGTGCTGGCGACGTGGGTGATGGACGGGCAGAGGCCCACGAGCATCGTCGCGAGCCGTTCCTCGCTCAAGCCCGGCGTGTACCCCAAGGTGGACGACGACGCAACGATCGTCCTGACGTACCCAACCGCGACGGCGGTGATCCAGGCGTCGTGGGCGTGGACGCACGACAGCAAGGAGATGGACCTCTTCACCGAGCGAGGGTCGATCCATACGCGAAAGTGGAACGACTTGGAAGTCCGTGATCCCGACAAACCCGGCGCGAAGGTCGAGCCCCAGGCCAAGATTCCCGCGCTTGAGAATGAATGGACGTATCTGAGGTTGGTGGTGCGGGGCGAGTGTCCGGTTGATCGCTTGTCGAGCTTGGAACTCAACGTGATCGTCGCAGAAATCCTGGATGCGGCCCGGAAAGCACCGATTGCGGGCCCGGACAAACACTGACTTGCCGGACGGAGTTCGTTTGGGTACAATGCCGCATAACGACGGGCTGTGCCGTTCACCCACGTGCGGTGGCGATGCGGTCAATAACACTTTGGAGGCTTCCATGAAATGCAATCTGTGTGGACCGGCGTGTCTTTCGGCGGTTGGCCTGCTGGCTGTGGCCGGCATGTTCGCGATGGGTCAGCCCGCCAAGGACAGCAAGCCCGCCGCCCCCGCGCATCCCGCGGCTCCGGCCGGTCAGCCTGAGATGAAGCTGCCCCCGGGCTGGACCGCCGAGGACATGCAGGCGTGCATGGCCGCGGGCATGCCCGGCGAGCAGCACAAGGAACTGGCCAAGGGCGTGGGCACCTGGAGCGGCAAGAACACCATGTGGATGGCGCCGGGCGCTGAGCCGACGACGAGCAACTGCACCAGCACCGTCACCATGATCATGGACGGGCGTTACAACAAGTGCGAGATGAAGGGCGAGATCCCGGGCATGGGCGAGTTCCACGGCGAGGGGATCGTCGGCTACGACAATGTCTCGCACAAGTACGTGGGGACGTGGTACGACAGCATGAGCACGGGGATCATGAACGGAACGGGCGAGCGGTCCAAGGATGGAAAGGTGATGACCTGGAGCTACAAGTTCAACTGCCCCCTCACCAAGAAGGAAGCCACGATGCGTCAGGTCGAGACGCTGACGGGCGCCAACACGATGAAGCTCGAGATGTACATGGCCGACCCCAAGACCGGCAAGGAATACAAGAACATGGTCATCGAGTTGACCAGGAAGTAAACCTCGTCGCCAGGGATCGATGAATAAAGACGCCCGCGAGCCTGATGGCTCGCGGGCGTTTTTTTTGTGTCTTTCACCACTGCCAAGTGGCCAGTGCCAACGCCATTACGCCTTCAACTTA
>CAYHQQ010000015.1:0-72865 GCA_964358855.1 uncultured Phycisphaeraceae bacterium
AGAAGGCGACCAGCAACATCTGCACCGCGCAGGCCCTGCTCGCCATCATGGCGGGGATGTACGCCATCTACCACGGACCCGACGGCCTCCGCCGCATCGCCACCCGCGTCCACTCGCTCACGTCCATGCTCGCCGGCTCGCTCAAGCAAGCCGGACACCTCGTTGCCGGCGGCGGCTTTGACACCATCCGCGTCAAGACATCTTCGTCGGCTTCGTCGATCCTCAAGGAAGCGTTGAGGCTGGGCATCAACCTCCGCGACTTTGGCGACAGCACGCTGGGCGTTTCACTCGACGAGACCACGACGATCGAGGATGTCAGACTGGTCGCTCGCGCGTTTGGTTGCACCGAGTTGACGCCGCAGTCCCACGCGCTCAAGTCCGCCGGATTCCCCGCGTCGCTCACACGCACCAGCACGTACCTCACGCACCCGATCTTCAACACCCACCACTCCGAGCACGAGCTCACCCGCTACATCTTCAAGCTGCAGGGTCGCGACCTCTCGCTCGTCCACAGCATGATCGCCCTGGGATCGTGCACCATGAAGCTCAACGCCACCAGCGAGATGATTCCCGTCACCTGGCCCGAGTTCGGCGGACTCCACCCCTTCGCACCTGCGGATCAGACCATCGGCTACCGCAAAGTTTTCGCCGACCTTGAGCGGTGGCTCTCGAGCATCACCGGCTTCGCGGCCGTCAGCCTGCAGCCCAACGCGGGGAGCCAGGGCGAGTACGCGGGCCTGCTCGTGATCCGGGCGTTTCACGCCTCGCGCGGGCAGGGGCACCGAAACGTTTGCCTGATCCCCACGTCAGCCCACGGCACCAATCCGGCGTCGGCGGTGATCGCGGGGCTTGAGGTCGTGGCGGTCGCGTGCGATCAGCGTGGGAATATCGATGTCGAGGACCTCAAGGCCAAGGCCGCTGAGCACAAGGAGACGCTGGCGGCACTGATGGTCACCTACCCGAGCACGCACGGCGTGTTCGAGGAGTCGATCAAGGACATCACCCGCATCATCCATGAGAACGGCGGGCAGGTCTACATGGACGGAGCGAACATGAACGCCCAGGTTGGGCTCACCAGCCCCGGGGCGATCGGGGCCGACGTCTGCCACCTGAATCTGCACAAGACCTTCTGCATCCCCCACGGCGGCGGCGGGCCCGGTATGGGCCCCATCGGCGTGGCGGCACACCTGGCGCCGTTTCTTCCGGGCCACCCCGTGGTCTCGCCGTTCGCGGAAGGGAGCGCCGAGGGCAAGCACATCGGGCCGGTTTCCGCCGCACCATGGGGCTCTGCGAGCATCCTGCTCATCTCGTGGATGTACATCGCGATGATGGGGGCCGACGGGCTGACCAAGGCGACGGAGGTCGCGATCCTCAACGCCAACTACATGGCCAAGCGGCTGAGCGCGCACTATCCGATTCTGTACGCCGGGGCGAACGGGCGGTGCGCGCACGAGTTCATTCTCGACTGCCGCGGCTTTGAGAAGACTTCGGGCATCAAGGTCGACGACATCGCCAAACGCCTGATGGATTACGGCTTCCACGCCCCCACCATGAGCTTCCCGGTGCCCGGAACACTGATGATCGAGCCCACCGAGAGCGAGGACAAGGCCGAGCTCGATCGCTTCTGCGACGCGATGATCGCGATCCGGGCGGAGATCCAGGCGATCGAGGACGGCAAGAGCGACCGCGCCGACAATCCGCTCAAGCACGCCCCGCACACACAGGGTGCGGTGACCGCCGACGCGTGGCCCCACGCGTACACACGTCAGGTGGCCGCGTTCCCCGCGCCCTGGACGCGGGACGCGAAGTTCTGGCCGCACGTGGGGAGGATTGACAATGCGTGGGGGGATCGGAACCTGGTGTGCAGTTGTGTGGCGATGGAGGAGTACGTGAAGTAGGGGGCCGGGCGATTCCGCAGCCAATGTCTCTCAAAGCTGGCGACTGGGCTCGAACCGGCGACAAACAGCGTGGACGAAGCATAACAAACTATCGGATTGATGCGGCTTGGACGCTCGGCTCCGCTCGTCGCAAATGCACTCAGCTACCTCCGCTTATTCCGTTCAGAGGCGGCATTTCAGCACGAAAGGAACCAGGAAACGGGCGGTCAGAGCGCGGACCGTCTGACCGTCGCCACGATGAGACTAGAATTGCGCCAACTCCTGGCTAAACAGCTGATCGACCTTTTCCGGGATCGTCACGAGCAGGCTGTTTTCTTCGCGGAAGCCGCGGTTCGGGTCACCTTTGAAGGACAACCAGTTGAAGCTTCCATAGATCGCGAGCTTTCTGTCTAGGATGAGCACCTTGGCGTGAGTATTGCCGATGTACTTGAACGCGAGGTTTGTGTGGTCGCGTCCCAACCGCTCGATGTCCTCGATGGCACGCCGATCGACGTCCCGCATATCCTTCTCCTTGTCATCGCCGATACCCCACCCGATGTACACCTTTACGCCCCCTTTCAGCAGGTCGCGGAGTTGATTGACAAACCGGTGGTTGACCACGCCCGCCCGGATCCACGGCGAGATGATCAGCAGTCGGCTCCGCGCATCGGATAATGCGGAACGGAGCAGTGGCGCGTGCTCGGGCATCGAGAGGCGACGGATGGTCGGCCGCGTCAGCCCGGGCTCAGTCGCGTTGGACCGGGCCGCAGCCTCCTTCACACGTGACAAGGCCAGGTCGCGTTCGGACCGCTCTGTGGCCTCCCTCACCGCCGCTTCCGCCGCTTCGCGCTCGACTCTGGCGAGCAGGGCGTCGGCCACCTCCGTCGATGGAGCGGCACCCTCGCGCGGGAGACCGCCCTCCGACTCGGACTCCCACCCCGCCGGCAACTCCGGCGGCTTCTCCAGCCCCTCCTCCAATTCGCGAGCGATCTTGAGTCGCCGAACACCCTCGGCGCGCGCAAAGGCCGATTCGTGCTGCTCGGACACATGCCCATCCACCGCGAAACTCACCAGGAGATCCGACGGCGTGCGCCCCCGGTACACCAGCGCCACTGCGGGCTGATACACGACGTAGCGTTTCTCCACTGCGACAAAGGACAAGATGCTGACCAGCCGCTTGCGGCGGCCGGTCGCATCATCCAGCATGCGCTCGACCTCGCCGCGATCCAGGTCGTCCGCCGACGGTGGAGCGCCGCAGATGGTCGGCACCGTCCGGAGCCCCCGGTTCTTGGCCTCCTGCCCCGTTATGAGCCCCTCGTCGGAGAGCGCGACGACACGACGGGTGAGCCCATCCCAGAACAGCTGGATCATCCGTTCTTCCGGGTGCTCGGCGGCCTCGGTGGCGAGTGTCCGCCGTCCTTTCATCGTGAGCGAGAGCTTCTGTCGCTTAGCCCCCTCCGGCGCCAGCAGCCCGACGTGATCACCGCGCACAAGTTCGGAGAGCACCGACGTCACAAACCGCCTGTCGAGACCAAGGACACCGGTGATCTCTTCTGTCGAGCCCAGCCCCTTGTCGATCCCGCGCAGCACGAACACTTCTGTCGTCGAGAGCGCGGTCTCCACCACCGCAAGCGTGCGGACGCTCAGCCGGTACACCGGCAGCGCAACTTCGCCGTATGACACAAGCGTGTAGCCCGGCCGACGCGACCAGCGGAGCGCCACATACTCAGTGTCCCTTGGGCTAAACTCCTCGGTCGTCACGGCGTCGCCTCCTTCAACTCGCAGGACTCGGGGTGCAGTTCGGCGTACTCGACCACTAGACGCAGCGGGTTGGGATCGTGCGCGTTTCGGCAGAACCCGTGGTCGCCAACGATGAACAGCCAGTCCTTGCCGCGGGACAAGGCGACGTTGAGGCGGGCCTCGTTACGCAGGAACCCGATCTTGCCCTGCGGGTTCGAGCGTGTCACCGAGTACACGCAGATGTCAGCCTCACGTCCCTGGAAGGCGTCAACGGTGTTAACCTCGACCCGCAGGTTCGGCCACGTCGACTTCCGTGCCTCGATCATCCGCTGGATGTAACCGCTCTGGGCCGAGTACCCCGCGATCACCGCCACGACCACGGGCCGATGCTTCCCATCGCACCTCGCGTTGAGCTGCTCGATGAGCCGACAGACCACTGAAGCCTCGCAGGGGTTGATGAAGCTCTGTTCGTGCCGCTCTTCACCGCGCTTCTCCAGTCCACTCGTCGATACCCACGTCACGTTTTTGGTGGTCAGACCGTCCATCCCAGCTGGCACATCGGTGCGCGCCGTCTTGAGCTGGCGTTCATAAAAACACTCGCTGATGAGTTCTCCGATCGCGGGTGCCATCCGGTGCTGAATGGTGAGCGCCTTTCGACACTCCGCCGGTAGGTTCGACGCAAGACGATCGAACAGCGTCTGTTCCAAGTCGGCGGAGCTGACCCCATACTTCCCGAGCAGGTCCCGCCGCTCCGATAGGATGCCCTCGAACGGCGGTAGCTGCTTGCTATCGCCGACAACCACCCATTTCTTCGCTGTCACCATCGGCACGAGCATCTCCGTCGCCCATGCTCGCGACGCCTCGTCGATGATGCAGAGTTCGTAGACCACGTTGCCCGCGCCATACCGACTGAGCAGGCCCAGGCACGTGGCCGCCACAACATCGCAGCCTCCCAGGAACGCGTCGTAGAAGTCCGCGACTTTGTTCAGTCTCGCCCACCACTCTTCATGCATCGCAAGCAGGTCCCGGAATTTCTTGACATCATCGCTTCCAGAAAGAAGAGACTCCATCCACGAAAGTTGCTCGGCTTCCTGCAGTTCCGCCAGCCCACCTTCGGTCTCTCCAAGCTGCCGGAGCCTGATCTTGGCCACCTCTACACGCCGATGGGCTCGCGCCTGCTCATCGTGGAGGCGATTAAGCCGTTCCGCCGGCGTTTCTCCAAGCTCGCCGACCTCGGCAACAAGGTCCGGCTCGGCACCACCGCGCTTCGGGGCCCCGCGATCCGCGGCCGTTCGCGCTTCGACCAACTCCGCGCCCAGCTTCGTCGCTCGCTGACGCTCGGCCACCAGCCGCTGCAGATGCATCCCGACGACCACGTCATGGGGTTTGAGCCCACGTGATTCACCCCAACCGAACAGGTACTTCTCGCCGCGCTCTCGCACCTCGTTGATCCACGATTCCATCTGTCGATCGACCAGAAGGTCTTTGACGGACTCCGACACTCGGGCATCGAAGGGCTCGCCGATGCGCACGATCCGGAGTTTGTGGTCGTGCCGTTGAATGCGCTCGATCGCGTTGTCTAGCGCGGCGTGCGTCTGTGAAGTGACGAGTACATGGCTGCCGGGATGCCTCAAGTGCTGCTGGAACACCAGCTCAGCGATTAACGTCGTCTTGCCCGTGCCCGGCGGCCCTTGAACGGCCAGCAAATCGGGGGCGCCGCACGCCGCACGCACCGCATCCCGCTTCGCCTCATCCAGATTCTCCTGCACGAACTCGATATCCGTAACGCTCGCCGCTATCTTGGCGTCGCCGGGTTTCAGGAGCAAGGGCCCAAGATCAGACCGGGCCGCCCGGCCGAACCGAGTCGCGTCCAAGGCTCTTTTTTGCCTATCTAACGCCCGTTCTGCGCCCCGGATGTCGAACTCCAATTGGCCAGTATCCGGACACTCATCCAGCACGTCGAACGCCACGACCACCCTCGACCCGGACGCGTACTGGATGGTCCCGAAGAAACGGCGGTTGTCCCCCAGTTCCAAACAGCGGCTCTGCCCGACCAGCTCCTCTGCGTCGGGAACTGGCTCCGAGAGATTGAACGTGACAAGCCGTCCGTCCTGTGATGTGGCCTTGAATTTGAGGGGTTTCACCTGACCGCGCTCTGCCTCACGCTTGGCGCGGAGGATGGCGTCCCAAGTGGCGAACAGCGCCTCCTGTTCACGTTTGGCCTGATCCAACTTGAGTTTTTCGTGATGCTCGAGCAAACCGAGGCGGAACTGCTCCAACCGCCGCAATCCGTCGGACGTGGAGCTCGGCGCTCCGTACGCGAACGAGAACGGCGCCGGCCAGGCTCGCTCCCGCCACCGCTCCATGAGTTCATCCGAAGGAGGGAGACGGGCACCGAAGACGACGAGATGGTCTTGGTTCCGGTCGTCAATCTTGCAGTGGTAGGTGTAGCTCTGTCCGAGGAGCCGGAACTCGCCGACACTCGCCTGGGTGCGGCCGTGTTCATCCGTCCGCTCCCACTGCAAGACGCCCGCTCCCGATTGCAGGTCTGTCATAATGAGAGCGCGGGCCCGCTCGAAGGTGCTCTCGCCGAGGTCCACTACGACGCGATCCTGATGAGTTGGTGGGACGCGCACGTTTAGCGCCTCCCTCCACGCGAGCGAACGTCGCCGGTAGATCCTGTCGAGATCGGCCAGGAAGGCTCCGGCGTTCCGCGGCCGCTCGTCCGGCTGCACCGAGAGCGCGCGACCGAACGCCTCGGCAATGGCCGGCTCGACATCGAACTCCTTCAGCATCCCCCCGACGTCGGTGAAGTCTCGTGGCGACCTCCCGATGAAGCACTCCAGCATGGTCACGGCGAACGAGAACACGTCGCGCGTGTACGTGGACGAACCGTCGTCGGGCTCCGGTGGCGCATACGGGGGCGTTTGGTGCGACGCGAGTGTGATGCCGGGTGTGATCCAGTTCTTCAACTTGGCGATGCCGAAGTCCGCGAGCCTGACGACCCCTTGGTCCGTGACCAAGACGTTGGACGGCTTCACATCACGGTGGATGCAGTACCGTTCGTGTGCAAAGTTCAGGGCCAGAAGCAAGGGCCGAGCGACATTTTCGTAAAATGTATCCCATCCATCGGCGGAAACTTTCCCAATCTTGTCCCGGAGGCAGTGATCCGTCCAATCCAGGACCAGGTATGTTTCCGCCCCCGGCCCGCTCGTCACGAAGTCGCGGAGCGCGACGATGTTGGGATGCCGGAGTTGCTGGAGCGCGGCCACCTCGCGGCGAAAGGTTTCGTCGAGAACATCATTTTCTTCAATTCCATTCGCGACGCGGAACATCTTTACGGCCACCGTTTCGCCTGTTTGAACGTCGGTTGCCCGGTACACAGTTGCCATGCCGCCTTTCCTGCCCGATGACAGGTTGACGGCGTACCGATCTCGGAGCACGCGAACGTTGGTGGACATAAAGGCCCTCACGGTCGTTGACTTGCGACCCGATTAGGATATGGCGGTGCCGCACTGCGCGCATGCATTGGACCGATACGAAGCCTGCCCTCGGCAAACGCGCAATACAGACTGCCCAACCGGGCGTCCAATCCCGAAGAACGAGACTGCGCGCAACGCGCCATCACATCGTCCTCGGGCGGTAATCGATCAGCTTCCCGGCGTGAAGTCCGCCAGACACGACGCTCTTGCGGCAACGAGCAAAACCGATCCGAGACCGACGGATGACCACCAACGCCCGTGCCAGCCTACGACCCACCGGACGCGGTCCAAGATCGATTCACATCGCGAAAAATGACTATCGGAATTACACTGATCGGAAGCACAAAACCCCAGCATTCGCCGGGGTTTTCTCACGATTCTGCTGGTGATTCAGTCAAAGCGGGCGACCGGGCTCGAACCGGCGACATACAGCTTGGAAGGCTGTCAACACCCTCTGTAAGCACCGACAATGTAGGCACTTGCGATGGGGCAAGCTGCGCCCCCAGCAACAGTGCTAGCGCAACGCCGAAAGACACCGTCCCGGCGACTCCCATCGATCCGGAGTTGGCGGCGATCGTGGAAGCATGGTCCAACTTGTCCCCGGCGCTGCGGGCGGGGATCGTGGCGATGGTGGCGGCGGCGAGTGGAGGGAAGCGGTCATGACGAACACTGACGGGCAGGGTGGGGACGTGGCGGGCGCGAGCGGCGAGGGTGGCGGGCCGAGCGCACCTTTAGGCCCCGTAGGTGACGGAGCGCGGGACGGGTGGGCGCGCTTCGGGCGCGGCAACCGAGCGGCGAGGGGGAATCCCCACGCGGCGGCGGCGGGACGGCTGAGGGCGGCAATGCTCGCGGCGGTGACCACGGACGACGTGGGAGCGATCCTGGTGCCACTGGTGGCGGGCGGCCAAGGGCGGGGACGTGGTGGCCGCCCGGGAGGTTCTAGACCGGTGCGTGGGCAAGCCAACCCAACCCCTCGAAGTGGAGCACGGCGGCGGCGAGACCCATCGGGTCGTGGTGATTCAGGCCCCCAGCGCCAGGACCATGAGCGAACTTAGGGCACTGGCTCAACGCAACGCCGACGGCGGGGCCATGAGCGGTCCGGGCGGCGGGACCCACCACCACCCCACGGCCCCCCACCCTCGCGGAATATGAGATACCCGGCCTCAGAATTTTTGGCAATTTCCCGACCGACGCGTCAGTCATAGTCGGAACATCGCCCGTCGTAGATCACCCCGTGGGCTCGCGGACCTGCCAGAAATCCGGCCAAGCCCTTGCGTTTGAGCGGCTTGGGTGGCGACGCTTGAGGCACGCCCAACCTGTCCAGACGGCGCAGCTCGGCGCGGTACAGACGCCGCAACACCTTGTCCATGGACTCGCCGCGCCGCTCGCGCACGTCGCGACCAAGCAGAACGGTTCGGGCCGTCAACCGGTAGGAAGAGGCGAATGTGGCTGGCCGACTCATGGCATTTCCTCACCAAATGGGTTTCGATTGTCCATAGTAGATGCGGTGCTATACGTTGGGGCAGGGTCTCGGGGGGTTCTCAGAATGCGAGAAATGGGTTACTGCCCCTCCCGCTTCGATGTCGGGGTGCATTGAGCCCCTCCCGGCGGGATTTTGGAATGGGGCCCTCCCGATCACAACTTCTGGGAGAGTTGGCAGTTTGGGTCCCACGCCATTCTAACGCGCGAGCCTTCGTCCCGCCATTGCCGTCTAACCCGTTGCCGGTGCTGGCGATGCCTTCGGAGGCGGAGGGTCGAATGGCCCATCAACGCGGAAAACTGCCTCCGCGAGCAGTCGCTTCCGTTCTTCCGTTTGGTTCGAGGTGGCATTGCCCGCATTCATTTCGGGAATGAGTGCGTGTCCGGGCTGAGCCGGTCGCGGTGGATCAGTTGACTCCGGAACTGCGTTAGGCTGGATCGTGACGCCGAGCGCGAGGATGTCACTTGCTCGAAGGTGGGCGACCCAAACCGGCTGAGTGCCCTTGCCGCCACGGAAGTCTTGCGCAACCTGTTTCGATGTATGGATGCCCGCTCGATGTACTGAAAGTCCGTCGGTGTCGTGCTCATTGGGAGTGAACGCACCTGGTTGGACCGACTTCAAGTCCAGCGACATCCCCCGTTGCTTCGGCACTCGCCGAAGGATGATTTCTTCGGGCTGAATCGGGGAGAGCGGGTCCAATGTGCCTCAACTGTCCGCATGGTGGTGGCCCCGTGTCAACTCAACTTTACCGAAATGCGTTGACGCAATCGATTCGATACGAATGTCATTCGCTCGGCCGATCCGTTCGCCTTGATGAAATAGGTCATGGCGTTAGGGCCATGAGCGAATTCCATGCTGATTCCGCCACCGACTCCCATCGTGACTCCGCGAAGGGGTAGCACAGGACGTTCGTCTGACAGTTCTGAAAGAGAACGCCTCAATCGTTGAGTGAATCCTATCGCCCGACCAATCGTGTCGCGTGTGGGTACGGTGCAGCCTTCCTCTGCCAGGGCTGACGGGTCCCGATACCAATCCAAGAGGGTGTTCTCCCCCTGAATGAGCCCGACCATGAGCGAGTTGATGAGCGCCTCCTTCAAGTCGGACCCGCTTGGACTTGCGCCCGTTGATCGAGGATGAGCAGGCGCGGCTTTGACGCGAGCAGTAGACAGAAACCCTTGGGATGACAAAGGCTCTGGGGAAGACAGAAGCCCCTGAGACGACAAAGGTCCCGGGGAAGGCAAAAGTCCCGGGGTAGACAAAAACCCTGGAGACTCGATTTCTGATGCCGGTGCAGTCAGTACCACGTTTTTATCCCTTCCAATATGCCCGCGCACCCTCCGAAGTCACGTCCATAAAGGTATCTACCACCACGGTCTGCCCAAAGTTCAACGATTCTACCAGTGAGTCCAAGTTCGGAGCGCTTATCGGCCCCCGAGCAGTGCTTGTCATCACTAACAGATCAACGGATGGATCGGCCGTCGATCGCGCCGTCTGAAGCGCCACCGCCAGCCTACCTGGATTTGGTTCAAGTCTGAAAGTCCATTTTGCGCTGAGGGTCTCGAATCGTCCATGTCGGCAACTACTTCCCCCAAGCAACCCAGGTAGCGCCTTCGGTACGTCGGCGTACTCGTTCCAAACAGTCCCCCGAGGGATGTGATCAATGTACGTCACCTCCCAAACGTTGGGGATTACCGCTTCAAGCTGTTCTGAGGACGCAAACTCTGTGAACAATCCAAACGTTCTCTCGAATTCCTTGATCACCCCGGCGTAACCGGGATACGGCTGACCCTCTCGTTTCATCCAATTCACCACCAACCAGCCGTTCTGAACCTGGATCATTCGCGATCCGTCCGCAGAGGTCATTCGAAGGCGAGATTCACCCCGAGCGGGTGCGAATCCAATTCCCGGAAATCCGAATTCCAGCTCATCCCCAAAATTCCCGGCCACCGGCTGAATGGGCGCAGCGTCGGTTGCGTTCGGATACTCTGCTTTCAGTTTCTGCCAAAACCACCCGAGATGCCCGTTGTTGAAGTTTGCCAGGGGTGCAAACTGAACGCCAAGTACCACTTCGATGACTGGCGGTCGATCCCAACTTGTCTCAGGCGTTGGCATGTGAGCAAAATCCAAAAAAGGCTGCCCCAACCGGGGGTACTCAAAGTCTCTGCCACAGTGTAGACGAGCAAACCACTCTCCAGCAAACGCTCCCGGGGGCGGGCGAACAGGAATTCGCGGGGCTCAACATCCAGACTCGAATGCCCGCACGAATTCGTCATAGTCGAAGAAGTCAGTCGCTCCGTCGTGGTCGAAGTCGCTACCGGGCTCGCCAACTTCAAAGGCCACCACGAACGCGTCGTAGTCAAAGAAGTCCAGCGTGCCATCGTCGTCGAAATCGGCGTGGCACAAGGTCCACAGGATGGCTCCCCCGCCGCCGGGCTGTGAGGTGACGCCGTACCCCACCACTCGGGTGAATCGCACGTCGCTCCAAATGCTCTTCGCCACCGAACTCGTGAACTCCGGGGGCAAGAAGCCGTGAAGATCCAACCATGACGACGGGGATCCGTTCCACAAGCTGGCGTGAGGGGCGTCGCCGATGCGGACGTACCCAACCTGCTGGCCGCGAAAGACTCCATTCGCCGCAGACTCCGTCGCGCCCGGTGGATTCAAGTCCACCCATGAGACGGCCGAACCGCTCCACAGGCTGGCGCGCTCGATGCCATTCACAAAGGCATTGCCAACCTGCTGCCCACCGGAAGCACTCACGGCGCACGAATACGTCGCACCAACAGGGCTGAGGTCTACCCAACTGGCTGCGGAGCCCGTCCAAAGGCTCGCGTGATCGTGGGTGCTCTCGCCGAACTGCGCACCCCCAACCTGTTGGCCGTCACCGATGCCGCTCGCGGACGACCACCGGGATCCAGCCGGATGGAGATCCACCCACGACGACGCCGAGCCCGTCCAGAAACTCGCGTGAGCAACGCCGTCCACGTGGGCGTATCCGGCTTGCTGCCCGGCAAACACGCCGAGGGCGGCCGATTGCGTTGCACCCAATGGGTGCAGGTCAACCCATGACGACGCCAAGCCCGTCCAAAGGCTGGCGTGAATCGCGTCGCCGATCTGCACCTGCCCCACTTGCTCGCCGTCGAACACCCCGAGCGCGACGGAGTTCAAGGCGACGACTGGATGCAAATCAATCTGTGACGACGCGGAGCCATTCCACAGCATGGCGTGGCCCGTTGAGTGCCCGACCTGTTGAGTGCCAGACACGCCGTAGGCGATGCCCGCCGAGTTCAATCGTGTCACCGTCCATTGAGCGAAGGCGACGGTGGGGAGGCCCATCGCACCAATGAGCACCACCCCGACGGCGGGCAAGCCGGACACGGTGGCAGAGCGAATGCGATTCTGCATCTTGGATGCCTCACTCTTGACGATGGGTCCCCAACCTAGGTAGTACTTGTCCATGTGCCCGCTGATCGTTTGCCTTCTACTACTCGACCGGTGACTTGGGGCGGATTGGCGTTGCGAACAAGAAGTCCGTGGAACCGAGTCATGAGACCGAGCATGGCCTTGGTCTCGAAGCAGACCGCAAACAGGTGGCGGCTCGGCGAGGCCTGCCCGACGGGCGTTCGCGCCCCGGAGAACCGCTTCGGATCGTTCTTCGCCAGGGAAGCCAAAACGGAGGAGAGATCGTCGCCTGCCACTGTCCCGTCCAGCATGTCACTCAGAACGGCAAACTCCCCCTTAGCATTCAACAAATCCGACGCAAAGAGCAGGCCGGTGAGCTTGCACGTCGCCGCTTGGGAAGGGAGAACAGGACCGTTCAACCAGGTGCAGGTCTGGGCTTCGCTGGGCAGACAGAAGCCGCCTCGGATGGACAGAACTGCCTTGGCTCGCTTGACCGCCACGCCCGACACCTTGCTCTTGACAAGCCGGTCCCGAAGGACCATCTCGCCAGACAAAGCACAACGGTCCAACTCGCTCGGGAGCACGCGTTGTCCGGTCTCTTCGCACGTGGCGAGTTCGCTCGGGAGCACACGCTTGCCGGTCTTTGCGCAAGCTGTCATGGCCTCGGGCAAAGCGAGTTGGTCGGAAGCCTGGCTGCGTATCAGGAGCCGACGATCAACGAGCTTGCTCGTGACGGTGCACCGTTCGAGGGCCGCAGGCAGAAACGACTGGCCGCTCACTTCACAAGCGACCAGCTCAGATCGCATCCCTTTCTTTCCAGTCAGCGCACACTGCCCCGCCTGCTCGGGAACGACCCAATTCCCGGACACCTCGCTCTGCACCAGAAGCTCGCGATCGGCAACGATCCCTGTCGCGACGCACGTCTCCGCCTCCGTCGGGAGAAGCAGCGCCCCAGTTCGCTGGCAGGTCTTCAGCTCCTCTCGGAGTGCCCGAGTTCCGGACTTGCCTGATGGGACGAGCAGATCGATGTTCACACGACGGCCAGACACCCCAGAAGAACCAACCTCTGTCCTTGCTAGACGTTTGCCGGATGCAGCGCAGACTTCCATCTCCTCGGGCAGACCCCGCACCTCTGGATTTCGCTCTGAGGCTACCAAGAGATCTCGCCGGACCTTTCGACCACTCACGCTCGAAGCCTCCAAGTCGCTGGCGGGCACGATCTGGGCGGTGTGCTCGCACCGTCCAAACTCGGAAGAGTGCCCCTTGGCATTGCCATCGCCCGAGGAGGTCGCTTGGTCGATGCGATACGGTCGGCCCGAGATGTCGCTCAAAGCCAACTCGTTGGGAAAGACGAGAGCCCCAGTGAAGCTGCACTTCTGAAGCTCATTGGGCATTGCTCGTCGGCCCGAGATCGGAGAGCGAACGAGGAGCGAGCTGAGAACGACCTTTCCACTGGCTTCCGAGCTTTCAACTTCGTCCAGCAACGCCATCTTGCCCGAGGACTCGCATCGGACGCCATGCTCGGGAAGTCCGCGACGGCCAGAAGCCTGAGAGACCACGAGCAGGTGCTTCAAGGCACGCTGCGAGGTGATTGCGCAAGATTCCAGGCAATCGACGGGCACCTGCCTTCCGGTGATAGAGCATGTGGCATTCGCAGGACATTCGAGTATGAGGGCTGTGGCCGGAATGCCCCTGAGCGATGATTCGTACTCGCCCAACCCATCGATCGAGTAGCTCACGATCAAGTGCCCGTCTGAGTAGACCGCACCGGCGGCAGCCACCACGTCGCTAAACACTTTGGGCGTGAAGTCCTGATCAATCTTTGTCCTTTTCCGACTGTCGTCACCCGCGAGTGACAATTCTTCGACGCGACGATTCTCGTAGAAATTGCAAAACGCAATGACATCCGAATCCGATTCCACCGCTCGGACCACGCTCTTGCTGATTCCCGGACACAGGTCGGTGATCACCAACTCAGTGCGAAGCGGGTCACTCTTCGCCACGACTTCGGAATCGAGCTGTCCATGCGTTTCATCAGCAATCTCGTGACTTGTGAGCTTCTCATAGCTGTCATGAGACACAACCGCCTTCACTCGGCACATCACCTGCCCATTGAACTGGTCGGCCGTGGATTCGAGTCGCACATCAAGCAACTTCGCTCCCTGGCACGCGCCCAGCCACCTCTCGCCGAGCCGCCGCCATTCCTCAGGGCTTTTCGTGCGAAGATCAGCAACGCGATGTCCGCTCCGAAGGCACCACGTTTGCGTGAGCCGCTCGAACGGCGGCTGACCCGGTTGGTAGAGCAACACTGGTCTGCCACCAAACTGGCCGGCGATGGTCGCCTGGCGGGCAACATCGGCATCGAAGGTCATTCGATCCGGACTGCTCCCACGGCGACGGACTTCAATGGTTCCATCAAACTCTCTTTCGAGCTGGCATCCATCCGCCACGAGCGAACGGTTGACAAATTCCTGGAGCTTGATCGAGGGGTTCACGCGCCTCAGGACCGGCATGACCGCCCCGGAATTGTGCAAGTGGTCCAGCGAGCCGAGCGTCCGGTCCATCTCCTCCTGCTGCTGTTCGATCATTTGCTGGGCACGCGAGATGTTCTCCTCCATCGCTGTGGCCGCGGCTGTGGCGTCCTGCCCACGGAGGGATTTGAGCACCATCTCGCGGATCTGGGATTCAAACGTGCTCGCTTCGTCATCTTCACCGTCGCAGTTCGCCGCCTCAAGGATGGCTTCGATGTCGCCCACCGCGTGGGCGATCATTTGGAGCTTGGCCATCAGGCGAGCCACAATCTTCTCTTCGATGGAGCCCTTGACCACGAGATTGCAGACCATGACGCTCTCGTGCTTGGAACTCAGCCGCTGAATACGACCGATCCGTTGCTCCACGATCATGGGATTCCACGGAAGGTCGAAGTTGACCAGCACGTTGGCGGCCTGGAGGTTCACGCCTTGAGCGCCCATGTCGGTCGAAACCAGCACGTTGATGCCCGGCGGATCACTCCTGAGCTTCTCGATCGCGCGTTGATTGCCGACGGCCCCCTGGTCGGAGATGTATCCAACCGAGATGCCCCGAGCCGTCAGAAACGTGCCGATTGCCCGCTGGGTTTCTTTCCTCGATGTGAACACAACCACTCGCCAGTCTTTGGGGCGCTGCTCGCGAAGTTGCTCCACCAGTGCGACCAACGCCTCAAGCTTGCCGGTGCTGGCTCCTTCCTCCTTGAATAGTCTGTGAGCTCTTGCGAGGGCATCCGCAGGAACGGTCTTGTTTCCGGACATGGTCTGCAATTGCGATAGCAGCGCTTCCGGGCTGCTCATGAGCGCCTGAGCAAGCGATGCCTGGGAGAGGCCGTTGAGGCCTTGAACCACTTCCCGTACCAGACCCGTCATCGCAAGTTCGATCGCGGCAGGCTTGACCGGAATGAGCACGACCTTCCGCTGAGGAAACAGGAGCTTTACGTCGGCTCGTCGAGTCCGAGCGAGATACTGCCCCAAGATCTCGTGAAACTGTGCTGCCCGCTGTGGCCTGAGCCTCCGTGCCCCGGTGCTCTGGTCGGCCAGAAAGTGAACGCCGAACGCCTGAGGGTCCCCAAGTGGGTTCTCGTGTCCCCTGGCAGTCGCAAGACAATCCACGAGGGAGTACAAATCCCACAGTCGATTGTGCAGAGGCGTGGCAGTCAGCATCAGGACGTACTTGAACGTGCGCTTCTTCAGTGCATCATGGATTCGCGTGGCGAAGTTCGGTGGCTTCGCCGTGCCGTAGAGGTTCCGCAGCTTGTGCGCCTCGTCAAGAATCAGGAAGCCAAACCGCGCACGTTCAAGCTCATCGAAGTAGTTCCTGGCAGTGTCGTACGTCGTGACCACAACGGGCGTTGATCGCCCGAGCTCGTCCGCGAAAGCCCTTCCGGTGACCGCACGGCTTTCGAGCTTGAACTTCGCGAGCAACTCCTCCTCCCACTGGGGAAGGAGGATCTTGGGACACAGAACAAGGGCTCGACTGACCTTCCTTCGTTCCATCAGCTCGCTCAGAATCAGCCCGGCGCTGATCGTCTTGCCCAGGCCGACATCATCGGCGATGAGCGTCACCGGCAGGCGGCGGCAGAAGGTCATGAGGTTTCGAACCTGGTGCTCGTACGGCTTCAGGAGCTCGCGCCACGACCGAGCTGACTTGATGTCGTCGGCCGAATTGATGATGATGGGATCCGCGAGGCTCCACTCGAGCGCCGCTTGGTGAAGCAGGTACTCCTCGGAATTCGCCGCCGGTCGGAGCCGGGGGTACTGAACTGGTTCACATTGCCAAGCCATGGTGCCTTTCGCGTCGGGCCGAACAGTGTACCAGATCTCAGCCTGCCCTGGCGCACACCAAACACATCGCGTTGCTCACTATTGCAGACCAGTGGCTCAAGTGCCGACCTGAACCACACGCCAATGAACAATTGGCTCAAAAGTCGTCTCGCAGATCTGGCCTCTCCAAACGCCACAAGTACACGGCGCAGACACTCGGATACCTGAACAACCGAGTTGTGGCCGATACCGACGCGGGGCTCCCGTCATTGAGCCACAGACGGCACGCTTGGGCTTGGACGGTCAATTCCTGACCTCCACGCCTTTGAAGAGGGATGTTAGGGCGAAAGGCTGACCGTCAGGCCGCCTCCGACAGCAGCAACGCCGCCTGCTCCAGAACGATCTGCGTGGCTTTCTCCTGCTTATCCGGCGGGTAGCCGTACTTCCGCAGGATGCGCTTCACGATGACCCGCAGCTTCGCTCGCACCGACTCCTTGATCGTCCAGTCGATGCTCGTGTTGGCCCGCACGGACTCGACCAGCTCGCGGGCGATCTGCCGGAGAGTCGGTTCGCCGAGCACCTTCACGGCGCTGTCGTTCACCTCCAACGCGTCGTAGAACGCCACCTCGTCCTCGTTGAGGCCCATGTCCTTGCCCCGCTGCTCCGCCGCTCGCATTTCCTTGGCCATCGCGATCAGCTCTTCGAGAACCTGGGCGGCCTCGATCGCCCGGTTCTGATACCGCTTGATCGCGTTGTCCAGCATTTCCGTGAACGATCGCGCCTGCACCAAGTTCTTGCGGCCACGAACCTTGATCTCACCCGCCAGCAACTTCCGCAGCAGTTCCACGGCCAGATTCCGCTGGGGCATCCCGCGCACCTCGGCCAGAAACTCCTCGGACAAGATGCCGATGTTGGGCTTGTTCAGGCCCGCCGCAGCGAATATGTCGATGACACCCTCGGACGCCACGGCCTTGCTCACGAGCTGCCGCAGGGCTGCGTCGATGTCCTCGGCCGACTTCTGTTGCTCGCCGCTGCCCTTGGCCAGCACCGACCGCACGGCCTGAAAGAACCCCACGTCGTCGCGGATGGCCATTGCCTCCTCGTGAGGAACGGCCAGCGTGAACGCCTGCGATAGTTCCTTGACCGCCTGGAGGAACTTGGATTGTCCGTCCTTCTTGGAAAGGATGTGCTCCTGCGCTGCCGGCAACAACGAGAGGCGCTGCTCGGGCCTTCCGCTCGACCAGTGGGACCAGTCGAAGCCCGCGAACATTTCGCAGCACCGCTCGTGGGCCGCCAGCATGGCCGCAACCGCTTCCTCCTGATCGATCTTGATGTCCTTGCCCTTGCCTCCGCTCTCGGTGTAGGCTGCGAGCGCCTTCTTCAACTCGTGGGCGAGACCGAGGTAGTCCACCACCAGCCCGCCGGGTTTGTCGCCGAAGACCCGGTTCACGCGGGCGATCGCCTGCATGAGGCCATGCCCCTGCATGGGCTTGTCCACGTACATCGTGTGCAGGCACGGCGCATCGAAGCCGGTCAGCCACATGTCGCGGACGATGCAGATGCGGAATGGGTCTTTGGCGTTCTTAAACCGCTTGGCCAGCTCGCTCCGCTTGATCTTGGAGCGGATGTGCGGCTGCCAGTCGGTCGGGTCAGAGGCGGAGCCCGTCATCACAACCTTGATGACCCCGTCGCCGTCCTCATCGCCGTGCCAGTCGGGCCGCAGTTTCGTGATCGCCTTGTACATCTCGACGCAGATTCGTCGGCTCATGCAGACGATCATGGCCTTGCCCGCGTTGCCGGTCTCGGTGTACATCGTGTCGAGCCGCTGCTGGAGGTGCGTGACAATATCCTGGGAGACCAGGTCCACCCGCTTCTCCGAACCCACGAGTGCTTCCAACGCGGCCCACTTGGTCTTGAGACGTTCCTTCCTGTCGATCTCTTCGCCCTCGGTGGCTTCCTCGAAGCCCTCGTCGAGTTTGGGCCGCTCCGACTCCAACAGCGCCAGTTTCGCCAGGCGGCCCTCGTAGTAGATCGGAACCGTCGCCTTGTCCTCGACCGCCCGCTGGATGTCGTAAACGCTGATGTACTCGCCGAAGACCGCCCGGGTGTTCGCGTCGGCCTTGGTGATGGGCGTGCCGGTGAACCCGATGAACGAGGCGTGGGGCAAGGCGTCGCGCATGTGCTGGGCGAACCCGCTGCCCACGCTCCCGCTCTTGGCGTCGAACGTCGGTTCGAAGGCGTATTGGCTCCGGTGGGCCTCGTCGGCGATGACGACGATATTGCGGCGATCCGACAACACCGGGTGCTTGTCGCCTTTCTCCTCGGGGAAGAACTTCTGGATCGTGGTGAAGACCACGCCGCCCGCCGCGACGGCCAGCTTGGCACGCAGGTCTCCTCGGTCGGCCGCCTGCACCGGGGTTTGGCGGAGCAACTCGCCGCAGCGGGAGAACGTGCCGAACAGCTGATCGTCCAGGTCGTTGCGGTCGGTCAGGACCAGGATCGTCGGGTTGCCCATGGCCGGATCCGCGATTACGCGCCCGGCGTAGAACGCCATCGTGAGGCTTTTACCCGACCCCTGCGTGTGCCACACCACGCCCACGCGCCGGTCCCCGGTCGCTGCCGACGCCTTCACCGTCTCGGTCAACGCCTGATTCACGGCGTGGAACTGGTGATACCCGGCCATCTTTTTTGCGACCGATCCCGCGCCTTCATCCTCGAACACGATGAAATGTTGAAGCAGTTGCAGAAACCGCCGAGTGTCAAAGACTCCCTTGATCAGGACCTCCAACTGAGACAACGTTGTCGCTGCGATCGCCTCGCCTTCGGTCGTCCTCCACGGCATGAACCGTTCACGGTCGGCCGTGAGGGTGCCGATCCGGGCCTCCAGGCCGTCAGAAATGAGCAAAGCCTCGTTGTACGCGAACAGCCGTGGGATCTGCGCCTTGTACGTTTGCAACTGCTGGAACGCGCTCCAGATCGTCGCCTGCTCGTCTGTCGCGTTCTTGAGTTCGACAACCGCGAGCGGCAGGCCGTTCACGAAGATCACTATGTCGGGGCGGCGGTTCTGCCCATTGGTCCCGCCCGCAGTCACGGTGAACTGGTTGACTGCGAGCCAGTCGTTGTTGTCGGGGTGGTCGAAGTCCACGAGCCGCACGATCACACCGCCAATGGAACCGTCCTTCCGCTTCTGCTCCACCGTCACGCCGTCCACCAGCATGGCGTGGAAGGCCCGATTACGGCCGACGGCATCGGCGGCATCCACCCGCATCACCCGCCGGAACGCCTCGTCGAGGGCCTCCGCCGTCACGCCGGGATTGAGCCGATGCAACGCCTCCCGCAGCCGCCCCGCCAGGATCACCTCATCGAACGAGGCCCGCTCAGCCGCGGGTTCCTCGGGCGCGATCGTGGGGCCATTGACGACGGCATAGCCCAGCCCGGCGAGCCAGTTCAGCGCGGCCTCTTCGACGACGGATTCGGTGAATCTCTCGCGTGCCATCGGCGGTCACTCCGCCGCCGTGGCTGTTCCTGCGGCGGGAATCCATCCCTCGCCCTGGAGGTGTGTCCAAGCCAGCCGGATGTGATCGGGCTTCATCGTCGCTCTCTTGCGGTCGTTCCAGTTGTGGACCTTCGCCACCGCGTCGTCCGCATCCGTCGCTCTTGCGTCATCGCGCACCGCCACGAAGTGCACCGACGACAGCAACTCCATCCCGTAAGGCGTCTCGAAGCCCTCGATCAGTCGGCCCACGCGATCCAGCCGAGTCTGCGCGTCCGCTTCGTTCTTCAAGAACGTCGCGGCCTCCGCCGTCGCTCCTTCGCTCAGCGTGATTTCCTTCTCCGGGCTGCGCTCGCCGTCGAAACCGCTGATGTAGTGCCCTTCGAGCGTCTCCAAGACCTTGTTGAGGTTGTCCGCGTACGGCCCGTACTGCGCCTTGACGTGTTTGAGTCGCAGCGGCTCGCCCGCCTCTTGTAGGAAGTAGGCCAGTTTCTGAATCTCCAAGAGTGTGATCTGGTACGCGAGCACTGAGTAGCGATCAATCGCGGCGATGAAGAGCGCCCGCGCCCGCGTGAGTTTCGGCCGCGCCGTGTTCACCACTCGCTCTGCCGTGGCGGGCGCACCCGCCGGGGCGAAGAGCAACACCCGCACCTCTGGAATCACGGCGAACGCCTCGACGATCATCGGACGCACCTTGGCCCACGACAGCCCGCCGTTGCCGCATCCGAGCGGCGGCACCGCGATCGAGGTAATTCCCAGCCGTCGAATCTCGGCCACCAACGAGACCAGCCCGCTCTGGATGTCGCCGTACGACGACTTGCGGAACCACTCGCGCTTGGTCGGGAAGTTGATGATGTACTTTGGCCCCGAGAGCGCGCCCGTCGGCCACATCTGCACGCGGCCCGGCACTATCTCGCCCCGCTCGCACGCCTTCTCGTACGCCTTGTTCATCTCCGGGTACGCCTGCTTGAACTGCAGCGCGATCCCCTTGCCCATGACGCCCACGCAGTTCACGGTGTTCACGAGGGCCTCGGCCTCGGCGTTCAGCAGGTTTCCTTGGGCATCTTCAATCACAGCACATTCCTCACTTACTCAATAGTACCAAGAGTTCTCGACCGAAACGTTGGGCCGATGCACCGATCCGGCCAAAATCGCATTCACACGGGCCGCCGCCGCCGCGTTCGCCACACCAACCCGCCCCACCAGCGACCACGGCATCGCCCGGTGGACCAGAAACTCCGCCTGCTTCTTCTCCTGCCGATCCGGGAACTGGGGCGTGGTGTTCCACTGCGTCGCGTTACAGGTCTGGAAGTCCACCTCAGCCAGCCGGGCCAGATTGTCGTAGCACGCGGCCACCCGCGCCAGCGAGTGCCGGTCATAGAACACGAACCCCAGACCCGCGCCCGCCACCGCCTGTGCCGTCGACACCAGGTACGCGATGTTCGACTGATCGACCCGCGCCACGTTGTGCCCCGTGTGGATGCGGTAGAGCATCGGTGAACGCGGCCCGAAGTAGAAGCCCACGTAGTCAAGGATCACCCCGCGCGGACCGCCCTGCACGGGCAACTGCCCGCGTGCCGCCTGCGTTGTTGCATCATGGATGCCCGTCCACGCGCGGCCGTCCGCCGGGACGTGGTTGGGCGCGTGGATGTTGCCCCGTGCCAGGATCGTGGCGAGGTTGTCGATGTGGACGATCCGATAGACCGGCGTGGAGCCCGGCGGCGGGAGCCGCGCAGGTTGGATGGGAGGAGGCGGCATCTACACAGCCCTCCCGACGATCTTCTCCGCGTCGGCGATGCGGAGTTCGCCCGAGATGAGTTTGGGGAGCAGCGCGTCGCGGAGGGCGACGAGGGTGGCGGATTGCGCCCGCGAAGTGGCAATCCTTCCGAAGATTGGAGTCGCGGCCTGGGTGAACCCGCGTAGGACATCCACGGGCGGCTCGACGCACTGGAAGTCGAGGAAGTCCTGCGGCCGGACCCGCTGGTGGCTGTTCGAGGTTCCACTGGCGTGCGTCGTCAGGTGTTCGATCAATGGCTCGCTCGTCGCCATGCAGTAGATGAACTCGCGGCTGACCTTCTTGGCCTTGTTGCCGGTACAGACGAGGAACTCGGTGGACGCGACCTGCCGCCTCGGTCCGGCGGCGGGCGGCAGCCAGACCCGCGGGGTTCGCGGGTTGAGTTTAGAGACTAGCACGCAATCGGCGGTCACTACGAACTTCTGGCTCTTGATCGTCTCACCCCGGTCCTTCGAGGGCATCTGACCGGTGTCGAACGCCGGGATGCTGAAGTGGTCGAAGTCTTCGCTCGGATGGTCGCCGGGGTCGATGGCATCGCGCGACAGGCTGAGCAAATCCCCCAGCGTCCCCACCCTCCACCCCTCCGGCACCTCGCCGATGGGCGAGTCCACGAGGCGTGTGGGGAAGAGGGCGGCGAGGTCGGCGGGGAGGGCTCTGGGGAACGTGGTGGGGTGGGCGGCGGCGGCGTTGGGGGGGTGGGGGGTGCGGCGGACGGGGTCAAAGTCCACGAACCACGAGGTGAAGGCCGCCCGCGCGATCCCCTCCAGCACCCGGGCCGTCTTGCGGTTCACCTCGATCTTGTCGTCCAGCGCCCCCAGCACCCCCGCGATCGCCCGCTGCTCGGGGAGGGGGGGAAAGTCAAACTTGAACGCTTCGATTCGCACGGGCGCGGTGTGTTTCACGCCAGTCCCCGTCGCGCTGGCGAGAATCTCGTGGCGATACTCGCGCGTACACATCATGTAGTACAGGAACCGCTTGCTGACGGCGTCGTTCTTCTTGAACACGACGCGACCGACTCGTTGATTGTGCAGGACTCGAAGGCCTGGGAGGTCTGGCACGATGGCCGGGTAGCCAAGAGTGTCTGACGCCTTGCTCAAATCGGTCATCGTGACGACGAGTTCGCCCGCAGGCAAGACGTACTCCGGCGGCACCGACCCTCGAAAGTACTTTCCCTTCCCCAACTGAAAGCCGCCGCCGATGGCGAAGTTGCCCGGTGTCAGCAGCAGGTCGCTGGTGGGCTCATCCGTGAAGTCTTCGCCGGGGAACGCAAAGCCGTGTGTGATCTTGACCAACTCGGAAAGTGGCTGCTCAGCCATGCCGCACCCCCTCCCCGCTCGCGGCGTGCTGGTCCGCCAGAGGGGCGTGCCGATGCGTGGGGGGCGGCACCTCCCCGCTGAAGGCATGAACACCACCCGCGCGGGCCGGGCCGTGATCAACTCGCGCGGGTCCGTGCCTTTGGGCCTCGGAGGTGTCAAGGGTTGTCGCCACGGGTGGAGCGAGCGAGTCTTCGAGCCAGCGCAACGCGTGGAGAGCGTCGTTCATCTTCTCCCCTGCGCCGGCGGAGCAGAGGAAGGGTTCATAAGAGGATGCGCCCGCGATGGACCGGGAACTCCGCCGCCCCGCCGGGGCGGAGAGCACGTGACCCGCCGTTGTCCACGGGTTGCGCTCGGGCCTGCGGCCGTGCGCTCCACCCGTGGCGACAGCCCGTCGTCCCTCCGGGACGAGGACGACGACCTCCGGGACCTCCCCAGCGGAGGCACAGGGCAGGATGACGCGGGCCCGAGAACCCGTGCCGGGCCTCCGGACACCGTCCATTCCCTTCCGGCGGGCCGCCAAGGGGGGGCGGCGCGCTGCGCCGGGACCCGCTAGCCCATCCGGACGACCGGCCGAGAGAGCCGTCAGGCCCGCCAACTCATCCGGCGGACGCGACGACTGCCTTGCAACGCCGTCCGCAGGACCTGTCGCGTGGCGGGGCGGGTGTGCGGAGGCCCGCGGGTGGTGGGTGCTCGGCTCGGACATCACTCGGCCCCCTCGCCGCGCGGGAAAATGTCCTTCGAGATGGCCTTGCCTGCTTTCATATCGTTCCAGGCCTTCAGCACACTTGCGCGATTGCCACCGGAATCAAGCCACTCTTTGACCCTCTTGAGCTCTCGCGGGGGGATCGAGCCCGCGAGTATTTCGACACTGTTGATATCGATAGAAGCGTCCCAGTCCGGATGGGTTGCGTGAAGATGAGGACGCTGATGGTTAGCTTCCCTCATCCTGAGGCTGTATTTGGCTCCTCTAGCTTGGGTGAGTTGAAGCTGCCAAACGCCCTGGCCGTCGGCCTCGGCGGCTGCGTCGGCGCGACTCTCAGAGAGCGACGGGGGAAACCCGATCGCCGCGAGGTTGGCCGCGATGGCCTTGTCGAGGTCCGCCCCCTGGGCCGTCAGCGTGGCCAGCTCCTGCGAGAGCGCGGCCATTTTGTCCTCGAAGGGGACGCCATCATCGAGGGCTTCCTCCGCGCCGACGTAGCGGCCCGGCGCGAGGACGTGGCCGTGGGTGCGGATTTCATCGAGCGTGGCCGACTTGCAAAATCCCGCGATGTTCTCGTACTTTTTGTCCTTGGCACCGTTGCGTTTGTCGCCGCGCCAGGCGTGGTATGTGTCGGCGATGGTGGCGATGTCGGCATCGGTGAGTGTGCGCTGGACGCGATCGATCATCGAGCCCATCTTCCATGCGTTGATGAAGAGCACGTGGCCGCGACGGTCACGGAACTTACCCGACACGCCGCCGTTCTTTTTGTCGCGGGCGAGGAACCAGAGGCAGACGGAGATCTGGGTGGAGTAGAACAACTGGCCGGGCAGGGCCACCATGCAGTCCACCAGGTCCGCCTCGACGATCGACTTGCGAATGTCCCCCTCGCCGGAGGAGTTCGAGGACATCGCACCGTTTGCCAAGACGAACCCGGCAAGGCCCGTGGGGGAGAGTTTCGAGAGGAAGTGCTGTACCCATGCGAAGTTGGCGTTCCCCGGCGGCGGGACGCCGTGCTTCCAGCGTTTGTCCTCCTTCAGCAGGTCGCCTCGCCAGTCGGAGTCGTTGAAGGGCGGGTTGGCGATGACAAAGTCAGCCTTGAGGTCCGGGTGGTGGTCCTGGTGGAACGAATCGCCGTGGGTGATCTTCGCGTCGATGCCCCGGATGGCGAGGTTCATCTTGGCCAACCGCCAGGTGGTGTAGTTGGACTCCTGTCCGTAGACCGCGATGTCGCCGACGCGACCGCCGTGATGCTCGATGAACTCCTCGGACTGCACGAACATGCCCGCCGAGCCGCAGCAGGGGTCAAAGATGCGGCCCTTGTAGGGGGCGAGCATGTTGACCAGCATCTTGACGACCGGGCGCGGCGTGTAGAACTGGCCGCCCTTCTTGCCCTCGGCGCTGGCGAATTCGGAGAGGAAATACTCGTAGACACGGCCGAGCATGTCGCGCGAGCGGTGCCCCGCCCCGCCGAAGCCGATGTTGCCGATCATGTCGATCAACTGGCCGAGACGCTGCTTGTCGAGGCCGGCGCGGGCGAAGTCTTTGGGGAGGACGGCCTTGAGGGTTGAATTGACCTTCTCGACGGCTTCCATGGCGTCATCGACGATGGTGCCGATCTTGGGGTCCTTGGCCTTGGAGAGCAGATACGACCAGCGGGCCACCTTGGGCACCCAGAAGATGTTCTCGGCCTTGTACTCGTCGGGGTCCTCGGGGTCGGCACCCTTGACTTTGGACGAGGCGAGTTCGGTGTGCTTGGCCTCGAAGGTGTCCGAGATGTACTTCAGGAAGATCAGCCCGAGGACGACGTGCTTGTACTCGGCCGCGTCCATGTTGTTCCGGAGAGCGTCGGCGGCCTTGAAGAGCTGCTTCTCGAACCCCAGGTCGGCGTCGCTGTCTGCGGACCTAGACGCGGCTATAACGCCTCTGCCTGGCGGAGTGTCACTGATCTTCGCCTCGGGTTCTTTCTGCCGCTTCGCCATGAGTCCTCCGTCCGGTCACCCTCGCCCGCCACGCGATTGGACCAACCGCAGCGACAGCGCCACTCATGGTAACGAGTTTTGGACACGGTCGCGTTCGGTCGGCCTGCGGCATTTGCCTGCCCCAGCGGTACCGGTTCAATTTGAAATAGTCCGCGATTCGCCGGGCGTTTTGTCGTCTCCTATCCTTGCGCCAACATGGCAAAGAAACCAGCAGCCCCCGCGAAACCCTCCAAGAAGCCCATCCCACGCCCCGACGTGAATCAGGCCGCGAAGTCCCTCATTGATCGGATCACGGAGAGGACTGAGGCGGGTTCGAAGCCTGGGGTTCGTCGGGATGCTCGCCCATAAAGAGCGGGGCCGGTTTGTACTTGGGCAAAGAGGTATCAAGCATCTTCATGAACGTTTCTTTGCTCGGCGAGGCTCGCATGAGCGCGGTCACGGCCGCAAGATGCTCAAGAAGCTTTGGGTGTCCAATGTCGGTCGTGAGGTGCTGAAAGTGCTTGTTTGAGCGCTGGCCCTTCTCGTTGGGCGGGTTCTTCTTGCGAAGCTCGTGTAGCAGACCAGGGGCCAATCTCTCATAGACGATGTTGTTCGTGAGAACGCCAAAGAACTGCGGGCGCTTCATCGTCGGCTTGTTGCGGTCATATCTCACCTTCCACAGCCGGAACATTTGTTCGTAGTAGTCGAGGCGGAAAGTGCCGACCCACTTCTGGAGTTCTTTGGCGACAAACGCCTCCAAAATCTTCGCCAACGCATCGCGAGCGCGGTCCTTCTGATAGCCGGTCGCCTCATCCACCAGGGCGACGATGCCGACGTGGGCGAGACTGCGGATAACCAAGTCGCACGCCTTGGCAAAGTGCTCCTGGCTCTTGAAGAGCACTCCCGCGTCTCTGGCGCGGAGGTAAACGTCGCAGACCTTCGGAAGAACGTCGGCGGAATAGGCGTGGGCGAGTTTGCCCGTAGGCAGCTCGACGGTGAACGGTTTTGTCGAATCGACTAAAGCCTTGTCAATAAAGGGCTTTAGGTTCCGATAGTTCAAGAAAGGGGCCATTTCTTCGACTACCGATCCACGCCCACCGGCGGGCCTGGGAGAGCGCCCAATGGCTCGGAAAAAGCCCTCCTGCGTAAGAACTCGCGTTCCGTCCTCCAAGACCGCACACTTGATGCTTGCGGTTCCAATCGGGATGTCCCCCATGTGTGTCGCCTTGACGATTCGCTCGGACGCCTTGGACTTGCGCCAGCGAGCCTGAGCCGCGATCCGAGCGATTTCAGACCGCTGTGATCCGTTCAGGGAATCGGCTCTCGCCTGTCCGCCCTTTTTCCCCGCTTCCGACCCACCGAACCCAGTTTCATCAATCATTCGAGGCTCCTTGTTGGCTTGTGCTTGACAGCCAAGCATAGCCGCGTTATGCTTGGCTGTCAAGCATGGAGTTTCCAGCATGAACCGGCTCACCACTGAAACCCGCGTCCAGATCGTCAAAGCCCTCTGTGAAGGATGCTCTACCGCCCTGCGGGTCTTCCGAGGGGGGCCTACCTATGAATTCCATGGGTAGTGGCCTGATCCGCCACGCAGGATCGGTCGGGGTATCGGCACCACTCGCGCCATGCCCCGCCCGACCGCCCGATGAAAGCGAGTGGGCGATGGACGTAGCAGAATTGGCGGGCCTCCTGAATGAGTCCGCCGAACTGATTTGGACTGACAATCTTGTCAGCACGGTGTTTCCTTCAGGCAGTCCTCCGGACGCCAAATGGCTTTTGCATCCCGATCAGGGTGTGAGCGAAGGCGCGAACCGTTTGGTCTCTTGCCTTACCTCTGCCGAAACTGAAGGTCTCCTCGCCGAGATGGTGTTGCGTGAGCGGCCCGGCATTGAAAGGCTGCGGCAGTATGTAGTCAATCTCGTTGAGCATGTCTCACTCTCCCAAGAGAGCATCTCGCGGACGATGAACGACGCTTTCAGATCAGCGTCCCAGATTTGCTGCGAATACACCGGCGCAGAATTTCGCACCGGCTGCTTGTTTCCCGTTCGAGTAGAGGACCTATGCACGGATGGCGATGATTCTCGCTTGGTCGGTGGCGATGCTGCACGCCGCAAGGAGCTTGCCAAAGCCCTCGGCATTCGACACAAGTTCCCCGACTCTCGCATCCTCCAGGGGGCCGAGAAGTGTGCGCGCCAATACTGGACGGCGTTGGGCGACGGTGCCCGACAGGTTCTGGAATTGCGGTATGGACTGTTGTGCGCGATCAAGCTCGTTTGCGGGTTTCTTGCGTCACTGGAGCGTGCCCACGGCGATGGCAAACTAACCGAGACGCCTGCTGCGGCAACGGTCGCGAGCGGCGGCCGTGCGTTGAAGAAGTCGGTCGGCACCAGCACGGGCAATGGCTACGACTCGCTCTCGCCCATGACGCGTCCAATTCTCATAGCGCAGGCCGCCCGAGCTGCGGGCATGCGCCCGGACCTCTTATTGAAGCGATTGCGTGCCCGCAAATACGCCATCGCCGGGGTGAAAGGGTCGTCTGAGGCCGAATGGGCACACGTGCTGCTCGCCCTGCCGCCCGCTAAGCGGCGACAGGTAAAGGCGTGGGTGGAGAAGAACTTCCCATCAGAGTGAACTCCAGCAACCACCTCGACACACCTGCATCCACCTCGTTTTGTATCACAAGTGCACTTGACGCCTGAAATCAAGGCCACTTTGCTCATTTTCCAGACACCTGAGTTCGCCGTTAATACTCCTCGGTCATGTGGCAGGTCAGCCACTCGACAGGAGCAATCAACATGGCGGCGAACATTGAAGTGTGCACGGTCCGCGAGGTGGCGGATGCACTTAGGGTCAGCCAGGCGACAATCCGCCGACTGATCGCGGCATCCAAATTGCCAGCGATGCGGGTGGGTCGCTCCGTTCGGGTCGATCGGAGCGTGCTTGCGAGGCTCGTTGCGGAGGGCAAGGTGTCTCGTGGCAAGTGACCCCACTTCCCAGGCGACGCCGACCGCTTCGGCCCCCTTCCTCATCGACGCCGTCGCGGCCCGCAAGCTGCTTTGCATGGGAGTGCGGCGGATGTGGTCCCTGTCGATCTGCGGCGCGATCCCGAGCAAGAAGATCGGCAAGAGCCGCCGGTACTGCCCTGAGGAACTGCGGGCGTGGGTGCGGGCTGGCTGCCCTACGGACGCCGGTGCGGGCGCTCGCGTGAGGAAGGGGATGGCACGATGACGCCCACAGAACTCATCCTGTCGGCCGTGCGCCAACACGGCGGCGATCCCCGACCTGCGGGCGTGGGCTGGTCGTGCCGGTGTCCGGCCCACGATGACCAGAAGCCGAGCCTCTCGATCAACACCGGCAACGACGGGCGGGTCCTGGTGAAGTGCCACCGGGGATGTACACCCGAAGAGATCGTCGGCGCGGTGGGATTGACGTTGGCGGACCTGTTCCCCAAAGACCCCCACCACCCAAGCCGACGCAACGGGCACGCGCCACGACCCCGGCGACGTGGCGACGGCGACAGAACCTCACGGAAACCCGCAGGCGGCGCGGGTTCTGTCGCCAGCGCCGGTGTCGCCAAGCCCCGAAAGACCTTCCCGACGGCGGCGGCGGCAGTCGCGGACATGGAAGCAACTTTGAAGCGTGGTCCGCGAGCCGGAATGTGGCCCTACCACGACGCGGCCGGGAACCCGGTGGGTCTGGTTGTCCGATGGGACCTGCCCGAAGGGAAGGACGTTCGCGCGGTCTGGCTGCTCCCCGACGGGAGCGGGTGGGTCTGGAAGGGGCTGCCCAAACCCTTGCCGCTGTATCACCTGCCCGAGCTGGTAGCCACAAAGCCCGGCGGGCGGGTGTGGGTGGTCGAGGGCGAGAAGACGGCGGAGGCGGCCCGGGCGCTTGGGCTGGTGGCCACAACCAGCGTCGGCGGCGCGAAGCGTGCCAAGGGTGCCGACTGGGGACCAACGGCGGGGCTTGAGCTGGTTATTTCTCCCGATCGAGACACGGCCGGAGACGACTACGCCGCAGACGTGACGGGGCTGGCGCTGGCGGCAGGCGCGTTGTCGGTGCGAGTTGTGAATCTGTTAGACCTGTGGGCGGACCTACCGGAGGGTGGTGACATGGCGGACTTTGTAGAACGAACTGGCGGCGATACCGATGCGATGGGCAAGTTGCGTGCGGACGTTGAGGCACTGGCGGACCGGGCGCAAGCCATTGAACCCCAGTCCCCAAGCCAGGACACAGCGCTGGCTTTCACGCCCTTCCCTGTTGACGCCCTCCCCAGCCCGATTCAGCGCTTCGTTCTGGAATCGGCGACGGCGATTGGGTGCGACTCTTCTTTCCTTGTCCTGCCCCTGCTGTCGGCCCTTGCGTCGGCGATTGGCAACACGTACCGAATCTCGCTCAAACGAAAGTGGAGCGAGCCCGCGATCATTTGGACGGCGATCGTGGCCGCGAGCGGCACGAAGAAGAGCCCTCCGATTGAACTGGCTTTGGAACCGATCAGAAAGCGCCAAGACGAGGCGATGAGAAGGCACGTTGAAGCGATGACCCAATACGCTGACACGATGGCGAAGTACGAACGCGACACCGGACAGTGGCGGAACTCCTCCACGAATACTGCTCCGCCAACAAAGCCAGAAGTGCCGATCGCAGAGCGATATTGGACCGATGACGCGACGGTCGAGGCGCTGGTCACATTGTTGCAACAGAACCCGCGTGGACTCCTTATGGCTCGCGATGAGCTGTCGGGGTGGTTCGACTTTGGTCGATACGCAAACGGCAAGGGCGGCGCGGTCGTGGCCAAGTTCTTGGAAATGTTTGGCGGTCGTGCGATGATGGCGGATCGTCGAGGCGGCAACGGCCCGATCTACATCCCACACGCGGCAGTTTCCATCACAGGAAGTATCACTCCCGACGCATTGCGACGGGCGTTGGGTGAGGAGTACCTGGCAAACGGATTGGCGGCGCGACTGCTATACGCGGACCCACCACGCAAGGTGTTGCTGTGGACCGAAGCCGACGTGAGCCCGGAAGCTGAGGCCGCGATCGTGAAAGTCTTTGATCGGCTGTACAGCCTCCGACTGGAGCGTAGCGAGGATGGACAAGATCGCCCACACTTGCTCCCACTTGCGCCGGATGGGAAGGTGGCATGGGTTCGGTTCTACAACGAACATGCACGCGAGCAAATGAAGCTGTCCGGCGACGAAGCAGCCGCGTGGTCCAAGCTGGAGGGATACGCGGCTCGGTTCGCTCTGATCGTTCACCTTTGCCGGTGGGCGTCGGATGACCCGACCCTTGCGGACTTCGGCACGATCGACGCCGCGAGCGTGGCGGCTGGCGTCGCGATGACGCGGTGGTTCGGCGATGAGGCTCGCCGACTCTATTCGATGCTGGCGGAATCAGGCGATGACCGGGACACGCGGGAACTCGTGGAGTGGATCGCAGCGCAGGGTTGCGCCGTGACAGCACGAGACCTGGCACGCGGCCCGCGCAAGTTTCGGGACACCCTGACGGCGACGACGGCGCTCTGTGACCTGGTGAGTCGTGGTTTCGGGCACTGGGAATTCGATTCCCCAGGCGCGGAGGGTGGGCGTCCGACCGATCGCTTCCGGCTGCTGTCGCCAACCAGCACCACCGGCGACGGCGACGAAACCCCCGCGAACGCCGGGAATCGCAAAGGTTCTGTCGCCGTCGCAACAGATGCCAATCCCCAACACGACGGTGGGGAGGGAGTGCAATGACCCCCTCGGGCTCGAAGTGGACTCGGCGGCCGCGCGATCAGTTCCACGGCAATTTGCCCGACCTCTTCCGATCCAGGCACGCTTCGAGTCGCGGTCGCGAAGTCGCGCGGAAAATTCGCCCCCTTTCTGTATCGCGCGGGCGCGCGTGTGCGCGCGAGGCGGCGACCCGATCGAATCGCGACCGAACTCGAACCAACCGACGTGGCCGCGCATCGGTGGGAGGATGGGCGTGGTTCGAGCGTCGCGACGGTTCTACTTGACATTCGGCAAGTATTCTGTAGACTCAACGCATGGCAATTCTCTTGGACGCAATTCGGGATGCGATCAAACGGGCGGAAGCCGATGGGGTGACCCGTTACCAGATCGCGAAGGACTCCGGAGTTTCGCAAGCGGTCCTGTCGCGATTCGTGAACCGAAAGCGCGGACTCGGTGTAGAACTCGCGGAGCAGTTGGCAAAGGCGTTGGGAGTCTGTATTGTGATTCGCGTAAAGCGAACACGGCGCGTGAAGAACTCACGGAAGGATCGGTGAACTATGGCGCGGAAACGTCGAACTCGTGGCACTGGAAGTCTCTTTCGCAAGACGCCGACTGGTCCCTGGATCGCATGCCACTACGACCACGCAGGAAAGCGCCGCGAGCATTCGACGCGCACCACCGATCGGGTTGCGGCGGAGCGCATTTTGCAAAAGAGGGTGGCGGCCACTGCCTTGCGGGTTGATCTGGTAATCGACCCACGCGACGACCGGTATTCCGCCGAGAACCGAAAGCCCTTGGCTGTACACGTTGCGGACTACATCGCCCACTGCCAACGCGCGAGCCACGCACTGCGGCACGTCGCACAGAAAAAAGTCCACTTGGACGCGCTGATCGCGGGAAGCGACGCGACACGGCTTTCAGAACTCACGGCCGACGCTTTGGAGCGCCACCTGTCGGCCGTGAAGGATCGCGGGTTGTCGGCGCGGTCGGTGAACTTTGCCCGTCAGATCGCGGTCGCGTTCTACGGCTGGTGCGTTCGGACGGGTCGCGCAGAAGTGAACCCGTTGCGCGTGGTCCCCAAGCAAGACGAAACCCGGGACCGTCGGCGCGTTCGTCGCCCACTGACGGACAAAGAACTCTCTCAGTTGCTGGCGGTCGCCCGCGAGCGTGGGCGGGATGGGTGGTACTTGGCGGCGGCGCTGGCGGGACTGCGGCGCGGCGACCTGCAACGGTTGACGTGGGGGGACGTGAACTTCGGCGAAAGCACTCTGACGCTTCGCCACGGGAAGGCCAAGCGAATCGACGTGGTCCCGATGCACCCCCAACTCGCCGATGCCCTGCGGCGGCAATTGGAAGCCCGCCCAGCCCTTGCCACGGCTCGGGTGTGGGCCGACACCGTCACCGACCTGACGCGACTGAAAGACTTTCTGCGGGCTGGCATCGCCCGGAAGGTGCCCGTGTTGGACGCCAACGGTGACCCGGTCATGGTCGGCGAAGGCGAGTCGAAGAAGCCCAAGACCCGGATCGCGGTGGAGGATGCCGAAGGCCGCGTGATCGATCTGCACGCCCTTCGGACCACGCTGGGGACCCAACTGGCCCGCGCCGGGGTGACCCCCCAAGTCGCCCAGCGGATCATGCGCCACTCGGATTATCGCACCACGTTGCAGCACTACACCGTGCTCGGGCTGGTGGACACTTCGGCGGCAATGGATCGGCTGCCCGGTGTGAAGACAGCCGGACAGGACACGCTCGCGGCAACGGGCACGACCGATGCCACACCGACGGACGACCACCAGCGCCAGTGCCAGCTTACGACGCGCCAAACGGGGTCCATTAGCGCTTCACCGCGCGAGCAAATGACCATCGGAATCGCCGGGACCCAAAGCACAAAACCCCAGCCTTCGCCGGGGTTTTCTCACGATTCTGCTGGTGATTCTCGCAAAGCGGGCGACCGGGCTCGAACCGGCGACATACAGCTTGGAAGGCTGTCACTCTACCACTGAGTTACGCCCGCATGCCCCAGAGTATACTCAGGGCTTGTCAGGGAGTCGTGCATGCGGATTCGCTTTGGACATGTCGCGTTCGGGTTCTTTGCCTGTTCCGCGGGGGTGCTCGCCGGCGCGGGCTCGCCCGCCGACCGACCGCCGGCGGGCCGTCTCGGGATCGGCGCCTCGTCACAAGACTTCTCCGCCGACGCCCCGGTCTGGAAATGGACGATGGGCCACCAGCAGCGTTGGGTCTGCACCAACTCCCGTTCCGGTAAGGTCGACGGGGCCGCCAAGGTCGCCTGGACCCAGCAGGAACGTGTCGTCGTCCTGCAGAAGGTGACCACCGCCAGCCCCGATGGCTCCGCGGACCTGGAATTCTCCATCGTCTCCGCCCGCGTCGAGATCAAGAGCGACCTGGGCGCAGCCGTGCTCGACACCACCTCCCCCGACCCCTCCACCGCCGTCGACCCCGCCGGCGTTCTCCGCAAGCTCGTGGACAAGAAGGTCACGTGCCATGTCGACGCTTCCGGGCACGTGACAGCCGCCGGCGGCGGCAAGGCCCTGCTCGACGAGCTCAAGCTCGCTTACGCCAAAGACCCCAGGCTGTCCGCGATGCTCGGACAGTTCGCCACGGCATTCGACGACGAGGCCCTTCGCGTCCGCTTCGATCGCGTGCTGGGCATCCTGCCCACGTCAGAGCAGGCCCAGGGCGAGTGGACCACCGCCGATGCCAAGCCATGCGACATCGAGCTGCCGTCCCTCGGCGTGCTCTCGCTCCTCGATCGCCACAAGATGGAACCGGCCGGCGAGTCGCCCCCCCCCAACTTGCGAGTCATCAAAACCACGACCACCGCCACCCTTGCCAAGCCCAAGGCCGGCGAATCGCCTCTCGCCGGCGTCTACGTGATCACCCTGGACAACGCCAAGGGGCAGGGCGCCACCACGATCGACATCGCGGCCGGGCAGCTCGTGGGCTCCGAGGCCTCGATGACCTACACCGTGAAGTTCGACCCCAAGCCTGGAAACGCCCCGCCGCCCGCGATGACCCAGATCATCGAGCAAAGAGTCAAAGTCGAGCGGGAATCCAAGTAGCGACGCCACACTCTCAGGTTCGCAGCGCCTGGAACGCCGCGATCGCTCGAGCACGTGACGCGCCAAGGTCCACGATCGGCCTCGGATAGTCGAGCTTCGCGAGCGCGAGCGGCGGGAGGCCGTCCTTCGCGTCATATGGGCAGTGGATCGCGTCACCCTCAACGCCCGCAAGCTCGGGCACCCACCGCCGGATGAACGTGCCCTGCGGGTCGTACGTCCTGCTCTGGCTGATGGGGTTGAAGACGCGAAAGTACGGCGCCGCGTCGGTGCCGGTGCTCGCCGACCACTGCCACCCCGCGTTGTTGCTGGCGAAGAAGCCATCGACGAGGTTCCGCATGAAGAACCGCTCCCCTCGTCGCCAATCGATGAAGAGGTTCTTGGTGAGGAACATGGCCGCCACCATTCGGAGGCGGTTGTGCATCCATCCCGTCGCGAGCAGCTGGCGCATGGCGGCGTCGACGATGGGAATGCCCGTGCGGCCCTCGCACCACGCCTCGAAGTGGTCCTCACGCGTGCTCCACTTGAGGCGTTCGGTCGCGGGCTGGAACGCACACCCCATGCCCACCCGCGGGAAGCCCACCAGCACGTGCACGAAGAACTCGCGCCAGATCAGCTCGCTGATCCAGGTCGCCGGTCCGACGGGCAGCGCATCGAACGAGGTGTGGTCGAGCCGATCGGCGGCGAGGCCTCCTTGGGCCAAGGCCGCCGCGATGCACTGCCGAGGGGAGAGTGCACCGACCGACAGGTAGGGAGAGAGTTGGCTCGTGCCTGGCCGATCCGGCATGTCGCGAGCGGACTTGTAGTGTGCGATGGACTCGGCGGCAAAGGCTGCGAGTCGCGTGCGGGCGTGCGTCTCCCCCGCAGGCCAGAGTGCGGGGGGGACATGACTGGCAAACGCCGCGAGCGAGTGCGGAACCTTCGAGGGCTTCAGGCCCAGTGCCGGCTGGACACGCGGGGCGGGCAGCGGCGCCACGCCCCCGCGATCGTGCCAGCGCTTGAGCCAGGCCTTGCGAAATGGCGTGAAGACGGTGTAGAACCGCCCCTCGCCGGTGCGGATTTCGCCCGGGGGCAGGGCGATCTGGTCGTGGTGCAGGTGGAGTTCCACACCGATGGCCCGAAGCTCATCGCGGGTGCCCGCGTCTCGCCGCGATTCATCGACCTCGTACTCCTGGTTCGCGTGCACGCCGACGCAGCGATGGCGGGCGGCACACTCGCGCACGATTCTGGGTGCGTCTCCGGTCCTCTCGGCGGTCTCGATCAGGAGCGGGATTTTGAGGGCCGCCAGCGCGGAAGAGAGCTCGGTCAGCGTGCGCAGAATGAGATCCACGCGAGCCGGGGCGTAGTCGTGCCCGCGCCACTGGTCGGGCGCGAGAATGAAAAGGGCCACCACGCCATCGGCCGAGGCGGTCGCGGCCCGGCTCAGGGCGGTGTTGTCGACGGTGCGAAGATCGGAGCGAAACCAGACCAGGTGGGGCACTTTGGACTCCGGAAACCGGCGAGCTTCGCCGCGGATGGACAACGGACCCTATGACTATCCGCACCGCCGGATCCCACGGCAATGGGAACGGCAACGCCGCACGAGGAGCACTTTGGCGAGTCGATCCAAGGCAATCCCCTCCCCGAAATCCGGCAAGCCACCCAAGGTGGCCCCGGATGGGATGTCGCTCGTCCAAGATTGGTTCGCGTCGCAGGGGTGGACCCCATGGGAATTTCAGCTGCAGGCCTGGGCCGCCCAGCGTGCCGGGAGATCGGGCCTGATCCAGGTGCCCACGGGCTCGGGCAAGACCTACGCGGCCTACGGCGGAGCGCTCGCGACGCTCATCGACTCGATCGTCGCCGGCGAGGCCGCCACCCGCCGAATTCTGTACATCACGCCCCTGAGAGCCGTCAGCCGCGACGTGGAGCTCGCACTCAAGGCCCCGCTCGCCGATCTTGCGTCCAAAGTGCCAGGACTCAAACGCGTGCGGGTCGAGTCCCGAACCGGCGACACCAAGTCCTCGCTGCGGGCCAAGCAGAAAGAGTCGCTGCCCGACGTCCTGGTCACTACGCCCGAGAGCCTCAGCCTGATGTTGACGTGGGAGCGATCGGGGGAGCTCTTCGCCGGCCTGCGGTGCGTGATCGTCGATGAGTGGCACGAATTGATCAGCTCGAAGCGCGGAACTCAGGTGGAGCTCGGCCTGGCGAGGCTGCGGCGCCTGGCTCCCGGGCTCGTGACGTGGGGACTCTCGGCAACGCTTCCCAACGCCAATGAGGCCGCCGCGGCCCTCGCGGGCGTGCCGAAAGCGGGCGAAGCCCCGGTGATCGTCAGGGCCCAAATCGATCGGCCGGTCGTCGTCACCACACTCCTGCCCGAGCGTGTCGAGGCGTTCCCTTGGGCGGGACACCTGGGCCTGACGATGCTCTCGGCCGTGATCGCGAGCCTTGCCCCTGCGGGAACGCCGCCCGAGGAACTCGTCAGCACCCTCTTCTTCACCAACACGCGAAGCCAGGCGGAACTGTGGCATCGGGCGCTCACCTTTCAGTGCCCCCACTGGGAATCGGTGATCGCCCTGCACCACGGGTCCATCGACCGGGCCGAACGCGAGCGCGTCGAGCTGGGCATCAAGACCGGCTCCATCCGACTCGTCATCGCGACCAGCTCGCTCGACCTGGGTGTCGATTTCGCGCCTGTCGAGCGCGTGTACCACGTGGGGTCGCCCAAAGGGATCGGGCGCGTGATCCAGCGGGCCGGGCGGGCGAGCCACAGGCCCGGGGCGTCGTGCTCGATCATTTGTGTTCCCACGCACGGGCTGGAACTCATCGAAATCGATGCGGTCCGCCGCGCGATCGCCGCGGGGGAAGTTGAACCGCGAACGCCGCTGGACAGGCCGCTGGATGTGCTGGCGCAGCACCTGGTGACCTGCTCGCTTGGCAGCGGTTCAACGCCCGACGACCTTTTCGAGGAAGTTCGCACCGCGTGGAGCTACCGCAACCTGACGCGGGAGGAGTTCGACTGGACGCTCGCCCTGGTCACGCACGGCGGCAAAACGCTGGGGGCCTACCCGAACTACAGGCGCGTCGTGCCCGACGAGCTCGGCCTGCTCCGCGTGCCCGTCAAACGCATCGCCCACCAGCACCGCATGAATATCGGGACGATCGTGAGCGAGGCGGTGCTCGACCTGCGGTACGTCTCGGGACGTCGCCTGGGCACGATCGAGGAGAACTTCGTCACGTTCCTCAAGCCCGGGCAGTACTTCCGCTTTGCGGGCAAGGCGCTGCAGTTCGTGGGGATTCATGATCTGTCGGCTCTGGTCCGCCCGGCCAAGAGCAAGACGTCCTTCACGCCCAAGTGGGTCGGGACCAAGCTGCCGATCTCCGAGTCCTTGTCACTCGGCATTCGCCGGACGCTGGCGCTCGCGCGAGACCTCTCGCCCAAGAACGCCAAGACGTTCTCACGCGAGCTGGCGGCCGCCCGACCGATCCTCGAGGCCCAGGCCAGGCTGTCCCGCTTGCCGGACGAGGACGAAACGCTCGTCGAACTGACGCGCACGCGGGATGGCACGCACCTGTTCGTCTACCCCTTCGACGGCCGTCTCGTCCACGCGGGTTTGGCGGCGGTGCTGGCCCTCCGCCTCACGCGCCTCTCCCCCACCACCTTCACGACCGCCGTCAACGACTACGGCCTCGAATTGCTCACCAGCGAGAAGCTCGAGCTTGACGCCCTGATCACGCCAGAGTTGTTCACGACCTTGGGGCTTGCGGCGGACATCGAAGCGAGCATGGACATGGCCGAGGTTGCCAAGCTTCCGTTCCGCGAGATCGCGAGGGTTTCGGGGCTGATCCAGCAGAACCACCCCGGCGCGAGGACGAGCGGCCGCCAGCAGCAAGCCTCCGCCGGCCTCCTCTACGACGTCTTCCGCGAGTACGACCCGGGCAACCTGCTCCTGGAACAAGCCCGCCGCGAGGTCGTCGAACGCCACTTCGAGCAAAGCCGCTTGGCGCGCAGCCTCACGCGCATCGCCGCGAGCCGCATCACGGTTGTGCGGACCGAGCGCCCAACGCCATTGGGCTTCCCGCTGATCGTGGCGAGAACCTCGGCGGAGCTTTCGGGCGAGCCGCTGGCGGAACGCCTGCGAAAGATGGTGGAGCAGTGGGAGGAGCGGTAGCATCGTCGGGTTCAGCAATTCACCCTTGCTCACCTTTTTCACACCTCAAAGCCGTCTGTTCCTTCATGAACGGGCATGGAATATCATTCCAAGAAGGGCTCTTGCAAGTGTCGATCCGATGGAGGAAATCATGCAGCTCACCTTGAACATCCCGGACCACATCGTCGCCGCTCTCCGTCAGGCTTTTGGCAACGACCTCAACCGCGCGGTCTTGGAAAGCTTTGTCGTGGAAGGGTACCGCACTGGCAAACTCAGTCGCTTTCAAGTCCAGACGATCCTCGGCTTTGAGAATCGATGGGACACAGAGAATTGGCTTGGCGACCGTGGTGCAAACGTGAACTACTCGCTGCAGGACTTGCGTGCAGACCGTGGCACTCTGGACAGGATCCTGGGACCGTGACCCCTCAGACTCTCATCGTTTCGGATAACTCCCCGCTCAATCTCCTCATCCGCGTCGGTCAGGCGCGGGTTCTTCCGGCCATGTTCACCAAGGTCATCATCCCGCCGCAGGTGGCAACGGAGATGAACCATCCCAAAGCTCCCGATCCGGTCCGAGCGTTCATCGCTTCACCGCCACCCTGGCTTGCGGTCCAGCGACCGTCACTCCTGCTCTCGTTTCCAGAACTCGATCCGGGCGAGGTGGCCGCCATCAGTCTCGCGGTCGAACTGAAGGCCGTACTTATGGTCGACGAGCAAGATGGGCGCAGAGCCGCCGTTGCGCAGGGCTTACAGATCATCGGCGCCATCGGCGTGCTCGAACGGGCCGCCAAGGTCGGCCTCATCCCGGACCTTGCCGCGGTGTACGCGCACGTGCGCTCGCTCCGCTTTCACGTGAGTGACGAAATACTTGCCGACTCGCTTGAACGCGTGAAGAAGTGACGCCGCTTAGTTCTTCGGCACATCCACTCCCAGCTGCTTCACCAGGAACGAGTACTGATCGGCCACCTCGTCGATCTTCTTGGCCGTCGGCTTGCCCGCGCCGTGGCCGGCACGGACGTCGACGCGGATGAGCACGGGCTTGTCGCCCGTCTGCGTCTCCTGCAGAGCCGCCGCGAACTTGAAGCTGTGGGCGGGCACCACGCGGTCGTCGTGGTCGCCCGTCGTGATCAGGGTCGCCGGCCACTTGGCGCCCTTGGTCTTCATCGCGACGTGATAGGGCGAGTAGGCGTGCAGAGCCTTGAACTCGTCGGCGTTGTCCTCGCTCGATCCATAGTCGCTCTTCCAAGCCCACCCGATCGTGAACTTGTGGAACCGCAGCATGTCGAGCACGCCCACCGCCGGCAGGCACGCACCCCAAAGCTCCGGCCGCTGCGTGATCATCGCACCGACAAGCAGCCCGCCGTTGCTGCCGCCCGAACAGCCGAGCTTCGACGGCTGCGTGTACTTCTCGGAGATCAGGAACTCGGCCGCCGCAATGAAGTCATCGAACACGTTCTGCTTCTTGGTCTTGGTGCCCGCCTGATGCCATTCCTCGCCATACTCACCGCCGCCGCGGATGTTGGCGACGGCATACACGCCGCCCATCTCCATCCACCCGATGATGGCCGGGCTGAAACTCGGGGTCAGCGGAATATTGAAGCCGCCGTAGCCGTACAGCAGCGTCGCGTTGTTCCCATCGAGCTTGATGCCCTTCTTGTGGGCGAGGAACATCGGGATCTTCGTCCCGTCCTTGCTCTTGTAGAACTTCTGCTCCACCTCGTACACCGAAGGATCGAACGGAACTTTGGGCGACTTCCACAGCGTGCTCTTGCCCGTCGCGATGTCGTACCGGAAGATGCTGGGCGGCACGTTGTAGCTGTTGAACGAGTAGAACGTGTCCTTGTCGACCCGCTTGCCGCCAAAGCCGCCCGCCGTGCCGATGCCCGGCAGCGCGACCTCGCGGACAAGCTTGCCGTCGAGGGCGAACTGCTTGATCTGCGTCTTGGCGTCCTTGAGGTAGTTGGCGAACATGTAGTCGCCCACCATGCCGACGCCCACGAGCGTCTCGGCCGCCTCGGGAACAACGGTGACCCACTTGTCGCGGGCCGGGTTCGCCAGGTCGATCTTGATCACGCGCCCCTTTGGAGCGTCCAGGTTAGTGTTGAACCAGATCGCAGTGCCGTTGTTGCCCACGTACGAGTAGCTCGCGTCAAACTCGTTGAGGAGCTCCAGAAAGCCGTGGGCCTTGCCCGCCTGGCTCGCGACAAGCTCGGCGCGAGTCGTGCGGAGCGTCTTGATCCGATCGGCGAACTTCTCCGCGTCGCTCCCGCCGCTCGCCTCGCCCTGCTTCACAAGCCCCTGGATCTCCAGCTCAACCGCGCGGATCTTGGCGTCGATCGGCGTCGGGGCGGCCCCCACCGGCGTGGTCTTGAGGTCGCGCACAAACAGGCGGTTCTTGCGATCCGTGCCCTGCGAGACGCTCAGGATCAGGTACTGCCCATCCTCGGTCACCCCGCCGCCAAAGCCCCACTCCTTCTGATCGGGACGCTGATACACCAGCGTGTCCTTGCTCTGCTCATCGCCGATCTTGTGGAACGTGAACTTGGGGTAGTAGTTCGCCGCCGTCAGCTCCTTGCCCTTGTCGGGCGCGTCGTAGCGGGTGTAGAAAATCCCGCTCCCGTCCTTCATCCAGTCCGCCCCCGAGAACTTCACCCACTGCAGATCGTCCGAGAGGTCCTTGCCCGTCGAGACATCGCGGACCTTCCACGAGTTCCAGTCGGACCCGGCTTGCGAAATCCCGTACGCGATGTACTTGCCATCCTCGCTGACCGCCGTCCCCGCCAGGGCTGCGGTGCCGTCGTCGCGCAGCGTGTTGGGATCGATGAGCACCATCCCCTGTTTGTCGAGCGAGTCGGTGACATACAGCGTCCCCTGGTTCTTCAGTCCCTCGTTGTAGCTGTAGAAGAACTTGCCCCCCTCGCGCCCCGGAGTGCTGAACTTCTCGTAATCCCAAAGCTGCGTCAGCCGCTCGCGAATCGCCGACCGCTGCGGGATCGACTCCAGATAAGGCGTCGTGACCTGGTTCTGGGCCTTCACCCACGCCGCCGTCGCCGCCGAATTGTCGTCCTCCAGCCACCGGTACGGATCGGTCACCGTGGTCTTGAAGTACGTATCGGTGGTCGAGCCCTTTTCGGCCTTGGGGTAGTTGAACTGCCCTTGCGCGAAGCAGCTGCCCGCGCAAAGGACGACGGCGAGGGACCCCAAGAGGGTCGTAAAGCGACGCGGTGTGGTGATGCTCATGCCTGACTCCATTGGTTTCCGGAGTCAAGCATACCGCCAAATGGCCCCCGGGTGGCGTCACAACCGCCCCAAACCGACGTGAATTCGGTGTTGATTGGGGGTCAAACCCCCGCTCCATTGCCCCTCGCCCCTCCACGGCGTATATTTGACCCCGCGAGCGGGCCTCCGCCGCGGACAAGTTGGGCGTGTACCGAAGTGGTCAAACGGGGCAGATTGTAAATCTGCTGGCTTACGCCTTCGGGGGTTCGAATCCCTCCGCGCCCATTCGCGATGAGTCCGCCCGCCGATGTACTCGGTGGCGTCGGATCTTGGCCAGGCCGAACAATGGCCCGCGGCCGAACGCGGCAAAGAGCCATATTGCAGGACCGGGATTCGTCACGTTGAGCGTGATCTCGCTTCCCGGATGGCCTTGAGCAATTCGGGAGGGGCCTTGCCAGTCGCGGGCTCATCGGCAGGCCCAAAGGCCTCCTTGCTCATGGCGATCGTGCGCTGGTAGCCGTCGAGGTAGGCGACGCACGACGGGCAGACGCCAAGGTGCCGGTCGAACTCGCGGCGTTGGTCGGGCACGAGCGCCCCGTCGAGATAGTCGGCGAGGAACTCGTAGAGCTCCTTGCAGGTGATGCACGGTTTGTCGGTCACGCGGAGGCCTCGGAAAAGTGCGGGTCGAGCATGGACCTCAGGGCCTGGCGAGCTCTGTGGAGACGGGTCTTGACGACCGAGATGGTAACACCGAGGAGTTCGGCCGTTTGTTCGGTATCGAGCTCTTCCACGTCGCGGAGGAGCAAGATTTCACGGAACACTTCGGGCAGTTCGTCGATCTTGGAACGCACCAACTGTCGCATCTCAGCGTGTTCGATGCCGGATCGGTCGATCGGTCGCCATGGCTCGGAGGGAATTGTCTGATGGCCGTCGGGCAAGAATCGGGGAAGCAGATCGTCCATCTGCTGCTCGGGTCGCCGGCGCCGGGTCCGTAGACGCATGAGACAGGCGTTCATGACGATCCTGTGAAGCCAGGTGGACAGGGACGAACGCCCGTCGAAGCGGTCGAACGAGCGGAAGGCATTCAGAAAGCCCTCCTGCACCGCGTCCTGGGCCTCCTCGGCACGCCCGAGCATCCGAAGGGCGACGGCGTAAAGGCGGCCACCCAGGAGCTCCACCAGCTCGTCGTACGCCGCGTCGTCTGCGAGACGCAGGCTGGCCAGAAGCTCGGGCGTGACATCGAGGGCGGGACTCTCCTTGCGAGGGGCGGCGAGCTGGCTGGCCTGAATCGTCATGGGGTGGGCTCCATGAGAAGCTGGTTGATGTACAGGGAGCCGCCCACGAGTTTGTGGCCGGCGGATCGAAGGTCGAGCAGGAATCGACGACCTGGCGCGTCGAGAGCGATAAGGCCGCTGAGATCGATCGAGGTATCTGGGGGCAAGGGCGGATGTGGGTTTGCGAAGAACTCCCGGGCGTCAGAAAGGGAGGTCGCGTCAAGACGACCGACGATGCGAACAACCGTGAGGTCAGGGCCAGTGGAATGGATGGTCAGCTTGATCATGGTGTGCGCGGGACCTCTTGGCAAACGGCGTGCCAGAGCTGACGGGGCGAGCCGATTGCGTTTCGGCCTTCGCCACGCGGTTCCAAGCTGCTCTGGTGGTCAGGAGTCGAAGTGAACGCGACGGCGGGCCGCGCCCGTCGCGGCCCGTCGTTTCGTGTTTCGGCGTGGTCGTTGGCCCTGGCTCTGGCGCCGGGGACGGTCAGGAGCCCTGAGGGAGCCCCGGAGCTCAATCCGCCCGCAGGTCTTTGTCGGGCCTGCGCATGTGGGCGAGAATCGCCTTCACGAGCTCTCTGACGGTGGGCACATGGGCCTCGCGACAGCGGTTGGCGGAACCGATCGCGAAGGCGAGGCGCCACTGTTCACGGAGGGTTCGCTGAGCGGCCCAGAATCCGGTTGCCGGGTCGTAAATATTGGTCGATTCGGAAAGCACGCCGTTGAGCTCGACGATCTTGAATCCTCGGCCGACGACGAGTTCACGTTCGTCGGCGTATCGAACATCGAAGCGTCCGAAGGCAAAGCCGTGGAAATGATCGGCGATCCGGTCGAAGGCGGCAGAGAGAGCCGGGGTGATGAGGCGCTTGCCGTCGAGGAACATAGTCCCCTGACAGTGGTTTCCAGCGGTTCCCAGTGGCACGGTCTCTCCGCGGGCCGGGACGCGCTCGGCGGCCGATCCCAATCGCGTGAGGAAAACGCCGGCCTGAGCGCGGAATCGCGGGTGGCGCCAGATGAGCGTGCGGACAGAGGACCGGCCGTCGCCCACGACGGCGGAAAATCGCTTGTCGGTGATGGAAAAGATCTGGCCGCGGGCTTGTCCTGGCTCGCGGACGTAGAAGACGCCAACTTCGAAGGGGCCGGGGTCGAACTGCTGGGCAACGATTGGTCCGTGGTGGTCGCGGAGGTAGTCGTCGATCTGAGAGGCCGAGCGGATGAGGCGCACGCCCGCGCCGCGCTCCCCGACATCGGGCTTGAGGATGATGGGAAACGACCACACCGCGCCACCGCCGCCGGACATCGCGCCCAGCACACGAGCTTTGCGATCAGCGAGCGTGCCTCGCTCAATGAGAACGCTTTGGACGATCGAGTCGGGAGGGAGTTTAGAGAGAATGTCGAATTTGGACTCGCCGGCGACGCCGCCGAGGGGAATGCCTGGATTCGCGGCGGTGAACGTCGTGAACCCGCGGTATCGGATGGCGAGCCAGATCAACCAGGGGAAAAGGGGGGCGTAAACGACCCAGGAAGGCCAGTACTCCCAGTGGAAGAGTCGTGTGAGGCGCGCCGCAATAACGTGGCGAAGCATTTCCGCGCGTGAGATCTGATTCGCCGATTGCCACGACGCGGGACCCGTGGATGCCAGGTCGATCGCACCGGCGGAACTGCCGACGGGACGCGCGGTGGTCACTGTCCAACCTCGATTCCCGTCAAGGGGAGAACGACGTGGGCGCTGGGCAATGCCTGGAGGGACGACTCGTCGAGGGCGGCGTACGTCATGGAAACGGCGCCCGGGCGGAATTCGATGGTGGTTCGGCTTACGGTGCGGGCGTCGGGTCTGGACATAAGCACGCCCAGATGAGCACGCCCCGGCCACGTGTGGTTGTGGAAGCGGTCCTGGGCCAGAAGCCACTCGCCCGAGTCGTCGAAGAACTCGTGGAAGGCATCGCGCCGAGGTGTCTCGACAATGTGATCCCCCAGGCCCGAGGAGGTCAGCATGAGCGGACGGCGGCCCCAGGCGTGAAGTTGCACGCCCAGTCGCGAGCCGTTGGACGCGAGAACCACGGAGCGGCCGATCTCGGCGATCAGGAGTCGAAAGGGCGGGTAGCTTGCGGGGTCGAGTTGTGCGAGGCCTGCGACGGCCGAGTCCATGTCGCCCGAACCGAGCAGACCCGGCACGATTTCGCCGCGTGACCTCTTGGGATCCTTGCCATCGGGAGCTTGCGAACCCGGATGCAGGGTGGCATTGAGGAGACAAAGCGCCAGGCCGGCATCGTTCACGCCGATCCATGTGCCGCCCGACTCGGGATCGATGGGCATGACAGCGCGGCGATCACCGACGACAAAGACGTGCGGCGGCATGGCCTCCGGGCGGGTCCGACGCTCGTCGCGGTTGCAGACGATGCGGAGCAAGGGGGCCGCACCCGCCCGAGGCATCCTTGGGGAAACGACGGTTACCGTGCACATTCGTGGGCGTCCATGTGGGCGAGCGTTGAGGGGGCGTAGCCGAAGGTCTGCGGCACCTGAATGCCGATGGCGAAGGCCATGCTGCGCACGATGGCGTTGTGATGGATGGTGTGGCTGAGGACAAAGGAGAGTTCGCGTCCGAGCGTTGATTCGACGGTGACGGGCTCGCCGTCCCGCGTCGGCTTGACCGTCACTCTGATGGCCTCGGCCGATTCGATGCCCGCGAGCTGCTCGATGCACAGGGCGAGGCGAGCGATCTCCAGGCGTGCAGATTCGACATTGGATTCGATGTCGGTGCCACGCTCACGGTGGTCGTAATCGACGTCGCCAGTTTCATGCCCGTCAGTGAGTGCTCGAACGTGGTCGAGGCAGTGACGCACATGCCCACCGATGTTGGCGTTGAAGAATTGCTCGCCGCACCTTTGAACAAACTGTTCCGAGCTCGTGGCCGAAACCACCGTGCCGAGTTCACGGATGATGGTGGCGAGCGGAGAGGCCAAAGTACCGGCCAGACTACCGGCCATTTGGGTGTCACTTGTGCGGATTCGAGAAGGGCGAGGCTGGGTCGATATCATGCTGGCTCTCCAAAGTTGGGAATTGGATGCCGCCTGGGCTAGCTGGTTTCGGCGAATCTACAACCTTCGAATGTCGCTCGCACGGAGGCGGAGTCTTCGCACGTCACCCTGGGTTTCGAGTTCGCCGCTGACTTCAACCTCGTCGGCAATGAAGGGCAGGGCATCCTGGGCCAGCGAAGCCCCCGAGGGATCGAGCAAGAGGTAGTAGGTGCGCAGGCCGCCGGGCTCGCGGGTGACGAGCATGGGCGGGATGCCACCGGAGATGCAGAGAATGGCGCACTCTTTGTGCGTCTTGCCCTCCCCGGGTTTCATGGCGCCCAGATAGCACTTGGAATCGACGATCTCTCCGCGAAGGGTGACGCGCCCTTGCGACTGCGGCGGCGGAACGACGATCGGCGCGGGAAGCTCGGCCAGCGTGACGGCGCCTGCCCCCTCGTCGAGCTCGACCATGCGGCGGCCGTCACGTTTAAGAACCGTGCCCGAAAGTTTGACCGACTTGCCGTTGAAGGCGAGCATGCGGGGCTTGCTGCCGTGTTTGCCGCCCTCCACGAGCATCATGACGCCCGGAGAGCCGTCGCCGCGATCCATGGTGTTGAGCATGGGGTAGGGGTCGCAGACGACGACGCCGGTGAAAGTCCTGGACGTCGAGTCCTCCCATACGCCGCGACCCGGGGAGCGCTGCGTCGTGGCAACGAGATAGGCGGCGGCGATCACAAGCCCGGCAATGACCGGTGTCGTCGTAAGCAAAAACCTGCGAATGCCCGGAGGGACGGGAAGGTAGCCGACATAGATCTCATCCATTTGGGAAGTCCTGGATTTGTGCGGGTTCGACGGGAGTGCCGGGGGGCAGCGCCTTGGGATTCACCTGCACGCGCCCGTTGATAATGCGTACCTGGTACGTGGCGATCCTTTCTTGGAACGGCGGGGGCGAGCAGCCGTCTTTGGCCTTGTATTGCCAGCCGTGCCACGGGCAGGTGATACAACCGTTGACGACCTTGCCCTCGCCCAGAGGGCCACCCTGGTGGGCGCACACGTTAGTCACGGCGCTGATGGTGCCCTGGTGCTTGAAGACCGCGATTCGCTCGCCGTCTGGGACACAAACGTTCCGGGCGCGGGATTCCGGGATGGTGTCGACCTCGCCGGCATCGATCCAGCCATCCCCTGGAGATGGTGCAACGCCCTTGTCCTTGGCGACCTCGCGTGTACCGGAGAAGAGGTGAAGACCGACCACCAGGACGGCTCCTGCGCACATCGTCACCGGAGCGAGAAGGCCGCGGTCGGTCTGTAGCGCACCGAGAGCGACGTGACCGACGAGGAGGGCGTAGGCAAGATAGACCGTCATGTGGAGGCGCTTCCAAACGGTGGCGGAGAGGTTCTTGAGCCAGAAATCATGACTCGTGGCGGCCATGAGGAACAGGACGAGAAGGGCTGCGAGGCCGAGAGTCTGGAACGGGAACGCGGAGATCGAGAGGTAGTTGGCGTTGATGCCCAGGAGTGAGACGAGAGGGTTCAAGTCGCCAAAGCCGTGGTAGAAGCCGATGACGATGGCGGCGTGGACGACGGCGACGAGAAAGGTCATGACACCAAGATGCCGACGGTTGTAGAGAATGGGGAGAAAGCGCCGGTCGAGCCTGGCGAGAGGGCCGATGCAGAGGATGAGGTGGAGCAGGACGATGGCGCACGAGCCGGTGGCGCGGATGGCGAGGATCGGAGGGCTGATCGACTCGTCGCCCGACCATGCGATCGATGCGACCAGGGCGAACAGGGCGAGGTAGGCGCCGATGGAAGCCGCCGCAATCGCGTCGTAGACGCGCTTGGGGCGGCTCCATTGGACGGCGACATAGCTGATGCTCATCTGGAGTGCTCCGTTTCGGCCGCGGGTGTCGTCGTGTTCGCCAGGGCTGACGTTCGCTGCCGAAGCGCCGCGACGAGCACGACCGCGATGGTGAGACCCAAAGGGAGCCACGCCCGCAGATGCCATCGACGTTGAGAGCGGGTCATGGGCGGGTGCCCCTGGTCACGCCGAGCCAGCGAACGAGCAACCAAGGCCACAGCGCCGCGGTGCCGGGCACCATGAGCAGGCGAAAGGACCATGGGGCGTTCCTGGCGCCGTGATCCACACCGGTGATCCCTGTGGACACGAAGACACCTGCGAATCCCAAGCCCATCGTGCCGTAGGCGAGACCGACCCAGAAGAGCGCGGTGGCGATGTTGAGGGCCATGATTCGGTGTTGGATGTCGGTCTGGAGAGTCGGTGACCGACTGGAAATGGAAATCTCGCACGAATGCCCGGAGGAAGCCCCGGGATCAAGAATCCGCGTTCCAAGCGGAGCGAGTTGCGACCAGGCGACGATCCTGGCATCTGAACCCCGTCGGCCCTGCCGCTCCACAGTTGCAAAGACCCCGTTCGCCGGGAAGGAATGACCCCTTGAGACACCCACTCCGCTCGATTCGCGTTCTGACCTCGCTCCTTGTCCTTGCCGGGGCAACCCTTGCCGGATGCTCCACGAGCCACACGTTTGTGCTCGACCCGGCGATGCCGCGGATGAGCCACATGACCGCGGCGTTGCAGCAGGGCTCTTCGACGGTCAAAGTGGACGAGAAAACGGCCAGGGCCTTTGAGGCCAAGCTGGGCGAGCGACTGCGGACTGAGGCGAAGATCACCGCCTCTCCCACCGCCGAGCTGGTCATCCAGTACAGGTTCGTGCTGTACGAGACGGGGAGCACGGCGGCCCGGCTGGGGTCGGGAGTGGCAAGCCTGGCAGGGTCGCCGTTCTATGGCATCGGAGACGGTACCGTGGGCATTGAGGCGACGTTCACGGACGCCTTGGGGCACCCGATGGGACGGATTCTGGTGGATGGGCCGATCGCGGGGGCGTTCGCGTCTGCGGACAGTGCGCTGGACACGGCGGCGACGTCGATCGCACGCTACACCAGGGCCAACTTTGTCGACACGGGCATGATGGGCAAGGACGCGGCTCTGGCGGCCAAGTGAGCGTGGGCGCGAATCCGCGAAACGAACCATTGATGGACGCATCACACACGCGCCGCCCGACCGGGCCCGCGACTCAGGAGATTCCAATGCCAAGTTCCCGTTTGATTCTGGCTCTCAAGCTCGCGGCCGCAGCGTCGCTCATGAGCATTCCGACCACGGCGTACGCGGGTCCGGAAGATGCGGCGATCACGGCAGTGAAGACCTCAAAGGCAGCCAAGATCGGCGATTTCAAAGGCCGAGTGGTCGCGCTGCACTTTCTGACGCGTACCAAGACGCCCGAGTGCGACGCGTTTGTGAAGGAGGTGCTCAAGAACGCTCCGTCGCTCCCGGGGGTCACGCACATCTTCATCAAGACGGATCCCGCCTCGGATGTCAAGGCATGGGCAGAGACCTTCAAGGAAGCGTCCGACCAGTTCTTTGCGGACGAGGGAGGGGCCCTGGCAAAGGAATTCGAGCTGAACATGGACATCGAGATCAATGGCGTAAAATCGAACCCGCCGGCGACGATCGTGCTGTCGGCGGAGGGCAAGGTCGTGGTTCGAGCGGTTGGCACCTCGGCGCACGACCATCCGTCGTGGACCGCCCTGGCCAAGCGGATCGATGACAAACGCAAGGCCCCGCTGGACCACTACAACCTTCCCAAGGGCAAGACTGTGGCCGTCGACGGGTACGACGTGGTCGCCTATTTCACCGACTCCAAGGCGACCAAGGGTTCGGACAAGATCACCTCGCTCTACAAGGGCGTGACGTACCAGTTTGCAAAGGAAGAGAACCGAGCGCTCTTTGCGGCCAGTCCCCAGAAGTACGCCCCGACCTACGGCGGATGGTGCGCGAGCGCCATGGGCGCCAAGGGCGAAAAGGTCGAGATCGATCCCGAGTACTTCAAGGTGAAGGACGGGCGGCTCTTCCTGTTCTACCACGACTTCTTCAGCAACGCCCTCACCGACTGGAACAAGCACGAGAAGGAATGGGAACCCGCGGCCGACACGAACTGGAAAAAGGTCGCGGGCGAGGATCGCACGCCCACGCCGGCAACCACCCTCACCATCACCACTTCCCCGGCAACCCCCACCAAGAAGTAACCCCTCCCTCTGAGCTGATCGCCATGTTGAACTCACACGTGCCGATGTCCTCCCGTGCCACCATCACCAGTTGGTTCCTCCAGATCGTGGTCGCGGCAATCCTGGTTCAGACGCTCTTCTTCAAGTTCACGGCGGCTCCCGAGTCGGTGTACATCTTCACAACGATGGGACTGGAACCCGCTGGGCGAATCGGGAGTGGCGTAGCGGAACTCATCGCGGCGATCCTGCTGCTGGTTCCGCGGACGACGGTGATCGGCGCGGCCTTGTCGCTGGGTGTCATCACCGGGGCGATCGGGAGTCACCTCACCAAGCTTGGCATCGTGGTGCAGGGCGACGGCGGGCTCTTGTTCGCCCTTGCCGTCATCGTGTTTGTTTCGTCCGCGGCCATCCTTGCCATTCGTCGCCGCGAGATCTCCGCTCTTGTGTCACTCATCCGGTAGAACCAGCGCCATGAACCAAACCTCACAGCGTCGCCTTCTCATCACCGCGGGCCCAACGCACGAGCCGATCGACGCCGTCCGCTTTCTGGGCAACCGCTCTTCGGGACGGATGGGTGTCGCCCTGGCGGACGCCGCGACCGAACTGGGTTGGCACGTCACGCTGCTCCTGGGCCCCGTTGCGGCACGCCCCAGCCGCCCGGGCGTGGTGGTGCGTCACTTCAAGACATGCGAGGACCTGCGGACTCTGCTGCGCGAGGAGGTAACGCACGCGGACGTGCTGGTGATGGCTGCGGCCGTGGCGGATTACCGGCCCAAACCCAATCCCGCGATGTCGGGCGGCAAGTTCCGGCGAACCAACGCTCCGCTGGTGCTCGAGCTTGAACCGACACCCGACCTGCTTGCCGAGGTATCGGCGGCGCGCAATCCAGGGCAACTCTTCGTCGGGTTTGCCCTTGAGCCGCGGGCGGAACTCCTGGAGTCGGCGAAGGCGAAGCTCGTGCGCAAGAAGGTCGACCTGGTGGTTGCCAACCCGCTGGAAACGATGGATAGCGCATCGGTCGAGGCGATGATTCTCTCGGCCGACGGCACCCGAACGGACACACCGGGGGTGATGTCGAAGACCGACTTTGCAACATGGGTAATGGCCGTGATTGAGAAGGCGGCGTGTGGCACTCGATCGCTCAGCGCCGTGGCTTAAGGCTTGATCCCCAGACGCTCCATGCGGCTGCGGAGCGTGCTCGCGGGGACGCCCAGGAGCTTTGCTGCTCCCGTGGGGCCGGCGATGGCGCCCTTGGTGTGTTTGAGCGCCAGCAGAATGTGCTCACGCTCCGCGTCGGCCAGGGAGATGGGCTGGGCGCCCGCGGATGGATGTGATCCCGAGGGCCCAAGTTCGGTCTCGGCGATACGCAGGGTTCGCCCCTCGGTAAGGATGACGGCTCGTTCCAGGACATTGCGCAGCTCGCGGATGTTGCCGGGCCACGGATAACGGACGAGCCGCTCAAGCGTCGGACTGTCGATGTCGTCGATCTGGCGTCCCACCGCGGCCGAGAGTCGAGTGACGAAGAACGAGGTCAGCACCGGGATGTCGGCACTTCGCTCGCGCAGCGGCGGGACCTGGACGGGGAAGACGTTGAGCCGGTAGAAGAGATCGGATCGGAAGCGACCCGCGGCGACCTCGGCGGCGAGGTCGCGATTGGTGGCGGCGATCACACGAACGTTGACCCGGATGGTCTCGGTGCCCCCCACGCGCTCGAACTCTGATTCCTGGAGAACACGCAGGAGTTTGACCTGAACGCCGGGGGGCATCTCCCCGACCTCGTCGAGGAAAATCGTTCCCCCGTCGGCCAGCTCGAAACGTCCGGTGCGCTTCGAGGTGGCGCCGCTGAAGGCCCCTTTCTCGTGCCCGAAGAGCTCCGACTCGACCAGCTCGGTGGGCAGGGCGGCACAGTTGAGCTTGATCAAAGGCTTGTCGCGGCGCTTGCTCGTGGAGTGGATCGCGCGAGCGACGAGCTCCTTGCCCGTGCCCGTCTCGCCGGTGATCATGACCGTCGAGTCGGTGGCGGCAACACGTTTGACGCCATCGAGGACCTTCAGGAGCGAGGGACTGCTGCCGACAATTTCTTCGAAGTTGTGGACCGACTTGATCTCTTCACGCAGATAAAGGTTCTGGGCCTGGAGCCGGGTTTGTTCCCGCTCCATCAGCACACGGTCGGTGATGTCGAGGAACATCGTGCGGGTGTAGGTGCCGCTGGGATCGGGATTGGACCACCATTGGATCCAGAAGGGCTTGCCATTGTCCTTGCGGCGCATCTCAAGCACAACACCGCTGGTATCCGTGCCGCGCCCTATTGACTCAAACGCCTCGCGCAATCGCCGCTGGGCGTCGGGCGTTTGGGGAATGAACTACTTTCCATAGGTCCCTTCAACCTGATCGGGAGTGATCCCCAAGGTCCGCATGGCCGCACGATTGGCGCGGATGAATCGCGAGTCAATCCCCTCGTGGACGTACGCGATGGGCGCCTCGTCAAAGAGGTCGCGGAAGCGCTCCTGGCTCTCGGCGAGCTCTCGTTCGAGACTCAGCCGGGCGAGCTGGGCCGCGGCACGCGACGCAAAGACGCGGAAGAGGGCGAGCCTCCAAGGCTCCAGGGGCATGGGCCCATGGTTAAAAACGCAGAGAAAACCCAGGGGAAACCCTTTGCCGTCGTTCAGCGGGGCACCGAGGTAGCTGTCGATGCCCATGTCGGCCAAGGGGCCGGGACCGGGAAACCGAGCGCGGACCCCGGACTCCATGTGGAAAATCTGGCCCTTGAGAACCTCAGCCATGGGCGTGCCCGCGATGTCCCATTGAGCCTGGTCTCCTGGACCCTTGGGCGTCCAATAGGCAAGCGTGCTGGCCCGATCCGTTGAGCCTGAACACACCTGGGCAACCAGGGCGTGCGAGGTCCCCATGAGTCTGGCGAGGTGTGCGGCCAGCACCGGAAAGAACTCGGCGTCGGGGCCCGCGGAAATGGCCTCGACGATTTCTAACAGCGCGTCGAGGGCCAGCGGCTCCTGGTGCGGAGAGCCGGTCATCGGGGCATTCTGGACGGAGGGCTTCATGGATCGGTCTTCGTCGACCATGATACAACAAGCTACAAGATGTCGCCATTGGGCGCATGCACGCCAAATTTCGTGCGATCGGGCCCGGAAACCTCCGACGGGTATCGGCATCTGACTGTCGAACGCCACCGGCGGGCGCCGAGTATGCCCTCGTCTTGGCGCAGGAGTTGCACATGAAAGCGGTTGCCGTTTTCCCGCGCGAGCGGGCTGTTCGCCTCATTGACATTCCCGAGCCGAGAATCACGCAGGCGGGAGAGGTGAAGCTCCGGACGCTCGATGTCGGGGTCTGCGGAACCGACCGGGAGATCTGCGGGTTTCACTACGGGACGCCGCCCCAGGGATCGGACCACCTGATCATCGGACACGAGTGCCTGGGCGAGGTCGTCGAGGTCGGGGCGGGCGTGACTCGATTCAAGAAGGGCGATCTGGCCGTCTTGACCGTGCGTCGCCCGTGCGGCGTCGCCGAGTGCCCATCGTGCGCAGAGGGGCGGCAGGACTTCTGCTACACCGGGCGGTTCACCGAGCGCGGCATCAAACAGCAGCACGGGTACATGACCGAGTACGTCGTGGACTCGCAGGAATACATGATCCCTGTGCCCAGGGAGCTGCGGGAGGTCGCGGTGCTGGTCGAGCCGCTGACGATCGCGGAAAAGGCTCTGATCGAAGTGTGGCAGATCCAGCAGCGTCTGCCGTGGTCGTGCCCGCAGGCGGGAGGAACCAGGAAGCCTGGACACTGCCACCACGCACTGGTCCTGGGCGCTGGGCCGATCGGCCTTCTGGGCGCGATGGCGTTTGCCAATGCAGGATTCTCAACCTTCGTCTACTCGCGCGAGGACGAGAAGAGCGAGAAGGCAGAACTCGTTCGGTCGTTTGGAGCAACGTACGTCTCCTCGATGGTCACGCCTGTGGACAAGCTCGTCGAGCGGGTCGGAACCATCGACGTCGTCTACGAGGCGACCGGAGCTTCGAAGCTGTCATTCGAGGTCCTCAAGCAGGTGGGACCCAACGCGGCGTTTGTCTTCACGGGTGTGCCGGGGCTCAAGGGGACCTCAGAGATCGATACCGACACGATCATGCGGAACATGGTCCTCAAGAACCAGGTGCTGCTCGGGACGGTGAACGCCGGGCACGACGCGTTCGAGGCGGCGATCCGCGACCTGGGCGATTTCCTGACCAAGTGGCCCGCCGCGATCAAGAGTCTGATCACCGCCCAGTACCCGGCGGTCGAGTTCAAACAGCCATTGCTCTCAGTCGAGGGGATCAAGAATGTCATTCGCTTTGGATGAGCACGACGAGTGGCTGGAGGCCGACGGCCTGGGCGGATTCGCGTCCGGGACGGCGACCGGCGTTCGCACCAGGCGCTATCACGCCCTCCTGACGTGCGCGCAGACGCCGCCGACGAATCGGTATGTGCTCGTCAACGGCGTGGAAGCGACGCTGGTCACCCCCGCGGGCGAGTTCCCGCTGACGCGCCAGAGATACACACCGGACGTAACGACCGGCGGACCCGAGGTCACCGGGGCGGAGATCGAGTTGTTTTCGATCGAGCCATGGCCCACGTGGGTGCTTCGGCTGACGGATGGAACCAGAGTTCGCCACGAGATCATGGTTTGCAAAGATTCGGCCCGAACGGTCGTGTCGTGGCGCCTTGAGACTCGCACAGAGGGCGTGTCGATCCGTGTTCGGCCCTTGATCTCAGGACGTGATCTGCACGCGCTGCATCACGAAAATGACGCATTCCACTTTGAGCCCGCGGCAGCCCGCGAAACGCTCACCTGGACGCCATACCTCAGCGTTCCGTCGATCCGGGTTCGTCACAACGGGACTTACACGCACGCTCCGACATGGTATCGGGGCTTTCAATACGACCAGGAACGTGAGCGCGGCTTTGAGTTCACCGAGGATCTTGCCTCGCCGGGAACGATCGAGTTCGATCTCTCGCGGGACGAGGCGGTGATGATCCTGGAGGCAGAGGCGGTGTCGGCCGGGGCCAGGCCCACCCGCGCGATAGTCCTGCCGGCGACCCAACTCGCGACGAGCCTGCGGGATGCAGAACGTCATCGCCGCGAGCGCTTTGCCTCGCCCCTGGAACGCGCGGGAGACGCGTACATCGTCCGGCGCGGCCAGGGTTCCACCATCATCGCGGGATACCCGTGGTTTGGCGATTGGGGTCGTGACACATTCATAGCCGTGCGGGGACTTTGCCTGGCGCCGGGGCGGTTGGAAGAGGCTCGCGCCATTCTCCTGGAATGGGCAAGGCATGTCGCTCCAGGGTGCGACGGGCTACCGGGTGGACTCCTGCCCAATCGATTCCCCGACAAAGGCGAAGAGCCCGAATACAACAGTGTTGACGCTGGTTTATGGTTCATCATCGCGGCCCACGAGCTTGCCCGGGAAGCCCAGAGCGCCGGCACGCGACTGAACGATGCGGACGAGCTCGCCCTGCGAACGGCGATCCAAAGCATTCTCGCGGGGTACTCGCAAGGAACGATCCACGGGATCCGCCTGGATGACGACGGATTGCTGGCGGCGGGCGAGCCGGGCGTGCAGCTGACGTGGATGGACGCGCGGGTTGAGGGGCGGGTGATCACGCCGAGGATCGGAAAGCCCGTCGAGGTGCAGGCGCTGTGGCTCAACGCGCTGCGAATCGGCGCGATGTGGGCGCCGAGGTGGATGGACCCTTTGGAGGCCGGGCTGGCGACGTTTGCCAAGCGGTTTTGGAACGAGCCGGAGGGATGCCTGTTCGACGTGATCGACGTGGATCATGTGCGCGGCACGAGCGACGCAACGATCCGGCCCAATCAGGCGCTGGCCGCGGGCGGGCTTGGACAAAGTCTCCTGAACGCCGAGCGAACGCGCCGCGTCGTGGATCGTCTCGAAAGAACCTTGATGACGCCGATGGGGCCGCGATCGCTCGACCCGGCTCACAGCCAGTACGCCGGTCGTTACCAGGGTGGGCCCGTTCAGCGTGACGGCGTGTACCACCAGGGTCCTGTGTGGCCCTGGCTGCTGGGGTCGTTTGTGGAGGCCTGGGTGAAGGCCCGGGGCGACACAGACCAGGCACGAGGAGAGGCCAGAGTGAGGTTCTTTGACCCCGTTCTCGCTCATCTGGGTCGAGCTGGCCTGGGACATGTCAGCGAGCTCGCAGATGGGGACCGCCCACACACGCCACGCGGATGCCCGTTTCAAGCGTGGTCGGTGGGCGAGTTGATCCGCCTGGATCGGCGGGTGCTGAGCGCACGAGAGGTGCAAACCAGACCCGTAATCGTGCGACGGGCGGCGCGCGCGGCGGGATGAACGCATGCTCCAAGCCCTCACCCATCACTGGCCGGAATACCTGATCGAAGCGCTCCTCCTGGGCACATTCATGGTTGTGGCATGCGTGAGTGTGGTCGTGCTGAACCATCCGGGCTCACTGGCGGTCCGGCGCATTGCCAACCCAAACGTGCGCCGGGCGATCATCGGTGTGCTCATGGGCCTGACGGCGGTCGTGCTGATCTACTCGTCCCTGGGCCAGCGGTCCGGGGCTCACATGAATCCGGCGACGACCCTCAGCTTCCTTGCCCTGGGAAAGGTGCACGCCTGGGACGCGGCGTTCTACGTCATGGCACAGTTTGTCGGCGGAGCGGCCGGTGTGGGCCTTGCGTCGATCGTGCTCCGCTCACTGGTTCGCCATCCGGACGTGAACCACGCCGCGACCCTGCCGGGGCGGCGCGGAGTCCGCGTCGCCTGGATCGCGGAGTTCGGCATCACGCTGGTGCTGATGTCCATGGTCCTCATCACGTCGAATCGGGCATCAACGGCCGCCTACACGGGGGTGATCGCCGGAGGACTCGTCGCGCTGTACATCACGATTGAAGCCCCGCTCTCGGGGATGAGCATGAATCCGGCCCGGACGCTCGGTTCGGCGGTGCACGCCCGGGACTTTCGCGCTTTGTGGGTGTACTTCACCGCGCCTCCCTTGGGCATGCTCTGTGCGGCGGGACTCTATGTGATCGCCGTCGGTTCGGGCCATGTCTACTGCTGCAAGATGAGCCACGCTGCTGACGAGCCCTGCATCTTCAATTGCCGGATCGGCGAGATGCCGGGGCAGTCGATGCGACCGATTCGAGCGAGTGGAATCCAAGAGGATGCCGCCTCGCATCGATGAGTCAGTGCTCGCGGGGCCGACGGATCTGCCCTCAACCTCACGAGAACGACATGCCCAACGACAGGCACTACGACGTCATCATCATCGGCACGGGCGCCGGCGGAGGAACGCTCGCGCGATCACTGGCGCCTTCCGGCAAACGCATTCTGATCCTGGAGCGCGGCGAGTTCATTCCCCGCGAGCGCGAAAACTGGGATCCAAAGGCGGTCTTTGAAGACAAGCGCTATCTCACCAAGGAACTCTGGTACGACAAGGACGACCAGCCCTTCTCACCCTACACGCACTACTGCGTCGGAGGGAACACGAAGGTGTACGGGGCGGCCCTGTTGCGGATGCGCGAACACGACTTTGGTGCCGTGCGCCACTATGGCGGCCTGTCGCCGGCGTGGCCGCTGGCCTATGAAGACTTTGAAGAGTACTACACGAAGGCCGAGCGGCTGTACAGCGTGCACGGCCAGCGCGGGCTCGATCCGCACGATCCGCCGGCATCCAAGCCCTATCCGCACCAGGCCGTCTCTCCCGAGCCCAGGATCAAGGAGCTCTTCGACGATCTGACCGCGGTCGGGTGCAGGCCCTTTCCGGTGCCGCTGGGAGTGAGACTGGACGCGAACGACCCAAGCGCTGCACCGTACCGTCTGAGCAACTTCGACGGGTATCCGGATCTCACCGAAACCAAGTCCGACGCGCACGTCGTGGGCATCAAGCCCGTGCTTGGACTGCCAAACGTCACGATGAGGACGGGAGCGCTCGTTGAGCGGCTCAAGGCGAGTCGTGACCGACGGACGGTCACCGAGGTGATCGCCCGTCACGAAGGACGACTCGTTTCGTTCCGCGGCGACATCGTCGTGCTCGCGTGCGGCGCCGTGAACTCTGCGGCCTTGCTGCTGCGCTCCGCCGACGCCGAGCATCCGACGGGCTTGGCCAACAGCTCCGACCAGGTCGGCCGGAACTACATGACCCATCACAACGGCATCCTCATCGCCGTGACGAGCCAGGACAATCCCTCGCCCTTCCAGAAGCACTTTGGGATCACGGATTTCTATCGCGGCGCGGACGATTCGCCGCTCCCGCTGGGGACCATCCAGCTCATGGGCAAGCCCGATCGCGGAACGCTGGAGTGGGCACGGGGCGACAAGCTGCCCGGCGTGGCGATCGAGGACATCCAGCGCAGGACGATCGATTTCTTCCTAACCGCGGAGGATCTGCCCAGCCCTCTCAACCGCGTCACGGTCAGACCCGACGGCACCATCAAGATCACCTACACACCCAACAATCTTGAGGCCTATCGGAGGCTGGAAGTCAAGACGATCCAGGCGCTCGATGCGGCCGACCGACTTCGCGGGCGCCCCCAGGCGACGTATCTGGGAGTACGCCTCGGCGTGAGCGGTGTGAGCCACCAGAACGGGACCCTGCGATTCGGCACCGATCCCGCGACGAGCGTGCTGGACCTGAGCTGCAAGGCCCACGATCTGGACAATCTCTACGTCGTCGACAGCTCCTTCTTCCCCAGCAGCAGCGCCGTCAATCCGTCGCTCACCATCATGGCCAACGCCCTTCGCGTCGGAGACCACCTTCTCCAGCGGCTTGGTGCCGGCTCGACCTCTCACCATCAGGAAATCCTCGCATGAATCGCGTCCGCTCTCTCTCGGTTGCCGCCCTGCTGCTCGCGCCCATGGGATTCGCAGCACTGCCGATCTTCGCGCCGCCGCCGTCCCCCCTTTCAGCGGCTCAAACACAGCCGGCAACGCCGGCGCTGGTCCATGCCGTCGCGTCGATCGGCATCACCGTGAGTGATCTCGACAAGGCAGTTGAGTTCTACACCCAGACGCTGACATTCAAGTCCGTGGCAGAGACCGAGCGCTTCGGTGATGAGATCGAGCGGCTCACCGGTGTCTTTGGCGTCCGCGTGCGGACGGCCACGCTGCAACTGGGCGAAGAGACCATCGAGCTCTCGCAGTTCCTCGCGCCAGAGGGCCGTGCGATCCCGCAGGACTCCAGGAGCAACGACCTCTGGTTCCAGCACATCGCGATCGTGGTTTCGGATATGGACAAGGCGTACGCGACCCTCCGCGAGCACAAGGTCAGGCACGCGTCGAGCGGGCCGCAGACCCTGCCGGCGTGGAACACCAATGCAGCGGGCATCTCGGCGTTCTACTTCAAGGACCCTGATGGACACGTACTGGAAGTCATCCACTTCCCCCAAGGAAAGGGCGATCCACGCTGGCAGACCCAATCTGATAAGCTCTTCCTCGGCATCGATCACACCGCGATCGTCGTCGCCGACACCCAGAAAAGCCTGGCGTTCTATCGCGACTTGCTGGGCATGAGCGTCGCCGGGGGGAGTGAGAACTCCGGTACCGAGCAGGAACACCTCAACAACGTCTTCGGCGCTCGCCTTCGCATCACCACACTGAAGGCGACGTCGGGACCAGGCGTCGAACTGCTCGAATACCTCTCACCGACAACCGGGCGCCCGTTTCCGGCGGATACCTCCTCGAACGATCTCTGGCACTGGCACACGGCACTGACAAGCGAAGCGCCCGAGGCCGCACATCGGCTCGCCAAGCACAATGTGCGACGAGTTTCGGCATCCGCAGACGTCGGCACGCTCGTCCATGGTCCGTTCATGTTCCGCGATCCAGACGGGCACGCCCTCGTGCTGCACTCCGACAAGCCGTCCGAGGCCCGAGGTGCCTCATCGACCTCAAACCCAAGCCGGTAGTCCCCCTCGATTCGATGCGCCGTTGAGATGAATCCGGAACATGCATGCCATGTTCCCGCACCCGAGAAGAACGATGCCACCAGTCACCACCAAGTCTCCGTCCGCACCTGCTCCCACGACTGCTTCCAGTCCCGTGTCGGCCCCCGCGAGGCCCATCCAGCACCCCAACCCCGAGTGGCAGCGCCTTGCGGAGGCTGATCGCAAGGAGACGCCCTGGCGGCGTTGGGGTCCCTACCTCTCCGAACGACAATGGGGCACGGTGCGCGAGGATTACTCGCCCGACGGCGATTGCTGGAACGCCTTCCCACACGACCACGCTCGAAGCCGCGCGTACCGCTGGGGCGAGGACGGGCTCATGGGGATCTCCGACGACGACGGACGCCTGTGCTTTGCCCTCGCTCTGTGGAACGGCCGCGACCCGATCCTCAAAGAGCGCCTCTTCGGGCTCACAGGCCCTGAGGGAAACCACGGCGAGGACGTCAAGGAGCACTATTTCTACCTCGACTCGACCCCCACGCACTCGTACATGAAGGCTCTCTACAAGTACCCGCAAGCCGAATTCCCCTACGCGGCCCTCGTGAAAGAGAATAAACGCCGCGGGCGCGACGAAATGGAGTTCGAGCTCTCCGACACCGGCATCTTCGACGATAACCGCTACTTCGATGTGCAGGTGGAGTACGCCAAGGCGTCGCCCGACGACGTGCTGGTGCGCCTCACGATCTCCAACCGCGGCCCCGATGACGCCCAGCTTCAGCTGCTCCCCACACTCTGGTTCCGCAACACCTGGTCCTGGGACGGAGTCTGCGGCCCCTGCGGCGGCAAGCCGTCGATCGCGACGGTAGGCCCTGGCACAATCGTGGCCCAGGAGCCACTGCTCGGCACGCATGTGCTGCACGCGCAGCCGGGTCCAGCCGACACCCCTCCTGAACTGATCTTCACTGAGAACGAGTCCAACGCACAGCGTCTCTGGGGCACGGCAAATGAGTCGCCCTTTGTGAAGGACGCCTTCCACGCCAGGATTGTGGGTGGGATGAAGGACGCTGTGAATCTGACGCAAAAGGGCACCAAGGCGGCGGCGTGGTACGCGCTTGAGATTCCCGCGGGCCAAAGCGTCACCGTGCGCCTGCGACTCTCGCGCCAGGATGCACCAAGCGTCGCCCCGTTCGGGCCGGCTTTCGATGGCATCTTCGCCGATCGAATCAAGGAGGCCGACGCCTTCTACTCCTCCAAGGGTCACGAAGCGCTGGAGCCGGCGGAGCGAAACGTGGCCAGACAGGCAGCCGCAGGGCTCCTATGGAGCAAACAGTTCTACTACTACGACGTGCCACCCTGGCTCGATGGCGACAAGGCGCAGCCGACGCCCCCGACCTCGCGCAAAGCGGGACGCAACGCCGACTGGCGGCACCTCAACAACCGCGACATCATCTCCATGCCCGACAAGTGGGAGTATCCGTGGTACGCGGCCTGGGACCTGGCCTTCCAGACGATTCCGTTCGCGCACCTGGACCCACAGTTCGCCAAGGACCAGCTCGTGCTGCTCCTCCGCGAGTGGTACATGCACCCCAGCGGGCAGATCCCCGCGTACGAGTTCGCCTTCGGCGATGTCAACCCACCGGTGCACGCTTGGGCGGTGTGGCGCGTGTACAAGATGTCCGGCAAGCGCGGCGAGCGCGATCGTGTGTTCCTCGCACGCTGCTTCCAGAAGCTCCTGCTCAACTTCACCTGGTGGGTCAACCGCAAAGACCCCAGCGGCAAAAACCTCTTCTCCGGCGGATTCCTGGGCCTGGACAACATCGGCGTCTTCGATCGCTCGCAGCCCCTGCCGACGGGCGGCACGCTGGAACAGGCCGACGGCACCGCTTGGATGGCCTTCTACTGCGGGACGATGTTGAGCATGGCCCTGGAGCTCGCCGCGGGCGACCCCGCGTACGAGGACATTGCCACCAAGTTCTTCGAGCACTTCATCGCCATCACCGACGCGATCAACACCCTGGGCGGGAATGGCCTCTGGGACGAGACCGACGGGTTCTACTACGACCAGATCCGGATGGGGCACGGCACGACGCCGCTGCGCGTGCGTTCGCTCGTGGGGATCCTCCCGCTCATCGCCGTCGAAACCCTGACCTCCGACATCATCGACAAGCTCCCCGACTTCAAGGCTCGCATGCACTGGTTCCTTGCCAACCGCACGGACCTGCCCTGGCACGCGACGTGCGCGTGCGCCCACGGCGGCACAACCGGCACCGACCGCATGCTCGCGATCCCCACGCGCGAGCGCCTCGAGCGCGTCGTCACGCGCATCATGGACGAGACCGAGTTTCTCTCGCCCTTTGGCATTAGGTCGGTCTCCAGATTCCACGCCGAGCATCCGTTCTGCATCGACGTGGATGGCCGCGAGCACCGGGTCGACTACACGCCGGGCGAATCGACCACCGGCCTCTTCGGCGGCAACTCCAACTGGCGCGGTCCCATCTGGTTCCCCCTCAACTTTCTCATCGTCGAGGCCCTGGAGCGGTACAGCCACTTCTACGGCGACTCGCTCACGATCGAATGGCCCAAGGGCTCGGGCACGCGGATCTCACTCCAGTGTGCGGCCGATGAGATCCGTTCCCGTCTCACGCACCCCTTCCTGCCCGACCACAAGGGGCGAAGACCCTGCCACGGAGACGAGGCTCGCTTCGCGACCGATCCCCACTGGCGCGATCTTGTGTACTTCCACGAACACTTCCACGGCGACACCGGACGCGGCCTGGGCGCGACGCACCAGACCGGCTGGACCGCGCTCCTGCTCACGCTGATGAGAAAACCCGCGCGGGGATAGCGACCAAATGCCCTTCCCGGCATCCGATTCTCGTCGCCGAATCATGTTGATCTGGTGGCACAACACCTCAAGCAGACGGCTTCGAAGAAGCACAACGCCGCTTCCGAGCGGCTGTCCCTCGACCCTGGAGATCCCATGAACACTCACGTCACACGTCGTCCCAACCTCGCCAATCTCTCTCTTCTTATCGCTCTGGGCGCCATCGTCGGCGCGGCAAGTTCCCTGGCCGGCGCATCGTCGCATCAACCTCCGGCCCAACACGAGCCGGCAAGCTTCGACTCCGTGCGAGTCACCCACTCACTCACGCTCGACGGTGCGAACCAGGTGCTCGCCGGCGCTCTTGCACAGGCCAGGGCCCTCAAGGCCGGCGGTGCGATCGCCGTCGTGGACGAGGGCGGGCACCTAATCGCCTTTCAGCGCATCGACGACACCTTCGCCGCAGGGGCGGAAGTCTCCATCGGCAAGGCATCAACGGCCGCACTGTTCAAAAAGCCAACCAAGGCGTTCGAAGACTCGATCAAGGACGGGCGCAACGCGCTCCTGGGTGTGCGCGGAATGACACCGCTGCAGGGCGGCGTACCGATCATCCACGAAGGGCACGTCGTGGGCGCTATCGGCGTCAGCGGCGCCCACAGCCAAGCGGAAGACGAGCAAATCGCCATAGCCGGAGCGAGCGCGATCTCGACTCTGGCCGGCAAGTAACCCCATCACGCACACGCACCGCAACCGCCGCGAGACATACCACATGAACAACGTTCTGATTGCCTCCACTCTCATTGCTCTCTCTTCTCTCACCGCCTGCTCGGGCCCCGGCCGCTGCGTCGGCGCGGCCGGCGCCTTGGCGGCGGGCCAGAATGCCAAGGTCCTGCTCAATCTGGATTCCGACGCCATTGCGATCCAGGGATACGACCCCGTCGCGTTCTTCACCAACGCCAAACCCGTGAAGGGCGACCCGGCATTCCGATCCGTTTATCGCGGGGCAACCTACCAGTTCACATCCGCCGAACACAAGAAGCTCTTCGACGCCAGCCCCGCCAAGTACGAGCCGCAGTTCGGCGGTTACTGCGCCTACGCGGCCTCCATCGACACGATCTCGCCGATCGACCCCACATTCTTCGAGATCGTGGATGGGCGACTGCTGCTCCAGCACAACAAGCGGGCCTGGGATAAGTGGCACGAGGATGCCAAGGAAAACCTCGTGAAGGCCGACCGGAACTGGCCGGGCCTTGTCGACCGCGAGGGAAACCCGCCGCGGCTCCTCATCAACATCGATGAGCGTGGGCTGGCGATGGAAGGGTACGACCCTGTCTCGTACTTCACCGATGGCAAGCCAATCAAGGGCGACAACTCGATCGCCAGGTCTTTCCAAGGTGCGACGTACCACTTCGCGAATGTCGAGCACAAAAACCTGTTCGAGAGGGACCCGAGCAAGTACGTGCCCCAGTACGGCGGGTTCTGCGGCTACGCGGCCTCGATCGACAAGGTCTCGCCCGCAAACCCGCAAATCTGGCAACTCGTCGACGGGCGACTGGTGCTGCAACACACGCCCGAAGCATTCCGCCTCTTCAATCAGGACCTCGCGGCAAACGACGCCAAGGCCAGAAAGTACTGGCCGGGACTCTCGCACCGGCGCTGTGAGAACTGACCGCGCCGATCCCCCCGCCCTCATCGATCACAACGACCCGAAACACAGGACCAGACCCATGCGTCTCCCGCTCGCTCTCTCGCTCATCGCTTCCACTGCCCTTCCTCTCTCCGCCCTCGCGGGCCCCGATCAGTCGCCGCCCGTCCCCGACGCGGCTGTGGACCTTCGGACCCGCGAGGGCACCACGCTCGTCTCGGCCCATTGGCGGTTCGCCGACGCGGCCATCGTCGACGCAGTCAACCGGGCGCCGACCCTCGACCTCTCACCAACCGGAGCGACCGTCAAAACGCACGACATCGCCCCACGGATCGGCACACCCGAGTTCGACAACGCCCAGTGGACCGAACTCGACGCGGCGACTCTGGAGCAGCGCCGCACCAATGGCAAGCTGGCCTTTGGGTGGTACAGGCTTGACGTCACGATTCCCGAGCGGGTGAACCAGCTTGGCGTTGCGGGCATGACGGCGATCCTTGAGATTGCTGTCGACGACTACGCGGAGGTCTGGGTGGATGGATCACTCCCTCAGGTGCTGGGAACGTCGGGCGGCCCTCTCATCAAGGGTTGGAACTCGCCCAATCGGGTTACGCTGACGACAAACGCCAGGCCGGGGCAGAAGATCCAGATCGCAGTATTCGCGTCCAATGGTCCCTTGTCGGCGCCACCCTCAAACTACGTCTGGATCCGCTCGGCGACACTCGACTTCTACGCGCCCGGGCGGGCGATGACCAATCCCCCCAAGCCTGTCGAAGCAACGGTCCAGCGGATGGACCCGGCGATCGACGGCATCGTGCCCAAGGCTGCGAGATTCGAGAAGCTCGCCGACGCCTTCGCCTTCACCGAGGGACCCATCTGGGTGCCGGCGCTTCCCGCTGGGGCGAGCTATGGCGGCGGCGGAACCGGCGGCTATCTGCTCTTCAGCGACCCCAACAAAAACGTCATCCACCGCTACGACCCAGGCACTGGCGAGGTCTCGATCTATCGCACCAAGTCCGGATACACCGACGGCGGCCCCGGCGCCGGTCCCAACATCGGCGAATACCACCAGCCAGGCTCCAACGGCCTCACGCTCGACTTCAAAGGCCGCCTCACAATCTGCGAGCACGGCAACCGGCGCGTCACCCGCCTTGAGCCCAATGGCACCATCACCGTGCTCGCCGATCGCTCGGGCGGCAAACGCCTCAACAGTCCCAACGACCTCGTCTATCGCTCCGACGGCGTCCTCTACTTCACCGATCCGCCCTTCGGCCTGCCCAAGGTCTTCGACGATCCGCACAAGGAACTCGCGACCAGCGGCGTCTTCTGCCTTCGCGACGGCACGCTCTCGGTGGTCAGCACCGACCTCAAGGGCCCCAACGGCCTTGCATTCAGCCCCGACGAGAAGTACCTCTACGTCGACAATTGGGACGAGAAGAAGAAAGTCATCGTGCGGTACGACGTCGCCAAGGACGGATCGCTCTCAAACGGGCGGGACTTTGTCGACCTCACGTCGAGCCTCCAGGGAGAGCTCTGCTTCGACGGACTCAAGGTCGACACGCACGGAAATGTCTACGTCGCCTCGCCCGACGGCCTGCGGATCTACGACGAGACCGGAAAGCACCTGGGCACCATCGTGCTACCCGAGATCCCCGCCAACTTCACGTTCGGTGATGCCGACGGCCAGTCACTCTACATCTGCGCCCGCACGGGCTTGTACCGGGTGCACCTTGAAGTACCGGGCATCCACCCCGCCGTCAATCCAACAGCACTCATTGCTGCAACTCCCGACTTGGCGCGCGAACGGTCGGCGCGATCGCGATAGCTCGGTCGCGTCCGCTGATGAGCGTAGTCATTCCGAAGATCACAACAACAGACCCGATTGCCCGGTGACCTTTGCGGGATACGGGCATCCAACAGGCGACTGCCGATTGAAAGGACGTTCCGTCTGATTTCGGAGTTGTGTACCCAAGCGTCAGCAGGAGCCTCTCCATGTGACCTAACCCAGTTTCCCTTGTCCCAACCCAACCCCTTTCCTTCCCGCCCGCGACAGGCTCACAAGTTCCGCCGCCCCAGCAAGAATCTCCGCGCGATCCCCACGCTATATCGGCTCGCCACCGTTTCCACAAACGAATGAAAAGTCCCCGGCGCGTGCTCGTCTGCCGCATCTGAAATGACACGCACCACGCCAAACGGCACCCCGTACTCCGCGCACACCTGCGCCACCGCCGCCCCCTCCATCTCCACACACACAGCCCCCTCGATCGCCGCCCGCAGCTCCGCCGCCTCTGAAGCCCGCGCGATAAATCGATCGCCGCTCACCACCGTCCCCACGACAACCCGCGGCCTTCGCCCGGGCGCGGGGCCAATCCCGCCACCAGCCGCACCGCAGGCATCCTCCACAAACGCACTCGCCGCCCGCACAAGCGACTCGCGGATCGACGCGTCGGTCTCCAAACCCGCACGCCCCGTCAGCGGCACCTCAAACCGCGGAAACAATGGCCTCGCATCCATGTCGTGCTGATACAGCTTGTCCGCCACCACAATGTCCCCGACATGCAGCCCCGGCGCCAGCCCTCCGGCAACCCCGGTGAACACGATCGCCTGGACGCCGAATCGCGAGATGAGCTCGGTCGCCGTCGTCGCCGCGGCCACCTTTCCCCAGCGCGAGAACACCGCCACGCACTCGCGCCCGCACATCCGCCCGGTGTGGAACGTGCGCCCTCCGTGTTCAAACCCTAGCAGAGGCCCGTCCGCCAGCTCGTGCAACGCCAGCTCCAGCTCTTCGGGCATCGCACTCATCAGTCCAATGACCATGAAGTTCCCCTCGAGCCCGAGCCATCAAGGCCACAGCTCATCCGCCCGCAATTCCAGCACCCGCGCCGTGCCGCCCTCGCTGGCCACTTCAATCCCGCCGCCGCCGACCTTTGCCGCCGTCAGCATCGATATGGCCCCATCCGCCGCGAAGATCTCCAGCGATGTTCGATCCGCCAGCACCCGCAGCGAGATCTTCCCGTCTCGCATGGCCAGCGGCGCCGATCGCCCGTCGCAAGTCAGGGTCTTCCCCACCACGTCGTAGCGAATCGCCATCCCGCGCACCATGAGAGTCACGGCGGTCGCCGTCTGAACCTCAATCGTCGCCCAGATGTCGTACGTCTCCCTTTGCCCCTCCAGCCGCACCGGAGTCCCCGGGGCCGCCACCGCGTCCTTCTTCACCCACTCCTTCCCGTACAGCAGCTCAATCTCCCTCACCGGCCAGCTGCACAGCCGAATCCCATCGGGGGTCGTCCGCAGCGTCAACTCGCACGGAAACTACATCATCTGGTTGAACGGCATCCCCGGCGCGTCGATTCGCGCCCAGCCGATCTGGATCCGACGGCCATCTGGCGTCTGGCTGAATGTCTGGGCCGCGTAGAACCTATCGCTGCGATTTCCGGGCAGCTTCATCGACTCGGGTGTGAACTTCTCTCCGTCAAACGCCCCCACTATGTACTCGCTGCTCGCCGCCGTCAGCACCCATCGCGATCCGCCCTTCCCACCATCCACCGGCAATCCGAAGAGGTCCGGACACTCATAGAACCCACTAATTCTGCTGCGGAACTTCCACACCTTCAGATCCGTCGACGTGTAGAACGAAATCCCCTGGCGATCCCTCTCCACCTTCTCGCCCGGCTTCTCGTCATAAACCGCCATGACACAGCTCTTCGTTGGCTCGTGCCACAGAAGCCGCGGGTCGCGCCCTTCGTGCTTGACCACCGGGTTTCCCGCGAACTCGGTGAACGTGCGCCCGCGATCGTTGCTGTACACGATGCACTCGCCGCGTCCGGTGCTTGTGTAGGCGGCGACGATGACGTCCTCGGCCCCCGTCTTGAACCCTCCGCTGTTCGCCGCGTCCACCACCGCGCTCCCCGAGTACGCCCAGTCACCAAACGCGTGCGGATACACGGCGACCGGCAACTCCTTCCAGTGCACCAGGTCCGCGCTCACCGCGTGCCCCCAGTGCATGTTCCCCCACTCCCACCCGTACGGATTGTGCTGGTAGTACATGTGGTACTCGCCGCCCGAGTACACAAGCCCGTTCGGATCGTTCAACCACCCGCGGCGACTCGAGAAATGGAACTGGGGCCGCAGCGCCTCTTTGTACAAAGGCACCCCCACCGCGCGGATCTCATCCGCCTGCTCAATCGCCCCAAGCGCCGCCCCGCCGGCCGGCAACCGATCGGCCCGCACCACGATTTCCGTTCCCTTGAACGCGGTCAGATCCAGAAACACCCAGAAGTCCGGCGCCTTGTCCGACAGCCGGATCTCAAACTCCCGCTGCACCTTTCCACCCACCAGCACGCCCACCCGCCGCACCGGCGCGTCCCTGCGAACCGGCAGATTCAGATACCGCTTCTCGACCGTGATCGCCCGCGTCGGCCCGATGGCAATCGCCGGCGGCGGCGCGTCCGTCAGCACGATCTGATCGACATTGACATGCCCCCATCCTCCAGTCGCCGCGTCCACGATCTCAAGATGCCCCGTCTTCCCCGCCCACTCCGCCACGTCCCACGCCACAAGCTCCAGCGCCTCGCTCCCCCCCGGATTCACATTCGCCCCCGTCGCCGTCCGCACCACCTTCCCATCCACGAGCAGGTTCATGCACGTCTTGCCCTCAAACCCGCCGCCGCCGATCAAAAACGTCATCGCCTTGCGAGAAATCTCAAACTCCGGCGACGTCAGCGTCCCAACCTTGCCATCGCCACCAAGAAAGCTGTCCACCAGCCCCTTGCCCTCAAACCCCGTCACCGCCATCTGCCCAGGCAGCGTCCCCCTCGCCGGCCCCGCCCCAAACGCCTCCCCCGCCGCCACCCATTTCCCATAGTCCGCCCCCTCAAAGTCCGCCACAACCACATCGGGCTGCCCCACCCCCACCGCGGCCATGCTCCCCATCATCGTCGCAATCATCAAAGTCATCATGCGGCCATCATACAAGCCATTGCATCACAGAGATCACAGGGGACACAGAGAGAGATGCAGTGAAAAAACCACTGATCCATTCCCAACCCGCTCCCTGCCTTTCCCCTGTGCTCTCTGTGCTCCCTGTGGTTTCATCCCTGACTTTCTTTCGCCCGCAGCGCCCCAGCACGCCCGACGAGATTCGGGCACAATGCAACCGGAGGCTTGATCATGACCCAGTATCACCGACCAACTTGCGGAATCGTTTCCTTTGTCGCACGACTCTTGTCGGTGACGATGGTCCTCGCGGCCACCACCCTCGGGCTCGCCCGCACGGCCGCCGCCGATCCCCCCGCCGCCCTCCCCTTCACCGGCTCCGGCGACATCGTGCAAACCCCCTCCTGCCCCGCCCTCGAACTTCACAACGAACTCACCCTCGAAGCCTGGATCCGTCCCGCCAAGTTCGACGCCCCCGGCGTCCGCCTCATCGACAAAACCCAAGCCGGCACCCAGATCGGCTACATGCTCGATACCTACCCGGGCAACTCCCTCCGCTTCCTCCTCGCCGAAGGCCAGCTCACCGCCCCCAATGCCCTCACACCCAACGAGTGGGCTCATGTCGTCGGCATCTTCAGCGTCCCACACAACACCTACGCCCTCTACGTCAACGGCAAAAAGGTCGCCGACGCCGGACACCCCGGCATGAAGCCCCTCACCATCGGCAAGCAGCCCCTTCGCATCGGCGCTGATAGCGATGGTGCCCACCGCTACAAAGGCGACATGGCCCGCGTCGCCATCTACTCCCGCGCCCTGAGCGAAACCGAAATCACCCGCCTCGCCAAAGAACCCGATCGCCGCTCACTCGGCCTCGAAGCCCGCGTCGCCGATTGGGACTTCCGCGCCCCAGGCCGCCTCGCTTACGTCAGCGAAACCCCCTCCGGCCGCCTCGAACTCTCTCACCCCGCGAGACTCACCGGCTCCGCACCGCCTCCGCCCCAACCCCGCACCACCCTCTGGTACCGCCAGCCCGCCGCCGACTGGAACCAAGCCCTCCCCCTCGGCAATGGCCGCCTGGGCGCCATGGTCTTCGGCGGCATCGAACACGAGCTCCTCCAGCTCAACGAAACCACCCTCTGGTCCGGCCGCCCACACAGCTACGCAATCAAAGGCGCCTCCTCCAACCTCCCCGAAGTCCGCCGCCTCCTTTTCGCAGGCCAGAACAACGCCGCCGCCGAACTCGCCGGCAAAACCATGATGGGCTCGCCCGTCCTCCAGCAGAGCTATCAGCCGCTGGGCGACCTCGACCTCCGCTTCGACGCGCCCAAAGGTGCAAGAGACGAAGTCTTCGACTACCGGCGCGAGCTCGACGTACGCGATGGCATCGCCCGCGTCCGCTACAAAGTCGGCGATGTCACCTTCACCCGCGAGTGCTTCATCTCCGCTCCCGATCAGGTCCTCGTCGTCCACCTCACCGCCGACCGCGCAGACGCCCTGAACTTCTCCGCCGCAATCACCTCCCCCCACTCCCACCAGCAGACCACCCTCCAGGAACCCGGTCTCCACGTCCTCCGCGGCCAGTGGCACGGCGATGGCAAAGACCGCGACCTGACCGCCGGCGTCGATGGTGCCGGCACCCGATTCGAAATCGCCCTCAGCGTCGACGCCGGCGGCGGCCACATGACCTCCGTCGATGGACGCATCGTCGTCCGCAACGCGCATCAAGCAACCCTCATCCTCGCCGCCGCCACAAGCTTCAAGAACTACCACGACATCTCCGGTGACCCCGCATCGATCTGGCTCCCTCAACTCTCCGCCGCCACCAAAAAGAAATACAACCAGCTCCTCCAATCCCACCTCACCGACATCCACCGCCTCATGGACCGCATGACCTTTGACCTCGGCGGCGAAAAGGCCGCCAGCGAACCTACCGACGTCCGCCTCGCCCACGTGCGCGAAGGCACCCCCGACCCCGACCTCTGCGCCCTCTACTTCCAGTTCGGCCGCTATCTCCTTGCTTCCTCCAGCCGCCCCGGTGGCCAGCCCGCCAACCTCCAAGGCCTCTGGAACAAGGACACCAATCCCGCTTGGGGCAGCAAGTGGACCGTCAACATCAACACCGAGATGAACTACTGGCCCGCCGAAGTCTGCAACCTCGCCGAGTGCCACGAACCCCTCTTCGACCTGCTCGACGACATCTCCGTCACCGGCGCCGAAGTCGCCCACGAGCTCTACAACGCCCGCGGCTGGGTCCTCCACCACAACGCCGACCTCTGGCGCGGGGCCGCCCCCGTCGACGGCGTCTGGGGCGTCTGGCCCATGGCCGGCGCGTGGCTCTCGCGCCACCCCTGGGAGCATTACACCTTCAGCGGCGACAAAGTCTTCCTCGAACGCCGCGCCTGGCCCCTCATGAAAGGTGCCGCCCGCTTCATCCTCGACTTCCTCATCGAAGCCCCGCCAGGCACGCCCGCCGCCGGCAAACTCGTCACGAGCCCCTCACACTCCCCCGAAAACTCCTTCCGCAAAGCCGACGGCACCAACTCGTCCTTCACCTACGCCGCCACCATGGACCTCTCCATCGTCCGCGATCTCCTCACCAACTGCATCAGCGCGATCGACACGCTCGACGCCCTCCACGGCGGCGGTTCCAAATTCGAGCCCGACTTCCGCAAGGAACTCGCCTCCGCCCTCGCTCGCCTCGCCCCGCTCCAGATCAGCCCCAAAGACGGCCGCCTGCAAGAGTGGATCGAGGACTACGACGAACCCGAACCCGGCCACCGCCACATGTCCCACCTCTTTGGCCTTCACCCCGGCTCCGAAATCACCCCACGCGGCACCCCCGCCCTCACCGCCGCCGCCCGCAAAAGCCTCGAATACCGCCTCTCCCACGGCGGCGGCGGCACCGGCTGGAGCCGCGCCTGGGTCGTCAACTTCTTCGCCCGCCTCCAAGACGGCGACCAAGCCCACAAAAACCTCCAGCTCCTCCTCGCCCGCTCCACCCTTCCGAATCTCTTCGACAACCACCCACCCTTCCAAATCGACGGCAACTTCGGCGGCACCGCCGCCATCGCCGAGATGCTCCTCCAATCTCACGCCCAAGACCTCACCCACACCCCCGAACTCACCCTCCTCCCCGCCCTCCCCGCCGCCTGGCCCACCGGCCACATCACCGGCCTCCGCGCCCGCGGCGGCTTCGAGCTCGACCTCTCCTGGCAAAACTCCAAACTCACCCAAGTCACCCTCCGCTCCAAACTCGGCGGCAGTTGCTCCCTGCGCTACGGCTCCACGACAAACACCCTCACCCTCACGCCGGGCCAATCCATCGAACTCAACAGCACGTTGGGCACGCTCGGAAAGTAGCGATGCTCGCAGGGATGACGCTACTCGCCTACACCCTGCCTTGGAGCCCGTAGGGCTCATCGTCAATAGCCGGGGGCGAAGCCCCCGGAAAGCCCGCGCATCGTTCTTCGACCCCGAAGGGCAACGCCGTGAACTGAAGCAAAGATTCTTGCAGAAAAGCGCCG